>JADGRA010000067.1 GCA_017881265.1 Myxococcaceae bacterium | reverse complement strand
GCCATGGCGCCGGCGACCAGCCCGCCAAGTAACCCCAGGCGGTACGCCGACTTGCACCGACGCTCCTGGGGGTGCTAGGCACCCGCTTCCCCGGGAAGGTGAGCCTGGCTGCACGCACTTACAGGCCCGGTTAAGTCGTAACCCCTAAAATTCACACACGCCCCGAGGGTGTCTCCCCGGTGGCGCTCCGGGCTTTTCGCCGGGGCGTCGAAGGAGCCAGCCGCTGACGGGTGTGGCGGAGCAACCGAAAACCTCATGGAAGCACAAGCACAGCCAGTCGAAGACATTCCCACGGCCGACGCCTCGGCGCAGGCCGCCCTTGCAGGCCCCCCCCCACCGCCGGGCGGCATTCCCGGTGGCATCACCATGAAGCAGCTGCTGGAGGCCGGCGTCCATTTCGGCCACCAGACGCGCCGGTGGAACCCGAAGATGAAGCCGTACATCTTCGGCGCCCGCAACGGCATCTACATCATCGACTTGCAGAAGACGGTGACGCTGGCCCGGGCAGCCTTCCGCTTCGTCGCCGACGTCACCGCCCGCGGCGCCTCTGTCCTCTTCGTCGGCACCAAGAAGCAGGCGCAGGACGTCATCCGCGAGGAGGCGCTGCGCTGCGGCCAGTTCCACGTCACCAGCCGCTGGCTGGGTGGGACGCTCACCAACTTCCGCACCATCAAGCAGGGCATCGACCGGCTGAAGACGCTGGAGAAGATGTCCGAGGATGGCACCTTCGACCGCCTCCCCAAGAAGGAAGTCGCCTCGCTGCAGCGGGAGCAGGCGAAGCTGGAGAAGAACCTGGGCGGCGTGAAGGACATGACGAAGCTGCCCGGGTGCGTCTTCGTCGTCGACCCGAAGAAGGAGCACATCGCGGTCCACGAGGCGAGCCGCCTCGGCATCCCCGTCATCGCCGTGGTGGACACCAACTGTGACCCCGATGGCATCGACTACGTCATCCCCGGAAACGACGACGCCATCCGTTCCATCAAACTCTTTACTGGCAAGGTGGCCGAGGCCGCGCTGGAAGGCATGGCGCGCTACAAGGCCAGTGGTGCCAGCGAGCGTGATGAACAGGACACCCGCGAGGAGAGGCCGCGGGAGGACCGCCGCTTCGCCAACGCCCGGCGCAGCGACCGCCGCGTCGGGGCCCCGGCCGGAGAACGGCGCGGGCCCTTGGTGGAGATTAAGGGCCAGCCTACCAGTGGCACCCTGGACACTCCCCCCGAGGAGAGCCCGGAAGTCGCCGCCGAGGCTCCGGCGGAGCCCAAGGCCGACGCCTAGTGTTTTCCCCTGGGAGGACGGGGTGGGCGGCACGCCCTTCCCCCACCCCCCAGCAACCCCCCTAGCAGAGCGCCCGGGGGAGAGCACCGTGGCCGAGCAGCCGTCTTGGGGGGGCACGTCCACCCCCAGGGCCGCCGCCAGAAGGCCCCGGTGGCCCCCCGCGCCGGAGACGAGTGCAATGGCCGACGTCAGCGCAGCAATGGTGAAGGAACTTCGCGAGAAGACTGGCGCGGGGATGATGGACTGCAAGAAGGCCCTCGCCCAGAACGGCGGGGACTTCGCCAAGGCCGAGGAGTGGCTGCGCAAGCAGGGCATTACCGGTGCCGCGAAGAAGTCCGGCCGCACCGTTGCCGAGGGCCTGGTGGGCGCCTACGTCCACAACGGCAAGGTGGGCGTGCTGGTGGAGGTCAACTGTGAGACGGACTTCGTCGCCCGGAACGAGGACTTCCAAGGGTTGGTGAAGGAGCTGGCCCTCCACATCGCCGCGGCCGCGCCCCAGTACGTGCGGCGCGAGGAAGTCCCGCCGGAGGTGCTGGAGCGGGAGAAGGACATCGAGCGGACGAAGCTGCGCGAGCAGAAGAAGCCGGACGCGATGATTGAAAAAATCCTCACCGGGAAGATGGAGAAGTTCTACGAAATCTCCTGCCTCCTGGACCAGCCCTGGGTGAAGGACGACAAGAAGAAGATTCATGAGTTGGTGACGGAGGCGGTGGCCAAAATCGGCGAGAACATCGCCGTGCGCCGCTTCGCCCGCTTCGTGGTGGGCGAAGGCATCGAGAAGAAGAAGGAAGACCTCGCCGCCGAGGTGGCCAAGACGGTGGCCGGGGCCAAGAGCAGCTAGGCATTGCCTCCCCAGCGGCCGGGGGCTACAAGCCAGGGTTCGTGTCCGCCCCGCTCCGCTACCGGCGCATCCTGCTCAAGCTGTCCGGTGAAGCGCTGATGGCCGATGGAAAGTACGGCATCCATCCGCCGACGCTCCAGCGCATCGCCGGTGAAATGAAGGACGTCATCGCCGCCGGCGTCCAGCTGGCCGTCGTCATCGGCGGCGGCAACATCTTTCGCGGGGTGGCCGCCAGCACCGACGGCATGGACCGCGCCAGCGCAGACTACATGGGCATGCTGGCCACCGTCATCAACGCGCTCGCGCTGCAGGACGCCCTGGAGAAGCAGGGCACCTACACCCGGGTGCTGTCGGCCATCAAGATGGAGCAGATTGCCGAGCCCTACATCCGCCGGCGCGCGGTCCGCCACCTGGAGAAGGACCGCGTCGTCATTTTTGCGGCCGGCACCGGGAACCCCTTCTTCACCACCGACACCGCGGCCTCGCTGCGGGCGATGGAGATTGGGGCGGAGGTCATCTTCAAGGCCACCCGGGTGGACGGCGTGTACAGCGCCGACCCGAACAAGGACCCCAAGGCGCGCCGCTACCGGACGCTGACCTACATGGACGTCCTGAACCAGAACCTGCACGTGATGGACTCGACGGCCATCAGCCTGTGCATGGACAACAAGCTTCCCATCGTCGTCTTCGACCTCACGCACCAGGGCAACATCATGAAAGCGGTGACCGGGACGGCCGAGTTCGGGACGCTGGTGGGAGCACCGAAGACCGCCTGGGCCTGAACGGCCCCTACCAGGGCGGCGCGAGGAGGAGCGAGGGCGATGGCATTGACTGACGACGTCGTGAAGGACCTCAAGGCTCGCATCGACCGCACCCTGGAGGACCTCAAGAAGGAACTCTCGAAAATCCGGACCGGGCGCGCCTCGCTCAGCGTCCTGGAGGGTGTCCGCGTCAACTACTACGGCACGCCCACCCCCCTCACCGGGGTGGCCAGCCTGGCCGTGCCCGAGCCGCGCCTCATCACCATCAAGCCCTGGGAGAAGGGGCTCATCAAGGAAATCGAGAAGGCCCTCGGCGAGGCCAACCTCGGCCTGACGCCCATGAATGACGGCGAGCTCATCCGGCTGCCCATCCCTCCGCTCACCGAGGAGCGGCGCAAGGACATCGCCAAGCAGGTGCGCACCAAGGGTGAGGACCACCGGGTCGCCGTCCGCAATGAGAGGCGGGACGCCAATGAACGGCTGAAGGCCCTCTTGAAGGACAAGAAGATCTCGGAGGACGAGTCGAAGCGCACCGAGACCCGCATCCAGAAGGAGACGGATGGGGGCATCACGCAGGTCGACCAGATTGTGCAGAAGAAGGAAAAGGAGGTCATGGAGGTGTGACCGCCGCGCGCGTTTTGCTGGCCGAGCCCTCGGCCCCGGTTGCCAACGCACTGCGCGGCTTCCTCGCCGGCAAGTACGCCGTGCGGGTGGCCCGCACCGAGGACGAAGCCCTCTCGGCCCTGGCATCCGAGGGCGCCGACCTCGTCCTGGCCAGCGAATCCCCCCTCTTCGACGGCGAGGGGCTGTGCGCGGCCATCAAGGCGCGCCCGGGGCATCCGGCCGTCGTGCTGGTGTACCCCCCGGAGGAAGCCAGTGCCGACGAACGCTCGGCGGCTGCCGGGGCCGACGGCTGCCTGGTGGGGCCCCTCAAGGCCGGCACCGTCCTCTCCTGCGTCAAGAACGTGCTGAAGCTTCATGCGCTGCAGGCCCTCGTCCTGCCGGAGGCGCCGGCCCAGGCCACCGACGGGAGCGAGCCCGAGCTGACGGCGCAGACGTCGGCCGACTTCCAGACGTTTCGGACGCTGCTGGTCCGCGAGGTGAGGCGCTCCCGGCGTTTCCGCTACCCGGTGTCGCTGGTGGTGGTAGCCCTCGACGGCTTCGGCGAGTCCGAGGACCTGGAGGAGTCGGACCGCCTCGCCGTGCTGGGAGACGCTGTCCTGCCACGTCTGGTGGCCGCCCTGCGCGAGGTGGACCTGGTGGCCCCCTACCGCCTGGCCAGCTGGGTGGCTTTCCTGCCGCACACCCCGCTCGCCGGCGCGCAGGAAGTGGCGGCGCGGCTGCAGGAGGGTCTGTCCGGCCTCGGGGAAACCTTCATCACCGCCTCGGTCGGCGTGGCCAGCCATGACCCCCTGCACGCCAGCGGGCCGTTGAGTTTCGGGGCCCTCGTTGACGGGGCCGAGGAGGCGCTGGAGACGGCGCGGCGCGAGGGCGGCAACCGCATTGTGGTGGTCGGCGCCAGCAGCGACGCCCGACGCCAGAAGAGCCGCATCTCGATTGCCTGACGTCCCCGAGAGGAGGGCCGGCCTGCTTTGCCGTCAGCCACCCAACTCCAGCCGGACGCCCGAGAAGGCCTCCACCGCGTCCGTGACGAAGGCGAAGAATTCGACGCCCTTCCCCTTGTCGTCCATCCACCGGCCGTCCGGGGCGAAGGAGAAGTGCAGGCCCAGACCCTTTCCGGCGACCCAGATTTGTCTGGTGGCCCGCTGCGTATTCACCACCACCTTCTGCCCGGCCGCGGACGTCACCGTCACCATCTCCCCCGTGCTGTCCGCGTCGAGGAGGTCCGGGTCGACCTTGTCCAGCGCCCGCAGCAGCGTCGCGAAGGCAGCGGCCACCAGTTGGTTGTAGCGCGTCTCGTCCATGGGACCTGCCTAGATGCCGAGCGCGGTGGCCACCGCCTGCCCGGGCGGTGCGTAGAAGAGAAGGCGTGCCCGGGCGCTGTCGCCCGTCCGCTCGAGGCCAATGACGGTGCCGGGGGAGACGGTGCGCGGGAAGGCCTGCATCGCCAGAAGGTACGCCGCCATGGCCGGCATGGAGGGGTTGTGGCCCACCAGCACCAGGTCCCCGTCGGCATGCTCGCTCAGAACGCCGTCCAGGCTGCCCACGGGCATGTCCGGCAAGAGACTCCTGTCCGCCCGCAGCGGCACCTCCAGCGCCTGCGCCAGGGCCAGAATCTGGGCCGTCTGCACGGTGCGGACGAGGGGGCTAGTGAGGATGAGGGCCACCCCTTCCATGTGCGGCTTGAGCGCGAGGAAGTGGGCGTGGGCCTTCTCCCGCGCCTTGGCCGTCAGCGCGCGCGCCCCGTCGTCCAGCCCCTCGGGGATGTCCGCGTCCGCGTCGGCGTGCCGCACCAGGTACACTTTCACCGTTGCCTCCAACCCAGCAGCCCGCCGTCGCAGAAGGTCGTACACGAGCGCGCTGCCCAGGGTCAAAGGCTGGGGCTTGCGCTGGGCGTGTGCCTGCTGCTGCTGACCAACTCGGGTTGTCGCGGCCGCCCGGGGACGTCCCCCGCCGGGGATGGGGGGGCGGGGGGCCACGCGGTTTCCCTCGCCGACGCGGGGCCCTACCGTCTCACCCCCGCCACGCTGGACGCCTTCCTCGCCTACAAGCGCGCTCTCGTCCAGGGGGGAGAACCCTCGGGGGCCCAGCTGCGGGAGCTGCTGCGGGCCGTCGATGCCGGCCAGCCCGGGGCCGTGGACCGGGCATGGGCCGTGCTGCATGAACAGGGAACGCGCGAGGCCGAGGCCCGCGCCCGCAGTGGGCTGAGTTCTGCCGAGGTGCGTCTCATCGAGTCCATGGGGGCGGACGTCGCGGCGGCGCGCCTGTTCGCCCGCCCGCTCGGGCTCGGCAAGCTGTCCGAGGACCTCGCGGCGGCGCGCAACAGCCTCCCTCCAGACCGCCGCGACGCGGTGGACGCCACCCTCGCCGCCCTGCGGGAGGACGAGGCGCGCTTGGAGCGGCTTTCCGACGAGCGGGAGGCGTGGGGCGACGCCAACGTGGACCTGCTGCTTAGCCGCGAGAAGGAACTGGAGCGCCTTTACGAGGCCCAGGTGCGGGGCGCCCGGGAGCGCCTCGGCAGCGCCGGAGATGCGGGCCGGTGAGGAGGCTCCCAGTACGCCGCCTGGATGTCGGCTGGGCGCTGTTGTGCCTTGCGGCCGCCGCGGGCGCCGCCTGGACGCTGGTCACCTTGTTCGGGCCGCCGTTCGCCGACCTCGTCAACTCGGACGCGGCCGTCCCTCCGTTGCTGGCGGCGGAGATGCTGAGGACGCAAGCGTGGGTGCCGTCCAGTTGGTACTACGTCAACGACGACATCTGGCTGGTGGGGCCGCAGCTGGACGTGCTGCCCTTCGTCCTGGCCTGGGGCCCGAGCAGCGGCGCCCTCGCCGCCGGAAACATTTTCGGCCTGCTGCTCTCTGGCCTCTTCGTCTTCCTCCTCAGCCAGCAGCTGGTGGGAAACCGCGCAGCGGCCCTGTCGTGACGCTGGGCGTGCTGGCGCCCTTCTCTCAACTCCTGCGGGACATGGTGTACGTGCAGCTGGCCTACGGGTGGATTGCAGCCTACCTGTGCCTGCTCTTGTTTCTCGTCCTGCGCGTCCTGGAACAGCCGGCGGCCAGCGTGCGCCAGGCGCTCGGGCGCCCCCTCCTCTTGGTGTACGCCCTCCTCGTCCTGCTGCTCTTCGCCGGAAACATGGCCCGGGGACTCGTCTACTGGCTGGTGCCGGTGCTGGGGGTGTTTCTGCTGGAGGCCCGCGTAGGCCGGATGCGCGGATGGTGCGCGGCCATGGGCATCGCCTCGGGGGTGGCTGCCGTCATGGGCTGTCTGCTTCATTTCGTCCTGAGGGCGCGGCTGAATACCAAAGAGTGGGAGGTGCTCTTTCGGACGAAGAGTGGCCTTGGCAGCAAGCTTCAGGTGGCCTGGGAGGGGTTGCCCTTCCTCATCGGCACGCCGCCCGCCTTGGGCCCGGGCTGGCTCAGCCTTCAGGGAAGCCTGGCGGCCATCCGGGTCGCCTGCTTCGTCCTCGCGGCGGTGGCCTTGGTGCTGGTGTGGCGGCGCGCCGGCACCGCGCGAAGACAGGACGGGCGCCACGGAGGACGAAGGCGTTGGCGGTGGAGACGAACGTGAAGGAGGGAAGGATGACCTCGTCCCCTGGACCGACGTCGAGCAGCAGGGCCGTCATCTCCAGGGCGTGCGTGCAGGAGGAGACGAGAAGGGCACGTGCGCCCAGCATGCTCTCGAGTCGCGCCTCACAGGCGTCCCCCAGGGGACCGACGCCTGCGGTCTGCCCGCCGCGAAAGGCACGACCAATGGCTTGAAGGTCGTCCCCGAGCTGGACGGGTTTGTTGAACGGAATCACGCTCGCCTTATTGCGCGGAAAACTTGGGCCTGCCTGCGGCAGTCGTCAGGGCTGCTGCCCCGAGGACGAGGAACCAGTAATTACAGAATGACTGCTTGTTGAAGGCGAAAAATACTGTCAGCACCAGCGTGGCCGCCGCAGCGAAACCCTGGCTGGTGCGGGGTGCCCTCCAGAGGACGAGGGCGATGGCGAGCGTGGTGAGGGCGAGCAGCGTCGGGACGACGTAGGGCTGGGGCGCATAGCCATGGCTCAGCAGCACCGCCGGAAAGGCCAGCGCGTCTCCACGGAAGGGTTGCACCGTCTGGAGCCACACCACCGAGCGCCAGAAGCCCGGGAGGTCCCACAGGGCGAGCGGGAGGGTGAGAGCGAGGGTGAGGAGCACCGCCGGAAGGACGAGCGCTCCCCAGGCCTTCCAGGAAAAGGGTCGCGGAAGCAGAAGCGCTGTCAGCGGAAAGAGCACGACGGTGTACTGTTTCCAGGCGAAGAGCGCCCCGAGGGCGAGCCACAGCAGGCGTGGCGCGCGGACGGCCGAGACAAGCACCAGCCCGAGAAGCGCAACGCCAAACGGCTCGGTCCAGCCTTGCTCGAGGACGAAGAAGACGCGTGGGGTGAAGAGGAGTGCGGCGGCGCCGAGCGCTCCGAGGCGGTCTGGACGCAGCGCCACGATGCAGGCAGCGGCAACGACGAGGGCCACCAGCTGCGCCGCGCGGTGGTCGCCCGTCGTGGCGAAGCCAAGCGCTGCGAGAAGGAGGGAGAAGGGTGGGTACGGGAAGCCGAAGAAGAGCGTTCTGTTGTCGGCGACCCCCGGCCCATAGTTGCTCGGGTTGCCGTAAATGTTGGGGAAGGTGAGGGTGTAGGGGTTACGACCGTGCAAGAGCGCGTCACTGGACAGCTGCTGAAAGTAGAAGACGTCCACGTGCGGTTGCGGAGAGGCGCGTAGCACGGACACGCCAGCCGCCAGGAAGCAAACGGCGAGGAGAGCGGTCCCCAGCCGCGACCACGCGGGCTCGGCAAAGGCGACGCTGCCTGCCAAGACCGCAGCCGCGCCAAGCGCGCCCAGGAAGGCCATCAACCCCTGGGCGGAAAAGCGAAAGTAGCCCGGCGGATAGGTAAGCACCCTGCACAGTTGACTGAATTGCAGGGTGAGCCCGGCCAACAGCACGCCCAGCGCCGTGCAGCGGCCGAGCCGCTCGAGCGCGGGCCAAGGTGGCGCGAACAGAGCGAGGAGGACGAGGGCACTGGCGACGAGCAGCCAGCGGATACCGTCTGGAGTATTGCCGCCGTTGCTGGCCTGTAGCATCTGGCCGAGCGCTACCAGGAGCAGCGCAAAGAGCGTCGTTCGTGTCCAGGTGTCGGATGGCTGGCTGGAGGCCGGGGGTCCACTCATCGGTGGCCGGACGTTAGCCGATTGGTCCCTTCGGTAGAGGGCTGGTTCGGCGCGCCGTCCCGCCCGGGAGGACGCTTCTGACCGACGGTGTCCGCAAGGACGAAGGCGACGTCCGGCGTGGTCTCGGCCTCGACAAAAATCTGGTACGCAAACAGCGACTTGCTCAGTAGGATGAGCGCCTGGTTGATGGCGAGCGCCGTGCGGGCGAGGAAGTTGTCACCTAGTGCCTTCGGGAATGGGGCGGGGACGCCGCGGACGCGGCGGATGCGTAACCCGGCGTCCCTCAACAGCTGCACGAAGCTGCGAAACGTGAACAGCCGGGTGTGCGTGCGGTCGAGGATACCCGCCTTGCCGTAGTTGAACTGTCCGAAGAGCAGCATGAGCCGCTGGATGATGAACGCCACATTGGGCGTTGTCAGCACCACCGTGCGGGTGCGGTAGTCGAAGTGCCGCCGGAGGGCCGCGAGAAACCTTTCCGGATCCTTCAAGTGCTCGACGACGTCCAGCAGCAGAATGACGTCGATGTCTTGGAGCTCGATGTCGAGCGGGTCGTCGTTGAGGTCGCGAACGAGTACCTTTGCCGGGGCGGGCGCCTCGCGCACGGCTTGGTCGACCAGGGTGAGGCTACAACCCTTGGCGAGCAGGGCCTCGGCGAGCGGCCCAGGGCCTGCGCCCAGGTCGAGGACGCGTGCCTTGGCGGGGACGGACTCGAGCGCGAAGGTATGGCTCGATGCGTAGTCGAGCTTTGCCGTGTAGTGCGAAACGTCATTGGTCGGGCCGACGTCGAAGCGGCGCTGGTACAAGATGCCAGCCTGGTGCGCCGCGTTTTGCAGGGTGGCCCAGGCGACGTTCCAGGCGTACGCCAGGCCATTCACCCGCGAAATCTCATCCCCATAGTAGGTGGGGATGGGCAGCTCCAGGATGCGAGCACCGGCGTTGACTAACTGGAGGATGATTTCGGTATCGAAATGAAAGTCGTTTGAATTGAGCTGGTACGGCAGCGCTTTCAGGGTCGCCACCCGGTACAGCCGGTAGCCGGAATGAAACTCGGAGAGGTCCGTTCCGAGGACGGCATTCTGGAAGGTCGTCAGGATGCGGTTACCGACGAACTTGTAGAGCGGCATCCCGCCCTTGAGAGCGCCCGATGGCGGCATCATCCGGCTGCCGAAAACGGCGTCGGCCTCCCCATCGCGAAGCGGCTCAAGAAGGCGGGGGAGCTCCTCTGGCGCGTACTGGCCGTCGCCATGAACCATCGCCACCACGTCGAAGCCCTTGGCGATGGCGTAGGTGTACCCGACCTTCTGGTTTCCCCCATAGCCTTGGTTGTAGGCGTTCCGGAGAACAACGAGAGGAAGCTCGGGATGAGCGTCGCGGTACGCCCGACCAATCTCGTAGGTCCGGTCCGCAGAAGCGTCATCGACGACGAGGACCTCGGTGTCCCAGTCGGCGAAAACTGGACGAGGAATCCTTTCAAGGACCGCCGTGAGCGTGGCCTCCGCCTGGTACGCGATGACGAAGATGAGAAGTCGCGGACGAGAGTTCGGAGTCATCGAGCTCGCCACTCTACTCCATTAGCCACGCCCATCGCCGTAGGTAACGTGCTCGCTACACGCCTGCTCATGCGAACGAGACGGCATCGACCAGAGGGCGTCGCTGTCGGGCTGCTTGAAGCAGTGGGAGCGAGTAATGTGGCCTTCGCAGATGCGTAGGAAACCCTAATCTAAACGAGCGTCCCTTGAGCAAGCGCACCCCATGGATGGACCGGTACATGGCTCTTGAAACAGCCACACACGCGCATGCCCACGGTTCATTCGAAAATGAGACACTTAGAAGAATCGAGGAGTTACTTCCGGTTCAGGTCGAAAACTCTATCGAAACGGGATGCGGCAAGTCGACGATTCTGTTCTCAAACCTGTCGCAGCATCACAAGGTATTCGCGGTGGAAGACCGGAGCATGGAAGCACAATCCTCCATTCGCTTCTTCGAGGACTGCCCACTGACGCGACGCGACCGGATCGAACTTGTACTGGGTCCTACGCAAAAAACTCTTCCCCTTTATCAAAACCATGCCCAGTACGACGTCGTCTTGCTAGACGGTCCACACGGCTACCCGTTTCCCGACCTGGAATACTATTTTATCTACCCGCATATCCGGAAGGGCGGCATTCTAATCCTTGACGACCTGGCGATCCCAACTATCGCCCGTCTCGGCGACTTCCTCGCCGAGGATGACATGTTTGAGCTGATGGCCGTTGTGGATGCTACGGGGCTCTTCCGTAGAACAGAGGTCGAGACGTTTTCCCCATATGGGGATTCTTGGTGGACACAGAAATACAACGTCCGGAGAACCTCTCGTCAGCAGGGCGCGGAGAAGATTCCCGTCGAAGACCAAATCACGAAACTGGGTCTGAACCGAAAGCTCTTTCGCTGACTCGGGCTCTCAGTACCGTTTTAAGGCGGCAGTGCGACTGCGTCGGTGTCTCGCTGCGACAGCTGTATTCGCCAGTACGGAATCGCCCGCAGCGCTGCCGGGAGATTACTCCGGGCCGCCTGCGTGGCTAGCCATGTCGCATCCACAAGCGCGCAACCCTGGCGGCGTAAACGGACGGCAAGCATTTGTTCGTTCAACATTGCCAGTACCTTCGCCTGAAAGTACGGCAAACTCTCTGCCGTTAGTTCAAATCGCGAGTGCCAGATGACTCCCTGCCCAGTACCTGGGCCGGTCAGCCAGTCGAGAATATAGCGGCGGTAAGTCTCGGAAAGGGGTGCCTTGGTGAGGAACGGGCACGCGGGGTCACCAGAGAAGAACTCGTCCGGCCTATCGACGCTAACGAGAGAGCCCAGGGTCGCTAATTCTGTGGGAGGAATGAAGACAAAGGAGGTGCGGAGCCACGCCTGGGAGCGGTTTCCGAGTACCACAATCGGCTCGTTGTAGTAGTCGACGTGCCCCGTGGCGGCACCTCGTCCCGCGAGGCTTTCAAGAAGGCCATCATCGAAGCGATCGATGTAGCGTGTATAAAGCGTCCGGAAAGCTGACGTCACGAGGTGCACAAAATCGTAGTCCCAGACCCGCTGCCCGAGATGAGCGAGGCCCTCGTCCCACGCAGAAAACTCCCAAAGACGGTTTGAGCCTGGGATGACAAGCTCTTTCGAGAACTGCCGGGGGCTGGCCACACCCGCATCATTATCGACCACAAGTAAGTCGTACTGCACGGAGCGAAGCCGGGTCCTGTAGAATGCGTGGAGGTCGTCGAGTGCGTCGGGGTACTTCGTGCTTCCATGCCGCGCGAAGAGGGTTAGGACTCGCATGCAGTCTCAAGTGCTCCGGTGAGCATTCAAGGGTATGCCAACGCAAGAGTGCGGTCGCGCTCGTACCATTTTTCAGCGTCCGCACCTGCCACCGTGCTTTCGACCAATCTGACCAGACCGTGGGCGCACCGCCTCCAACTCGGGGGTGGCTCATCGTCGACCAGCGCTCGTCCGAGGGGAAGCACATCGGCCGGCTCGCCGTTGAGCAGTTGGCCCACGGTCTTCACCAAGTCCTGTGGCGTGACGAACTCGATGAGCTGACCGGGCATTCGCATCAAGCCCGCGATTTCCTGCCAAAGGGACGATGAGCGCACAACAACCGCTCGGCCGTAGGAAAGCGCCTTCACGACAGGCAGCCCAAATCCCTCGTAGTGGGAAGGGAATACGACGAGCCGCGCCGTAGCTATAAGACGGTCAATCTCGCCAGCTGGCAGTTGTCCGCTCTGGCGAAAGCTGACGTTGTGGTGAGATTGGGCATGAGGTCCGATTGCTTCAATACGCTGGTACGGAAACGCCCGGCTGAGGAGGTCGACCGTTGGAGCGACGGCTTTGTGGTCGTAGTGATTACCGAAGACGAGGATGTGGTCACCCTGGGGAAGTGCTGCCGTAGCAGGGTCGCAGTAGTCCTCGGATGCAAGGCTCAGATGGGTGACGGCCTGGTGGATCCCGGGCGCTATGCGAAAGCGAAAATTAAAGCGTTGTTTGCTAAACGCCGAAATGTAAAAAAGCCCGTCGGCGTGCTCAGCAATGAAATGCCATACTTTGTCGACCTCGGGATTCGCCAGATAGACGACATCCCATGCGATGGTATCGAGAATGTTAAAGAGCACCGTCAGGGCCCGTCGATGCAGGTCATTGACCGTCGAGAGATTCCAGGGCTGGTTGAGGCAGATCGCTGCGGCGAACTTGGAACGTGAGAGCGTTGTGCTGACGCTCATCCCGGGGAATCGTGCCGGAACCCGGTGGTACGCGGCTGCGGCGGGCGTAAAGCACAATTCAATGTCCCAGGCGGGATTCTCAAGGCTCAGCCCCTCAAGTAGCCCGAAGACCGCTTCAGAGGTGCCATTGTGGTGGTCGACGACGCCTCGGCAATCGAGCAAGATGGGGATGTTCTCGGTCGGTCGCGCGCGCCTAGCCCGGGCGACGAGCGACTCGCGGCGCCTGTGGATGGCCGTGTTGAACCAATCATCGGCGCTGCGGGTCACCTGGGCGAGACGGTCGACGCGAGACGTCGGCTCGTCGAACGGGTAGATGACCGACCGTGGCTCAACAGATGCTACGACAAGCCGGTTCATGACGAGAGTCCGGTAGCCGCGACGCCGCGCACTGCGCATCTCGTGAAGAAGTGCCATGAAGAGCCGTTGTGCTGGTCCCGAATCGAGCGCGAAGCTGGCGGCCACTTCTCGACGGATTGCAAGACAAGCCGCAAGGTATTCGGTCGTTAGATAAGCGTTCGGTAGCATCGACAAGCTCTGCCGTGGCAACCTCTCCGCCTCGCCGTCATCTCCGCCGGGCAAGGCCCACAGGGCGTCTGTGGCCGCGTCGGAGAAGCGAGGCTGTGTAACCCCGACCAACTCATCCAGGTTGAACCCTTCGAGGAGTCCGTGAACGACCGCAGCGTCGACCAGAATAGGCGCGAACAGGACCAAGAGGTCCCCCCGGTTGACGGTGCGCGCGCTGGCGATGGGTAGTGCGCGGGCGTCACGCTCCAGCCAGCAAGACGGCCCAGGAAAGTCCCGATAGTCCTCTCGGCGGCCAGAGATTGCGACTAGCGTCGATGGGCCCAAGCGCTCGCGAAGGTCTCGAAAATAGCCTGCGGCGGTTTCGGGCCGAAGTCGTTCGACATCGACCAGGACACCTCCCAGCTCCCGCATTCTTCCCCCCCCAACAGCCATGCTCACGCGCCGCTCGCCTCCCGGGACGAGGCAGGCCGTATCCCCGCCTCGATGGCCGCTCGCAGTTCAGCATAAACCACCGCTGGCGAGAACTCCCGTTCGATTTCCACGCGATGCGAGACGAGGTCGCGTGCTTGGTCACCGGTCAGCTGCCGGACTACACGACGTGCGAAGTCGTACCAATCATGCGCCACGTCGCAGAAGCGCTGCGCTTCTGGGCTCAAACCGTCGACGCCCGATGGCCAGACCACAATTGGCCTGAGGTGCGAGAGGGCCTCTAGCGTCTTGATCTTCAGACCTGTCCCTGCGACCGCGAGGTTCACGACGACCCTTGCCCGCGCGTAAATGTCGTCGAGCTTGTCCACCCGACCGAGCAGTTCGACCCCCTCGGTGCCGGCGTCGATTGCCTCGCAGACAGGACCGACGACCAACATTCGGGCATCTGGAACACTCTGTCGGACCAGAGGCCATGACAGGGAGAGAAAGTCCCGGACACCTTTCACGTTGAGGGCGTTGCTCGAGGCAACGTACAGGACTACGGGCTCACTCGGTGTGGCCCGAGGATCTGCGACGATTGTAAAGTCGACTCCTGCTGTCACGACCGGCCTGTCGGGTACCAGTGTCCGAAGTTCCGTGGCCTCATTCGGCTGAATGGCGACAACTAAGTCGGCGCGCCTCAGGAGGTTGCCTTCGTCCACAGGCGAAATATCGAGAGAGTCAGCCACTCCAAAGCGCAGGACCTTGCTGGCCTTTGTCGAGAAGACATCGATGGTGTCGATGACCTTGAAGACGGTGCTACTCAACATCGTGAGAAAGCGACTCATGAAGACGTAATTGCAGATTACCAGGTGCGGTCGGATGGAATGCTCTAACCGGAGCAGGAGGTCGAGGAGGTGGTCCGGACAGAAGGTCTGCTCGAGGTCCGCGACTTTCCCGGCTGTTGGGCCCGCGGAACTAGGCAGCTTTCCAAACGAATGCGGTTTCTCCTCATCCAACGCTGACAGTTGCGAGATGACCTCCGGTCGTCCGGACTGGTAGAGTAGCGTGCCGTCCCGTTCGCAGACGATCAGGTTTGGGTATTCAAGCGCCGCACGCTCCACTGCCGCGGCCTCCAGAGATTCGCCTGGAAGCGGTTCCACGACAAGGTGGACCTCGTGCCCGATCGATTCGAGCCACTTCACCATCCGATGGATGCGGTACTCGTTGCCAGCGCGCGGCGGGAATGGCAGCACGTGACTAACGACGAGAGTTCTGAAGCTAGGGGCTTTGCCTGCATCTTGCTGCGGATGGCCTTTGTCGAACCGACGGGTCCTGAAGCGCCGAAATGTGAGACCAAGGTGCTGCCTTGAGGAGACCGTCGGACTTGACTCGCGGGTAGCCACGAGGTGGCCTTGAGACGTGGCTGCGCGATACTGATCTGCCGTGAAGCCAGGGTGCGGTCGCCGGCCCTCGGCGCGTCCGTGCAAACTGAAATGCAAGAGAGGATTGAGTCCGCTCGCTGCCACGTCTGGGTTTTGCTCGAGATAATATGACGTATCAAACATCTCATGAGGGTCCCGGCCCTCCGCCGCTCCGTGGGCCAGGTAGTGGTGAAGCGGCTCCAACCCAGCAGCGCCCACATCGGGGTTTTGGGATCGGTAGTAGGCGGCGTCGAAGAGACCGGCACTGGTAATCAGTCGTGCGCGTCGCAGAAGTCGCTGCTTTCGGATAAAGGCTTTGACACGGCTCGGGAGCAGAGAAGCGATCACGCGACGGCTGCGTCGGCGCATCCGAGTGGTGAGTCTGGAAAGTACCCCCCGCCAGCTCGAGGACTGCATCTCGTCGAGCGTCCCCCGAAGCCTTTCCATCTCGCTGTGGAGTCTTGCGATGCCGTTGGACAGTTGGACGAAGTCGTCTAGTCGGGCCTCGCCGTGGGCTTGGTTGGAGAGTTCAAGTGCCGTAATCGCCTTCGCGGCCGCTGCGATGTCAGCTCGTGTTGCGAGGAGACTGGCCTGCTCGCGGTCGCCGACCTCTAGTAGCCGCACCTCCGTCTGAGCAAGGCGCGCGTCCGTCCGAGCAAGTTGCTGTTCGATTCTTGCAGTTGCAGCATCTGAACGGGCTAACCGTCCTTCTGCATCCGCGGCTCCGCGAGCAACCGCCAGGGCCTCCGCGGTCGGCGACAGCGAAATTCGGACGACGAGGAGGCCACGGCCCTCACGCTGCACCTTCTGGGGGAGGATCAACTCGAGCGATGGGTCCTCGCCCAGGGACAGGAATGTTGGAATGGGATCAGCTGGAAGGGCGAGCAACTGGCTAAGGGGGCGAACTGGAGGTGGACCCTGGCCCGCCAGCCACGTCCATCGCGGTGGGCCCGATTCACTTTCCTCTGCCAAGCTGTGTAGGTGAATGAAGCCAGGGCGGTCAGAGGGATCGAGCCGCAGGGAAATAGGCTCGCCAGACGATGCCGGGAACACAAATCTCAGCTCGTGCACCGCACTATCGAGCGGGGCGGTCGTCGTGACGCTGTTCTTCTCCTCGTATGTCTTGGCGGCTCCTGTACTCCAAAACAGCTGTGCTACAAAGCACGCGAGTGGAAGCGGCGGCGAGGTCGCGAAGGCGCGAGGGCCCGGAATGAGCTTCGCACGCAAGACGAACTGATAGACGAGTGCATCGGTCTGCTCGTGCACGGCCCGGAGCATGCGCGGCGGAATGCGTTCCAGCATGCGACTCCCAAACTCCGAATCGTCGAGGGTCCGAGTGACGAGTTCCAGCTTTTCCGGGTGGAAGCCATGGTTGGTGACGAGCTTCAGCAGGGAGGGCCGCGTATAGAAGCGAACGTGTGTCGAGTCGAGAATCCCGAGTGGTCGGTAATTGAATTCGCCGGCCAGCAGTTCGAGCACGACCCCGGCGTAGCCCACGTTGGGAAGGGAGACGAGGAGGGCTCCGTCCGGGTTCAGAAGCTCGCGTGCCTGGTCGAGAAGCGGGCCCGGGTCTCGCAAGTGCTCGAGGATGTCGGCGCAGACCACGGCGTCGTACCGTCGCCCCTCGAAAAGCGCGGGCAGGCGGGCGGTTTCAAGATCTGCTTCGACCAGCGAACGATAAGACGGCCGCGCCGTCGCCGCCGCGATGGGATCAATCTCCACACCGTCGAGGACGCAACCCCGCGCAGCAAGGAGACGGGCCAAAGCTCCGGTCGAGGCTCCCAGGTCGAGAACCGCGGCTCCGGACCCAATCCAGCGAGAGATGATGGCAAGGGGCTCCCTTCCCTCAGGGTCAACGGGAGGCCTGGAGTAGCGGAACGGTGCTTGCTCGTTGCTCATGCCAAACGGGAGTGACCACTTCGACGAAGACCGGGGCGCCTGGGTTCATCAGAACTTCAGCCCGAGTTCGAGCTTCTTTCACAAAACCCTCATAACGCATAGCGTTATGCTGCTATTTCGGCGTTTCCCCCGTCCTGGCGTTGTTAGGACCGCGCGATAGCTGCTTGTGCGCCGCCCGCATCGATGGAACCTAGCTGGCCAACGGGAGCTCCGGTGCCCAACCGGGTTCTCCGACCAGCCTAAGACCGCCGAATCACTGGACAGATGCCGAGGCGTCTGTTCGCCTCCAGATTCGATTCAATCGCCTGACATCGGTCGTCCACCCGTCGCAGCCGGTAAGTTTCAAGCGCCTGCTCCTCCGCTGGATCAAGGACATCAAGGTATCTGATGACGTACATCGGGCCGAGCTGGTTCGCTACAATCTCCGAGAGCTCTTGCTCCAGCCGATTGTGATGGTCCGGTCCCGTAAAATTGCTGATTGGCCGCACGGCGCGTGAGCGGGAGTCGATGAAGGGCACGATGTACCCGAAGGGCTCTCTGGAGAGTATCAGGACTATAGAATCCTCCGGCAGCGATGGAAGCCGAACGTCGATGTAGCGACCCGTGCGAAAAGGGCCGCGTCCCCAATCCGGCGCAGCTGTTGTCGCAATAATGGCGCCGAGCACCGCACTAGTGATCAGGTCCCGAGCTCGGTTCTCCGCAAGAGCCAACCGCAGCGTCAGGACAAGAAGCAGGCTCGCGACGAGCTCGATGGGAATCGCATAGCGATAGATTACAAAGGTCGCGAGCCAGACCAAGTAGGAAGCGCCGAGGAACTCGACGAGAAAGACCACGCTGGCACGCGGCGTCAGACGGCTGCCCAAGTCCGACCGGGAGCCGTACCTCCTCCAAGCCCATGCTCTCGAGACAACCAGAGCGATCACCAGAGCAACCAGGACAGCCAACCTTGGCTCACGCTGATAGATTTCGCTCGCGACCGCCCCTCCCTTGGCGAGCCGGAACGGAAACGTCAGCCACGCGAGCCCGTGCGTACGAAATCTTGTATCGAAAAAATTCAGTGGCTCCCAATAGACCGACCTAAAGATACCGTTGAAGAACGGGAAGAATGGGGAACCGAATCTCTTCCAGAGCGCTAGTCCCCAGAAACCATAGGTAACCAAGAATCCAAAAATAATCCCAGTCGCAAAACTCAGCAGGCCTCGAGTGGAGTCTCGCCTTCGCCCGAAAAACAGAAGAGCCGCCGTAGACAGTCCAATGACGTATACGACGGCGGTGAGCTTCAGGCCGGCTGCGGCACCGGAAGCTACGCCGGCCACGACTGACGTAGAAACATTCAACGCCTGGCCCTCGCTGACGTTACGTACGAGGAGAAACAAAGCGACCATCACCAATGCCGTCGTTGTCCATTCGTTCATTGTCGACCCGATTTGGGAGAACCCTGCCGCACCGGTGAACGCCACCGCACAAATCGCAAAGAGAGCGAGTGCCTGCCGCCGAACGCCGAGGTCGAGCGTCACGCGGTGCACGATTCGACAAAAGAAGTAGACGGCAAGACCGAAGGGAAGGCCCGTCAAGAACGCAATAAATGGCGCGGGCATTCCAGCCCGCACTAATGCGTAGAACGGGAGATCTGGAAGCGGATTGAGGTAGGTCTGAATTTGTGCTGGCGCGTAATCAAGATAGAGGCGCCCATGGAGCAATGCCCAAGGATTGTAAAAATGATAGTTTCTGAGGTCCCATGTCGCGTCGGTTCCACGTGCGAGCGAGGCGCTCCCGCCAAAGAGAAGTGCCGCGGTTACACCAGCAGGGGGGCGCGCGAACACCCCGAGGAGCCTCTTGACTAGCTCGTGACCTCTCATACCAGTGGCCTAACGTGGAACTCCCAGCGCGTGCCGATGTCTTGAACAAGCGCGGCCTCCGTCGTCATGGTCGCATTCCCGAAGTGTTCCTGCAACGCGGTGAAAGCCGTCTTCAAGGCCCGGATGCTGCTTCTCTGATGCTCTTGCCACTTGAGGTCTGCAGGGCAGCGGATGGCAGTGGGGCGCTGACCGAGAGCAAGCGCTAATTCATGGGCTCATGCCCTTCGCGCGCTGCTCGCCTCGTCCACGCCGTCGCCGTGGGCGCAGGACCACCTCGAACAGTGCTGTCTGCGTGGTTGACCCACCATTCTGCTTCTTCTAGGTTGCGCGTCTCCTTGCCCCGAGCCCCTTGAGGGCGGGGTTTTGAGACCCTATGAGACAAACTGTCGGAGTCGTAGGGGGTTGCGGCCACGTTGGCCTTCCGCTGGCAATTGCGCTTGCCCCCCATCACCACGTCCGAATCTTCGACATCGACGCGAAGGCCGTCGAACGCGTGAAGCGGGGAGAAATGCCGTTCCGCGACGCTGGCGCGACCGAAGGGCTAAGGGACGCCCTGGCGAGTGGGCTGGTGGTCAGCGCTAGCCCCGACGTCCTGAGGGAGTGCGAGACGCTCATCGTCGTCATCGGCACCCCAGTGGATGAACACCTGAATCCGTCGTTCGCGGTGTTCGATCGGCTGCTGAGCCAACTCTACGAGGTTCTGCATCCGGGGCAGACCCTCGTTCTGCGGTCCACCGTGTACCCGGGGACCTCCGAGCGGGTACAGGACCAACTTCGCCGGCGTGGGTTGGACGTCCACGTCGCTTTCTGTCCGGAGCGCGTCGCCGAGGGCGTCGCTCTGGAGGAAATCCGGAAGCTTCCGCAGATTGTCGCCAGCTTCTCGCCTGTCGGAGTCGCCGCCTCCAGAGCCGTCTTTGAGCCGCTCGGCATCGATCTCCTCGAGCTGACGCCCCTAGAAGCGGAACTCACCAAGCTCTTCAACAACGTCTTTCGCTACGTCACGTTCGCCGTCGCGAACCAGTTCTACATGCTCAGCTCAGAATGGAACATTGACTTCCATCGCATCTTGCACGCGATGAAGTTCAAGTACCCTAGGGCTGCGCACATGCCGGCTCCCGGCTTTGCAGCGGGCCCGTGCCTCTTCAAAGACACGATGCAGATGTCGGCCTTCAACAATAATCAGTTCTTCCTGGGCCACTCTGCAATGCTCGTCAACGAGGGGTTACCACAATTCGTTGTGAATCGGATGCAGCGTCGGTGGCCTGATCTCAAGAACAAGACGGTTGGACTTCTTGGCATGGCTTTCAAAGCAGAAAGCGATGACACTCGTGAATCGCTGTCGTACAAGCTCAAGAAAATACTGTCTCTAACCTCAGCGGCGGTGCTCACCACCGACCCGTATGTTGTTGATCCGGAACTTCTTCCCGAAGCGGAGGTTCTCGAACGAGCGAACCTCTTCGTCATTGGAGCGCCCCACCAGCGGTATCGCGATTTGAACTACCTGGGGAAGCCCGTTGTTGATGTGTGGAACCACCGCGGGAAAGGAAGCGTCATTTGAAGGTTCTCGTCAGTGGAGCGTCCGGGTTCATCGCTGGTTATCTCGTGGAGGAGTTGTTGGCCCAAGGATACGACGTTGTCGGCCTGGACAACCTCTCGAAGTACGGCCGGCTGGTCAGGAGCTATGGAGCCAACCCACGCTTTCGATTGGTGGAGGGAGACGCGAAGGATGTCGGCCTCCTGAAGGAACTCCTCGCCGACTGCGACCATCTCGTCGCCGGCGCAGCGGTGATCGGCGGAATCAGCTACTTTCACGAACTGGCTTACGATCTGCTCGCCGAGAACGAACGGATTATTGCTTCGACTTTCGACGCTGCCATTTGGGCCCATCGGACGCAAAGGCTGAAGAAGATCACTGTCCTTTCAAGCTCCATGGTGTACGAGAGCACCGAGCGGTTTCCGACCCCGGAAGGAGAGCAACTGCGCTCGCCCCCGCCACTTTCGACGTACGGGTTTCAGAAACTAGCGTGCGAGTACTTCGCCAAGGGTGCACTCGAGCAATACAAGCTGCCGTTCACCATCGTGCGACCGTTCAACTGCGTGGGCATTGGCGAGGGCCGCGCCAAGAACGATCGCCAAGTCATGAGTGGCAACATCAAGCTCGCGATGAGCCACGTTGTCCCAGACCTCGTCCAAAAGATCGTCAAAGGACAGGAGCCTCTCCATATTCTCGGAAACGGGAGCCAGGTCCGGCACTACACCTACGGCGGCGATCTAGCGAAGGGCATCCGGGTGTGTATCGAGCACCCGCGGGCCTTGAACGAAGATTTCAATATCTCGACGGCGGAGAGCACGACCGTACTGCAACTCGCGGAGAAGACCTGGCAGAAGCTGAAGCCCAGCGTGCCGTTCCGATGGGCCTCGGATCAGCCCTTCAAGTACGATGTCCAGCGCCGCGTCCCTGACGTCACAAAGGCGAAGCGTGTGCTCGACTTCGAGTGCACCACATCGTTGGACAAGATGCTCGACGAGGTCATCCCTTGGGTGAAAGACCAGGTAACGCTGGGCAACATCTGACGCCTGGTGGGACGGACCTCCTTCTCGTCGTTCCCGTCTACAATGAGGCCGAGAACTTTCCTCGCCTGTACGAGAGCCTCCGTACCCACGTGCTCACTCCGTGGAGGCTGAAGGTAGTCTACGACCGGGAAGAGGACACCACCGTCCCGGTGGCGCGGGCAATTGCGGCTCAAGACGCGCGAGTGGAGTTGCTGCTCAGCGCTGGCAAGGGCGTTCTCGGGGCGCTGAGGACGGGCCTTGCGGAGGCAGACCATGGCTTCGTGGTTGTGACAATGGCGGATGGCTCCGATGACCATCGGCAAGTAGACCAGATGGTGGCTCTTGCACGGGAGGGATATGACCTGGTCGCTGCAAGTCGCTACATGCGCGGCGGCGCCCAGCGAGGCGGGCCGCTGTTGAAGAGCGCTCTCTCCCGTACGGCCGGGCTCAGCCTGCGTTGGCTTGCTGGCGTTGGAACAGCCGATGCGACGAGTAACTTCAAGCTTTACCGGGCCGAGTTCCTGAAATCCGTCAAGATCGAGAGCAGAGGGGGATTTGAGGTCGCCTTGGAACTGACGGTGAAGGCACACCTGCGTGGCTTGCGCATCGGTGAATTGCCGACGACTTGGACCGAACGAACCTCTGGCAAGAGTAATTTCCAGCTTCGGAAGTGGTTCTTGGATTACCTGCGCTGGTACCTCGCTGCCTTTAGGTCGCGCGCGTCATGAAACCCCATTCTTCAGGGGTTCCCGAGCCCATGCGTGCGTCGGTGGCCGAGCGTGAATCGGCGTTCTTCGACGGATTCGTCGCCGAGCAAGGGGACTTCAATCCCTTCGCCGACTCTGGATGGGCGGTACTTGCACGGCGTTTTGAGGAGTGGGTGCTCCCCCGAGAACGCCTGTCACTGCTGGACATCGGTTGCGGCACCGGTGCGTCCCACAGCATCTACGCTCGACGGGCGACTGGGTACGTGGGCGTCGACTTGTCGGTGCGTTCCATCGAGGTGGCTCGTGCGAAGTACCCAAAGCTGAAGTGGGAGGTCGGAGATGCATGCAACCTCCGTTTCGACGACGAAACGTTCGACGTTGTCGCCTTCAGCAGTGTGCTGCATCACATCCCGGACATCGCCCGTGCCCTTCGAGAAGCAGCTAGAGTCGTGCGCCCGGGGGGCACAGTCTTTGCCTATGACCCAAACCTTCTCCATCCAGGAATGCTTCTTCTGCGGCATCCGCGGAGCCCATTCTACTTGTCTGAGGGCGTGAGCCCCGACGAATGTCCATTGCTCCCGTCTAAGTTGCGGAGCGTGTTCGAATCCGCGGGACTCGTCGAGATTCGGCAACGCGCTCAATCTGGAATCGCGTATCGGCACGTCGCACCCAAGCTTATTGATTCGATCCTGAGCGTCCTCAACGGTGTCGACTGGCTTTGGGAACGGGTAGGACTCGGACGCGCGTTTGGTTCTTTCGTGCTCACCGTTGGGGCGAGGCCGACCGCGGAGGGGTCCTCCCGTCCAGAACTCCAGCGAGCGAGATGAAGGGCCCTGCCACACCGACGTTGGCATCCAGGGCTGCCAGGACTCTGGCATGGGCGGCGGTTGTTCTGCCCCCTGCGTTGACTTTCGGATTCGTCCGAAAGTACTCGGTCGACGTCCCATGGTGGGACCAATGGGATTTCGTTCCCATGCTGCAGCAAGCCCTCGAAGGGCGTCTGCCGCTACGCGATTTGTGGGTCCAGCACAACGAGCACCGGATTGTCGTGCCACGGCTCGTCATGCTCGCACTCGCTCGTGCGTCACACTGGGACGTTCGCTGGGAAATGTATCTCGGCGTCATTCTCCTGATGGGGACGGGAGCCATCCTCATTCGGCAACAAATCGGCCACTGGTCCGCACCGTGGCCCTTGGTGCTGTCGATGGTTCCCGTGAGCCTGGTGCTCTTCTCTTGGAGGCAGTGGGATAACCTGCTCTGGGGATGGCAGGTGACGTTCTTTCTGTGTCTTTTTAGTGCAGTCGCAGCCCTGCGCCTCGTTGTCGCTTCGCGTCCTCCGCCAATCCAGGAGGCAGGAGCAATGGTGCTGGCAGCTGCCAGCACTTACTCGCTGTCGGCGGGACTGTGCGTCTGGCCTGTTGGCCTGCTGTTGATTTGGCTGAGCTCTGGCGACGGACCTCGTTCGATAGGGCGGATGGTCCGGTGGACAGCTGCGGGCGCGTTCTGCGTGGCGTCTTACCTGTGGGGATATACGCGCCCGGGACACCATCCGAGCCCGCTTTATTTGCTGCACGAACCCCGAGCTGGCGCTGAGTACTTTCTGGTTCTTCTCGGCAGCCCGCTTGAAGATGAGCGTCGCCGTTGTATCGCGTGCGGGGCAGTCCTCGTCGCATTCACCGTGTTCGCGATCGTCACTGCTCTGCGCAGGCAGCCTAGCGAACGAACGACGATGGCCTTGGGACTGATCGCCTTTTCGGGTTTGACGGCAGGAATGATTACCGTCGGACGGTCCGGCTTCGGTGACGTCCAGGCGCAGTCGGTTCGCTATGTGACCCTGGTCAATCTCCTCATCGTTGGCGTCTACCTGCTCCTGCTCGTCCATGGGGAAAACGGTGGGCGACTCGCCGTTGGTGGGCTGGGGGCGTATTTGGGGGTCGTTCTCGGTGGTGTTCTTTTCATCCAACCGGTCGCCGGCGACGCAGGCCGTTTCTGGAGGAACACGCGCCTGGCTCAGCAGAAGGCGCTGCGCTGTTACGAGACAGCGACCGATGGCGAGCTCGCGGGCATTTTTCACACCCCAGCGCGGATACGCACCTTCGCTCCCGTACTAAAAGAATACCAACTCAGCGCCCTTCGACGCCCGTGCCCGGACCCCCAGATGGACCGGTGAGGCGCTCCAGCGGAGAGACCCCGGTGCGCGCCTGGCTAGGCACGTCATCTCCGATCCAGATCCGAAGGGGGCTGTTTCGTCGTCCATGGCCTCGAAGGCGGCCCGCCAAGAGCACTTGAAAGTTGACTCGCGCCCGGGAAGATGGTCGGTGTTGCCGAACGCAATGAATGTCCTCATCACAGGCGGCTGCGGCTTCATCGGGTCGAACCTCGTCCACCACCTCCGCGCGAGGCGGCCTGACTGGACCTTGGTCACGCTCGACAAGCTGACCTACGCCGGTAACCTCGAAAACCTCGCGGCGCTGGAGGGCGACCCGAAACACATCTTCGTCCGAGGGAACATTTGTAATCGCGAGCTAATCGAACACGTCGTCGGACTCTACCGGATTGAAGGCATCTTGCATCTTGCGGCGGAGAGCCACGTCGACCGTTCCATCCTGGGTCCCGAGGTCTTCGTGCAGACCAACGTGCTCGGGACGCAGGTGCTCCTCGAGGTGTGCAAGGCAATCGGAGTCCGTCGGTTTGTCATGGTCTCCACCGATGAGGTGTACGGCTCGCTCGGCCCGACTGGTGCGTTCACCGAGTCGTCGCCTCTTCAGCCCTCGAGCCCATACTCTGCTTCGAAGGCAGCCGCCGACCTGGTCACCCTTGCGTACGGTCGCACCTTCGGTCTCGACGTCGTGGTCACCCGGTGCTCCAACAACTATGGCCGTTACCAGTTCCCCGAGAAGTTGATTCCGTTGATGATCGTCAACGCCCTGCACGACAAGCCTCTCCCCGTTTACGGTGACGGAGGGAACGTCCGTGATTGGCTCCACGTCGAGGACCATTGCGAAGCGCTCCTCGGTGTCCTCGAGCGAGGCCGGTCGGGCGAGGTCTACAACATCGGTGGCGGTGCCGAGCGGAAGAACCTCGAGCTCGTCCGAGGATTGCTCAAGCTCCTCGGGAAGAGTGAAGAACTCATCCGCTTCGTCGCCGATCGACCTGGCCACGACCGCCGCTACGCAATCGATCCCAGCAAGATCCGCAAGGAACTTGGCTGGAAGCCCGCGCACACGTTCGAGCAGGGTCTGGCCGAGACGGTGCGCTGGTACGTTGACCACCCCACTTGGTGGGAGCACGTCAACAGCGGCGCCTATCGTGAGTACTTCGATAGCCAGTACCGTGCTCGACTCGGAGCGAGCCCCGGCTGAGCTGCGATGCGTATCCTCGTCACTGGCGTCAATGGCCTCGTTGGAACTCGTCTTGCGGCGGCTCTGACTGTACGGGGCCACGAGGTCACCGGTCTCGGGAGAGGCCCACGACGCTTTGCCTCCGCCGACGCGTACGTGTCGGTGAACCTCGTGGATGAAGACAAGCTCACGGTTGCCGTGGCCGCTGCTCGCCCCGAGGTCATCCTCAACACAGGTTCGATGACCGAGGTTGACGCGTGCGAGAGCGCGGCCCGTGATGCGCTTCGCGTCAACGGTATTGCTCCCGGCATCCTTGCGATTGCGGCCCGCGATGTGGGTGCTCATCTAGTCCATGTCTCCACCGACTACGTTTTTGACGGGGACACGGGCCCCTACAGCGAGGATTCAGTGCCTAACCCGCGGGGCGTCTACGCTCTGACCAAGCACATCGGGGAGCAGGCAGTGAAGGCGGTAGGGTCCTCGTGGGCGATCGCACGGACCGCGGTGGTCTATGGCTGGCCTCCCGCAGGGCGGCAGAACTTTGGCAGTTGGTTGCTCGAGTCGCTCCGAAAGAGAACACCGGTGCGTCTGTTCGAGGACCAGTACGTCTCGCCAAGTCTTGCCGAGAGCGTGGCCGAGCAGTTGGTGGAACTGGCGGAGCGGCGCCTTGTCGGCGTCTGGAACATCTGCGGGGCTGAGGTCGTCAACCGAGTTCAATTCGGTCAGGCGCTCTGCGCAGAATTCGGCCTCGACCCAACCCACATCATCCCGTCGCGGCTCGCCGATGCCCACTTGAAGAGCCCCCGACCCAGGCGGAGCGGGCTGCGGACCGACAAAGCCGCAGCTGAGCTCTCGGCTGGCCCTCTGAAGTTGGCAGCCGCTCTCGAGCGTTTCCATCGAATTGTCCGGCTGGCTGAAGGAGCGACATGATGAAGGGCATCATCCTCGCCGGTGGGTCCGGAACGCGCCTCTATCCGCTCACGCGAGTGGTCAGCAAGCAACTGCTCCCCATCTACGACAAGCCGATGGTGTACTACCCGCTCAGCACGCTCATGCTCGCGGGGATCCGAGAGATTCTCATCATCTCCACCCCGCAAGACCTTCCGCGGTTCGAGGAGTTACTTGGGTCGGGAGAACAGTGGGGACTGCGGCTGTCCTATGCCCCGCAGCCACGTCCCGAGGGGCTGGCGCAGGCCTTCATCATTGGCCGGACGTTCGTCGGCACCGAGCCCGTGGCGTTAATCCTCGGCGACAACATCTTCTACGGTGACGGGTTGAGCGACCGGCTGCAGCGTGCAGCCAATTTAACGCAGGGCGCCACCGTCTTCGGCTATTACGTCAGCGATCCGGAGCGGTACGGAGTCGTCGAACTCGGACCTGCGAATGAAGCGCTTTCGCTGGAGGAAAAGCCTCGTCACCCGAAGAGCAACTACGCGGTCACCGGGCTCTACTTTTACGACAACCAGGTGGTCGACATCGCTTCAGGCTTGAGACCGTCCGCCCGCGGTGAACTCGAAATTACCGATGTCAACCAAGCGTATCTCAAACGTCGCCAACTGACCGTTGAGCTGCTCGGGCGCGGCTACGCGTGGCTTGACACCGGAACTCACGATGCTCTCCAGAGCGCTTCGACGTTCATCGAAATCGTCGAACGCAGACAGGGGCTGAAGGTTGCTTGCGTGGAGGAGATTGCCTTCCGCATGGGTTACATCGACGCGGCCCGCCTGGCGCAGCTCGCCGAGCCCATGCAGAAGAACGCATATGGGCAGTACCTGTTGGAACTGCTCCGCACCGGGGGTGCGCGACAGTGAAGGTTACGGCGACTGACCTTCCCGGCGTCCTCATCGTCGAGCCGCGTGCGTTCGGTGATGCCCGGGGCTTCTTCCTTGAGACCTTCCAGGCGGAGCGCTACGCGGCCGTCGGCATTCGCGGTCCCTTTGTCCAAGACAACCTCTCCCGCTCGGCCAAAGGGACTCTGCGGGGACTTCACTATCAGCAGCCGCGCCCCCAAGGGAAGTTGGTGCAGGTGCTCCGTGGCGCTGTGTGGGATGTTGCGCTGGACGTGCGGCGGGGCTCGCCACACTTCGGAGCTTGGGTCGGGGTGGAGTTAAGCGAAGAGAACCGTCGACAGATGTGGATTCCGCCGGGCTTCGCCCACGGCTTCTGCGTGCTCTCCGACGGAGCCGACTTCTTCTACAAGTGCACGGATTTCTACGCTCCCGACTGTGAGCGGGCGATTCGATGGGACGACCCAGGATTGGGCATCCTCTGGCCTGTCGCTTCGCTGTTGATTTCAGCCAAGGACGGAGCGGCTCCGAGCCTCTCGGAGGCGACGGAATTGCCGCTCTACGACGCCTGAGCCTCGCTGGGTGGCGGAGGCTCGACCGTCCAGGCGTGCGGTATTCGCACCAGCCCGGGGCTTGAGCCAGAACTCCGGACCGCGAAGCCGTGAAGCCCCTTTTGGAAGTCACAGCACACTCGACCCTCCTCCGCGAACACGGCGACGTCGAGGCGGTAGTTGCCGTCTGCAAGCCCAACCCGTTCCAGGGTCAACGTTGCGCTCGCGTGAGTGGCTGAAGGCATGGGTTGAATGCTGCGCCAGAGGAGTGTCCCATCCGCGGAGACCAGTGAAACCTCGATGCTCAAATGGGCGAGCGAGGCATCCGCATCGACATGTAACCGTGCCTCCAAGCTGTCCTCTGCATCGAAGACTGTGCGCTCCTCGCCGCCGGGACCTTGCAAGCGCACGCTCGTCACCTCTGCCTCGAAGGTTCCCCAACGACGCCCGACCTCCGCTGGCGCTCCGCTACGAGGTTGGCGGCCGGTCGGGTGAACGGCCACCACCGGTGGATGGCCGGGCGTGGTCTCCGCGTGGACCTCCGACTCGGCGACTGCTTTGCGGTACTCGGAGACGACGAACGCGGGGTCGCCATACGCCTTGAGGGTGCCCGCATCCAGCCACGCAGCCTCGTCACAATGCGACTCGAGGCTTGCCAGGTCGTGTGTCACGAGCAGGATGGTCTTCCCGGCGCGTCGGAATTCCTCCATCTTCGCGGTGCTCTTCCGGGAGAAGTGCTCGTCGCCCACCGAGAGAATCTCGTCGATGATGAGGAGGTCCGGGTCGACGTGGGTAGCCACGCTGAAGGCCAACCTGGCATACATCCCGCTGGAGTAGGTGCGGACAGGCTCGTCGACGAAGTCCCCGAGCTCACTGAAGGCGATGATTTCCTCCATCCGCTCGCGAATCTCCCGCCTCGACATGCCGAGAATGATGCCGTTGACCGTGATGTTTTCCCGTCCAGAGAAGTCGGGGTGGAAACCCGCGCCCAGCTCGAGCAGGGCGGAGATGCGGCCGTTCACTTCCACCGTACCTTTGGTCGGGCGGTAAATGCCGGTGACCAGCTTGAGCAGCGTGCTCTTCCCCGAGCCATTCCGGCCCACCAGACCAACGGTTCTTCCCCGTGGCACGGTGAGGGAGACATCCCGGAGCGCCGAGGTGACGGCCATCGGCGCGGCCCGCGACTGCCGTCGCTTCAGGAACTGAACCAGCTCTGACTTGAGCGTCGTGTACTCGCGGCGGATGGTCTTCTTGCGGAACTCCTTGCTCACGTTACGCAGGACGATGGCATCCATGGGTCACACCAACTCTGCGAACTCTTCGCGTCTCTGCTCGAAGACGCGCGAGGCGAGCCACAGCAGGAGGAAGGAGGCCAGGGTCACAACCGTAAGTGCCCGCCAGTGCGGTAGCCGATGCTCGTAGAAGATGCCCTGGTAGGAGGTGATGATGACCGACATCGGGTTCACGATGAGGAAGGCACGGCGGAACGTGGCCGGCACGTCGTCCGGCCGGTAGAGGATGGGCGTCACGAAGAACCACAACGTCAGAAAGTTCGTGACGATTTGTTGCAGGTCCCGGAAGGCGACGTTCAGGGACGAGACCAGGAAGGAAACGCCCAGCGTGAAGACGAGCTGGACGAAGAGGACCACCGGAAACATCACCACGTGCCAGGACGGCCAGATGCCGGCGATGCCACCCAGTGCAATCATGAGTGGAAGCGAGAGCAGGTAGTTGACGAGATTCGTCAACACCACAGTCGCAGGCAGGACTTGGGCCGGGAACCGAACCTTGGTGAGGAGGTCGCGACGGTCGCTAATCGTGCTCGCACCAGCCCCCACGCTCGACGAAAACCAGAGCCAAGGCAGCAGTCCGACAAAGAGAAAGTACGTGTAGTGCTGGATCTGGTTGCGCTGGATGACGCCGAACACCAGACCGTAAACGGCCATCAGCAGCAGTGGATTGAGAAACGTCCAGAGAAAGCCGAGCGCAGACCCGCGGTAACGCGCCTTCAGTTCGCGCTGGGTGAGGTTCCAGAGAAGGGCGCGGTACTGCCACAGCTCGCGGAGGTTTCGAATCATCAGGCGGGCGCTTCATATGGGAAAGGACGGTGCGTTGCACCTTCGGTGGCGGCCCGGGCGTGTCGCAAGCCGGTCCCGCGACTCGTCCCGGCGCACGGAGTGAAGGTCGGCACAGGCAACTCGGAAGCGTGCACCCGCAGGAGCTTTCCACTAAGAGACGGGCCCTCCGCATGACACGCCAGCTGCCAGTGATTTCTCAGCGCCGCCCTCGAACGCGAGACGGGAACTAGGTGCTCGACCGTGAACCGAAAGCGCTGGCTGGTTGGACGCGCATCCCGACTCGAGCCCGAGCCCCTGCGGGAGGTCGAGCGGCTCGGGGACGGCCGTTGGCAGGTGCGGGGCCCGCGGCCGCTCATCATGCTAGTCCCCAAGGCTGGGCGACCACTTCCAACCGGGGACGTGCGACTCGAACTAGAGCTCTCAGACGTCTCGCCGCCAGGCAATGCAACACTCCTCGTGAATACGGGCGACGGCTTCACCGAGGCCGCTCCGCGAGTTCCGCTTCCGGCCCCTCGCGCAGGGGTCGTGTCTGCAGTCGTGACCCTGCCGCGCGCCACGGTCGGCGTAGGGTTACAGCCAGGCCAACTCGGCGAGTTTAGGCTTGGGCCCGTGCGCCTGGTGGAGCTCTCGCTAGTGGGAGCCGTGGTGGCGCACGCTGCGCCGCAACTGGCGCGCCTCCTGCGCAACCCACGGCAGCTCATCGTGCTGCTTGGCCGGGCGGGACGCCTCTTCTGGTTCCGCGGGCCCACCGGGGTCGTGGAGCGCCTACGGCGGGGCACCCAACGGCAGTTTGCTGAGGAAGGATACGAGGGTTGGGCCCGAAGGTATGCGACGTTAAACAACGAGCAGCGCGCGCACCTCCGCGCCCAACTTGGTGACCTCGTCGTCCGACCGAGCTTCTCGATTCTCGTCGCACCCGGCGACACTTCAGGAGCCGGGCTGAGGCGAACACTCGACAGCCTTGGACGGCAGATCTACCCGAGTTGGGAACTCTGTCTTGCGACGGAGGCCACCACGGACGAGCTCCGGCAAATTGCCAGCGACTTCGAAGGCGCGTCGCGCGTGCGCTGGGCGAGCGGAAGGGACGCGCTGGCGGCAGCCAACGGGGACCTCGTTGCCCGGCTCGAAGCCGGGGACGTCCTCGCCGAGCACGCGCTTCTTACCGTGGCAGAGGTCGCTGGCCGACAGCCAACCCTCGCTCTCCTTTACACTGACACCGACGGGGAGGATGCGGCGGGGAAACTCGCTCCGGCCTTCAAGCCAGACTTTTGCCCCGAGTTGCTCCGTGGTTTCGACTACGTGGGGCGTTCGGCCTTCCTTCGCACCACGCTTGTGCGGGCACTCGGGGGATGGGGTACCGAGCCAGGGGCCGCTTCCCACCATGCGCTCCTGCTGCGCTACACCGCCGAGCTTCCAGCGACGCGCATTGGTCACCTTCCATTCGTGCTGTTGCGCACCCGGACCGAGCATGACCCCAGCTCGCAAGAAGCGCAGGCAGCGGTTCGCGTGGTGCAGGCAAGCCTCGACGACGCGCACGTGGCGGCACGCGTGGAGCTGGGGCGCCGGCCGCGCACCTGCCATGTGCGCTATGCGGTCTCGTCGCCACTGCCGCCGGTCAGCGTGCTCGTGCCGACCCGGGACCGCGTGCAGTTGCTGCGCCGGTGCCTGGAGAGCGTCCAGAGGACCGCTTACCGGCCGCTGGAGGTCCTGGTCGTGGACAATGGCAGCCGCGAACGGCGGACTCATGCCTACTTCCGAGAGCTGGAGCAGGATGGCGCCGCGCGCGTCCTGGCCTACCCGCAGCCCTTCAACTACTCAGCCATGAACAACCTGGCTGCGCGCGAGGCACGGGGTGAGGTGCTCTGCCTGCTCAACAATGACGTGGAGGCCATCGACCCTGGATGGCTGACCGAGATGGTCGGGCTTGCGCTTCAGCCCGGTGTCGGGGCGGTGGGGGCGAAGCTTTTGTATCCCAACGACACCGTGCAGCATGCGGGCACCGTGGCCGGGTTATTCGGTGTGGCGGCGCACGGCTACCTGCGCGAGCCGCGAGAGGCGGACGGGTACCTGCTTCAGCTGCAGACGACGCGCGAGGTTGCCGCCGTCACCGCAGCCTGCATGGTCATACGCAAGGACCGTTTTCTGGAAATCGGGGGCCTTGACGAAGCGGACTTGCCGGTCGCCTTCAATGACGTCGACCTGTGCTTCAAGCTGTTGAAAGCGGGCTACCGGAACCTGTGGACCCCGTATGCCGAGCTCTACCACCGGGAGTCCGCGTCGCGAGGGACTGATGAGCGCGGAGGGGACCGCCGGCGCTTCCTGCGCGAGGAGGCGGTGATGCGGAAGCGCTGGGGCGCGCTCATCGAGCGGGACCCCTACTACAGCCCCAACCTTTCCCTGGACTCCAACACGCCACGTCCGGCGTGGCCGCCGCGCGTCGTCTGGCCCTGGGAGCGTGTGCCATGACGCCGCCGACGGTGGCCCTGGACGCGATGCTATGGGACGAGCCCACCACCGGGATTGGCCTCTACACGCGCCAGGTGGCCGGGGCACTGGGCGAGCTCGGCATCCCGGTGGTACGCCTCGGCGCGCGCAGCTCAGGCGAGTACCCACGCCAGCTCCGCAGCCGCAGCCTGTATGTGCTGGCCGAGCTTCCGCGGGTGCTGGCGAAGCTTCGGCCCTCCGTCTTCCATGCGGTGGGCAATTTCGACCTCCCGCTCCGGCGACTCCCTGGCACGGCGTACGTCCTCACCGTGCATGACCTCATCCCGCTGGAGCTCCCCGAGACGGTGTCGCCTGGCTTTCGGTGGCAGTTCCGGCTGTGGCTCGAGCGTAGCCTGCGTGTCGCCGACCACGTCGTCTGCGACAGCGCCACCACCCGCCGCTCGCTCCTGGCACGCTTTGACTGGCTCGACGAGGCGCAGCTCAGCGTGGCCCACCTCGGCGTCGACCACGTCCGTCTGCCCGTCCTCGACGCCACCAGCCAACGTTTTCTCGAGACCCTCGGGCTGCCAGCGGAGTTTCTCCTCTACGTCGGCGCGCTCGACGCCCGGAAGAACGTCTCCCTCGTCCTGGACGCGCTCGAGCGCCTGCGTGCGTGGCGGCGCGTGCCCTTCGTCCTGGTGGGCCAAGCCTGGTACGGCTCAGCGCCCGTTGAGCAGCGCATTCGCGAGATGCGCAGCGCCGGCTACGACATCCGCACGTTGGGCTTTCAGCCGGAGCCGCTGCTGCGCGCCCTCATGCAACGTGCCACCGTCTTCGTCTTCCCGTCTCGCGGCGAGGGTTTTGGCCTTCCACCGCTTGAGGCGATGGCGCTGGGCACCCCGGCAGTGGTGAGCACGGCGGGTGCCTTGCCGGAGGTCTGCGGGGACGCCGCTGTCCAGGTCAGCCCGGACGATGCGCCGGGGCTGGCCATGGTGCTCCGGCGGCTGCTCGAGTCCCCGGACGAGCGGAGGGCGCGTGGGCAGGCGGGCCGCCGTCACGCGGAAGGGTTTCGCTGGGCCAGCGTCGCCCAGCACCTTGCCGCGGTGTACCAGGCAGTTTCCGGGCGGTGACGCTGCGTTCCGAGATGAGGGCGTGTGGGCAATTGGCGCCTGTCCACCCGGGTGTGCGCAGAGTGACGGCAATTTGGAGGGGTGGGGGGCCGCTGGTAGCCTGTGGTCGATGACGGGACGTCGAGCGGTGCCTCTCATGGTCGGGCTCTGGGCCGCATCTGCGGCCGCAGCTGCTCCAACCGTCCAGGCCAACTACAGTGTAGTTTTGGATGGCGGGACCGCCTTTGCGCGGGCGTATGTCGTCCCGAGTGATGGAGGCCAGTGGGCAATTGCTGGCACCGGCGGGGACCTCCGTACCTTCGACACGTCGAGCGGAAACGAAGTCATTCCCGGACAGCTCGGCCCGTTTTCCACCTTCGCAGTGGCCAGCTATACAGTTGGCGCCAGCGTCGTGAACGTGGTGGTTGGGGCGAACGTCGGCCCCAACTGTCCCACGACGTGCCTGGACATTTCCTTCTGGGACTCGACCAATCATTTCGGCCCTGTCACGGGCTCGCCCATCGTCCTCAACTTGCCGGCGCCGACGGCCATGGCCATCGACGCGACTTCGAGCCCGATTCGTATCTACCTCGCGGGTTCGAACCCGGTGACGCTGTACGAGCAGGACATCACCTTCGCTGCAAACGGCAGCGTGTCGAGCGGCAGCTTCGGCAGCCTGTTCATCAACACGGCGATCGTTCGGGGCCTGACCTTCAACTCCAACAACAACGAACTCTTGCTCGCCGACACCAATTCCAATCTCTACACGGTGACCGGGCTGGGGAACCCGGACGTGTCCGCCGGCACCCTGACTCTCTACCGGAACACGTCCACGGGTGGGTACAGCCAGCTCGAGGGCGTTTTCTTCTACCCGGACCTCCCGGCTCCTTACCTCCTCGGGGGCGGCGTGGGTTCGGGCGTCTACGGGCTCGACCCGCTGGCGGCAGCCAATGCGCCCATCGTCCTCAGCAGCGTTCAGGTCGTGGCAGTCGGTGGGCGGCAGACTCAGCCCAGCTCTGCATCGGTGAATGCGGCGGGCAACGTGACGCTCGTCACCGAGGACCCCGGCACCCTTGGCGCCAACACGCCCGCCAGGTTGCACATCGTGCTCCCCAGCGCGCTCATCTGGGATGGAGGCGTACCCATCGTGATCGACGCGGGTCCCGACGGAGGCACGGACGGTGGGGGAGCTGGCGGGACCGACGCCGGACCAGATTCAGGCATTCCCACCATTCCCATCATCCCCCCCGGGCAGGGCCAGCTCACCGGGACGGTCAACAGCTGCAACTGCTCCACCGCCGGTAGCGCACCCATCCTGCTGGCGCTGCTGCTGCCCCTCTTCCTCCCGCGCCGCCGACGGTAGCTGGCGCCAGGCGGGCCGTGGTAACCCTCCGCGCCCTCGTGCTTTCCCCCGTCGCGCGCTTCCTCCTCTGCACTGTCCTGCTCGCCCAGCTGGGGTGCGGGACGCCCGGCGCCGCGGTCGCCCCCAGCGCGCCGGCGCCGGCCACCCCACCCCTGCGCCTCACCATCGCCGGGACCAACGACTGGCACGGCTGGGCGCAGCCCCACCAGGCCCCGGCCCGCGACGGCTCGCTGGTGGATGAAGGGGGCCTCGCCCTCTACGCCTCGGTGCTCAAGCAGCTCCGGGCCGAGACGGACGGGCGGCTGTTGGTGCTGGACGCGGGCGACGTCTTCCAGGGAACGCTCGTCTCCAACCTGAGCGAGGGGGCGGTCATGGTGGATGCCTTCAATTCCCTCGGGGTCGCCGCCGTGGCGGTGGGAAACCACGAGTTCGACTACGGGCCGGTGGGCCCCGCCGTGGTGGCCACGGCGCCCGGGGAGGACCCGCTCGGTGCCCTCAAGGCCCGCGTCGCCCAGGCCCAGTTTCCCTTCCTGGCCGCCAACATCGTCGACGCGTCGACCGGGGCCCTGCCGGCCTGGCTTCGCGGCACCGCCCTCAGGACCGTCGGCGGCGTGCAGGTGGGCATCATCGGCCTCATCACCGTGGACACCCCCACCTCGACCAATCCACTCAACGTCGCCGGACTGCGCTTCTTGCCACTTGCCCCGGTAGCCAAGGCTTCAGCCGAGAGGCTCCGGGCGCAGGGCGCGGACGTGGTGGTGGTGGTGGCGCACGCCGGCGGCCGGTGTGACGACGTCAAAGACCCGCACCAGCTGAAGGGCTGCAATGCCGGCGAGGAGATTTTCGCCATGCTCGAGCAGCTTCCGCCGGGCACGGTGGACGCCGTCGTGGCCGGCCACACCCACCGCGCCGTCGGGCACTTCGTCAACGGGACGCCCGTCATCGAGACGTCGGCCCTGGGGCGCAGCTTCGGCCTCATCTCGCTCGAGCTTGACCCCGCCACGCGTCGTCCCCTGGCGGCCGCCACCCGCATCGAGGCCGAGGTGGCGCTCTGCGAGCGTGTGGTGGAGGGCACCACCCGCTGCGATGCAAACGCCCTGGCGCGCGGCAAGCCGCTGGTCCAGGCAAGCTTCCATGGCCAGCCACTGCACCCGGACGCGGCCATGCAGCAGCGGCTGGCCCCGGCCCTGGCCGCGGTGGCCGAGGCCCAGGCAATGCCGCTCGGCATCAACGTGCCGGTGACGCTGCACCGAAACGGCAACGGCGAGAGTCCCCTGGGGAGCGCGACGGCGGATGCGCTGCGGCGCATGGAAGACGCGGACGTCGGCCTCCTCAACGCCGGAGGCTTTCGCGCCGACCTGGCCGCCGGGCTCCTCACCTACGGCCACCTGTACGAGACGTTTCCCTTCGACAACGCCGTGGCCACGTTGAAGCTGACGTCCGCCGAGCTCCGGGCCCTCCTCGCGGCCATTTTGGCCCACGGGCGGGTGCCCCAGCAGTCGGGCCTCAAGCTGGCGGTGGGCGCGTGCCCGGGGGGGCTGAAGGTGATGGAGGTGTCCCTCTCCGACGGCACGGCGCTGCAGGACGGGCACCTGTACCGCGTCGTCCTGCCGGACTACCTGGCGCGCGGGGGAGATGGCCTCACGGCCTTCATGGGGGCGCTGCCCGCCGAGCGGCGCGACCTGGGCGAGCGCCGCCCCCAGAACTTGCGAGACGCTCTGGCGGCGGACCTCAGCCGCCGCGGGCAGCCCCTGGTGGCCCCACCGTCGGGGCGCACCCAAATGGTGCAGGGCAAGGCCGCCCGCTGCTCGCTGTGAGGCGGCCCGGCGCCAGCCCGGGTTGAGCGCTCGCGTGTCAGATCAGCCTGCTCATCTGCCTGACCGACATGCTCTACAAGGTCACCCCGGCGATGCTCCCGGGTGCGCGCAAGCCGCTCGCTCCTGCCCGCGGAGAGGCCAAGCCGCGCCGTCGCCGCCCCGCCGCCATCTTCGACGGGGAGGGTAATGAGGTGCTGATTACCCTCATGTGCCTCAAGTGCCACCAGATTCGCCCGCTGGCCCAGTTCGGGCTGCGGCGGATGCCCGACGGGGCCATCCGCAACCAGCCGTGGTGCCGCACCTGCCGCGGGGCCGCCACGCCCAAGCGGAAGGCGCCGCCACCGCCCGTCGCCGACGCTCCCTCCGCGCAGCCCTAGCGTCCCCTGCCCGGGGTTAGCCCAAGGCCAGCTGGGCGAGGCATGCCCCGTCTCCGGCTTCTTTACGCCCTTGCTGGAAACCCAGACAAAGTCGTTTACAAGCCTAGAGAAGCGGCGCGCTGGCTTGTAAATCTGGGGGGTTCTTCGTTCGGACGGGGGTGCGGAACCTCGTGCTTGCGATCTCCTACATCGCCATGGCAGCATTTACATCGCACCTCGTCATGAAGCGTACGCGTTGACAACGACGAGGGCCTACTGCTCCCCACAAGCAAGGAAAACAACGGCCATGTCGATTGCGATGGTGATGAAGGAAGGGTCCGTGGCGCCGTCCAGTTCAAGCTCGGCGAAGAGCGACGCGGTGACCGCGCTGCACGCACGGCGTTTCGCGGGCGTCGTCCGCCCGTACTCCACCGCCGACGTGGAACGACTTCGCGGGACGGTGCGGGTGTCCCACACGCTGGCGGAGCTTGGGGCCCGGCGGCTGTGGGAGCTGCTTCACAGCGAGGACTACGTGCCTGCCCTCGGGGCCCTCACCGGCAACCAGGCAGTGCAGATGGTGCGGGCCGGGCTGAAGGCCATCTACCTCTCCGGCTGGCAGGTGGCGGCGGATGCCAACACGGCCGGGCAGATGTACCCGGACCAAAGCCTCTACCCGGTCGACTCGGTGCCGCAGGTGGTGCGGAAAATCAACCAGGCGCTGCGCCGGGCGGACCAGATTGAGCACGCCGAAGGGAAGCACGAGCACTACTGGATGGCGCCCATCCTCGCCGACGCCGAGGCCGGCTTCGGGGGCCCCCTCAACGCCTTCGAGCTGATGAAGGCGATGATTGACTCCGGCGCCGCCGGGGTCCACTTCGAGGACCAGCTCGCCTCGGAGAAGAAGTGCGGCCACATGGGCGGCAAAGTCCTGGTCCCCACCAGCCAGTTCATCCGGACGCTGGTGGCGGCGCGCCTGGCCGCCGACGTGTGCGACGTGCCGACGCTGATTGTGGCCAGGACGGACGCCGACAGCGCGAAGCTCCTGCTGTCGGACGTGGACCTGCGCGACCGCGAGTTCATCATCCCCGGCGAGCGCACCGCCGAGGGCTTCTACCGCGTCCGCGGCGGACTCGAATACGCCATCGCGCGGGGCCTGGCGTATGCGCCGTATGCGGACTTGCTGTGGTGCGAGACCTCCACGCCGGACCTGGCCGAGGCGCGCACCTTCGCCGAGGCCATCCGGGCGAAGTTCCCGAACAAGCTGCTGGCCTACAACTGCTCGCCCTCCTTCAACTGGAAGAAGCACCTGGACGACGCGGCCATCGCGCGCTTCCAGCGCGAGCTCGGGGCGATGGGGTACAAGTTCCAGTTCGTCACGCTGGCCGGGTTCCACGCCCTAAACCACGCGATGTTCGAGCTGGCACGCGCCTACCGCACCGAGGGGATGGCCGCCTACTCGCGGCTGCAGACGGCCGAGTTCGCCGCCGAGGCCGACGGCTACACCGCTACGCGCCACCAGCGCGAGGTGGGCACGGGCTACTTCGACGACGTGGCGCAGGTCATCTCGGGCGGCCTGGCTTCTACGCTGGCCCTCAACGACTCCACCGAGGCCCACCAGTTCTAGCGTCCCCCCACCGGGACGCCCAGGCGGAGGGGGCGGCAGTTTCGCCGCCCGCCTGAGGCCACTGCCTAGCCGCGGATGAGCTGCACGCGGCCGTGGCCGCGGTGTGCAAAGTAGCGGTAGCCCGTCCTGGACGTGGCGCTCGCGCCGCGCGGGCCCACCCGGACGTCCTTCGGGACGTGGAAGAGCTCGCCATCGGCCAGGAAGCGGTTCTCGCGGACCTGCAGCATGCAGGCGAAGAGGAGCGCCGACTCGGCGCTGTCCAGTTCCACCTCCGCCCGGGGGTTGGCCAGGGCAATCTCCACGTCCTCCCCGCCGAGGGTCCCCATGCCGAGGGTGCGGTAGGCGCGCCGGTCCTCGGTGAGGGCCCAGTCAATCCACCCCCCGAAGGGGCGCGCGGCGAGGTCCTCGAGGTTGCCGAGGCGGCGCAGCGCATCCTCGCGGCCAAGCGCTAGCTGCCCGGCCCGGTGCAGGACGAGGCCGCGCCCGCCCGCCTGAAGCAGCGCACGCACCAGGCGCGAGGCGCGCCGCAGCGTCCCCTCCTCGGCCCAGGGGTCCGGGAAGTCCGTGCCAAGAAGACGGCGCTCCTCGGCCGGCTCGACCGGGGCCGGCAGCAGGGCGAGCTGGTGACTTCCGGCGGAGAAGCCTGGGGGCAGCGCGCGGCCGTCCGCCCTGTCGAGGGGGAAGGGCCCGGCCTCTTCCGTCAGCAGCATGTGCGTCGTCGGCCAGACAAGTTCCAGGCTGCGGTGGCCCGCAGGGCCCGCAGGGTGGACTGCCAGGTGGGGGCGAGGGCGCCCCAGGCCGTCGAGGAGGGCCTCCAGCGCCGGCCTGTCCGTGGGCAGGGCCCCGCCACCGAAAACCGTCACCCACGCGACGCTGGCCGAGGCGGGGACGTCGGGCTTGGTGGGGTGGGAGGGGAGGTGGATGCGCTGGACGGCGCCGTCGTCGCCCAGCTGCGCCACGACGCTCAGGCCCTGGGCGGGCGCGAAGCCAGTGGCCAGTTTAAGGCGAAAGGGCACCAGCGTGCCGTCGGAAAGGCGCAACGTGCCGGAGCCCGTCGGAGCGTCGACGGACAGAACCTGTGCGTCGAGGCTTTTCAAGGGCAGCCAGCGGCGCTCGTGGGGTTCAGGTCCCTGCGGACCTGAACCCCCGGACGGCTGACACGAGTGGAGGTGGACGGGATCGAACCGACGACCTTCGCATTGCGAACGCGACGCTCTCCCAACTGAGCTACACCCCCGGGAACCCGAACGGGCCCCAGCGTCTACTTCTGCACCTCGGGAGCTGTCAACGGATGGTGCCCGAGCGGCGCCGGCGTAGGTACGGCTCGCACCACCAGCGGTGGTTCTTCCAGCGGTAGCGGTTTCCCTCTAGATTGCCGGCCCCGACCCTCGCGCATGAATCCCTCCCCGGCAAAGACGCCGAGCCCGCAAGAGCTCGCGAAACTCGAGCATGCCTTTGCCTCGGACCCGAGCTCGGACGCCTACCGCCCCCTGGCCGAGGCCTACCTCGGCATGGGCCGCTTCATGGAGGCAATGGTCGTCTGCAAGAAGGGCGTCAAGGCCCACCCCACGCGTCCGGACCCCCGCGTGCTGCTGGCGCGCGTCTACGCCGACCAGGGCAAGGACAAGAAGGCCATCGAGGAGTTGCTGGCCGCCCTGCAGGTGGCTCCCGACGACCGCACCATCCTGCGGCAGCTGGGCGCCCTGCAGATGAAGACGGGGGAGGCGGCCCCGGGCCGGGCCAACCTCCTCAAGGCCTGGGAAGCGGCGCCGGCAGACCCCGAGACGCTGGGGCTCCTCTCGCAGTGGAAGGTAGAGCTGCCGCGGCCGCCCCCGCCGCCCGAGCCGGTCGCGCCGCCGCCTCCTGCGCCCGTCGAGCGGCCCCCGGGCCGGTCCGGTCGCACCGGGGAGGTGCCGCTTGCACGCACGCCCGTCAACGGGGCTCCGGCCGCGACGGTGTCGCGGACGACGCTGCGGGCAGCCGAGGACGAGGACGAGCGGCTGCGCCGACACGCCAAGGCCAGCTCGGGCGCTGCCCGGGCCTTCTTCGTGGCGCTGGCGGTGGCCGCGCTGACGGTGGCCGGCCTGTACGTCTGGGGCCAGTGGAATGCGCGGCGCGCCAACATCTACAGCCGCAACCTGAAGGAGGCGAGCGAGCAGCTGAAGCACGACAGCTTCTCCTCCTACAAGCTTGCGTGCACTGCCGCGGAGCAGGCCCTGGAAGTGGAACCCAAGGCGGTCCCGCCCCATGCCTACCTCGCCTACGCCTACGCCATCCGCTGGGGCGAGCACGGGGACGGGGACGACGCGCGGCGCTTCGCCGATGAACACCTGCAGGCAGCCAAGGCCGGCGGCGAGGTGGACAGCCACCTGTACGCGGCCGAGGCGCTGCTGCAGCAGTACTCGGGGCAGGGCACCCGTGCCTTGGGAGAACTGTCACGGCAGGTGAAGACCTTCGACGAGGAGGGCCATGCCTCCTCGCTCCTGTACCTGACGCTGGGCCTGGTGCAGATGAATGCCGGAGACCTGGAGCGCGCCCGGGAGAGCCTCGAGAAGGCCCAGGCGCTGGCCCCGAGCGACCCGCGCATCTACGCCGCGCTGGGAGCGCTGCACCGTCGCCGCGGCGACACGCGGGGCGCCGAGCAGGCCTTCGGCTTCGCCCTCCGCTACGAGAGGGACCACTCCGCCTCGCTGCTGGGGTTGAGCTTGCTGCTGCTCGAGCAGGACAACTCAGCGCGTTACCCGGCTGCCGCGGCCAACCTCAAGAAGCTGCTGGAGGGCGAGCCGCCTCCATCCCCCCGGCAGCTGGCGGTGGCCCACATGGCGCGAGCGCTGCTCATCGCCCGCGTGCAGGCGGCGCTCCCGCTCCTCAAGCCCGACGAGCAGAAGACGCTCGCCGAGCGCACCAACGTGCCCCTGGACCACACCGACGCCGTGGCGCTGGAGGCCAAGGAGGAGCAGGAAGCCTTCACGCTCGACCGCAACAACCCCGAGCTGCGGCTGCTGAAGGGCAAGCGCCTGGTGGCGGACGGACAGCTCGACGCCGGCATCCATGAGATGCGCGAGGCGGTGAAGATGGACCCCACCCGCGCGCAGTTCTACGTCGACCTGGCGCGGGCGCTGATGCTGAAGCCGGACGGTGCCCGCGAGGCCCAGGACGCCCTGGTCACGGCCATCCGGACGCTGCCGGACAGCCCGAAGCTGATGGTGCTTCTGGGCCAGGCGTACCGGCGGCAGGGGCGGCTGGACGACGCCATCGCCCAGTACAACAAGGCGCTGGCCGACCCCAAGGCTCGCAACCCGGATGCGCGGCTGCAGCTGGGCATTGCCTACCGCGAGAAGGGCGACCTGAAGGAGTCCGAGAAGCAGCTAGCGCGGGCCAGCGAGGAATACCTGGGCCAGTCTCGACGCATCGCGGAGACCTTCACCGAGCTTGGCCGCACCTACGAGGCGATGGGCGACCGCACCAAGGCCGACGAGGCCTACCAGAAGGCCCTAAACACCGACGCCGACTACGCCGAGGCGTACTTCTTCTACGCGCGCCTTTTGGCCCAGGACAAGAAGGCGAAGGACAAGGCGCGGGCGAGCGCGCTGGCCTACCTGCGCCTGGACCCGCGTGGCGAGCACGCCAGCGAGGCGCAACGCATCGCGCAATCGCAATAAGGCGCCGGACGCGGGGTGCGCGCGTCGTCGCCCAGCTACGTCGCCGTGGCCCGTGTCCGGCCCGGCCGCACCAGAGTGCGGCGGGACTTGATGGAAGCCGTCTCCCCCGGTAGATGTCTACCCTTTGACAGTCCTGCCACGAGGCCCCGCTTCCGTGAATGCCCAGGTGGTGAATCGACCGCTGTCGGCCAGCGACTTGGTGTCGCTGACCAAGCCGCGGCTGTCGAGCCTGGTGCTGTGCACCTGTGCCGGCGGACTGTGGCTTGCGCCCGGGGGGCTGACGCCGGGCCGGTGGCTGCTGACGCTGCTGGGCACGGCCGGCACGGTGGGCGCCGCCAATGCCCTCAACTGCTACGTCGAGCGTGACGTCGACCGGGCCATGTCGCGCACGCGGAACCGGCCGCTGCCGGCAGGGCGGATGGAACCGGTGGTGGCGCTGCGCTTCGCAATCGCCCTGGCCGCGGTGTCCCTGCCGGTGCTGGCCCTGGGGAGCAACCTCCTCACCACGGGACTCGGGCTGCTGGCGCTGCTCACCTACGTCTTCGTCTACACGCCGCTGAAGGGGCACACCGACGCGGCGATGCTGGTGGGCACCATCCCCGGCGCCCTGCCACCGCTGATGGGCTGGACGGCCGTCACCGGGCGGCTGGATGCGGGGGGCCTGGCACTCTTCGCCATCCTCGTCTTCTGGCAGCTGCCGCACTTCCTCGCCATCGCCCTCTTCCGCAAGGTGGAATACCGGGCGGCCGGCCTGAAGACGGTGCCCCTGCACCTTGGCGACAACGCCGCCCGGTGGTGGATGCTGGCCACCACGGCCGTCCTGGTGCCGGTGACGATGGTGCTCTTCCCGCTGCATGTGGCCGGGCGGTTCTACCTGGCGGTGGCCATCCTGCTCGGCGCGGCCTTCCTCGCCGTGCAGGTGTGGGGCGTGCTGAAGCGGCTGGGCGGCGGCTGGGCCCGGAAAAGCTTCTTCTTCTCGCTCGTCTACCTGGCCGTCCTCTTCGCCGCCCTGTTCCTGAACGCCACGGCGCGCGCCTGAACTGCTGGGGCGTGGCCTCGCGTGGCGCGGTGAGGACTCGCTCAGCGCCGCGTCGCCTCCTCGTCTCCGGCGTCGGGCTGTGCTTCGCCCTCGCCTTCCTCTCGGCGCTGGGCCAGGTGCAAGGCCTCATCGGCCCGGACGGCATCGCGCCGGCCTCCGGCCTGTTGCGTTCGGCCGCCGCGGCCTGGGGCCCCTTTCGCGCCGGCTGGGCCGTGCCGTCGGTGTTTTGGCTCGACGCCAGTGCCGGCGCGCTGCGCGCCCTGTGCCTTTTGGGCGCCCTCGTTGGAGTGCTGGCCACCCTCGGCGTCGGCCCGCGCGTCTGCCTTGCGCTGGCCTGCGTGCTGCACATCTCGCTGGTGAGCGCCGGCAACGTCTTCTGGCACTACCAGTGGGACGCGCTTCTGACAGAAGCCGGCGTCCTCGCCCTGTTGGTGGCGCCGGCCGGGCTGTTTCCACGCTGGGGGGACTCGCCGTCCCGGGCCACCTGGTGGTGCGTGCAGCTGCTGCTGGTGCGGCTTGTCGTGGCAAGCGGGGCGGTGAAGCTGCTCAGCGGGGACGTCACCTGGCGCAGCCTGGTGGCGCTGCGCTACCACTTCTGGACGCAGCCGCTGCCGACGCCCGTGGGGCTGTGGGTCGCCGTCTGGCCAGTGCACCTATTGGACGCCGCCTGCGCGCTGACGCTGGCGGTGGAGCTGCTTGGGCCCCTGTGCCTGTTCGGCCCGCGCCCTGTGCGTCTGGCCGGGGCCCTGGCCCTGGCGCTTCTGCAAGTCGTCATCGCCCTGACGGGCAACTACGGCTTCTTCAACCTGCTTTCGCTGGTGCTGGTGGCGGCCATGCTGGAGGACAGAGACCTCGGCGCGCTGGGGCGGCTTTTGCTGCGGGGGCGGCGGGCGCGACCCGCGGGGCCCTCCGGCTGGCCGGTGCGGCTTCTGGCCGGCGCGCTGGCCGTGCTGGGGCTGGCCACCTTCGTCGAGGGGCTTGGGGGCCCTTCGCCGCTGTCCCCGGTGCTGGAGACGCTGGCGCCCCTGGGCATCGTCAACCGCTACGGCCTCTTCGCCGTCATGACGAAACACCGGGATGAAATCCGCCTGGAGGTGAGTGACGACGGCCAGGCGTGGCGGCCGCTGCGCTTCCGGGACAAGCCGGATGACGCCTCGGCCTCGTGGGTGGCGCCGGACATGCCGCGGCTGGACTGGCAGATGTGGTTCGCGGCGCTGGGGCCCTGCCGGGCCTCGCCGTGGTTCTTCGCGTTCGCGCGGCGGCTGCTTGCGCTGGACGTCCCGGTGTGGCGGCTATTGGCGTCCCCCGCGCCGGGCGCCCCGCCGCGCTTCTTGCGTTCGGTGCGCCGCGCGGTGCTGCCTCCCGTCCGGGGACAGCCGTGGCCGTCCTTCGCAGGCGGGGCGGAGGCCTTCTGCCCGACCCTCGCCCTGCGCAACGGGCGGCTCGTGTCAGTGGAAGATGTGGGCCCTCCTGGATTCGAACCAGGGACCAATCGGTTATGAGCCGACAGCTCTGACCGCTGAGCTAAGGGCCCCGTCAGCAGCGCGCGGGCTGCCCACACTTGTACACCGCGGGGCACCGGGTGTGGGGCGGAAGATTGCTTGCCCGGGTGGCCCGGGCAGGGTCTCATCTAGCTGCTGGAAGGTGCCTTGGGCCGCAGCCGCTAGGTGCGCCTCCACTTCAACGAAACAAGGGGCAGGATGATGCGAGTCTCGGTGGGTTTTGCAGTCCTGGCGACAGTGGGGCTGGCCAGCGTGGCGTTGGCCCAAGGGGCAGGTTCGCCTCCGCGAATCTCTCTGGCGCCGGTCCACGGGGACAAGAACAACGCGGTGGGCAGCCAGCTCAACGGCCAGCTCTGCAAGGTGTACGTGTGCGTCCCGTACGCCAAGGTGTCCACCAACAAGAAGCCGGACTTCAAGAAGGCGAAGAAGGAGCGCGTCGCCGGCATCTTCACCACCAGCATCACCAAGACGAAGAAGGGCTACACCGCGGGCGTCGCCCTGCTGAGCGGCTCCTCCAAGCCGACGCAGACGTGGAGCTTCCCACTCACCTCCAAGCGCAACTTGAGCAGCCTGGCCGTCACGCAGGTGGTGCACGAGACGGGTCCGGTGCTGGGCTTCTCCGAGGACGTGTCCGGCGTGGCCGCCATCGCCGCGGCGGAGACCGCCAAGGCCCCGGCGCCGCTGGCCACCACCACGCCCACCTCGCCCATGGTGACGGCGCCGCCGCCCACCGGCCTCGAGACGACGACGGCCATCCCGCCCCCGCCCGGCGCCGTCCCGGAAAAGACGCTGGCCGACACGCCGGTCGCCGTCGACGCCACCCCGCCCACCAACGCCGGGGGCGTGCGCGGCCAGCCGATGTTCTCGGTGGAATTGGGCGGCACCTTCCTCAACCGCCAGCTCAGCTACACCTACCCCACCGGCGCGACGGAGAACCTGCTCACCTACAACGCCAACGTCATCGGCATGGTGATGCTCGGGCTTGAGTTCTACCCCTTCGCCAAGTCGGGCGGCTTCTTCACCGGCCTGGGCATTTTTGCCAACTACCAGTTCGCCATCGGGCTGCAGAGTCAGCAGCCGGCCACCGGCACCCAGCAGTCCACCAACTTCGGCATGGGAGCCGCCGGCCTGGAGGCCCGCATCCGTCCGGTGAAGTACTCCGACTTCGCCATCGTCATCCCGGTGGCCTTTCGCACCTACCGCTTCGTCGTCAGCAACGCCTCCACCGCCTTCCCCGGGCTTGCCAACTCCAACCTGCTGGGCGTCTCGGCCGGGCTGAAGCTGGAGATTCCCATCGGCAGCTGGTTCCTCATCCTCATCGGCGGGGACTACGTGTACTGGTTCCAGAAGAACCAGCTGGTCGGCAACACCAACCCCACCTTCTACAACTCGGGCAGTGCCTACGCGCTGGAGGGGGAGCTGGGCTTCGGCTTCTATATTATCGGCCCGCTCAGCCTGCGCCTGTACGGCGAGTACTCCACCACCAACTACTCACTCACCGCGGACCCCACGGTCGTCTACACGGCGACCAATGCCAAGGACCAGCTCATCGGCGGCCGTGCCGTGGTGCGTTTGGACTTCTAGGCCTTCTTCGACTTGCCCTTTTTCTGCAGGGCAACGCGGAAGGTGTCGAGGTTCCGGCGCTTCTTCGCGTCGACGGTGGGGAAGGCGAGCTTCATCTCCTCCAGGGCCTGCACCAGCGTGCCGGCCACCACCAGGCGCGTGAACCACTTGTTGTCCGCCGGCACCACGTACCAGGGCGCCTCCTCGGTGGCGGTGTCGCGGATGGCCTCCTCGTACGCCTCCAGGTAGGCGTCCCAGTAGCGCCGTTCCTCGGCGTCGGCGGCGGAGAATTTCCAGGTGCGCTTCGGGTCCTCCAGCCGCTGCAGCAGCCGCCGGCGCTGCTCGCCGTGCGAGAGGTGGAGGAAGAACTTCCGCAGCGCGATGCCGTTGCGGCACAGGTAGCGCTCGAGCGCCACCATGTCCTCGTAGCGCTGCGTCCAGAGGTCCTTGCCCACCAGGGGGTGGGGGATTTTCTGCTTCCACAACAAGGCCGGGTGCACCCGCACCACCAGCACCTCCTCGTAGTAGGAGCGGTTGAAAATCCCAATCCGCCCGCGTTCCGGGAAGGCGCGCACGGCGCGCCACAGGTAGTCGTGGTCCAGCTCCTCCTCGGACGGCGTTCGGAAGGACGTCACCTCGCAGCCAGCCGGGTTGACGCCCGACATGACGTGCTTGACAGTGCCGTCCTTCCCGGCGGCGTCCATGCCCTGGAGGATGGCGAGCAGCGCCCAGCTGTCTTGGGCGTACAGCTTCTCCTGCAACTCACTCAGCAGCGCCACCTCCTCGGCGAGCATCTGCTTGGCCGCCTCTTCCTGCAGGCCCCCGGTGTCGCCCGGGTCCCAGTCCTTCAGCCGGAAGCCCTTCCCGCTGTCCACCCGGTACGGCGCGATGAAGTCCCGGAAGCCTTTCGCCATGCCCTCGCCCTCGGCAAAAAGAAGAGTTGCCGCCCGCCAAGCATAGCGACACGGGCTGGCGGCGTGCGAGTCAGCGTGCGCGGCGGGACGGACGGGGGCGGCTGCGTCCCAGGGCGCGAAGCAGCCGGCTGTCCCCCACGGGCAGCACGTAGGCCGCCATGACGCGGCCGCCCTTCAACAGGACGCCCTCCCGGAGGAGGCGCCGGGCCTGCAGCTGGGCCACCGGACTGGCCAGGGTGCGGTCGGCGCGTACCACGCGCCACCAGGGGAGGCCGGTGCCGGTGCGTCCCAGCACCTTGCCCACCAGCCGCGCCCGGCCGGCGATGCCGGCCAGCACGGCCACGCGGGAGTAGGAGAGGACGCGGCCCTTGGGAATAGCCCGCACCACGCGGGCCACCGTCGCTTCCAGGGGGCTGCGGGGCGGCCCTGGCGTCAGCCGCCCTCGACGAAGGAGCGCAGGCGCTTGCTGCGCGAGGGGTGGCGCAGCTTTCGCAGCGCCTTGGCCTCAATCTGCCGGATGCGCTCGCGGGTGACCTCGAAGTCCTGCCCCACCTCTTCCAGGGTGTGGTCGGACTTCTCGCCGATGCCGAAGCGCATGCGCAGCACCTTCTCCTCGCGCGGGGTGAGGGTGGCGAGGACTTTGCGCGTCTGCTCGGCCAGGTTCATGTTGATGACCGCGTCGGCCGGGGACACCAGGCTCTTGTCCTCGATGAAGTCGCCGAGGTGGCTGTCCTCCTCCTCGCCGATGGGCGTCTCGAGCGAGATGGGCTCCTTGGCGATTTTGAGGACCTTCCGCACCTTGTCGAGCGGAAGCTCCATCTTCTCGGCAATCTCCTCCGGGGTGGGCTCGCGCCCAATCTCCTGCACCAGGTAGCGGCTGGTGCGGATGAGCTTGTTGATGGTCTCAATCATGTGCACCGGGATGCGGATGGTGCGGGCCTGGTCGGCGATGGCGCGGGTGATGGCCTGGCGAATCCACCAGGTGGCGTAGGTGCTGAACTTGTAGCCGCGCTTGTACTCGAACTTGTCCACGGCCTTCATGAGGCCGATGTTCCCCTCCTGGATGAGGTCGAGGAACTGCAGGCCGCGGTTGGTGTACTTCTTGGCGATGGACACCACCAGGCGCAGGTTGGCCTCCACCAACTCGGCCTTGGCCCGTTCGGCCTTGCGCTCGCCGACCCGGATGGCCTCGTAGTTGCGGCGGAGCAGCTCCACCGGGAGGTTGGCCTCCTCCTCGACCCGCTTGATTTTGCGCACCGCGGTCCGCACGTCGCGGTCCAGGGCTTCCAGCTGGTCGTGGCTGACGTTGAGGCGGCGGGCCAGCTTCTTCTGACCGGGCGGGTTGTCGCGCGACTCCTTGAGCAGCGGACGCAGCTCGCGCATGGCCATGCCGTGGGCGCGCTCCATCTGCCGCAGCTCGTCCTCGGCCTTCTCCACCCGCTCGATGAGGGCGCGCAGGTTGAAGACGATGCGGTCAATCTGCTTTTTGTTGAGCCGCATCTCCTCCAGGACTTCCATCATCTTGAAGCGGGTGTCGCGAATCTCCTGCTTGATTTCCTTCTTGCGCACCTCGGACAGCTTCTTCTTGGCGACGTCCTCGTCCAGCTCATCGACGGAGGCGGCGTACTTCCGGATGCGGTCAATCTGCTTGCAGATTTGCTCGATGCGGTTGAGCTCGCTCGCGTTCAGCTGCGCCGCGCCGCCGTCGGCCTCGCCCACCTCGGCCTCGGCCTCCGACTCGCTCTCGGCGGCGGCGCCCTCGTCCGGCGCATCCTTCACCACCTCGCGCACGCGCAGCTTGCCGGCCTTCAGCTTGTTGCCGACCTCGAGAATCTCCGCCACCGCCAGCCGGCAGGCGAGCAGGGCGCGCAGCACTTCCTTCTCGCCCTCCTCGATGCGCTTGGCAATCTCCACCTCGCCCTCGCGGGTGAGGAGCGAGACGCTGCCCATCTTGCGCAGGTAGAGGCGGACCGGGTCATTGGACTTGCCACCCGGCTCGTCGTCTTCGTCCTTCTCCTCCTCCTCCTCGGGAGCGGCCTGCTGCTCCTCGGAGGCGGCCACGGTGGGCTTGGTCTCGGTGCCCTGGGCGGCCTTCTGCGCGTCGACAATCTCGATGTCGTTGTCGCCGAACATCGACATGACGTCGTCAATCTGGTCGGAGGAGACAATGTCCGCCGGCAGCGCGTCGTTCACCTCGTCGTAGGTGAGGAAGCCCTTCTGGCGGCCCACCTCGAGGAGGTCCTTCACCTCCTTGCGGTCGGCAATGGGCTCCTCCTCCACCTCGTCGGCGGCGGCGTCCGGGTCAACTTCGACCGCAGCGGCCAGCTCATCGGCCTGTTCCTCCGGGTCGACGTCCTCCGGGAGACGGCCCTTGCCCTTGCCCTTGGCGCCTGGAGCGTGCTCGGCCTTCGCCTTGGCAGCCAGAAGCAGCAGCTTCTTGCGCTTCAGCTCCTTCTCGCGGAGGGCGGCGGACTTGGCCTTGGGCTTCGCCTTGACGCTGGCGTGCTTGGGCGTGGACTTCTGCTTGGGCATACGGAGGGGGCCTGTGGTGGGGAGGGAGACTTTTTTTGGTGAAAAACGGGTGAACGGGCGGATCTAGCGCCTAGGCCTGTGGATTTCAAACCGACTGGAGGCCGGGCGGCTGCACCTGCCCCTCGCCGAGGACACGCCGGCGCAGCCCGAGGAGTTCCACGCGCTCGGCCTGCAGCCGCCGCGTCTCCTCGTCTAATTCGTGCGCCGAGGCGTGCTGGCCCGTCACCCGGGCGATGTGGGTGAGCGCTTCGTCAATGCGACGCAATTTCAGCCGCCGGCAGAGGCGTCCGAAAGCCTCGGTCAGGGCGGCCCCGTCCGCCGGGAGGGTGCGGCCCTGGGCGGCCACGGTGTCCAGCAGGCGGGGGGGCAACTCGTCCAGGGCGTCGGCGGGGAGGGCGCCCCCCTGCAGCCGGGCGATGATGGTGCGCAGGCCGGGGTGGGACAGCACCTCGTCGGTGACGTGGCTTTCCCCTTGGGCCAGGAGCGCCGGCTCGCGCAGGACGGCGGCCACCAGGGCGGCTTCCAGGGCGTCCACCGGGCGAGCGGGGAGGGGGGCTGCTGGGGGGCGGGCGGTGGTGGCGCGGGCCGGTTCCGCCCGGCCACGCAGCGCCGCCTCCAACTCAAAGGCGGGCAGGCCGAAGCCGCGGGCCAGGGCGGCGAAGAAGGCGGTGCGGATGAGGCCGGCCGGCAGGTGGGACAGCACCGGGCGGAGGCGTTCCAGGGCCTCCATCTTCTGCTCGAAGCCTGAAGCCGGGCCGTCCGGCAGAAGGCTAGCCAGCAGGTGCTCGCTCAACGGACGGGCCTGGGCGAAAAGTGTGCGCAGCCCCTCGGCCCCCGCCCGGCGGGCGAAGGTGTCGGGGTCCTCCCCCTCCGGAAGCAGGGCCACCCGGGTGCTGGTGGCGGCGGCGAGGAGGGGCCCGGCCAGGCGTTCCACGGCCGTCCGGCCGGCCGCGTCCCCGTCCAGCAGCAGCACAAGCTCCCGCGCCTCGGCGCGCCGCAGCACCTCCAAGTGCCCGGGGGTGAGGGCGGTGGAACACAGGGCCACGGCCGTCTTCAGGCCTGCCTGGTGCAGCGCCATGGCGTCGAAGTAGCCCTCCACCAGGAGGGCGGTGTGCTGCCGCCGCACCTCATGCTGGGCCATGTCCAGGGCGTACAGGGTGTCACTCTTGTTGTAGAGGCGGGACTCGCGCGAGTTGAGGTACTTCGGCCCCTGGTCGCCCAAGAGCAGGCGCCCGCCGAAGGCCACCGGACGGCCGTCGGGGGCGCGGATGGGCACCATCAGCCGGCCGCGGAAGACGTCGTAGGTGCCTTCCCCTTTGGTGCGCCGCTGCACCAGGCCGGCCTGTAGCCCTGGCTCCAGCATGCCCTGGCGCACCAATTCGTCGGACAGGCGCGTCCAGCCCTCCGGCGCCCAGCCGAGGCCGAAGGCGCGCGCCGTCTCCTCGGTGATGGCCCGGGCGGCGAGCGCGTCGCGGGCGGGGCGGCCCTCGGCCGCGTCCCAGAGGAGGTGCTGGAAGTGGGCCTGCGCCAGGGCCGTCACCTCGCGCAGCTGCTGCCGTTCCCGGGCGCTCGGGTCCTCCGGGCCCTGCAATTCCACCCCCACTTCGCGGGCCAGCTCGCGCACGGCGTCGACGAAGGACTTGCCCAAGAAGCGCTGCAGGAAGGCAATGGCGTCCCCGCCGGCCTGGCAGCCGAAGCACTTGAATCGCTTGAGCTCCGGCGTCACGTAGAAGGAGGCGCTCTTCTCCTGGTGGAAGGGGCAGCGGCCCTTGAAGCTGCGGCCGGACTTCTTCAGCTCGACATGCCGGCCCACCAGCGCGACCAGGTCCACGCGCTCGAGCACCTCTTCAATTTTTTGCTCTGGAATCAACGCGTCTCACCAACGCAGCCGCTTCGGCTGACTTCTCGGGACGGCAAAGCTACTGCAACCGGCTGACCGGCCGTGGGCCGCGGCCGGTGGCTTCAGCCCAGCGTGGCCAGCGCCGCCTTCACCGCGTCCGAGACGGCCTTGCCGTCGGCGCGTCCCTGCACCTTGGGCCGCAGCAACTTCATGACGGCGCCCATGTCCCCGGGGCCCTTGGCAGAGGCCTCGGTGAGGGCGGCCTTCACCAAGTCCATCAATTCCGAGTGCGACAGCTGCGCGGGCAGGTAGCGCTGCAGGATGGTGATTTCCCGCTCCTCCTTGTCGGCGAGGTCCGGGCGGCTGCCGTTCCGGAACTGCTCCACCGAGTCGCGGCGCTGCTTGATGAGGGTGGAGATGACGCCCAGCACGCCCGCGTCGTCCAGGGCCTTGGCGCCGGGTTCCACTTCCTTGTACTTCACCGCGCTCTTCAGCATGCGCAGCACGCTGGTGGTCAATTCTTCCTTGCTGCGCATCGCGTTCTTCAACTCCTCGTCGATGCGCTCCTTGAGGCTACTCATGGCATTCCCTCGCTTCCTGACGGCCGCTTGCGCACCCGGCCCGGGGTCGGGACGGGAGGGAGACGCAAACTGGGGTGGGGGTGCTCCCCTCCAGCCTCGGCTCCCCCCCGCCCCCGTCTTCTGGGTGCGTCCGACGTCCGGGGCCCCTTCTAGTACGCCTTGCGCTGCTTCTTGACGGCGCGCTTCTTCGCCGCCAGGGCCTTCTTCTTCCGCTTCACCGAAGGCTTCTCGTAGTGCTCGCGTTTGCGAATTTCGGAGAGGATGCCGGCCTTCTCGGTGGCCTTCTTGAAGCGCTTGAGGGCGCTTTCAATGGATTCGCCTTCCTTCACTCGGATTCCTGCCACGGGTGCCTCTCACCTCCTCCCAAAGGGGGACCCCCCTTCAGCTGGCGCCTTCCTTGTGGAGGGTGCCAGGGGGGAACCGTCTCCCAGGCCTTCTGGGGGTGTGCACACAAAAACCGCTGCCCACCCCCGAAAAGCTGGGGGACGCACTCTTGCCTGCAAATGCCCATGGAACGCAAGGGCTTGGCCCGGCAAAAAGGACGCCCCGTCAGCTGCGCTCGCCGGCCACCGACGTCTCCAGGTAGCGGCGCAGCGCGGGGCCGTCCGGGTGCAGGGCCAGCCCGCACATAAGTTTGGTGACGGCGGCGGGCGCGGTGAGGTCCCCGCCGTCGATGGCCCCCTCCTCGGCGATGGCTGCCCCGCCCTGGTACAGGCCCAGTTCCACGGCGTTGCGCGGCGCCTGGGACACCACCAGCACCGGAATGCGCCGTGCCCGCGCCGCGCGGAAAAGGGGCAACAGCGAGCGGCCGGAGCGCTCCTCCACCGGGACGTTGCCCGCGCCATAGGCCTCCACCACCAGGCCGCGCAGCTTCGGCAGAAGCAGCAGCGGCAGGGCTGGGTCCAGCCCGGGGAAGACTTTGAGGAGGAAGACGCGCGTCTCCAGTCCCGGCAGCAGCCCGGGGCGTCCCCGCGGACGCAGCCCGGGGAGGAAGTGGGCATGGACACCCAGGGTGCCCAAGGGGGGGAAGTTGGGGCTGGCGAAGGCGTCATACTCGGCCACCTTCACCTTCACCGTGCGGTTGCCGCGGTACAGGTGGCTGTCGAAGCACACCGTCACCTCGGGCGGCCCGCGCAGGGCCGCGGTGACGGCGTCGATGAGGTTGAGGCGGGCGTCGCTGCGCACTTCCTGCAGCGGGCGCTGAGAACCGGTGAGGACGACGGGCCGGCGCAGGCCGGGCAGCAGGAAGGAGAGGGCGCTGGCGGTGTAGGCCAGGGTGTCCGTGCCGTGGGTGACGACGGCCGCGTCCACCTCCGGCAGCCGCTGGTGGAGCCGCCGGGCCAGGGCCAGCCAGGCCTCGGGCTGCACCTCGCTCGAGTCCAGGTTGCTGAAGAGTTCCAGCTGCACGTTGGCCAGCTCCGTCAACTCCGGCACCCGGGCGCGTAGCGCCTCGGCGAAGGGGGCGGGCTTCAGCGTGTGCGGGCGGCCGCCCACCATGCCGAGGGTGCCGCCGGTGTGCAGGAGGAGGACGGTCTTGCGCATGGGAAACAGTACGCCGGGCGTTGTCCCGGCGTGGCGGACGGCCGGACGCCCCCCTGGGGCGCGTCCGGCGCTACGCGTTCCACAGAGCAGGGCCGCTTGACAAGGCCCACGTGCGCTGGCGAGAAGGGCTGCCACGCATGCGGCCCCTCTCGACGCTTCTTCTGCTGGTGGTGTGTGCTTGGGGTGCCCCGGGGGCAGCGGCGCCGACGGACCCGGGGCCGCTCGACCTGTCGTCCCTGAGCGAGACGGCCCGCCGCGAGGTGATGCAGGCCATGGGGGAGGAGTTCTGCGGCTGCGGGGCGCCGCACACCCTGGCCGCGTGCGTGCAGGGCCACGCCGGCTGCCGCCACAGCCGCCGGGAAGTGCAGCTGGCCGCCATCCTCGCCGAGCGGGGGGCCACCGCGGCCGAGCTGGGCGTCGCCCTGGCCCGCTACAATCTCTCCTTCCAGCAGCCGCGGGCCAAGCTGCCGGTGGACGCCAAGATGTGCCAGGGGGACGCCCGCGCCCCGGTGACGCTGGTGGAGTATGCCGACTTCGAGTGCCCCATCTGCGGCGCCACCAGGCCCATCCTCGAGAAGTTCGCCCAGGAACGCAGCGGCCAGGTGCGGCTGTGCTACCTGCCCTTCCCGCTGGCCCAGCACCCCAACTCCATGCCGGCCGGGCAGGTAGCCCTGTTCGCGCGCGACCACGGGAAATTCTGGGCGGTGCACGACGGCCTCTTCGAGAACCAGACGCGCCTGTCCCCGGACGTCATCCGCGAGGTGGTGGTGAAGGCGGGACTGTCCGCGGACGCCTGGGCCAAGGCCCTGGCCAAGGAGGAGTACCGCGCGGAGCTGGAGCGCTTCCGCGACTCGGGCGTCGCCGCCGGCGTCCAGGGGACGCCCACCCTGTACATGAATGGCCGCAAGGTGGACTTCCTCCCGCAGGCGGCCCTGCTCCAGCTCACCCTGGAGGATGAGCTGGATTACCAGTCCCACCGGGGAAGCTGGGCGGTGGACGGGGCGAAGTGACGTCTCGCTTCAGCATCGACGCCAAGGGGGGCCTCAAGCCCGACGCGTCCGAGACGGCAGCTGAGCTTGCCCAGCGCAGCGGGCACTACCTGCTGTTGCCCACCGCGGCGGACCTCCTGTGCGCGCTGCGTACGCCGCTGCACGGCGGGCGCGCCGCCACCCCCCGGGTGGTGCTGCTGGGGGATGCGTCCGGCTTTCCGCTGAGTGACCTCATCGCCTTCCTCAGCCAGTCCCGCTGGAGTGGCGTGCTGCGGGTACACACCGCTGGGGGCGAGCGCAGTGTGGCCCTGAAGGACGGCGAGGTGCGCGGCGCCGCCAGCGAGGACCCGGCGGACCGCCTCAGTGAGGTGCTGGTGCGCCTCGGCCTGGCCACCCGCAGCCACGTGGACGAGGCGCTGCGGGAGGTGCCCCCGTCCAAGGTGGGGCGGGCGCTGGTGGACCGGGGCGTGCTGCAGGCCCACCAGCTGTGGGCCGCGGTGAGTCAGCAGGTGAGCGACATTTTTCACGCCATGGTGCTGGCGCGGGAGGGCGTCTTCCTTTTGGTGGACCAGGACGTGGACGAGCGGCTGCAGTCCAACGTGCAGCTGTCCACCCAGAGTCTGCTGATGGACGCCATCCGCAAAATCGATGAATTGGCGCACTTCCGCGGCCGCATTCCCCACGGGCGCGTGTACGTTGCCAAGAAGCGCCCCAGCGACGGCAAGCTGCACCCGGACGAGGACTTGCTGCTGGGGCTGGCCACTGGCCGCCGCACGGTGCTGGAACTGGCCGCGGCGGCCCACCTGAGTGAATTCGAGACCACCAAGGTGCTGTTTCGCCTGCTGGAGGGCGGCTACGCCTCCGTGTCCGAGGTGAGTGCGGTCGAGGCGCCACCGGTGGCCGCCGCCGCGGCGGACCCGGCGGTGGCGGTGGTGCGCACCTTCAACGCCATTTACGCCGAGGTGCTGGCCGAGGTGGCCCACGAAGGCCGGGGCGCGGACTTCCTGCAGGCCGCCAACGTGGCGCTGGCCGGCCAGTCCCTCACCGCCTTCGGCGTGCTGGCCGGGCTGCAGTTTGGCCCGGACGGCCGGCTGCCCGAGCGCCAGCTGCTGGAGGCCTTCGCCCGGGCGCGCGCCACCCTGGGCAGCGAGCCGGTGGCCAGCCTGCGGGCGGCCCTCAGCGACGTCATGTTCTTCCTCCTCTTTCAAGCCGGAGAGCTTCTGGAATCCCGCGCCGACGAGGAATTGGCCCGCCGGGTGAAGGAACTTCTCTCGGGCCTTCAGGAGTGACGTCGCCCGGGCCAGAGGCCGTTGGCCCGAGGCCCAAGGACGCCCCCTGGCCGCGCCTGACGGGAGGGCTGCCCGGCACCGGCGGCCGGCTGAAGGACATGCCCGAGGACTTCCGCGTGGAGGAGGTCCCGGCCTTTGCGCCCACCGGGACGGGCGAGCACCTGTGGCTGTGGGTGGAGAAGCGCGGCCGGGAGACGGCCGAGGTGGCACGCGCGCTGGCCCGGGCCGCTGGGGTGGACATGCGCGAGGTGGGCTACGCCGGGCTGAAGGACAGGCAGGCGGTGACGCGGCAGGCCTTCACCGTCCCCTGGCGCGCCGCGGGGCTTCCCGGGGACTTGGGCCTGGAAGGCGTCCAGGTGCTGCGGACGGAAAGGACGGAGCGCAAGCTGCGGGCCGGGCAGCTGTGGGGCAACGCGTTTTCCGTGCGGCTGCGGGAGGTGGCCACCCCGGAGGCCGCCCCGGCCGTGTTGGAACGGCTGGGCCGCTTTGGACTGCCCAACTACTTCGGCCCGCAGCGCTTCGGCCGCGGCGGGGACAATGCAGCGCGCGGCCGCGCCCTCCTCCTCGGCCAGCGGCTGCCGGGCCGGGTGGACCGGCTGCAGCGGCGCCTGTACCTGTCGGCCTACCAGGCCCTCCTCTTCAACCGGGCGCTGGCGGCGCGCCTTGTGTCCGGCCAGTACGGCCGGGCGCTGTTGGGGGACGTCCTGCGGAAGGCGGATTCGGGTGGCCTCTTCCTCTGCCAGGACGTGGCCATGGACCAGCCGCGGGTGGACACGCTGGAGGTGTCCCCCACCGGGCCCATGTTTGGCTGGAAGGTGAAGCCTTTGCCCACCGGGGCCGTGGGGGAGGCCGAGGCGCAGCTGCTTGAAGCCGAGGGGCTGCCGGAGGGGGCGCTGCGCAGCGGCAAGGGCGAAACCGAGGGCGCGCGGCGCCCCTACGCCGTCCCGGTGGGCGCGGTGGAAATGGGGCAGGAGGGCCAGGACGTGTGGCTCTCCTTCCGGCTTCCCCGCGGCAGCTATGCCACCGTGCTGCTGGATGAAGTGGTGAAGCCGGACGCCCCGCTAGTCGGGCCCGCCCAGACAGACTGAGCATCCGCTTCCGCAGGAAGGCCCCGTCGAAGCAGAAATTGCGCGCTGCGTCCTTCGCGTCCGTCGCCGCTAAGGGGACCCGTACCGAGCTCGACATCCTCGTCCACTCCATCGCGTTCGCGCCGAAAGCGGACCTGCAGGGAGGGCTTCTGGACTGCTCGGCGAGAAGGCTTCGCCAAGGCCATGGACGTCTCCTGTCACTCCTTCGTGCGGATGGCGAAGCTGGCCGCTCCGTTGATGAAGAAGGGGGGGACCCTCTTCGCGATGAGTTACTACGGGGCGAGCCGGGTGGTCCCGAACTACAACGTGATGGGCCCGGTGAAGGCCGCGCTGGAAGCCGCCTGTCGCAACCTGGCCTTTGAGCTTGGACCCTCCGGCATCCAGGTCCATGCGATTTCCGCAGGTCCTCTGAAGACGCGTGCCGCCTCTGGCCTCAAGGACTTTGAATTGCTGCTGAACGAAGCGGCGCAGAAGGCGCCTCTGGGCGAGTTGGTGGACGTCATGGACGTCGGCTTCTCCTGCGCGTACCTCGCCACGCCGTTCGCCCGTCGCATCACCGGCGGCACGGTGTACGTCGACGGGGGAACCAACATCGTCGCCTGAGTGCGCCCCCCTTAGCCGAGGGCCTTGAGGAAGAGCGCCCCCTGGTGGGCGATGTAGGCCAGAAGGCCCACCTCCTGGTCCGTGAAGGTGGCGGAGGGCTTGCGGTTGACCAACTCCAGGCACCCGTAGGCCCGGCCCGAGGACACCATGGGCGAGCACAGAAGGCTGCGGGTGTCGTACTGCACGCGGTCGGCAATGGCCGAGTACCAGCGGGGGTCCCGGTGCACATCGGAGAGCGCCAGGCTGACGCCCTCCGCGGTGCAGAAGCCGGCAATGCCCTGCCCGGCGGGGATGACGGCGCGCGACTCCAGAATCTCCTTGGCCTTCGGCCCGCGCACCGCGACGAAGCGCAGGGCGCCGGTAATCAACTCCGCGGAGAAGGCGCTTCCGGACTCGGCCGGAATCTTCTCCAGGGCCAGGTCCAGCAGGTAGTACAGGCCGCTCGCCGCGTCCCGGTGCTGGTAGACGCCCTGCACGCGGTCGAACACCTCGGCCAGGACGTCCTCCATTTCGCGCGGCGGGGGCGGGGGACGCGGTCGGCCGATGGTGCCGCGCACCGGCTCGGTAGGCCCGCTCAACTCCTGAATGCGGGCGCTGGGAAGCACCACCGCCGGGGTGGACAGCGGCGTGGGGCGCGGCGCGCTGCGCGCCACCGGGCGGTCGGGGACGGCGGCGGGCTGTGCTGTCGCCCTGGGGTCCGTGTCCGGGGCCGCGCGGGCGTTCGGGAGCACCGCCCGCACCACCACCGTCGGGGCGCTGCTGGGGTCCGGGGTGGGGGAGACGGCGGGCTTCACCTTGGCCCGGGCGTCCTCTTCGGCCGTCAATTCGCGAATGCGGAAAACGCGGCCGCTGCTGCCTTCGGTGACGTGCAGAGAACCGTCGTCGGCGACGTCGACCAGGACGTTGTGCACCACCAGGCCCGCCTCGCCCAGCTTGAGGAAGCCCGACTTCAGCGCCTGCATCCAGTTGGGCGCATCCACGCGCAGCGTGACGGTGAGGCCGTCGGGCTGCGCCCCGGGAATGTGCACCTCGTAACGAGGCATCCTCTCACCTCACGGCGCCTGGGCCCTGGCCGCCAGAAAGGGGAGTGTAGCAGCCCCCGCGCCGCGGTCGCGGACAACTTCCCCGTCTTGACGCACCGCCTCGCCGCGGGGGACGGGGAGCAGGGGCCCGTCCTTGCCCAACCATGGCAGAGTGCGGGGCGCCCACCCGCCGCCTGGCCCCCCTTTGGGGGCCCCCTTCCGCACGTGACGCCTGACGAATTCCGAGAGCTGGGCCATGCGCTGGTGGAGTGGGTGGCGCGCTACCGCGAGGACTTGCCCGGCCTTCCCGTCATGTCCGCCGTGCGCCCGGGGGACATCCGCGCGCAGCTGCCGGCCACCCCGCCGGAGGCCCCCGGGGCGCTGCAGGCGCTGCTGCCGCTTCTGGACAGCGTGGTGCTGCCCGGCATCACCCACTGGAACCACCCGCGCTTCTTCGCCTACTTCCCCAGCAAGACGCACCTGGCCTCGGTGCTGGCGGACCTCGTCTGTGCAGGGCTGGGGGCCCAAGGCATGTCCTGGCAAACCAGCCCGGCCGCCACCGAGGTGGAGGAAGTCATGCTGGAGTGGCTGCGGCAGCTGCTCGGCCTGCCGCTGGCCTTCTCGGGCGTGCTGCAGGACACGGCCAGCACCGCGACGCTGGTGGCGCTTTTGTGCGCGCGGGAGAAGTCCACCGGGCTGGCCCTGTGCCGCGGCGGGCTGCAGCAGGCCCACGCGCCCCTCGTCGTCTACACGTCCGAGATGGCCCACAGCAGCGTGGAGAAGGCGGCGCTGCTGGCCGGCTTCGGCCGGGACTACGTGCGCTTCCTTCCCACCGACGCGGCGCACGCGCTGCAGGTGGAGGCGCTCGCGTCCGCCGTCCAGGCGGACGTCGCAGCCGGCCTCCAGCCTTGCGCGGTGGTGGCCACCACTGGCACCACGTCCACCACTGCGATGGACCCGGTGGCGGCGGTGGCCGAGGTGGCCCGCCGGCATGCCTTGTGGCTGCACGTGGACGCGGCGATGGCCGGCACCGCCATGGTGTGCCCGGAATTGCGCTGGATGTGGGCCGGCGTGGAGGCGGCGGACAGCGTCGTCTTCAACCCCCACAAGTGGATGGGGGTGGGCTTCGACTGCACGGCCTACTTCGTCCGGGACGTGGGCCACCTCCTCAGCGTCATGTCCACCCACCCGAGTTACCTGCGCACCAAGGCCGACGCCGAGGTGAAGAATTTCCGGGACTGGGGCATTCCCCTGGGGCGCCGCTTCCGCGCGCTGAAGGTGTGGTTTGTGCTGCACAGCCTGGGCGCCGACGGGCTGCGCGCGGCCGTGCGCCGCGACGTCGCGCTGGCCCAGGGCCTGGCCGCGCGGGTGGACGCGGCGCCTGGGTGGGAACGCTGTGCGCCCGTCCCGCTGCAGACGGTGTGCGTGCGCCACCTTCTGCCCGGGGCCAGTGCGGCCGAGGAGGACGCCCACAACCTGGCGCTGGCGGAGGCCGTCAACGCCACCGGGGAGGCCTACGTCACCCCGGCGGTGGTGAAGGGGCGGCGCCTCATCCGCATCTCCATCGGCGCGCTGGACACGGCCCAGCCGGACGTGGACGCGGTGTGGGCCCTGCTGCAGCGCTGCGCGGCCGACGTCGGCCGCTAAGCAAAAAAGGGGGCGGCACGCGAAGTGGACACGGCTGCGCCGGCCGCCGCATGCTGGCCGCTGTCGCTTGTCCCCTCCCGCCGCCCTCCTCCTGCTGCTTGTGACCGCCGCGCCGGTGCGCTGGGAGGCGCTGGACGACGCCGGGCGCACCAAGGCGCTGGCGGAACTGCAGCCGCTGCCCTTTGAAGCGCGGCTGCTGGCCGCCTCCGCGCGCTTCCTCGGCACGCCCTATGGCCTCTCGCCGCTGGGGGAAGGGACGGGCTTCGACGCGGACCCGCGGCTGCGCTGGGACAGGGTGGACTGCGTCACCTTCGTCGAGGAGTCGCTGGCGCTGGCGTTGGCCCACCGGCCCGAGGAGGTGCTGCCCCGGCTGGACGCCATCCGCTACCGGGACGGCCGCGTCGGCTATGAAACGCGCAACCACTTGATGGAGGCGGACTGGCTTCCGGCCAACGCCCGCGCCGGCTTCGCCCGGGACGTCACCCTCGCCTTGGGCGGCGCGGACGCGGTGAGTGCGGAGAAGGTGCTGGGCGAGGCGTCCTGGCAGTCCCCGGAAGCGCGCGCCCTGGCCCTGCCCGCGTCCGTCCACGCGACGGGCCACTACGGCTTCGGGCTGCTTCCGCTGCCGCACGTCGGGGCGCACGCGGGCCAGTTTCCTAGCGGCACGCTGCTGCTGGTGGTGCGGGAGGACAGCCCTTCGCGCGTCACACGCGTCAGTCACCTCGGCCTCGTCGTCCAGGACGGCGGGCACACCTACCTGCGGCATGCCACCAGTGTCGGCCAAAGGGCGGTGGTGGACGAGGAGCTGGGACACTTCCTCGCCCGCCAGGCCAGCCTGGGCTGGAAGCTGGTGGGCATCAGCCTCTGGCAGCTGCAGGAGCCGGGGGCCCAGGCCGAGGCCGGGCCACAGCGGGCGCCTTAGTGGCGCTCGCCCTCGGCTTCCTCGCGCTCGGCGGCCTTGCCCGCTTCCTCCGCGGAGGCCTCCAGGCGGGCCTGTTCCTCCGTCAGAAGCTTGGTGGCCTTGGCCGCCAACTCCTCCGGCACCTGAATTTCATACAGCCGGCCCCCGAAACCGTCGGTAATACCGCCCACCATGCCGCCGTCGTCCAGGGACAGCACCGGAATGTGGGCCGCTTGCAGGACGTGCTTGTAGGTCTCCAGCGTCAGCGGGTCATCCACCTGGGCAATGCGGGTGAAGCGGCGTTTGTCCTCGGCCATGGTGCTGTGCAGCCTAGCAGGGCCGGGGGCATGGGTGGGCCCCAGGATGGGCACGCCCGGCGTGCCGTCAGGCAGGGCACCGCCCCGGGCTTTGGCGCATACTGGCTGTCAGCGTCCTGCCGCTTGTGGTGCGGGTGGACAGAAGGGATGCGCATGCAACTGCTTGTTCGAGGCGTCCACGTGGAGGTGGACGAGTCGCTGAGAAGCTTCGTCGAGGTGCACCTGGAGCGGGCACTCGGGCGCATTTTCCAGCAGCAGGCGGTGGCGGTGGAGGTGCACCTGGTGGACACCAACACCGCCAAGGGCGGGGTGGACCAGTCCGCGCGCGTCACCTTGCGCGTGCCGGGGGTGCCGGCCATTCACGTGGAGGAGACGTCCGACGACGTGCGCAAGGCGGTGGTGGGGGCGTGCGACCGCCTGGAACGTGCGGCCAAGCGCTGGCTGGACAAGCACCACCACCACGCGGGCGGGGCCGCCCTGGCGGACCTCCCGGTGGAGGAGACGTAGCGCCTCTCGCCCGTCGCAGCCCGGGCGTCGCCGCCGAAGGGGCGCTTGTCCGAGGTTGGGCGGCACGCGTATAAGCCCACGTTTACTAGGCATTTCTTCCGCCTCGACAAAGGAAGGCGATGCCCCGCCTTTGGCCGTTGCTCTTCGCGTTGCCGGCGCTGGTGCTCTGGCTCGCTGAGCTGTCCATCTCCGCCTCCTCCCAAAGCGCTCAGGCCGAGCAGCAGGCCGCGGCCTACGCCGCGCGTGCCGTGGACGCCGTCGCGGTGCGGGTGGCGGCGCGGCGGGCGGAATTGCAAGCCCTCACCTTGCGCCTGTCCGCCTCGCCCGCCACCTGGGGCACGCTGGAGGCGCTGCGCGCCGGCAAGTCCGAATTGGCCGCCGAACGCATGGGGGCGGTGCGCCGGGTGGCCCAGGACGCCGTCTCCACCGGGCTGCGGGGTGCCCTCGTCCTGGGGGTGCGCGCCGACGCGGGTGGCAGCTACGTCCACGGGGCGGACAGCCCGGGCCCGGGCCTGTCCGGCGTGGAGGTGGACGTGCTGGCCGGTGCCGGCAGCGACGGGCAGACGCGCGACGCCTACGGCGCCTATGACTTGTTCTTCAGCGTCCCGCTGACGGGCTCCGACAAGGACGCCCATGCGCTGGGCACGCTGGTGGTGGGTGGGCCGCTGCTTCCCGACAGCACGGCGGACCAGGTGTCGCTGGAACTGGGCCTGGCCGCGGTGGGCTTCGTCACGTCCGGGAAGCTGGTGGCCTCCGGCGGGCCGGACCGCGCCGTGCTGCCGGCGGCGCTTCGGGAGACGCCGGTGGGGAAGAATGCCGCGGCGGTGCGCGGAAGCGCCGGCGCGCTGGGTCCGCTGAAGCTGCCCCTGTGGACGTCCGGCGGGGAGCCGGCCCTGCGCGTCGCCGTCCGCCGCAGCCTCCCTGGCCAGCCGGTGGAGGTGCTGGCGGTGGCCAACCTGGAACCCTTCATGTCCACCCTGGCCGACACGCAGCGCTTCGCCCTCAGCTGCATCACCGGGCTGGCGCTGCTGCTGGTGGCCGCTGTGGCCTGGACGAGTCGCAACCAGCCTGCGCGCGCGCCGCGCCCGGACGAGGACACGCTGCCTCCCCCGCGCCGCACCACCCCTCCCCCCCGGCCGGTGGTGCCGGTGCGCGCCCTGGAGCCGGCCCCGGCACCGTCCGTGGCGGAGGCGTCGCCCGCACCGCTGCCGCCGGCGCCCCTGCCGGCCGCGGCCCGGGCGTCCTCCGTCTTCGACGCGGCGCCGGCGGCACTGGGCGGCGCCGTCCTGGACTTCGAGCCGCCGCCTGTCCCCCTGTCCCGGCTGCCCCCGCCACCGCCGGTGGAGGACCTCTCCGCCTTGCTGGACGCCATGCCGCCGCCGCCCCCCCCGCGCACGCCGCTGCCCTCCGCCTCCATGCAGCGGACCCCCTCGGCCCCCATTGGCGGCCGTTTCCCCGGCGCGCGCGCCGCGCCGCCCCCGCCGCCCCTTGACTCGGACCACCAGCCGACGACGGCCTACCCCATTCCGGAATTGCCCGACTTCAACGCGCCGCCCTCTGGCTTCGGCGCGGTCGGGCCGCTGGCCAACGCCATCCCGGACACCACGCGGGTGGCGGACATCCCACCGGAGTTGCTGCAGGCGGCCCGCCCGGTGACGACGCCCGTCCCCCGGCCGCGGCAGCTGGCGGCGACGTCGGCACCGGACGAGGAACATTTCCAGGACGTGTACCAGGACTTCGTCGCCCAGCGGCAGGAGTGCGGCGAGTCCGCCGACGGCCTCACCTACGAAAGGTTTGCCCAGAAGCTGCGGAAGAATCGCGACCAGCTCATCACCAAGTACGCCTGCCGCACGGTGCGCTTCAGCGTGTACGTGAAGGACGGGAAGGCCGCCCTCAAGGCCACCCCGGTGAAGGACTAGCGCGGGGCCGCGGGCCCGTGCCCATCCGCCAGCAAGGGCAGGCGCAGCCGGAAAACTGCGCCGCCGCGGCCGCCGCGCACCACCTCCAGGCTGCCGCCATGTTCCGTCGCAATCCTCCGGGCAATGGCCAGGCCGAGGCCGGTGCCGCCGGGCTTCTTGCTGAAGCCGGGGGCAAACAGCGACTCGGCCTCCTCCTCCCGGACGCCCGGGCCGGCGTCCTCTACTTCCAGAAGGGCCCACGGCCCCTCCGCCCGCACCCGTACCGCCACCCAAGGTGCGCGGCCGGCTTGCGCCTCCTCGGCATTGCGCAACAGGTTGTGCAGCACCTGCGCCAGCTGGTCCCGGTCCGCCCGGACAGTGAGGCCTTTGGCCAGCGACGTCTCCCGGGCGACGGCGGGCGAGGCGGCGTCCAGGGCGAGGGCCTGCTCGGCCCAAGCCCCCAGGTCCACGGGCGACGGGCTGGACGGCGGAAGCCGGGCGAAGCGGGCGAAGGCGTCCACCGTGCGCTTCAGGCGTTCCACCTCCTCGCGCATGGCCGGCGCCGCCTCGCGGAACAAGTCCGCAAACCGCGGGCTGCCCGCCGCCTGCGCCGCGCCCAGCGTCTCCAGGGCCGTCTGCAGCGGCGTGAGGGGGTTCTTCAACTCGTGCGCCAGTCCCCGTGCTACCTCCTCCCAGGCCGCCACCCGTTCCGCCTTCACCAGCGCCGTGGTGGTGGCCGACAGCTGTGCCGTCATGTAGTTGAAGGCCTCCACCAGAAGGCCCACCTCCCCCGGCGCCGTCCCCTCCACGCGCGTCTGCAGCTTGCCTTCGGCCACCGCCCGCGCGCCGGCGGTGAGGGCTTCCAGGGGCCGGGTGGTGCGCCGGGCCAACAGCACGCCCAAGGCGACGGACAGCAGCAGCCCGGCGCCCACCACCAGGGCCAGCGCCAGCAGCAGCGCTTCCTCCGCCTCGGCCGAGGCGGCGTCGCCCACCGCCACCGCGGCGGCAGCGTCTGCCCCCAGCGGCACCAGCCGCCACAGCTGCCGGCCGCTGGCCACCCCGGCGCTGCCCAGCACCTGGCTGCCCCGGCGGACTTCCACCTCGGCGCCGCTTTCCGCGGACAGCGCGGCCGCCAGCGCGCCGTCCAGTAGCACCCCACCCACCAGGAAGGCGCCCGGCACCCCTTCCACCGGGCGACAGGACAGAAGCGCCGGCCAGACGCGCGGCCCCTCCGGCGCGGCCACCTGCACGTCTGCCACCACCGGCACCCCGGAAGGCGCCTGCAGCGCGGCCAGCAGCCCCCTGTCCACGTCGCCGGCGCGCGCGGGGAAGTGGGCGCTGCTGCGCACCTGGCCGCTGGCGTCCAACAGCGCCAGGACGGACAGCCCCCGCCCCTCGGCCAGGGCGCGCGCGGCGTCCGGTGGGGGCAGGGGCCCCGGGCCTTGCAGCGCGCGGGCAAGTTCCTCGGCGCCCTTGTCCGCCGCCGCGGCGGCCACCGCCTCCGCCACCCGCGTGCGCAGCCGCTGCGCGGACGCCGTCACCAGCGCCGCGGCGGACTCGGCGCGGCGTTCCAACTCGCGGTCAAACGTCGTCCGCAGCCGCCTTGCGACGAAGGGGGCGGAGACGAGGAGGGGCAGCACCGCGAGGGCGGCGAAGGCCAGGGAAAGTCGCGTGCGCAGGCGCATGGGGTGTGCGGGGCCCACGCCCCCCTTCAGCGCAGAAGCCAGGCGTCGTCCAGCACCAGCAGCCCGAAGCCGTCCCGGCGCGCGTCCACCAGGGCCTCGCCGACGCCGGCCCGCAGCCCCCGGACGTACAGGGGAAGCACGGGCACCTGCGCCGCCAGGGCCAGGGCGCGCTGGGCTGCGCGGACGGCGCGGGCCGAGGCGTCCCCTTCCTGCCCCAGGGCGGGCAATTCGCGCTGCAGCAGGGCTGCGTCCTGTGCCAGCCCCAGCACCAGTGCCAGGGCGGGGGCCGGAAGGGGCGGCAGCAGCAGGGAAACCAGGGTCGCCTCCAGCGCGCCTGTGCTGCGGGCCTGCAGCAGGGCGGCCCGGCTGTCCGCGCGCAGGCGCACCGGGAAGCCCCTGTCATGCAAAAGCACTTGCAGCCTTTCTGCCACCGCACGCTGGTCGGCCACGCCGACTTCGTACCCCAGGGTGAAGGGGCGGGCGGGGGCGGCCGCAGCCGCCGGTGGCCGGGGGGGGGCCGGGGCCGCCGCGCCAGCCGGCAGCAGGGCGTCTGGCAAAAGCGCGTGCAGGGCCACCGCCGGTCCGGGCACAAACGTGCGCACCAGGGCCTGCACGTCCACCGCCTCCAGCGCGGCGCGGGCGCCGGCGGGAAGCGCGTCCGGGCGGTACACCAGGTAGGTGGCGAAGAGGAGGGGCCCGCCGTCGGGCCCGGTTGTCTCGCCCAGCAGCGCGTGGACTTCTCCGCGCTGCAGCGCCTGCGCGGCGGCGCGGCCGCGCAGGGGGGAGAAGGCGAGGGCGGCCGGGAAGGGCGGCCCCCGCGGCGCGCCGCGGGCGGCCCAAAGGCGCCCCTCCGCCCCGGGCGCGTACAGGCCCACCCCCTGGGCTGGCCCGCCGCCCGGGCGGCCCCGCGTCGGGGTGAAGGCCGGGTGGCACAGCGAGGCTTCCAAGTCAGGCCAGGCGTAGGCCAGGGGCAGGCGCAGCCCCGCCTCCGGGGACAGGGCCTCCGCCTGCAGCGCGGCGTCCAGGTCGGCCACCGGCGCCAGCAGCGAAAGGTAGGGACTGGCGGCGCGGGCCAGCGCCCGCAAGGACGCGGCGACGTCCTCGGCGCGCAGCGGGCTGCCGTCGGCAAAGCGCGCCCCGGGCAGCGGCACCAGGTGCACTTCCTCCTGGGGCCCGGCGCTGGTGCGCGTCAGGCTGGCGAGGAGGGGCACGGGGCCAGGCCGTAACCGGCACAGGGGCAGGGCCAAAAGCGCCCGGGCGCTGGCCGCCTCCGGACTGTCCGCGCTGGTGTCCGCCACCGGCGGGCCAAGGCCCACCAGGCCGACGGCCAGGGTGCCGCCGTCGCGGGCGCGCGCCGCCCCCGCGGCCGGCCCGGCCAGAAGGCCGAGGAAAAGAAGCGCGGCTGCACCCAGCGGCGGCTTCACCGCGCCCCCCGCACCAGCCGCAGCTGCGCGCCGCCGCCCGGAAGCCAGACGCCCAAAAGCAGCGCTTCGGCGCCGGGGCCGTCCAGGGCCGCGGCGGCCACCTGGAGGATGCGGCCTGGCACTTCCACGGCCCCCTCCGGCGCGCCGTCATCCAGTCGGAGGAGGCGCACGCTGTCGTGCGCCGGCACGGCGGCGTCGGCGCTGGCCGCCAGGCGCAGGGTGCCGTCGCCCGAGACGTCCACCAGCGCCGCGCCCGCACCCACCGCGGCGGCCGTCTGCCAAGG
>JADGRA010000066.1 GCA_017881265.1 Myxococcaceae bacterium | reverse complement strand
GGGGGCCGCCGCCAGCCCAACCGTGCCGAGGAAGGTGCAGGGCCTGCTGGCGCCGGCGGCGGCGCACGTCGGCAGCCCACCCTCTGCCGCGTCTTCCAGGCCGACGCCCGCTTCAGCGGCGAGCGCGGCCAGCTGCGGGCGGCCGGCCCCGGGCGGAAGACGGCCCGCCGCCGCCCAGGGCGCCCCAACCTCCGCTTGCCAGCGGGTGTCGGCCCAGAAAAGGGCCAGCACCGCCGCCACGCCGGCGGCGGGCAGCCAGGCCCGGCGCGCTTGCCGGGTGCGCCACACGCCGACAAGCCACAGGGCGAAGGCGGCGGCCAACAGCAGGGACGGCACGTCCAGGCGCCGCGGGCCCGGCCCCTGCCAGGGATGGCCGCCCAGGCGGAGCAACTCAGCGTCGTCGAGGGCGACGGTGCCCGGGACACGGGCCCGCTCCAGGTGCAGCGTCGCCCGTCCGTCCTCCCGCGTGTAGTGGCCCGGGCGCACGTCCAACAGGCCAAGGGGCGCACCCCGCCCCGTGCTGTCACGCCACCCCTGCGGCCCGCCGACGGGCGGGGTGCGCGCGGTGGCCGGCCCCGGGAGGCCCGCGGCGAGCAGCGCGCGGGCCAGCGGAAGAAGGCTTCCCTGGTGGGCCCACGCCCCCAACTCCTCCGGCGTGGCGGCCAGGGCCAGCTGCCTTGGCGAAGTGGCCACGCCAAGGACAGCCCAAGGCAGCACCGCGCTGAAGCGCGTGTCCGGAAGAAAGGACAGCGAGGTGACAAGGCCAAGTCCCGGCGTCCCGGCGGCGAGGTCCAGGGGGTCGGGCAACAACAGCCCGGTGCCCGCGCGCGCCTGCGCGGCCGGTGCGTCGGGCAAGGCCACGGTGGGCCTGTCCACGGCCACCACGGTGAGGACGGCTTCCTCCGGCGGGCCGGACGGCCGGCCCGCCTCCACCACGGCCACGCCGGGAGGTGACGGCCCGGCCAGGGTCCCCTGCGGCTTAAGGGCCTCTCCGGCGGCGACGGACAGGGCGGCGCTCCACCCTTCGGCGGCGGCGGACGTCCCGGCCAGCCGGACGCGGGCCAGCGCCGGCGGGGGCGCCGCCGCCGCTTCCGGCGGCCCGGCGGCTGCGGTGCGGAGGAAGGCAAACGGCCGTCCCCACCGGCCCAGGGCCAGGCGCCACTCCGTGCCGGCCAGCGGGCCCACCAGGACGGCGGGCCGCCCCAGAAGACTGGCTGCGCGCAGAAGGCACGCTGGGCGCGTGTCGCTGCACTCCTTCAGGGTTGCCTGCACCAGCCCCGGGACGTCGCCCTCCGCCCGGGGCTGCTCGCCCGCGAAGCCCAGGCGCGCCGCCGCCTGGGTGGGGACGGCCGCCTCGTCCCAGGCCTCCGCGGGCGCCGCCGGGTCCACCACCAGCGCCGGGCGGAAGTCCGTCCCGTCTCCGGCGCGGGAGGCCCACACGCCCAGAAGGGCAAGCAGCAGGCTGGCGGTGCGCAGGGCCCAGGCGAGGGCCTCCTCCAGCTGCAGCACGTGGCGTCGACGCGGGAGACTTCCCAGCAGGTGCTGCAGGGAAGGAATGGCCTGGGCCAGGCGCTGCCCGGTTGGCCGCAGGTGCAGCCAGGTAAGGACACCGGCCGCGGCCAGGGCACTGGCGAGAAGCGCCGCCGTCACCTACCGCCCCCCCAGCCAGCGACGCAGGGCGAGGCCGGGAGGCGCGTCGGCGTCGACGGCCAGAAAGTCGACGCCGGCCCGCTCGGCCCCCTCGCGCAGCGCCTTCTGCCACGCTTCCACCCGAAGCCGCAGGGCACCGGCCTGAAGGGGTTGCACCGCCAACGTCTCGCCACTTTCCACGTCCCGGACGGCAGCGGCGTCGGGCGGAAGCCCGAAGTCGCTGCGGCCAAGGACGTGCAGCACGGTGACGGCGACGCTGGAGCGGACGAGGCGCTCCAGTCCCCGCAGCAGTAGGGCGGCGTCCCCGTAGAGGTCCGAGAGGAGGACGGCATGCTTGCCGGCAAGTTCATCCGCGGAGAGGCTGGCCAGGGCACCGGCGACGTCCGCGCGGCCAGCGCCTGTCCCCCGGCCGGCGAGCGCTTCCGCCGCGGCCGCCGCGCTGCCCGCCTGGGAGACCCGGCCGGCCGGGAGGAAAGCGCGCGGGGCGAGGACGTCCAGGCGCACCGGGTCTCCCCGGCGCAGGGCCAGCAGCGCCACGGCCGCCGCCAGCTGCCTGGCCCGGTGGCGCTTGGTGGGAAGCCCCCGGGGGAAGCCCATCGAATCGCTGACGTCCAGCAGCAGCACCAGCGGCTGGCGCAAGGGCCGGTGCCTCTCCTTCACCACCAGGTGGCCGAGGCGGGCGCTGGCGCGCCAGTCGACGGCCCGGACGTCCTCCCCGGCCGCGTAGGGGCGGTGCTGGAAGAAGTCCTCGCCGGGCCCCGGCGCGCTTCCGGGGTGCATTCCCGAGAACGCGCCGCGGATGCGATGGACAGGAAGGCTGAGGCCCAAGAGCGCCGCCAGCAACGGCCCGTCGAGGAGGCGTCCTTCGCTAGAGGCCGGAGGCGTCGAGAAGGGCTTGGACCACCCCATCGGCATCCACTCCTTCTGCGGCCGCCGACCACTCCAGCACCAGGCGGTGCCGCAGGACGGGCAGGGCCAGCGCGCGGACGTCCTCGGCGGAGGCGGCGAAGCGGCCTGCCAGCAGGGCGCGCGCCTTCGCCGCCAGAAGCAGCGCCTGTCCGCCTCGCGGACCGGCTCCCCAGGCCACCGGAGCGCTGGCCGGCGCCGCGCCGGCGGTGCCGGGGCGGCTCGAGCGCACCAGGCGCGCGACGTCCTTCACCAGGGACTCCGCCACGGCCACCTCGCGCACCAGCCGCTGCAGCTGCAGCAACTCCTGTGCCTCCAGGACGGGCTCCAGCCTGTCCGCCGGCGCGCCGGTGGTGGCCTGCAGCACGCGTACCTCGTCCTGCTCGGCCGGGTAGTCCACCCGGATGCAGAGCAGGAAGCGGTCGAGCTGTGCCTCGGGCAGGGGGTAGGTACCCTCCTGCTCGATGGGGTTTTGCGTGGCCACCACGCAGAAGGGCTCGGGCAGCCGGTGCGAGGTGCCGCCCACCGTCACCTGGTGCTCGGCCATCGCCTCGAGGAGGGCGGCCTGTGTCTTGGGCGCGGTGCGGTTGATTTCATCCGCCAGCAGAAGGTGGACGAAGACGGGCCCGGGAAGGAAGCGCAACAGGCGGCGGCCGTCCACCTCGTCCAGGACCTCGCTGCCGGTGATGTCGGACGGAAGCAAGTCGGGGGTGAATTGCACGCGCTTGAAGGAGAGGTGCGTGGCCTCGGCCAGCGAGCGCGCGAGAAGCGTCTTGGCCAGGCCCGGGACGCCCCGCACCAGCGCGTGGCCGCCCGCCAAAAGCGTCACCAGCAGCTCGCGCACGACGCTGGGCTGGCCGAGAATCCTCCGCTGGATTTGGCCCTCCAGGGCGTGCGCCCGGGCCAAAAGGGCGTCCACCGCGCCCGGTGGAGAGGTCATCGCACCAGGGCGTGGGTGATGATGTTGACGCCGAACTTGGTGTTGTCCTCGGCCAGGTACTGCTTGCTGCTCAAGTCGTAGTCCCACTCGCAGCCGTAGTCCTTGTTGGAATACAGGACGGCTACCTTGCCGCGGACCATGACGGCCTGCAGGTGGTCATGGACGAGGTTGTCGCCCCAGCCGTTGAGCTCGTGGTGGGTGGCGGGCGGCCCATCGGGGAAGACGAAGGCCGCCGAGTACAGGGGGTGGGTGTTGGGAAGCGCCCGGAGCTGGCCGGGGAAGAGGTCGGCCATCTCGCGCTCGAAGCTGGTGGCGAACAGCCCGGAGACGTCGTGGTTGCAGTCGTCGACGAAGACGAAGCCCCCGGCGTCCATGTAGCGGCCAAAGTTTTCCTTCTCCGCCCGGGTGAAGCGCACCAGGCCGTGCCCGGTCAGGTAAACGAAGGGAAAGGCCGACACCTCGTCGCTGTCCAGGCCCACCACCTGCTCGCGGGGGTCCACCAGCACGCGCGTGTACTCGACCAGCGAGTTGAGCAGGTTGGCGGGCATGGCCGGGTCGACGTCCCAGTCGCCGGAATGGTAGCGGAGCCTGGCAAAAGTGAAGCGGCCGGGACCGGCCGACGCGGTGAGGAGGGGCGCCGCGGCGAGGGCGCCGGCGGCCTTGAGGACGGTGCGGCGGCTGAGCGGGCGGGGCATGGGCCTCTCCCTAAATGGCGTCCGACAGCGAGGAGAAGGTGAAGTCGGTCACCTTGAGGGCGGGGAAGGCGAGCGCCGAGCCGAGGTCCTGCTCGCTCGTGATGACGCGGCGGGTGGGGCCCATGGACTCAATGTTACGCAACATCTTCACGGGCGTCTCGTTCCACCGGAAATTCTTCACCGGACGGGTCACCTTGCCACCCTCAATCAGGAAACAGCCGTCCCGGGTGAGCCCGGTGTAGAGCGCCGTCTGCGGGTCCACCGGGCGCACGTACCAGAAGCGCGTCAGCAGCAGACCCCGCTTGGTGGAGGCCACCATCTCGTCGACGCTGCTGGTGCCGCCCGCCATGACCAGGTTTTCCGCCGGCGGGACAGCCTCTCGCCCCGTCTTCTTCGCCCAGTAGCGGGAGCAGGAAATGGCCTTCACGACTCCATTGGAAATCCACTCCGTGTGCCGCAGCGGCTGACCCTCGGCATCAAAGTTATTACTGGGCGCGACGAGCGAGGCCGGGTCGCTCAGGATGGTCACCTTCTCGCTGAAAAGCTTCTGACCGTCGGCCATCTGCTTCTGGAACTGGGAGAGGAAGCTCCGCCCCTCGTCGACCTGGCGCTGGTCGAACCCGTTGAGCAGCGTGCTGGCCAGGTCCGCGACGCATTCGGGCGGCAGCACCACCGTGTAGTTGCCAGGTTCCAGCGCGACGGCCTTCGCGCTGCGGAGCGCGATGTCGATGGCCCGGGCGGTCATCGACGAGGGGTCGAAGCCGGCCACGCTGTTGCTCGTGCCGCCGGCCCAGCCGCTGCCACCGTCCTTCGACCGCGCGGTGAGGTTATAGACGACGCCCGTCGTCCGCCGGTAGGCGAAGAGGCCCTTGGACGTTGCCAGGGCGTCGGCGTCGGAGAAGTTCTGGACGAAGCCGGCGGCCTCGAGGCCTTTGTCCCGGGCCGACGCCAGCGCCTCGGCGACCACCTTCCCGCGGTAATCCGCGGTCAACTGGTCCGCGTCGGCGGAGAACAGCGCGGGGCTCGCGGTGTACGTCTGCGGCCCGAGCACCGGCATCGTTTCCGGGTCCTCCGGGGCCAGACGGGCGATTTCCTCGGCGCGGTGGACGACGTCGGTGAGGGACTGGTCGTCGTACTGGTTGGTCTGCGCCGAGCCCCGTTTGAGCCCGTAGAAGGACGTCACCTGGACGATGCACGTCTCGGCGAAGCCGCTGGTGGTCACGTCGTTGAGGGCAAAGCGCGTGTTCCCCTTGCGCGAGGGGTTGAGGTAGACGCGCGTCTCCGGTGCAGTGGCGGATGCGAGAAGCTTCTCGGTGATGTGCTTGGCCTCGGCGTCGCTCAGGAAGCTCAAATCTTCCTCCCGGTGTTGAGCACGTTGACGCTTCGGAACCGGCACCAGCTGGCCCCGTGGGACACCGAATTGGTCTGGACCGGCTGTCCCTTCCCGTCGAAGAAGGAGCCGCCCAGCTTGTAGAAGTGGGGCGAGCCGACCATGTCCAGGCTGCCCCAGAACTGGGGCGTCCGGGCCTGGTAGGCGACGTCGCGGAGCATGGCGCCCTTCTTGCCGTTCTTAATCTCCCAGAAGACCTGGCCGCCGAACTGGAAGTTGTAGCGCTGCTGGTCGATGGAGAAGCTGCCGGCGCCTTCAATCAGCACCCCATCCTTGACGTCGGCCACCATCTGCTCCCAGCCCACCTTCTTGCCGCCCCAGTCGTAGGGCCGGAGCGAGATGTTGGGCATCCGCTGGAAGGGGACGCTGGCGAAGTCGTCGGCGTAGCAGCAGGCCTTCAGTCGGGTGTCCCCGAGCTGCTTGCCGTAGCGGGCCACTTGCTCGCGGATGGTCTGGTAGCCCACGAAGCGCCCGTCCTTCACCACGTCGAATTCGGTCGTCTTCACGCCGTCGTCGTCATAGCCGCAGGTGGCCAGGCCGTCCTTCTGCGTCTTGTCTGCCACCACGTTCATCCACTTGGCCGAGCCGTACTGGAGCTTCCCCAGCTGGTCGGGCGTCACGAAGGAGGTGCCGGCGAAGTTGGCCTCGTAGCCGAGGGCGCGGTCGAGCTCGGTGGGGTGCCCGATGGACTCGTGGATGGTGAGCCAGAGGTGCTCGGGAGACAGCACCAGGTCCTTCTTCCCCGGCGTCACGCTCTTGGCCGCCAGCTTCTGGCGGCACTGCTGGGCGGCCACGCCGGCCTCCTCCACCAGCGGGTAGCCCTCGATGTACTCCCATCCGGTCCCCGAAGGCGTGCTCAGGGAAAATCGGTTGGCAAAACGGCCGGTGGCCTTGTCGACGACGGTGATTTGAAAAAGCGGCCAGACGCGGGTGAGCACCTGGGTGATGTCGCAGCCGTCCGTCGACGCAAACGCCTTGTCCTCCTCGGTGCAGAAAATGCCCGAGGTGATGAAGCTGGCCCCCGCCTTCAAGGCGGCGGCGTTGATGGCCAACAGCAGGTCGGCCTTGCTCTGGACCGACACCGCAAAGGGGTCCTTCAGGATGGGCGTCTTCCAGGTGCCGACCGCCTGGGGGATGGGCACCAGCTCCACCGGCTCGCGCATCGACGCGCGGTTGGCGCGGGCGATGGCCACCGCTTCGGTGGCAAGCCGCGCCACGGCCTCCTTGCTCACCCGCGCCGAGGCGGCGAATCCCCACACCCCGTCCACCAGGACGCGCACGCCGAAGCCGTAGCGTTCCTCCGTCGCCGCGTCCTGGATGTGGTCCTCGCGGGCGAAGACGGACTGCTGGCGGTAGCGGTTGATGCGGATGTCGGCATAGGACGCCCCCTTGCTGCGGGCAGTCTCCAGCGCGACGGCGGCAAGGTCCTGCATGCGGCCTCCCGGGGGGACAGCGGGCGGACTCAAAACGGCGGTTGGCTTTTCTGTACGCCGGGGACCCTCGCTCGATTGGGGGGCCTCACGCAAACTCTTCCGCAGCGCGGTGCGCCAAACCGAAGACGTAGGGAAATCCGGCGCTTCGGCGGCGCCCGGGGGGGGCTACGGAGCCCCGGCTCCCGGCATCTCTCCCAGCGGACGCAGGAAGACCTCGCGCGGCTTGGCGCCGTCGGCCGGGCCCACCACGCCATCGCGCTCCATGCGCTCAATCATCCGCGCGGCGCGGTTGTAGCCGATGCGCATCTTGCGCTGCAGCATACTGATGCTCACCTGGCGCATGTCGCTCACCGTGGCCAGCGCTTGGTCGTACAATTCGTCCGAGAGCTCGTCCTCGAAGCCCTCTGCGGCGTCCTCCTCGCGGGCCCGCAGGATGGACTCGTCGTAGACGGGCTTCCCTTGGGCCTTCAGGTGGTCGACCGCTGCCTTAATCTCCGGCTCGGAGACGAAGGCGCCGTGCACCCGGCTGAGGTGGGCGCTGGTGGGGGGCATCAGCAGCATGTCGCCCATGCCCAACAACGCCTCGGCGCCGGTGGTGCCGAGGATGGTCATCGAGTCGGGCTTGGTGCGCAGCATGAAGGTGATGCGGGCGGGGAAGTTGGCCTTGATGACGCCCGTCACGACGTCGGTGGACGGCCGCTGGGTGGCCACCAGCAGGTGAATGCCCGCGGCGCGCGCCATCTGCGCCAGCCGGGCGATGGACGTCTCCACCTCGCGGCTGGCCACCATCATCAAGTCTGCCAGCTCGTCGATGATGACGACCAGGTAGGGCAGCTTGCGGAGTTCCTTCAGCTCGCCAATCCCCTCCGGGGCCGCGGCGCTGGCCGCGTCCGCTGACGGCTCCGCGCTGAGGCTGGCCCGCAGCTCCTCGGGGCCTTCCCGGGGGATGGGGACGCCCACCGACTCGGCACGGGCGCGGGAGAGTGCCTCTTCCTCGGACTCGCCGTCGGCCACGTCCACAATCAGCGTGGCGGCGGGCCGGGCAGAGTTCTTCGACTCGGTCTCCCTCGCCGCCAGCAGCGCCCGGGCGTCGCCGCCCGCGCCCTCCACCAGCTTGTTGTAGCCGGCGATGTTGCGCACGCCGGCCTCGGCGAGCAGGGCATAGCGGCGCTCCATCTCCTCCACCGCCCAGCGCAGGGCGAGCGCGGCCTTCTTCGGGTCGGTCACCACCGGAAGCAACAGGTGCGGGATGCCCTCGTACACCGAAAGCTCGAGCATCTTCGGGTCCACCATCAGGAAGCGCACCTCCTCCGGCGTCGCCTTGAGGAGGATGCTCATAATCATCGCGTTGACGGCCACCGACTTGCCCGAGCCGGTGGTGCCGGCGATGAGGAGGTGCGGTGCCTTGGCCAGGTCGAAGACGTACGGCATGCCTTCGATGTCCTTGCCCAGCGCCATGGTGAGCTTGGACGCCGAGCGCTGGAAGACGTCCTGCTCGACAATCTCCCGCAGGTAGACGGTTTCGCGGTCGCGGTTGGGGACCTCGATGCCCACCACGCCCTTGCCGGGAATGGGGGCCACAATCCGCACCCGCATCGCCTCCATAGCCATGGCCAGGTCGTCTGCCAGGGAGGCGATTTTGGACACCTTGATGCCCGGCCCGGGCAGAAATTCATACATGGTGACGACCGGGCCGGGGCGAATCTCCACCACCTCGCCGTCGATGCCGAAGTCGGCCAGCTTCGCCCGCAGCTTCTCGGCGGTGCTGAGGAAGACTTCCTTGTCCAGGGCGCTGCGCTCCTTGCGTTCGCAGCTGAGGACGTCCAGCGGCGGCAGGGTGAAGCGGGTGCGGCCGCCGACGAATTCGAATTGCTCCTGGTCCTTCCGCAGCGTCGGCTTGGGGGGCGCCTTGGGCTCGACGATGAGGGGCGTCCGGGCGGGCGGCGGCGGAACGGCCTCCGCGCTCGCCACTTCGCTCTGGGAAGCCGCCTCTTCAGGGCCTTCCGTGTCCACCCGGCGGCGCCGCCTTGGGGACGTCTCTTCGGGCACGGCGCTGACGCCCGCGGCCAGCGAGCCGGCCCAGGCCGGGTCCGCCACCGGCGTGGCCGCCGCGGGGGCCCGCAGCTGCGCCGCCTCGGCATCCCGGTGCAGCCGCATGGCTTCCTCGGCCACCGCCTCGGCCTCGCCGGCCTCGCGCTCGGCGTCGGCGAGCTCCTCGTCGTCCGCTTCCAGCTGGGCGAGAAACGCCGCTTCCTCCAGCTTGGCCTCAGCGCGCGAGCGGGCCCGGCCCTCCAGCGCTCGCCGCTTCGCGGCAAGCAGCGCGGCCACCACGTCACGCCCCCGTTGCCCCAGGCCCTTCAGCGCGCGCCCGGCCGCCGCCAGCCACCGCAGCAGGGCGAAGCGCGTGACGACAAGCAGCGCGGAGGTGCCCACCGCGGCCACCACGATGAGGGTGCCCACCACGGAGAACCAGTCGGTCAGGGTCTCGGCCAGCAACATGCCGAGCGCTCCCCCGGGCGGGTGGGCGGCATGGGGGCTGCCGGCGATGAGTTCGGCCAGCACGGCCACGCACAGAAGCAGCACGGCCACCGCGGCGAGCTGGGGCCACCGCCGCCGGGCGCGCGAGCCGACCGCCAGCGCCCCGGCCGCATACAGCCCGGCCAGCGGGATGGCGGCGGCGCAGACGCCCAGCCATCCGGACAGAAGTGCGGCCAGCGCATGTCCCACCGGCCCGGCCGCGTTGGAGGGGCGGGGGCCGATGCTGTCGCTGAAGAGGGCCACCAGGGCCAGCACTGAGATGGCCAGCACCGCGAGGCCGGCGAAGGGCCGCCAGCCTCCGCCTTTGGCCTCGCCCTTCTTCGCCTCCAGCGCGCGCCTGCGCGAGGCGATGTCCTGCCGCGACAAGACTGCCTTCTCCGCTCGTGCCTTCCGCGCTGCCGCCATGGCCGGTGAGACCCTCGTTGTTACAGCTCGCAACCACTCTGGAGCGTCGGCCGAGTGTAGGGGGGGGGAGGGGGCGGTCAATTTTTCGCCAGTCCGCCGGGGCCTTTGGCAGAGGGCGCGGGCAATTCGACAGGTCCACGCTTTTGTGGGACTTGGATGGGCCGTGGAAGTCCAATGTGAGCGCTGCGGGACGAGCTACTCGCTCGACGAGGCTCGCCTTGGAGCTGCGGGCGGGCGCGTCCGCTGCGCGCGCTGTGGCCACGTCTTCGTCGTGCAGCGGCCGTCCGCCGAGGCGCCAGCGCCACCGCCAGCGCGTCCCGCCGCCGCGGAGGGCTTGCGGCGCGAGTGGAAGGTGCGCCGACGGGGCGGCTCCATTTCCTCCTTGCGTGAATTGACGACGCTTCAGCGCTGGATTGTCGAGGGGAAGCTGTCGCGCGAGGACGAGGTGGGCCTGGACGCTCAGAGCTGGCGGCCACTCGGGTCCATCCCGGATTTGGGAACCTTCTTCGTGGCGGCCGACGCCCTCAACAGGGTGGCCGCCCTGGAGGCGGAACTCGCCCGGACCCGCGCCGCGCCCGCCCCGGCAGCCGACGTCCCCCGTCCCCCGCCCGTGGTCGAGGCGCCGCGCGTTGCGGAGGCGCCCCCGGCCGCCCTTTCCGCGGTCCCCACCGCGCCCACCCTGGCCGCGCCCCCCGCGGCGCCAGTGCCTCCCCGGCGGCCACCCCCTCAGCTCAGCCCCAGCGCGGACGAGCCGGCCTTCACCAGGTCCTCGTCAGGCTTGGGCGTGGTGCCGACGGACGACTGGGAGCCGCCCAAGCTGCGCCGGGGCCTGGGCGCCTGGGTGGTGGTGGTGCTGCTCGTCCTCGGGGTGGCCGGCGCGGGTGCGCTGGCCTACTTCTACATCTGGCTGCCCGAGGCCCAGCGGGCGCGCGAGGAGCAGGACCGCAACACCGCGCTGCAGCGTGAGCAAGCCGAGCATGAGGCCAAGCTGAAGGCCGCCGAGCAGCGCGCGAAGGAAGAATTGCTGCAGTCACTGGCCGCCTCGGCGGCAAGAGATGCCGGCCTTGCCGTCCCGGTGGACGCGGGCCCCCCACCCCAGGGTTCTCTGCAGCCGCCGGAGCCTGCGTCCGCGCAGGAGGTGACGCCGGCGCTGCCGGCCAGCGCCCTTTCGCCACGCGGCGCCCCCCAGGGCACGGCTGCCCCCAGTCCCCCCGCCGAGAAGTCGTATGAGGACTGGATGGTGGAAGCGACGCGCCGGCGCACCCACGAGCGCATTTCCAGCGCCCTGGACGCCTACGACAAGGCCCTGGAGCTACAACCCCGGAGCGCCGAGGCGCACACCGGACGGGGCCTGGCGCTCCTGGACGCGGGCCGCCGGCACGAGGCCCTCGTCGAGTTCAACCGGACGCTGGAACTCGACCCTCGGGATGGGGTAGCAGTGCTGGGGCTGGCGGAGACGTACCGGTCGCTCGGCCGTGTCGGGGAAGCGCGAGCTGCCTACCAGCGTTACCTCGAAGGCTGGCCCGGCAGCTCCGAGGCCCGCGCCGCGCGTGCGGCGCTGGAGAGTCTGAAGGAATGAGGAAGGCATGTCACTGGACAAGCCGTCGAAGCCCGAGGATGAATTCTTCGCCGCCGAGGAGGTCGAGGCCAAGCGCAAGCTGGCCTTCCAGCAGGGGGAACGGCTGGCCGCGCAGCAGCGCGAGGCGCTGAAGCAGCAGCACTGGATGAAATGCCCGAAGTGCGGCCTCGACCTGCACGCACTGGACGAGGGCCAGGTGCACCTGGACACCTGCTTCAACTGCCACGGCGTCTGGATGGATGCCGCCGAGCTGAAGAAGCGGAAGTCCGAAGCGGCCCACCAGAACCGCAGGACGCCGCTCATCGACTCCATCATCAATCTGTTCAAGCGCGACTAGCCCCCCATGAAGCTCACCCGCGAACAGGTTCGCCACGTTGCGACGCTCGCCCACCTCGCCCTGAGTCCAGAGGAGGAGGCAAAGATGCAGGAGCAGCTGTCCGCCATCCTCGAGGCGGTGGAGACGCTGCGCGAGCTGGACACCGCCGCGGTGGAACCCACCTCGCATGCCGCCAGCGCCGTGGGCGGCTGGCGCGAGGACACCGTGCAGCCCTCCCTGCCGGCGGAAAAGGCGCTCGCCAACGCCCCGGCCCGGGTGGGGACCAGCTTCGCAGTTCCTCGCATCCTCGAGTGAAGGCAGACGTGAAGCTCACCGACCTCTCCCTGCTCGAGCTCGGGCGGCGACTGGCCGCCGGCGAGGCCTCGTCCGTCGAGGCGGTGCAGGCCTGCCTGGAGCGCATTCGCCGCCTGGACGGCCGGGTGAAGGCCTTCCTCCTCGTCGACGAGAAGGGGGCGCTCGCCCAGGCCGAGGCCGCCGACGCCCGGCGGCGCTCGGGAACGCCCAAGGGGCCCCTCGACGGCGTCCCGGTGGCCCTCAAGGACCTCTTCTGCACCGAGGGGCTGGCCACCACCGCCGGCTCCCGCATCCTCGAAGGCTTCGTCCCGCCGTTCGACGCCACCGTCGTGCAGCTTCTCAAGGCGGCCGGGCTGCCCATCCTCGGCAAACTCAACATGGACGAGTTCGCCATGGGGAGCTCCACCGAGAACTCGGCCTACTTCCCCTCGGCCAACCCCTGGGACCTCACCCGCTCGCCCGGAGGGAGTTCCGGCGGCTCCGCCGCGGCGGTGTCCGCGCGGTTTGCCTTCGGGGCGCTGGGCACGGACACCGGGGGCTCCATCCGCCAGCCGGCCGCCCTCACCGGCACGGTGGGGCTCAAGCCCACCTACGGCCGCGTCTCCCGCTACGGGGTGGTGGCGTTTGCCAGCAGCCTCGACCAGGTGGGGCCGCTGGCGCGCACCGTGGGGGACGCCGCGGCACTGCTTCAAGTCCTGGCCGTCCACGACGCCCGGGATTCCACGTCCTCCCGCGAGGTGGCGCCGGACTACCTGCGCCACCTGGACGCCGGCGTGGACGGCCTGCGACTGGGAATGCCGCGCGAGTACTTCGAGGTGGAAGGGCTGGACCCGGAGGTGCGCTCGGCCGTGGAAGCCGCGGCGGCTGCCTACCAGAAGTTGGGGGCGACGCTGGTTCCCATCTCCTTGCCCCACACCAAGTACGCGCTGGCCACCTACTACCTGGTGGCCCCGGCGGAGGCTTCCAGCAACCTCGCCCGCTACGACGGCGTCCGCTACGGGCTGCGCGTCGCCGCGCCAGGGCTCCGGGAAATGTATGCCCAGACGCGCGGCCGGGGCTTCGGTCCGGAGGCCAAGCGCCGCATCATGCTCGGCACCTACGCGCTGTCGGCCGGCTACTACGACGCCTACTACCTGAAGGCGCAGAAGGTGCGGACGCTCATCCGTCAGGACTTCGCGCAGGCCTGGCAGAAGGTGGACGCCATCCTCGCCCCCACCGCCCCGACGACGGCCTTCAAGCTGGGGGAGAAGGTGGGGGACCCCTTGGCCATGTACGCCAACGACATCTTCACCCTGCCGTGCAGCCTCGCTGGCCTGCCGGGAATGAGTCTGCCCTGCGGCTTCAGCCGCGCCGGCCTGCCCATCGGCCTGCAGCTGTTGGGCAAACCCTTCGACGAGGCCACCGTCCTGCGGGTCGGCCGCGCCTTCGAGAAGGCCCATGACTTCGTCCGCGTGCCGCCCGTGGGGGGGGCCTGACCGCCATGGGTGCCTCCGACTTTCAAGCTGTCATCGGCCTCGAGGTGCACGGGCAGCTGCTGACGGAGAGTAAGATTTTCTGCGGCTGCTCCACCCGCTTCGGCGCTGCCCCCAACGCCAACACCTGCCCGGTGTGCCTGGGCATGCCGGGCTCGCTGCCGGTCCTCAACGCCAAGGTGGTGGAATTCGCGGTCCGGGCCGGGGTGGCGCTGGGGTGCCGCATCAACGAGCGCAGCATCTGGTCGCGGAAGAATTACTTCTACCCGGACCTCCCCAAGGGCTACCAGATTAGCCAGTACGACCTGCCGCTGTGCGAGCACGGCGCGCTGGTCATCGACGTGGACGGCGTGGAGAAGCGCATCGGCATTCGTCGGATTCACCTGGAGGAAGACGCCGGGAAGAACATTCACGACGCCGGCGGTGGCGAGAGCCTGGTGGACCTCAACCGCGCCGGCGTCCCGCTCACCGAGATTGTCAGCGAGCCGGACCTCCGCAGCTCCGAGGAGGCGGGGGAGTACCTGAAGGCGCTGCGGGACGTGCTGGTGTACCTCGGGGTGAACGACGGCAACCTGGAGGAGGGAAGCTTCCGCTGCGACGCCAACGTCTCGGTGATGCGCAGGGGCGCCACCGAATTCGGGACGCGGGCGGAACTGAAGAACATCAACTCCTTCCGCTTCGTGCGCCAGGCCATCGACTACGAAATCGCCCGCCAGGTGGCCCTCCTCGAGTCGGGGGGCAAGGTGCTGCAGCAAACCCGCCTGTGGGACCCGAGCCGGGGCGAGACGCGCAGCATGCGCAGCAAGGAGGAGGCGCACGACTACCGCTACTTCCCGGAGCCAGACCTGCCGCCGCTGCTGGTGCCGGAGGGCATGGTGGAGCGGGAGCGGACGGAGTTGCCGGAGCTGCCCCGGGAGAAGCTGCAGCGCTTCCAGGCCGACTTCTCGCTTAGCGCCTACGACGCGAGGATTCTGGTGGCCGACCGCGCCCTGGCGGATTTCTTCGAGGCCGTGTGGAAGCACTATGGCGGAAGCGCCAAGAAGCTGGCCAACTGGTTCACCGGCGAGCTGCAGCGCCTCCTCAACGAGGAGGGTGCCGGCTTGGGCACCCTCAAGTTTCCACCCCAGCACTTCGCCGAGCTGCTGAAGCTGGTCGACGCCGCGGAGGTGTCGGCCAACGCGGCCAAGGACGTCTTCGCCGAGATGTTCCGCACCGGGCAGCCGCCGCGCAGCATTGTGGACGCGCGCGGCCTGGGCCTGGAGAAGGACACCACGGCCGTCGAGGTGGTGGTGGACGCGGTGCTGGCTGCCAACCCAGAGGAGGTGGCCAAGTACCGGGCGGGGAAGAAGCAGGTCCTGGGCTTCCTCGTCGGCCAGGTGTTGAAGGGGATGAAAGGCAAGGGCAACCCGGCCCAGGTGAATGCCCTCCTGAAGGCCCGCCTGGGGGAGTAGGGACTGTGGGGTCCTGGAAGCGCCCTGGGGGCCGCCAAACCGGTGCTTGGCTTGACATCCCAGGGAGGGCCGACTACATGCCGGACCCTTTCAGAACAGGGGTTTACCATCGATGTATGCGGTCATCAGGACGGGCGGGAAGCAGTACCGCGTTGCCGCGGGTGACGTCGTGCGCATCGAGAAGGTGCCGGGCGAGGTGGGCGCCACCATCACCTTCGACGAGGTCCTCCTGGTGGGCGGGGACGCGGCGCCACGCATCGGCAAGCCGCTGGTCGCGGGCGCCAAGGTGCTGGGCACCATCACCGCGCAGGACAAGCACCGCCGTGTGCTGCATTTCCGCAAGGAGAAGGAAGGCTGGACACGGCGCCGCGGTCACCGTCAGCCCTTCACCGAAGTGAAAGTCACCCAGGTCGCCGGCTGAAGGAAACGACAGGTCCATGGCTCACAAAAAGGGACAGGGCAGCTCTCGCAACGGGCGTGACTCGCCAGGGCAGCACCGCGGCGTGAAGGTGTACGGCGGGCAGACGGTTCCCTCCGGCAGCATCCTCGTACGCCAGCTGGGCACCGTCATTCATCCGGGGCGCAACGTCCGGCTCGGCCGTGATTTCACCCTCTACGCCACCGCCACCGGCGTGGTGAAGTACGAGCGGGTGGGGCGCGACCGGAAGAAGGTTTCCGTCGACCCCGTCGCCAAGGCCTAGGCGGCAAGCGGTGGTGCCCGGGAGCTCCTCCCAGGAGGCCCGAGCCGGATGAAGTTCGTCGACGAAGTCAGCATCCACGTCAAAGCGGGCGATGGTGGCAATGGCGCGGTCGCCTTCCGCCGGGAGAAGTTCATCGAGCACGGCGGCCCCTCCGGGGGCGACGGCGGCAATGGCGGCTCGGTGCGCCTTCTGGCCGACCCGCAGCTCACCACGCTGCTCGACTACCGCTACCAGCCGCTGCAGCACGCGGCCGCCGGCCAGCAGGGCATGGGCAGCGACTGCAACGGACGCAGTGCCGAGGACCTCGTCCTGCGCGTCCCGGTCGGCACGCTGGTGAAGGACGCGGCCACCGGGGAGCTGCTCGCGGACCTCTCCGCCCCGGGCGCGGAGCTAGTGGCGGCCAAGGGTGGGCGCGGGGGCCTCGGGAACATGAATTTCGCCACCTCTACCCGGCAGACGCCCCGGTTCGCCCAGGACGGCACCCCCGGGGAAGAGCGCGACCTATTGCTGGAACTCAAGCTGCTGGCGGACGTCGGCCTGGTGGGCTTTCCCAACGCCGGGAAGAGTTCCCTCATCGCGCGCGTCTCCCGCGCCCGTCCCAAGGTGGCCGACTACCCCTTCACCACCCTGGTGCCCAACCTCGGCATGGTGGCCTACAAGGAGGGGCTGTCCTTCGTCATGGCGGACATCCCCGGCCTCATCGAAGGAGCGGCGGAGGGGGTGGGCCTCGGCCACCAGTTTCTTCGCCACGTGGAGCGCTGCCGCGTGCTCATCCACCTCGTCGACCTCTCGGCCGAGGGCCCCGGACGCTCGCCACTGCACGACTTGGACGTCCTGAACCGGGAACTGCACCGCTTCAGCCCGGAGCTTGCCCACAAGCCGCAGCTGGTGGCGGCCAACAAGGTGGACCTCCCCGAGGCCCGCGCGCGGCTGGCCCGCTTCACCTCCGCCCTGCGGCGCCGGGGCATTCCCGTCTTCCCGATGAGTGCCGCCACCGGCGAGGGCGTGCCCGCCCTCCTGGACGCGGCGGCCACCGTCGTCTTTGGCGGCGCGCCGCCCGCCGTCCAGCGTTCGCCCCGCCCACGCCACCGGACGCGGGCCAAGCCGGCGACAGCGGCGCGCAAGCGTCCGGCGCGCCCCCGGGCGCGGGGCCGGAAGCGGTAGGGGTGGCACGGCTTCCCAAGCGCGCCGGCCCACGCCCCACCGGAGCGCCCGTCCCCGAGTCGCTGGTGCTTGCACCACGCCGGGAAAAAATCGAGCAAGTGGTGCGTCAGCGCACGCGCAGCCTGGTGGTGGTGCTCGACCGCATTGAAGACCCCTTCAACATGGCCGCCGTCCTGCGCACCAGCGAGGCCTTCGGGCTGCAGGAAGTCCACGTGGTGGAGCACCCGGAGGTGCGCTTCAAGCCGAATGAGAAGGTGACACAGGGCTGCGACAAGTGGCTGGACGTGCAGCGCTGGGAAAGCTTTTCCGCCGCCCGGGACGCCCTCCACAGCCGGGGCTTCCAGCTGTGGGTCTCCGCGGCGCGCCCGACGGCGACCTCTCTGTGGTCCTTGGGCTTCGAGGGAAAGCGTGCCCTCGTCTTCGGGAATGAAAGGAACGGCGTCTCCGAGGAGGCGCTGGCCGGGGCGGACGGAATGTTCTGGATTCCCATGCGGGGCTTCACCCGCAGCCTCAACGTCTCCGCGGCCGTGGCGGCCACGCTGGGACGGGCCCTGGCCTGGCGCGCCGAGCGCGGTGCCGAGGAGGGCGGCCTGCTTCCCGAGGAGGCCGACGCCCTCCGGGAGCGCTTCCATGCCCTTTCGGTGAAGCAGCGGGGCCGCATCTGGCGCCCCGGACGAAGGTAGCAGGCGTCACAGTTTCGGCGCCGTCGCTTCACTAAAGCGTCGCGATGTCGGCTGAGCGTTCCTGCAACGTAGCCTGCGTGTCGCGCTGCAGCGATCGCGTTGTGACGAACGCCCTCCAAGCTTCCTCCTGGCCTTCATCGGAAGGAGCCCTATGGCGCGGTACACCGTTCGCCCCCTCTGCCCAGCCGACTTTGACACCCTCCAGCGACTGGAAGAGGAGGTGTTTGGACAGCGAGGAGAGTCGCTCCTCGGCCCTTACTACGTCCGGCTGTGCTGCGACTTCTTCGCCGAGAGCTGCTTCCTCGCCCTCGACGGCAACACCCCCGCGGGCTACCTGTTGTGCTTCTTGAAGGGCCGCGAGGCCTACTGCACCACCCTGGCCGTGCTGCCTGCCTACCAGCGGACGCGGGTGGTGGTGGAGCTCCTGCGCGCCCTGGTGCAGCACCTGTTGCCGCGGGCGGACAGTTGCTGGTTCACGGTGGAGGAGAACAACGTGGCGGCCCGGGCCCTGCACAAGGCCCTCGGCGCGACGGACACCGAGGTGCGCACCGGCTTCTACGGCCCGGGCGTGGACCGAATTGTCTCCCGCATCGACCGGGAAGGCTTTGCCGCGCTGCGGGCTCGCTACGAGAGGCTCGGCCTCATCGGCTCGGACAGCAGTGAGCTGCGGGGAGCTGCATGAGCGGGGCCGCCGGGCGAGCGCTGGCCGCCTCCACGGACCCGCTCGTCACGGATCGCTCGCTGCCCTTTCTGGAAATCCTCGGCCGCACGCGCGCCACCTTCACCGCCATCCTCGCCGAGGCCGTCCGGACAGCGGCGGCGAGGGGCCTGACGGAGGAGGAGCGCTTCGGCCACCGGGCGCTCGCCAGCTACCGGCTGGCCGGGCGCCTGGCGACACTCAACGGACTGCGCATCCGCCTTTCCGGGGAGCTGCCCACGCGTCCCAGCGTGCTGGTGGCCAACCACCTCGGCTACTGGGACCCGGTGCTCCTCGGCTCGCTGCTTCCGCTGGCCGCCATCGCCAAGGTGGAGCTGGCCCGCTGGCCCGTCATCGGCTGGTGTGGGCAGGCACTGGGGACCCTCTACGTGCGCCGGGGAAATGCGCACCACAGCGCCCGGGTGCTGCGAGAGGCGCTGCGGCGTCTGGTGGCCGGCGTCCACGTCCTCAACTTCCCGGAGGGCACCACCACCGACGGGAGTCGGCTGCTTCCGTTCCGGCGGGGCATTTTCGGCATTGCCGCCCGGGCCGGCGTGCCGGTGGTGCCGGTGGCGCTGCGACTGTCCCCCCGGGACGCCGCGTGGACGGGCGGGGAAGCCTTCTTTCCGCACTACCGGCGCCACTGGGGACGCGGGGGCCATCTGGACGCCAGCATTCGCTTCGGCTGGCCGCTGCACCCGGCGGACTTCGCCACCGCCCAAGCATGCGCCGCCGAGGCGCGGGCCCGCGTGGAAGCCCTTCTTGGATGGCCGCTGGTGTGAGCCAGCTGCCCACCGGCGAGTACCTCCGCCACGGGCAGACGCCTTTCTTCCGGCTACCGCAGGCGGACTTCCACGCACCAGCGCCCTACGCCGGGGCGGGCGCGGTGCTTCTGGGGGTGCCCTATGACGGGGGCACCACCCACCAGCCCGGAGCACGCCACGCGCCGGCTGCCATCCGCCGGGTGAGCGGCCTCATCCACTCCTACCACCCGGTGCACCAAGCGGACGTCTTCCGAAAACTCCTCACCCTGGACGGCGGCAACGTCCCGCTTCCGCCGTTTGACGCGGCGCTGGTGCGCACCGTCATCCAGCGCGAGGTCGCCCAGGTGCTGCAGGCCGGGGCGACGCCCTTCGTCGTCGGGGGGGACCAGACGGTGGCCCTGCCGTCCTTGCGCGCGGTGGCCGCCTGCCATGGGCCCCTGGCCGTCGTGCACGTCGATGCCCACCACGACACCAGCGGGCCGGAGGTGTGGGGCGACGCCTACCACCACGGGACGCCGTTGCGGCACGCCCTCAGCGAGGACCTCATTGAACGCGGACAGCTGTGGCAGGTGGGCCTCCGGGCTTCCTGGGGCACCCCGAGGAGGGGGCCTTCGATGGAGGCGCTCGAGCGGCGCAGCGTGGCCGAGCTGGTGGCGGCCATCCGCCTCGGCGTGGGCGAGCGGCCGCTGTACGTCACCTTCGACATCGACGCGGTGGACCCGGCCTTCGCCCCTGGCACAGGAACGCCCGTGCCCGGGGGCCTCACCTCGCGCGAGGCGCTGCAGTTTCTCCGCGGGCTGAAAGGCCTGCGCCTGGTGGGCATGGACGTGGTGGAGGTGTGCTCTGTGCTCGACCACGCGGACATCACCTGCCACCTGGCCGCGGCGCTGCTGCTTGAGGGCCTGGCCCTGCGCGCGCTCGCCGCCTGAAGTCCGCCCGGGGCCGCGGGCTACTTCTTCAGGCCGGAATAGACGAGGGCGACGAAGGCGTCGGGCTTGAGGAAGCCGTTGCCCCAGGCGGCGTCGAATTCGGCCGTCGGCTTCAAGGCCACCGTCTGGTCGAGCGTCTTGCCGTCCTGGATGGCCTTGCGCACGCGGTCGCGGATGGTGGCAAGCATGTCGCGGTAGCGCTTCAAATCCGACTTGGAGCCCACAGGACCGTGGCCGCACATGACTTTCGTCTCGTCGTTGATGCGGGAAAGCACCAGGTCCGCGCCGGCCACCACGCCGTCGATGGAGCCACCCGAGCCGAAGTCGATGAAGGGGTAGAGACCGTTGAAGAAGAGGTCCCCGGTGTGCACGACGTTGGACTTCTTGAACCACACCACCGAGTCGCCGTCGGTGTGGGCCGGGGCGATGTGGAAGACGTCGATGTCCTCGCCGTCCAGGTGGAAGCTGACGCTGTCGAGGAAGGTGATGATGGGCAGGGCCACCGCCGGCGAGGGCGGAATGCTCGTCTTGCGGAAGCTCGAGAACTGCTCGGTGCTCAGCCGCTTCCGGACGTTGTCCTGCGCGACGATGACGACGCCCTCCGTCCCGAGGCCAGCGTTGCCGCCGGTGTGGTCCCCGTGCCAGTGGGTGTTGATGACGAAGCGGATGGGCTTGGGGCTGAGCTGCTTCACCGCCGCCTCAATCTTCGGGACCAGCGGGCCAAACTCGTCGTCCACCAGGAGGACGCCTTCGGGGCCGACCAGGACGCCGATGTTGCCTCCCTCGCCCTGCAACATGGAGACGGAGCCGGCGACGGGCGTCGTCTTCACCGTCACCTTGGAAAAGTCCTCCTGCTGGGCGGAGGCGGGGCGGGGGAGCAGCAGCAGAAGCGACAGGGCGGGCAGGACGCGGTAGAGCATGGCGCCCTCACTAGTCCGGTCCGCGCGGCGGCGCCACTCTAGTCGTGAATGACTGCTTGGCGCTGGACGTCCAAGCCCACTTTCGTGTCAGGTGGCCACCATGGGGATTCTTGCGCTGCTGCTTCTTGGGCTGGTCGCCTCGCCGGACGCTGGTGGCGCGGCCGCACCGCGTCCGGCCGAGCCCACGCCGGAGGTGCGGGCCCTGGTGGAGCGGATGCAGGCCTTCTATGAAAAAACCCAGGACTTCACGGCTGCTTTCCGCCAGGACTACGTCTACAAGACGTTCGGCCGGACGGTGACGTCCACCGGGACGGTGGTCTTCAAGAAGCCGGCCCAGATGCGCTGGGACTACCTCACCCCCACCAAGCGCGCGTTCGTGCTTTCCGGCGAGAAGGTGTACGCCTGGGACCCCGGCGCCCAGACGCTGACCAAGGGCGCGCTCCCGGCGAGCCAGCTGTCGAGTTCCGTGACCTTCCTCTGGGGCCGGGGACACCTGCTGGAGGAATTCATCATCGTCCGGGCGTCCTGTCCCGACTGCCAGGGCGTGCTCTTGGTGCTGACGCCGCGGAAGACCGAGACGCGCTTCCGGGAACTCCGCCTGGAGCTGGACCCCAAGACCGCCCAGGTGCGCCGCTCGGTGGTGGTGGACCCGGACGGAAGCGAGAACACCATCGTCTTCTCCGACCTGCGCACCAACACCGGGGTGGGCAAGGAGCGCTTCATCCTGGAAGTCCCGGATGGCACCCAGGTGCTGGACGCCAGCCCGCCGCCCAACCCATGAAGGGCCTGCGCGGAGCCGGTCTGCTGCTCGCTGCAGCGGCGTGCGTCCACCTCACGCCCTTCACCCCCCGCGCCCTCAGCGGCCAGCGCTTCCCGCTTCGCCCCGGATGGTCGCTGGCCCTCGCCCTGGACGGCAGCGTCGGCGGCCACAAGGCCGTCATCCATCTCGCCGTCGAGGAGCCCCTCTCCCGGGTGACGGACGGCTGCTTCGACTCGGTGCCGAACGTGGTGGCCCGCGTGCGCACGCCAGGCCCCACCACCCTTGCCGACGGTGGCCCCGATGTCGTCGTCGAGGAGCAGGTGGTGGCGAGCGACGTGCGGCTGGGCGGCCGGACCCTCGGGGACGTCCGGGCGCTGCGGGACGCTGGCGCAGGCTGCGACCTCACCCTGGGCTCCGAAGTGCTCGTCGGCTTCGTCCTGGAAGTCGACCCCGGCGCGCGCACAGTGACGTTTCACGCCGAGACGCCGCCGCCGCCCAAGTACCAGGCCGAGGAGTCGGTGGCGCTCGAGCTCGCGCTGGACCCCCGGACCGACCGGCCCTCGCTGGCCGTGCAGCTCGACACCACCGGCAGCCCCCTCACCCTGCCCATGCTGCTGGCCACGGCCAGCGAACGCGTGCAGGTGTCGGCGGCCGCCGGGCGGGCCCTGGTGGGGAAGGACGTGGGCGCGCGCGCGCCCATGGCGGCGTTTTCGCCGCGCTCGCTGGCGCTTGCCCCGGGGTGGGAGCTGCACCACGTCGCCGTCACCGTCCTTCCCGACGACGCCCCTGCCGGCGAGGGCCCACCGCGTCCGGCGGCCCCGCCGTCTGGCGTTCTCGGCGCGGACGCCTGGGGACACTTCCGGACGCTGATTGACCTGCGCGGCCACCAGCTGGTGCTGTACCGGCGCCCGCCCCCCGTGGAGGGAGGCGCGGGCCCCCAGTCCTGGACGCACCTGTCCTCGGACTCGACGCACGACGGGACCCTCGTCCGTTTCATCTCTTGGCAGATGCTGGACAGTGGTGGCCAGGTGCCCCTCGAGCCGGCGCACGTCGGGGTGCACAGCTGCCGGGTGGGCCTCACGCTGGGCCCCGAGGACCCCGGGGCCAGCCTCGAAGTGGCCATCCCCTGGGAGGGGCTGGAGCAGGCCTTGCCCGAATGTGCCCGGGAGCTGGCGAGCGTGCCGGCCTGGACAGGGGAGCTGGGGGTGGCCGGTGTCCAGAGGCCGTGCAGCGGCACTTGCCTCTACGCGCAAGCGCTGCCAGCGGGCCGCACCGTGTGTGCCTGCTCCGGGCGCCCACCGGTGGCCGCCTCCGCCGCCCCGGCACGGCCTCCCGCAGCCCCGAGCGTGCCGGCGCCCGAAGCGGGCGAGCCCGGGGACCCAGGAAAGCCGCCACTCCACTAGCTAGGCGTCTGGGCGACTAGGCCGAGGCGGCCAGGGCCGGCCGGCGCAGCAGCGGCTGCTCAGGGCGCTCCACAATGTGGCCGACCAGGTCGTAGTCGTGCGCCTCGGTAACTTGGACGGTGACGAATTCCCCCGGGTAGGCGAAGCCGTCGTTGATGTACACCTGCCCGTCGATGTCGGGCGCCTGCCCCTCGTGCCGGCCCACCAGCAGGTGCTCGGTCTCGGGGCTCGCACCCTCCACCAGCACGGTGAGGCGCTTGCCGATGAGCGTGCGGTTTTGCTCGCGGTTGATGCGCTTCTGCATCGCCATCACCTCGCGCCAGCGCCGCTCGATGACCGGCGTCGGCACCTTGTCGGGAAGAAGGAAGGCGGCGGTTCCCTCCTCGTCCGAGTATTGGAAACACCCCATGCGCTCGAAGCGCATGGCGCGGACGAAGGCCTTCAGCTCCTCGAAGTCCTCCGCCGTCTCGCCGGGCAGCCCGGCGATGAGCGAGGTGCGGAAGGTAAGGCCCGGCACGCGGGCGCGCAGCTTCGCCACCAGCGCTTCGAGGAAGGCGCGGTCCCGCCCGCGGCGCATGGACCGCAAGAGGCGGTCCGAGGCGTGCTGCAGCGGCATGTCCAGGTACTTCGCCACCTTCGGCTCGCTCGCCAGGACGTCAATCAGCTCGTCCGGGAAGACACGCGGGTAGGCGTAATGCAGGCGAATCCACCGCACGTCCAGCGTGCACAGCGCCCGCAGCAACTCATGCAGCTTGGGCTTGGCCGGCAAGTCGTGTCCGTAGGCGGTCAAATCTTGCGCCACCAGGTTCAGCTCGCGCACCCCGGAGGCCGCCAGACTCTCTGCCTCGGCGAGGATGTCGTCCACCGGCCGCGAGCGCTGCGCGCCACGCAAGGTGGGGATGATGCAGAAGGCGCAGGCGTTGTCGCAGCCCTCGGAGATTTTGAGGTAGGCGGTGTACTTCGGACTCGAGTTGACCTTGGGCGTCCGGGCGTCGTGGATGTAGTCCGGGTCCGGGATGAGCTGGCGGGGAGCATTGTCCGCAGCCAGGAGGTCGCCCAGCTGGACGTAGGCCGAGGTGCCCAGGAAGTGGTCCACCTCGGGCATCTCGCGGGCGAGGTCCGGCGCATAGCGCTGCGACAGGCAGCCGGTGACCACCAGGGTGCCGCACTGGCCCGTCCTCTTGTACTCGGCCAGCTCGAGGATGGAGTCGATGGATTCCTGCTTGGCAGGCCCGATGAAGGCGCAGGTGTTGACGACGATGACCTCGGCCCGGGCCGGGTCGTCCACCAGCTGGTACCCCCGCTGGCTCAGCGTCCCGAGCATGACCTCTGAGTCGACCCGGTTCTTCGGGCACCCCAGCGTCATCATGTAGAGCGACTTGTTCTCAGTCTTCACAGGCTTCCGTACTCCGTTCGCTCGAAGTGGTCGTGACTCCAGATGAAACGCACCGTGGCGCCGCTCGAGTAGCCAACCGTCAACTCGCCGCTCGGGTCGAGGGACACCGAGAGCGCCCGCCCCAGCGCACAACTGCGGGCAGGCCAGTCCAGCACCCGCTCAGCCAGCCGCCCCTTCACCCGGTACAAGAGGAAACGCACCTCGCGGTCGGGCGAGCACGCATCCTCGGCATCGAAGGGGTCGAGGCCGGTGAGGACGCCCAGGACGGCCCCGCCGTCCGGCAGCGTCATGCGGTCGGGAATGTAAAGACGCAACGCGGCCGGGTCGAGCGAGCTGTCGCTCACCAGCGCGCGCAGGCTGGGCAGCGTCAGCGGCTTGTCGGCAAGAATCCACCGTGGCTCAATCCGCTCCCCGAAGCCCACCCACCCACCGGGTCGCGCTTCCAGCCCGATGACTTCGGGCGGGACGCGCGCGCGGAGGCCCGAGAGCAGCGACTCCGGCAAGTCCAGACGGACCGTGGAAGGGCCGCCCGAAGGGCAGCTGGACGGGTGCTGGGCGGCGGGGTCCAGGGCGCCTTCGGTGACGCACAACTCGAGGAGGAGCGCCCCATGCGCGGGCAGCCGGGGGAGGGAGAGGGGGGGGAGTGCCACCTCCACGGCCCAGCCCCGGGGGGTCCGCACCACGGCAGCCTCTAGCGCCGCCAAGGCATACGCCGGGGCCTCCTCCGCCGTGGAGGGGCGCTTACCGTCCGGGCCTAGGTGGAAAAGGTGACCCGGGGCGGCCACCCCGGCTTCGGGCGAATGCAGGCCCACGGTAAGCGCCAGCGGCGCTTCCGTTGCGTCCCCGGTGACTTCCAGGCCCAGGTACAGCGTGTCCACGAAGACGGCGGCGCGCAGGCTGAGCCCATCCGTGTGGCCGGAGGCCGCCCGGGTCAGCACCGGGGTGGTGCCCACAAGGTCGCGCAGGTCCCCGTCCACGCGCGGGCGCCGGGGAAGTTCACTCACCTTGCGGACGCAGGGCTCCTCCCGCGGGACGGCAGGGGAAGGCGCGAGCGCGAAGGCCGCGACGAGGACGGTGGAGGCCGAAGGAAGCATCAGCTGGGAGAAGGGCTAGCAATTCCAGGGGTTCACGGGCCCCCGGGGCGGGAGGGCTTCTATCAGAGCTTGAAGACGAGGGGCACCACCGGGGGTCGCCGCCCCGTCCGTTCCCGGAAAACCCGGCGGACCACCCGGACCAGCTCCTCCCGCAGCCAGGCGTCGTCGGCCCGCAGCGCCGGGCTCACCTCCTCCAGGAGGGCCTGGACGTCCCCCGCCGCACCCTCCAGCACCAGTTCCTCCTCGCGGGTGAGGCCCCGCCCGGACAGCCGGGGCGGGCCGGCGAAGGAACGTCGGTCGGCGGCCAGCACCACCGCCGCTGCCACCACCCCGCCCTGGGCCAGCCGGCGGCGGTCGGCCAGCGACTCCGCCGAGACGTCGCCGCCGCCGCCACGGCTCTGCGCAATCCGTCCCGCCGGAACCGTCCCGACCAGGCGTCCCTCCCCGGAGGAGAAATCCAGCACGTCCCCATCGCGCAACAACAGGCGCTGGTCGGCCGGCACCCCCGCCTCCCGGGCCAGCTCCAGGTGCGCCGCCAGCTGGCGCACCTCGCCGTGAATGGGGACGAAGGCACGGGGGCGCACCAGGTCCAGCACGCGGCGCTGCTGGGCGCGCGCTGCATGTCCGGACACGTGAATGCCCGGCTCGACGCCGGCGTGCACCACGCGGGCGCCAGCCGAGATGAGCGCGTCCAAAAGGGCATGCACCGCCCGTTCGTTTCCGGGAATGGTGCGTGCCGAGACGAGCACCGTGTCGCCCGCCCGCACCCGGAGAGGCTCGGCCTCGGGCTGGAGCATCTGGGTGAGGGCGGCCAGCGGCTCCCCTTGTGCGCCGGTGGTGAGGATGCAGACGTGCGCCGGCGGTAGGGAAGCCCCCTGCGCCGGCTCGGCGAGCAGCCCGTCGGGGACGCGCAGGTAGCCCAGGCGCTGGGCCAGCTCCACGTTGCGCACCATGGCCCGGCCGGCAAGCACCACCCGGCGACCAGTGCGCTGGCACAACTCAAAGAGGTGCTGCACCCGGTGCAGCTGTGAGGCGAACATGGCCACCAGCACCCGCCCTGGTGCGGCTGGCAGTAGACGCGCAAACGTCTCCGCCACCAGGCGCTCCGGGGGCGTCTCGCCCTGCACTTCGGCATTGGTGGAGTCGCTGAGCAGGCAGAGCACGCCTGCGTCTCCCAGCTCCCCCAGGCGCTGGATGTCGGTCGGGCGCCCATCCAGCGGGACGTCGTCGAGCTTGAAATCCCCGGTGTGCACCAGCGCCCCCTGGGGGGTGTGCAGCACCAGGCCGACGGCATCCGGCAGCGAGTGGGCGACGCGGAACGGCTCGACGTCGAAGTGGTTGCCCACCCGGACGCGCTCGCCGGGGGAAAACTCCCGCAGCTCGGCCTCCACCCCGGCCTCGTCCAGCCTCTGCGCCAGCATGCCCAAGGTGAGCCGCGTCCCGTAGACGGGAACTGGCCGCTGGCGGAGCAGATGCGCGACGGCGCCGATGTGGTCCTCGTGGGCGTGGGTGAGGACCAGGCCCGAGAGGGGTGGGCCGGAGAGGGCGTAGGTGAAGTCGGGGACGAGGATGTCCACGCCTGGGAAGTCCGGCCCGGGAAACATGAGGCCGGCGTCCACGAGGAGTCGCTCACCCCCCAATTCGAAGACCATGGCGTTAAGGCCGATTTCGCCCAGGCCTCCGAGGGGGACAAGACGCGCCACGTCGGGCACCTTAGCGGCCGCTGGTGTCAGGCATGCGAGGGCGCCGAGGAGACGGCACGACCGACGTCCGTCTTGAAGCGCGCGATGCGCAGGACCAGCACCGAGGCCACCAGACAGAAGGCCCCCGCGGCGAGGAAGGCCAGGGTGTAGGTGGCGGTGGAGGTGCGAATGATGCCGGCGCCGAGCGCGCCGAAGCTCGCACCCATCTGGTGGCCGGCAAAAATCCACCCAAAGGCCACCGGCGCATCCTGCGGCCCGAAGACGTCCGTGGTCAGCTTCATCGTCGGTGGCACGGTGGCAATCCAGTCCAGGCCATAGAAGATGGCGAAGACGGCGAGGGCCCCTTCCGACATCTCGAAGGCGAAGGGCAGGAAGAGCAGCGACAGACCGCGCAGCCCGTAGTACCAAAACAGCAACCAGCGGCTGTCGCGCCTGTCGGAGAGCCAGCCCGACGCGGTGGTGCCCACCAAGTCGAAGACGCCCATCATCGCCAGCAGCCCCGCGGCGCGGACCTCCGGAATGCCGTGGTCCATGCAGGCCGGCACCAGGTGGGTGCCCACCAGGCCGTTGGTGGTCGCCCCGCAGACGAAGAAACTGGCGAAGAGGAGCCAGAAGTCGCGGTTGCGCGCCCCCTTGCGCAGCACGGCCAGCGCGTTGCCCAGCGGCGAGCGCCTGGCACGCGGGGGCTCCACGCTGCCCGGCGGCGCCCCGTAGGGGGCCAGGCCAAGGTCCGCGGGACGGTCGCGCACCAGGAGGGCCACCAGGGGGATGACGCACGCCAGCACGCACGCCACCAGGGTGGGGACGCTCTGCCAGCCCCGCCGCTGAACCAGGGCCGCCAGGACGGGGAGGAAGATGAGCTGTCCGGTGGCGGTGGCGGCCGTCAGGACGCCCATCACCAGCCCCCGGCGTTCCTGAAACCAGCGGGCGACGACGGTAGCGCCCAGCACCGTGGCAGTGGTGCCGGTGCCGAGGCCCACCAGCACCCCCCAGCAGAGAAGGAGCTGCCAGGGGTGCGTCATCTGCGTGGTGAGGGCGACCCCGAGGCAGATGACGGTGAGGGACACCACGACGACGCGGCGGATGCCGAAGCGCTCCATCAGCGCGGCGGCGAAGGGCCCCATCAGCCCGTACAGGAGCAGGTTGATGGACACCGCCGAGGAGATGGTGGCCCGCGACCAGCCGAAGGCCTCCTCCAGCGGCACAATCAGGATGCTGGGCGTGGCCCGGACACCGGCTGCGCACAGAAGGGTGACGAAGGTGGTGCCGGCAACAACCCAAGCGTAGTGAAGGCGAGGCCGACGCATGCTGGGCTGCGCCCTTAACGGCCAGCGGCCGCGCTGGAAAGTCTTTCCGCCGCGGCCTGGCCGTCCTGCCCCCCCCACGGGCTTTGGCCTGACCGCCGCCGTCGGCAAACCCTTGCCTGCGGCGACAGAACCGCTGGTACGGCGCGCTGATGGAGGAACCGACCCTTTTTTGAACCCCGGGGGTTGGCATCGTGCGGCGTAGCCCGCTGGCCGTTGTCTCGCCGCAGACGTATAGAGGAAGGCGTCAGCGCGGACGGGGGGAGGGCGCCTGCATGTGGATTCGCTACCTCGCAGCGGCGGTGTTGCTTGCCGCTGCGCCAGCAGGAGCGGACGGCGTCCGACTGACTCGCCCGCGCTCCGCTTCCGGACCTGCAGCGCCCCGGGTGGGCGATGCCACGGTGCCCCAGTGCGTCCTTCTGCCAAGCGGCATCGTGTCCATCCCCTGTCAGGTGGACCTGCAGTACTTCGGGGGGCCCGTCCTTTCCAATGTCAAGGTGTACGCCGTCTTCTGGGACAGCACGGTGAGCCCGGACGTCGCCGTCGGTATGGCGGGCTTCTACCAGACGCTGACGAATAGCGAGTGGATGGACTGGCTCTCCGAGTATTCCACGACGCTGAGCGTGCAAGCGGGTAGCCACGCCGGCCAGCCTGGCTCCCAGCAAGTGATTGGCCGCGGAACCTTCGCAGGGAGCTATACCCTTCCCGTGCTGTCGACGGTCTATCCGACGTGCACGGGAGGTTTGTTTCACCCGGAAACGCTCACCTGCCTCCAGGACACCGACGTCCAGCAGGAACTCCTCTGGCAGATGAAGAACGGGCACCTTCCGAACCCGGACAGCAACACGCTCTACGTCGTGCACCTTCCCGCCAGCGTGAAGGTGACTGTCTTCCAGCTTCGCCCGCCGACGGACTACACGTCCTGCCAGCAGTTCTGCGCGTACCACAGCTCCTTCGTCGCACGCCCGAAGTACGGGGGCGGCAACCAGGTCTGGCCCGTCGTCTTCTACGCGGTGGTTCCCGACCTCGGGAGCAACGGTTGCCAGGACGGGTGCGGTACGGGCACCACGTTCGACAACACCTGCGTGGCCGCCTCGCACGAGGTGGGAGAGGCCATCACCGACGGCTTTTCAAATCAGGATAGCGCCACCAACTACCCCCTCGGCTGGTACGACACCGAAACCAACAGTCAGGGCGAGATTGGCGACATGTGCACCTGGCAAACGGACACCCTGGACGTGAATGGAATCCCTGGCTGCAGCGGCCCCGATGCGGGGTGCTACGCCGTCCAGCAACTCTTCTCGAACGTCTTGTGGAACGCCGATGCTGGTGCCCAGCCCAACGTCGCGGCGTGCGTCTCGAGCCGCTTTGACGTGGATGACTACGCCATCTCGCTCAGCCCCAACACGCTCACCCTCGTGCGCGGCATCATGACAGCCGTCGTCCCTGTCCTGACCACGCTCACCAACGGAAGCCCCCAGCCCCTCGCCCTGAGCGTTCCCCAGCTACCGCCGGGAATGCACGCGAGCTTCGACAACCCATTCCCGAAGGTCGGCGAGGCGGCCAACCTGACGGTGTCCTCGGACGCCGACGCCCCGCTCTTCGAGGACGGCCAGCTGGTCGTCCTGGCCACTGGGGCGGCGACGCATTCGGCGTCCTTGCTGATGCAGTTGCTCCCCCAGAACGCGTGGAGCCTTTCCCTCTCACCCGCCACGGCGCGCCTGCTTCCGGGGAGCTCCCAGACGTTCACGCTGAGCGGCACCGTCACCGACGGCACCGTAGAACCGGTGTCGCTGTCGGCCGCAGTGGGCGGACTGCCCCCGGGGGTGAGCGCCTCCCTCAGTTCTCTCACGTTGACGCCCGGCGCCACGACGTCCGTGCTGACGCTCAGCGTCTCCCCGGATGCCCCGGGCGCCCCGCTGTCCCCAGTCACGGTGACGGGCGTCAGCGCTTCGCAACCTGGTGGGCACGCAGCCACCGTTTCCCTGCAGGTGGATACCCCTCCCCGCGTCTCCATCACCACCCCGACCGCCGGCTCCACCGTCAGCGAGTACACGCTGCTGAGTGTGCTGGCCACTGCTGGCGCGAATGCGTCTGTTCGCACCCTCCACTTCACCCTCGACGACGGCGTGAACCTCTCCATCGGCTCAGCGTCCACTTTCCTGTGGGACACCCACACCGTTCCGAATGGGAGCCACACCCTCCAAGTGAGGACCATCGACACCGATGGCGCGGGTGCCTCGGCCTCCATCACCGTCAACGTGGCCAACGCCTCCGGGGGCTGCACCTCAGCCGGCGCTTCCTACCCGATGCCTGCGCTGCTGCTGCTTCTCGGTACCTGTTGGGTGGTCAGACGCTGCTCCCATCGCCGTCACCCGAGGCCGCGCCACATGACGTAGGCGTCCACCACTCCCAGCTGACGGTGCCGGAAGGCGCCGGGAAGTGTTGCCAGCACCTGGAAGCCCAGCCCCTTCCAAAGCCGGACGGCCGCGGCGTTGGTGGACACGACGAAGTTGAATTGGATGCCCGCAAAGCCGAGCGCCTCGGCGCGCTCCAGGGAGTGCGTGCCCAAGACTTGGCCCACCCCCAGGCCGCGAGCGGAGGCGTCCACGCCGTAGGAAGCGGTGGCGACGTGGGCTCCGCGGCCGGGCTGGTTGGGGCGAAGGGTGTAGGCCCCCACCACATGGCCCTCCGCCTCGGCCACCCATTGCTCGCCGCCACGCCCGAACCAGTCCTGAATGAAGCTGGCCTGCGTCGTCGTCTCGTCGGCTGCGTAAGTCGTCCCCTCGGCGAAAATGGCCGAGAAAAGGCTCCACAGGGCCCCCGCGTCGGCTGGCGTGGCTTTGCGGAGTTCGACCTTCATGCGCATCGACGCCAACTGTCGCCGGAAAAGCAGGCCCGGTCGTCGTCAACCTCCAAAGCGTGCCCCGTCATTCGACAGCTTGTCACTGCAGAAGGTTAGTGGTTCGGGCGCGGAGCGTCCGCGCGGCTTCGAGGATGGCGTCCAGCCCCTCGTCCTCGGTGACCAGGAGAGGAATGCCGCCGGGGCCTCCCACCCAGGTGCTGAAGAGGGAGAAGGCGTCCAGCGCGGCCTCCGCGTCCTTGGCGGAGTCATGCCAGGAGGTGGCGACGCGTTGGCCAGGGGAGGTCAGACCGCAGGCCTCCTCCACGGCATGTAGGACACGCTCGGTGTCGGGACCCAGGAGCACCAGGAGGGCGCAGCCCCGAGCGGTCGCCGCCTGCACCAGCGGGACGAGGCCCGGGGTGTCCAGACGCGCATCGACGAGGAGGAGGCGATTGAGGTGTGGGTGCTGCGTCACCACCGCTGGGGCGTCGGCCCAACGCGCGACCAGCACCGGCTGGCCCCCCAGCGCGAGCTGGCGACTCATTGACGCGTCCGCACCCTCTAGGCCCCCTCTCCGGCTGCCCCCGGACGGGCTCCCGCACCGGTGAGCGCCACCAGCGCCTGACAGCGTGCACAGACCTGGCCCTGGGCGTCGAGAATGCGCGCGCTGGCAAACAGCGTCCGCCGGCCCTGGCTGTCGATTCGGCCCTCGGCCCGTAGGGTGTCGCCCAACACGGGACGCTCGAAACTCATCGACAGCTGCACCGTCGCGCTCGGCCGTCGCGGGTCGACCAGCAGCGCCGTGCAGCCCACCACCAGGTCGAACACTGCCGCCAGCACGCCGCCGTTGACGGCCGTGGTCCCGAGGCCGCCCCGGTGCTCGGCCCGGACGTCCGGAATCTCCGCCACCACCAGCTGCGGGCTTGGAAAGGAGACGCGGACGCCGGCGTGGGCGAGCGGGGCGCTTCGGTTGAGACGCTCGGCCGCCTGGGCGAGCTCTTCCAAGCTGGGGGAGGGGCTGGGCATGTCCCTCGGGACTCTAGCCCTTGGGTTGCGCCGCCGTGGCCAATGTGCACATGAGTCCACGCAGCGTGACGTCTCCGGTTTCCAGTCCCGAGGAGCTCCTGACCGACCTCAACCCTCCGCAGCGGGAGGCGGTGCTGGCCCCGGAGGGACCGCTGCTCGTCCTGGCCGGAGCGGGGTCCGGGAAGACGCGCGTCATCACGCGCCGGGTGGCGCACCTCGTCCTTGCCCGGCGGGTGCAGCCCTGGCGCATCCTCGCCGTCACCTTCACCAACAAGGCCGCCCGCGAGATGCGCGAACGCCTCTTCGGGCTGCTCGGCCCCTGGGCGGTGGACCTGACGGTGTCCACCTTCCATGCCTCGGCGGCGGCCATCCTGCGGCGGGAGGCCGAGAAGGTCGGGCTCACCCGTTCCTTCGTCATTTATGACGACGCAGACCAGCTCTCGCTGGTGAAGCGCGCGATGCGCGAGGAGCGCATCGACCCGGTCATCAACCCGCGGGAGGTGCTGCACCGCATCGACATGGAGAAGAACGCCGGTCGCCTCCCGGCGGTGGAAGCCGTCGACCCCTCGGACTACCGGGGAGCGGCGGTGCAGCGCTCCTACCGCGCCTACCAGCGGCTGCTTCGGGCGGCCAATGCCGTGGACTTCGGGGACCTGTTGTTGCTCCTGGTGCAGCTGTTCCGGGAGAACGAGGCCACCCGGTCCCACTACGCCGGGCGCTTCCAGCACGTGCTGGTGGATGAATTCCAGGACACCAACGCGGTGCAGATGGAGCTCTTGCACCAGCTGGCTCCTCCCCCGACGGCCAGCCTGGTGGTGGTGGGGGACGACGACCAGTCCATCTACCGGTGGCGTGGCGCGGACGTGGGCAACATCCTGCGTTTTCCCGAGGAATACACCGGCGCGACCATCGTCAAGCTGGAGCAGAACTACCGCAGTGACCAGATAATCCTGGACGCCGCCAACGCGGTCATCGCGAAGAATCCGCACCGCATGCCGAAGCGGCTGTGGACGGAGCGGCAGCGAGGCGAGCCGCTGGCGCTGGTCATCAGCCGGGACGAGCGCGAGGAGGCGCACGAGATTGCACGTCGCATCCACGCCCTCGTCCGCGAGGGCGCCTGCAGCTACGCCGACGTGGCCGTCTTCTTCCGGGTGAATGCGCAGAGCCGGGTGCTGGAGGAAGCGCTGCGGCTGGCGCGCGTCCCGTACACGCTGGTGAGTGGCCGCAGCTTCTATGAAAGAGCCGAGGTCAAGGACGCGGCTGCCTACCTGCGGCTGATGGTGAATCCCAAGTCGGATGCGGACCTTCTGCGCATCATCAACACGCCCTCCCGCGCCATTGGCGACACCACCCAGGAGCGCCTCGCCGGCTGGGCGGCAGACCGGGGGGTCAGCCTCTTCGAGGCCCTGGCCGAGGTGGAGCAGATTTCCACGTTGAACGCGACGGCCCAGAAGCGGCTACGCGGCTTCCGCCAGCTGCTCGACGTCCTGGTGGCCTTCGGCCCGGAGGCCACCAGCGCTGCCTCGGCTGCCGAGTTGATGCTGACCGAGACGAAGCTGGTGGAGGCCCTCTTGGGGGAGGCGTCGGTGGAAGCCGAGACGCGGGCCGAGAACCTGCGCGAGTTCCTCGGCGCAGCCCAGGAGTTCGACCTCGAGCGCGCGGCCCGTCCGGCGCCCTCGTCCGAGCAGCTCGCGGCGGAGGTGCCGCCGTTGCAGGCGTTCCTGGAGCAGATTTCCCTGGTGGGGGAGGCCGACGGGGAGGCGGGCGAGGGGCGCGTCTCGCTCATGACGCTGCATGCCGCCAAGGGACTGGAGTTTGACGCGGTCTTCCTTCCCGGGATGGAGGAAGGCGTCTTTCCGCACAGCCGCGCGCTGGAGGAATTCGGAGATGGGGAGGAGATGAGCGAGGAGCGCCGGCTCTGCTACGTCGGCTTCACGCGCGCCCGAAAGCGCCTCTTCCTGTCGCTGGCCCAGGCGCGCAGTCTCTTCGGAGAATTGCGCTTCAACCCTCCCTCGCGCTTCCTTCGCGACGTCCCGCAGGAACTCTTTGACATAAAGCGGCAGCTCCCCGCGGCCTCCGCCAACACGTCCGGCTTCGTCCCCGCCCGCCGCCGGCCCTACGACGACGACGGGCCGCGCATCGACCGCAGCTACGGGCAGGTGGAGGACAGCGGCTTCGACAGCGAGTCGGTGGTGGGGCTGCGCGTGCGCCACGCCCAATTCGGCGAGGGGGAGGTGGTGGCCTGTGACGGCTCCGGCCCCAACGCCAAGCTCACCGTCAGCTTCCCCCGGGTGGGACTGAAGCGCATCATCGCCCGCTTCCTCCAGCCGACCTGAGCCGCAACCCCACCACCCGGCCGTCCTGGGGCAGCACCCAGGCGGTGTTGCCGCGGACGAGGGGCGAGGTGCGCAGCGGGCTGTCCAGCCGTGCCGAGGGCGGGTTGCCCGGCGCGCCCACGTCCAGCGCCAGAAGGCGCCCTTCCTGCGCAGCGGTGGGCACGAGCAGACGTCCTTGGAATTCCACGACCGGGGCGACGACGGGCCCGGGCACCTGCACCGTCCACAGCGGGCCTTCGTCCTTGAGGCGGAAGCCCACCAGCGTCTGGTTGGCAAGGCCCACCCACAGCCGGTCCAGGGCGTGGGCCGGGGGCGAGGTTGGCGTTGCCCCCAGCGCGCGCTGCCACAGCCCCTCGCCCGTCGCCAGGTCGAGTGCGAGCACCCGGCCGCTCTGCTCCACTGTCCACACCCGGCCCTCCAGCGGCAGCAGTCCGAGGGGTTCATGCACCGGCGTGCGCCAGCGGCGAGTCGCGTCGGCGCCCACCGCCACCACCGCGGCCGGCCCGGCCAGCACCAGGCGGTCCTCCGCGGCTGCCGCGAGGGCGAGCCGGGCGGCGCCGCCCGGGTGCAGGCCGAGGGCACTGCCCAGGGCGGCCCGCACGACGATGTCCCCGCTGCTGGACTCGACGGCCAGCAAGTCCCCGTCGTCCAGAAGGACGTAGACGCGGGTGCCGAGCGCGGCGAGGGCCGCCACTGGCCGGCTCAGCTCGGTGCGCCAGCGCCTGTTGCCGCTGGCCGCGTCGAGGCCGAGGAGGTCGCTTCCGGTGGTGGCCACCACCACCACGTCGGCCGCCACCGCGGGCGCCAGGCGCACCTCGTGGGCCAGCTCCGCCGTCCACAGAGCAGCCCCCCCGGGCCCGAGGCGGAGGACGCGGCCAGCTTCATTGCCGAAGACGGCGCCGTCGCCCAGGGGGACGAGTCCCGAGCGGCTCGGGGCATCCCCCGACACGCTGAACACCTTCTCCAGCGGAGAGCTACAGCCGAGACACAGCAGCAGCAGCGGCGGCCAGGCGCGTCCCAGGTGGCTGCTCAACCGACCTTCATCCCCTTGGGGATGACCACCACGCCCTGCGCGGTGACGTGGAACCGCCGCCGGTCCTCCGCCGGCTCGAAGCCGATGGTGGTGCCCACGGGAATCTCGACGTTCTTGTCGATGATGGCCTTCTTGATTTTGCACCGGCGGCCGATTTGGACGTTCTCGAAGAGGATGCATTGCTCGACGGTGGAGTAGGAGTTCACCCGCACCTTCGGTGACAGCACGGAGCGGTGCACGTGGCCACCGCTGACGATGCAGCCTTCGGAGACGAGACTGTCGGTGGCGTAGCCGACGCGTCCGCTGTCGCGGTCGGCAAAGACGAATTTCGCCGGGGGGAACGTCTGCGACTGGGTGAAGAGAGGCCAGCGGAAGTTGTAGAGGTTGAAGACCGGGTCCACGTCCACCAGCCCCATGTTGGCCTGGTAGTAGCTGTCGATGTCCCCCACGTCGCGCCAGTACCCGCGTTCCTTAGGTTCCATTCCGGGAACTTCATTCTTGGCGAAGTCGTAGACGAAGACGCGGGAGCGCCGGTGCAACTCGCCGAGGATGGACTTTCCGAAGTCGTGCGCGCTGTGGTCCTTCGCCGCGTCGCGGACGATTTCCTGCACCAGCGTCTCGGTCCGGAACAGGTAGTTCCCCATCGAGGCCAGGCACATCTTCGGGTTGCCCGGCATGGGCGGGGGGGACTTCGGCTTTTCCAGGAAGCCGCGCATCTCGCCGTCCGGGCCGACGTCGATGATGCCCAATTCCGGGCCCTCCTCGATGGGCACCGGGATGGCCGCCACCGTGCAGTCCGCCTTGTGCTCGAGGTGAAAGTCGAGCATCTGGCGAACATCCATCCGGTAGACGTGGTCCGCACCAAAGACGAAGACGTGGTCCGGTTCCTCGTCGGAGATGAGGTTGAGGTTCTGGTAGATGGCGTCGGCGCTGCCCTTGTACCAGTCGAGGCCGGTGCGCATCTGGGCCGGCACGGCCTCCACGTAGTGGCCGAGGAAGGCGGTCATCCGCCAGGTGCGCGACAGGTGCTTGTTGAGTGAATCCGACTTGTACTGGGTGAGGACCTTGACCTTGTAGACGCCGGAGTTGGCGAAGTTGGACAGCACGAAGTCGATGATGCGGTAGCGCCCACCAAACGGGACCGCCGGCTTGGCGCGTTCGCGCGTCAAAGGCTCCAGCCTGGTGCCAGCCCCGCCGGCGAGAATCATCGCGAGCGTCTTGGCCATGACAGCCTGCATCTAGACACGACTCGTGGAGGCCGTCCAAACAGGCGCCGGCCAAGCCTCGGCCACCGCCACACGCAGTCCGTGACGTCCCGGTGGCGAGGGACGTAGACTGCGTCGACCGATGGTCCCCGACGCTCCGCGCTCGCCCAGCCGTCGTTCGCTGCTCAAGCGTGGGCTGCTGGGGGGTGCGCTGCTCGCCGCGGGGGGTGCTGGCTTCCTCGCATTGCGGACCGGCAAGCGGGTGGCGCCGCCGGCGGGCGGGCTGCACGTCTTCTCCGAGTCGGAGTACGGCGTCCTCGACGCGCTGGCCCACCGCTTCATCGGCAGCCTCCCGGGCTGGCCGACTGTCGAGGAGGTGGGCGTGGCCCTGGCGGTGGACCGCATCGCCGAGAAGACCGAGCCCTCGGTGCGCGCCGAGCTGAAGCAGCTGCTCGGCCTCTTCGACAACGCCCTGGCCGGCTTTCTCTTCGGCGGCCGCACGGAGCCCTTCACCGCGCTGCCGTCGGCTGCCCAGGACCGCGTGCTGGAGGAGTGGCGGGACAGCCGGATTGCCGTGCGGCGCACCGGCTACAACGCGCTGCGGACGCTGGTGCTGGCCGGCTACTTCCAGTCGCCCCTCACCTGGAAGCCCATCGGCTACCCTGGGCCCGACGACAGCTTCTTCCAGCCGGATGCGCCGGTGTGGTTTGGCCGGTCCGTGCCCCGTCCCGAGGGCAACGGCGTCTACCATCCCGAGGACACTCGGTGAGCGGGCGCATCTTCACCGGCAAGGACCTCGTCAAGGACACCGAGGTGTCGGCGGACGTCTGCGTGGTGGGGTCCGGGGCGGGCGGGGCGGTGCTCAGCGAGCAGCTCGCGTCCAAGGACCTGCGCGTGGTGATGCTGGAGGAGGGCGGCTACCACACCCGGTCCGAGTTCAACATGCGGGAGTCTTGGGCCTACCCGGCGCTGTACCAGGAGATGGGGAACCGCGCGACCGACGACCAGACGGTCCTCATCCTCCAGGGCCGCAGCGTGGGCGGGGGCACCACGGTGAACTGGTGCACCTCCTTCCGCACCCCGCAGCGGGTGCTGGACAAGTGGGCCTCGGACTTCGGGGTGCAGGGCATCACCACCGCTGCGTTAACCCCGCACTGGGAGGCGCTCGAGCGGCGCCTGCACATCCGCGAGTGGCCGCTCGAGGCGATGAACCGCAACAACCAGGTGCTGTGGGAAGGGTGCGGGAAGCTGGGCTTCAGCCGCGGCCTCATCCGCCGCAACGTCCACAACTGCGCCGACCTCGGCAAGTGCGGCCTCGGCTGTCCCATCGACGCCAAGCAGTCGATGCTGGTGACCCTCATCCCCGACGCGGTGGAGCACGGCCTGGACGTCTACGCCAACGCCTCGGCACGCCGCCTCCTCGTGGAGGGCCGGCGCGTGCGGGGCGTCGAGGCGCAAATCCTCGACGCCTCCAGCGACACGCCCACGGGCGTCACGCTGACGGTGCGGGCCAAGACGGTGGCGGTGTGCGGCGGGGCCATCAACTCTCCCGCGCTGCTGTTGCGCTCGGGCCTCACCGGACGCGGCAACGTCGGCAAGCGCCTCTTCCTACATCCCGTCGTCATCATGTCAGCGCAGATGGAGCAGCCGGTGGAGGCGTGGAACGGAGCGCCGCAGTCGGCCTATTCCCACCACTTCATCGACCGCGGGCCCGAGCGGATGGGCTACTTCCTGGAGGTCCCTCCGCTTTACCCGATGATTGCCGCCACCGTGCTGCCCGGCTTCGGTGCGGCCCACCAGAGCCTCATGCAGCGGCTGCCGTCGACGCAGGTCACCATCGCCATCACCGCGGACGGCTTCGTTCCGGGCGACGTGGGCGGCACCGTCCGCCTCGGCGACCCGAAGGAGCGCCGGGTGCACATCGACTACCCGCTTCGGCCCTGGCACTGGGAGGCGTTCCGGGACGCGTGCGAGGTGATGGCCCGCGTGCAGTTCGCTGGCGGCGCGCGAGAAGTCATCTCGCTGCATGCCTCGCCGGTACGCCTGCGGCCGGGGGACGACATTGCCCGCTTGCTTGCGGCCGCCCCCTGGGAACCGGGCCGGGTGCGCGTGGCCACCGCGCACCAGATGGGCGGCTGCTGCATGGGCAAGGACGCCGAGCACTCGGTGGTGGACAGCTCGCTGCGCTACCACGACCTCGACAACCTCTTCGTGGTGGATGGGTCGGTGCTTCCGACGTCCCTCGGCGTCAACCCCCAGGAAACCATTTTCGGCATTGCCCGGCTGCGGTCCGCGGACGTGGCAGCCTCCGTCGCCTGACCGGCAAGGCCAAGGCCCACCGCGGCTGGTGGCAGCCGACGGTGGGCCCCGCCCTGGCCCTTTCCCCCCGGAGTGGGGCCAACGAGCTCCTTCTTCAAAGCCCGCTGCCAGAAAACAGCGGACCTCGGGCCGGGTTGCGCTTTCCCGGCGGGGTTCGGTGCCGCCCGCATCAAAGGGCTCCCCCCAAACCCGACCCGAGGTCCAACTCGTTGCTACAGCCCGCGCGACGCCCAGTCTTCGGCCCACACAGGATGGGTTCCCGTCGGGTGGCCTCGCTCGGTGCGAACGACGTCTTTGTTCGACCGGAGGAAGGCGGTCAGGGCACGCGCCGCAAGTTCGCTGACGGACATCCCAATCGAGGTCGCCGTCCGCTGGACCGCGGCGGCGAGTGCATCCGGAATCTGCAGTTTCATGGGCGGTACCTAGACGCGAGCCGAGGCCACCGCGACGTCCGGCCGCTGGTAGTTGTCGATGAGGACGGTGGCCACCCCCAGGTACGTGGCGAACAGCAGCGCACCAGCGATGAGCACTTCGTGGCCACGGGTGCGGCGCACGTTGTTGAAGAGGGGCTGGTTCTTCGGGTCGGTGGTGTCCATGGCGTTCTCCGGGGGAAACCAGCCGGCGGTGTTGCCGGCCACGCTGCCAAGACAGTGCAGCGGCAGTGCCAGCCAGAAAACCCTGGCGGAACGCTGACTTGACGTGTCCGTCACCGGGGGCGCGTAGCGGCGGACGCAACAGACGGCCCGGCGCTGTGGCGTTCAGTGCAACCCGGGCAACCCCTCCGGGTGCGAAACGCGAAGCGTCAGAGGCGAGCGCCCCCTGGGGCGCCCCCGGCCCTGGCGGAGGTGCCCGGCCCGAGGGCCGCGTCAGTCCTTGAGGTGGTGGCGCTTGATGAGGCGGTACAGATGCACCCGGTCGATGTCCGCCGACTCGGCGGCCTGGGCCACCTTGCCATGGTGCAGTTCCAAGAGGGCCTGCACGTAGGCCCGTTCAAAGGCGTCCAGGGCCCGGCGGCGCGCCTCAGGGTACGGCACCCGGGGGTCCACCGCCACGTGGGACTCCGGGAGGGACCCCTCTGGCTCGAGGCCCGGCTCCAGGGTTTCCTGCATCACCACGCAGCGCTCCAGGTGGTTGCGGAGTTCACGCATGTTGCCCGGCCAGGCCGCGCGCTGCAGCTGCGCCAGGAAGACCGGGTCCTTCAGGGACTCGCGTACACGCGGGTCGACGCCGAGGGACGCCAGCATCTTTTCCGCGATGGGCGGGATGTCCTCCGGGCGCTGGCGGAGGGGTGGGACGGCAATCTTGAAGACGGCCAGCCGGTAGTAGAGGTCCGGCCGGAAGCGGCCCGCGTTGACCTCGGCGCGCAGGTCGCGGTTGGTGGCAGCGATGACCCGCACGTCCACGGGGAGGTAGGTGTTGGTGCCCAACCGACGGATTTCCCGCGACTCCAGCACGCGGAGCAGCTTCGGCTGCAGCTCCGTCGGGAGCTCGCCAATTTCATCCAGAAAGACGGTTCCGCCCTTCGCCTCCTCGAAGACGCCGATGCGGCGGGTGTCGGCCCCGGTGAAGGCGCCCTTCTCATGGCCGAACAGTTCGGACTCGAGCAGGTTGGCGGGGATGGCGCCGCAGTCCACCACCAGGAAGGAGTGGCTGCGCCGGGCGCCGAGCTTGTGGATGGACTCCGCCGCCTGACTCTTCCCGGTGCCCGTCTCCCCCTCCAGCAGGACGGTGGAGTCCGAGGCCGCCGCCCGCTCCATCAGGGCGAAGCTGGAACGGGCGGCGATGGAGGTGCCCACCAGCGAACCGAAGCTCTTCTGCTCCGAGACGGGAATGCGGTTCTTCTCGCCCGAGAGCTCAAAGCGCAGCGACACGCGGCCGAGCTGCAGCAGGCTGCCGCTGCGCAGGGCGGCCTCCTTGATGGGAACCCCGTCGACGACGGTGCCGTTGCGGCTCCCCAAGTCCTTCACCCAGGGGTTACCCTTCTCGTCGACGAAGACTTCGCAGTGAAACCGCGAGACGGTGCGCTCGTCGAGGAGCAGGTCATTCAGGGGGTGGCTGCCCAGCTGGACCCGGTCTCCGTTGGACTCGAAGACGTGGCCCACCTCGCCCCCGTCCACAATACGCAGCCGGAAGCGCCGCACGCTCGACACGACGCCCGGCACGGGCCGGTCCAGGCCCACCGTCGGGGTGCGGTTGACTTGGGTGATGGGCGGCTCGGTGTCCGCCTCGTCCTTTTCGTGCCGGACGTCCTCGCTGGGCATGGCGCGCATACACTACCCCCGTTGGTGAAGGCGCCGCACGCACCGCCGCAACAACGCCCTTCCGGGGGCCGCCCGGCCAGGGGGGGCGGGGGCCCGGCCGTGGTGGCGGCGGGGGTGCCGTCGCCCTTCTTCTGGGAGAAGTCCAGGTGCGCGCCGTCCCCCCCGGAGCGCTTCTCGGACTGCCCCAACGCTGTGAGGTCCGATGCAATTCCTTCCTTGCCCCTCCGGCCTTCCGGCCCGCGGGAGTGACAGTGGTGCTGGTCGTGTGAATGGGGAAACCCAGACGCTGCTGTCCGCGGCGTCCGGCGCTGGGCCCGGCGAGGCCTGGCAGGAGCCATGCTTCCGGCCCGGGGACGTCCTCCTCGAGCGCTTCTGCGTCCGGGCGCTGCTGGCCCGGGGCGGCATGGGGGAGGTGTATGACGTGCGGGACGCGGCGCTTGGGGCCCGCGTGGCTCTCAAGACGTTGAGGGCCTCGGTGCTTGGCCACCCGCTGGCCCGCGCGCAATTCCGCAGGGAGGTGCTCCTCGCCCGGCGCGTCACCCACCCCAACGTCTGCCGCCTCTTCGAATTCTTCCTCTCGGGCGACGACGGCCCCTCACCCCTCGTCTTTCTCACCATGGAGTTGCTCGAAGGACCCACCCTGAGCGAGCACCTTTCGCGCGAGGGCCCCGTGGCGGGCCCGGACGCACTCCCCCTCGTCCAGCAGATGGTGGCCGCGCTCGCAGCCGCCCACCGCGAGGGGGTGGTCCACCGGGACTTCAAGAGCGGCAACGTGATGCTGGTGCGGGGCTTCGACGGCGCGCGGCGCGTGGTGGTGACCGACTTCGGCCTGGCGTGCGGCGTTCGTCCCGGGGAGACGTCCGACTGGCCGCCCCACACCGGGATGGTGGGAAGTCCGCTGTACATGGCCCCCGAGCAGGTGACGGGCGCCCCGGTGTCTCCGGCCACGGACGTCTACGCGCTGGGCGTCGTCCTGTACGAGATGGTAACGGGCACCGTCCCCTTCCTGGGGGACAGCCTGGTGGAGTCGGCGCTGCAGCGGCTGCGCCGGCCCGCGGAGGCCCCCTCGCACCGGCGCCCCGGACTCAGCCCGCGCTGGGAGCGGGCCATTCTCCGCTGTCTGGAACTCGACCCTCGACGCCGCTTCGAGAAGGTGGAGGACGTGCTTCAGGCGCTGGGCCCGGGCCCGGTGGTGCTTCCGCCCTCCCCAAGGAACCTGCGCCGGGCAGTGTTGGGCACTGGGCTGGCCGCGGCACTCGCCCTCGCAGCAAGTGAGGGCACGCTCCTCCGCCGTCCCGCGGACGCGCCGGCGTCCCCACCGGCAGCGGTGCGCTAGGCCTGGCGCCTCTCCTCACCCGCCTCTGGCGCGCGGAGTGCATTGACCGCGTCACACCAGGCCGAGGTGCGGCACCGTTGACACGCCGGTCCGGGAAGTCGGGAGATGCATCCCGTCCGGAACCATCGAGGCGCCGCCTTGGGTTGCCTGGCATGGGGAGAGGCGCCACATGGGGCAGTTGCGTCGACGCGTCGAGGGTGGATTCGCCGGGAAGCGGCACTGGGGCTGGCTGGCCGCGGCCGGAGTGCTGCTGCTGGGCTGTGGCAAGGGGAAGGCCCCGGCCGTGGAGGGACTGCAGCTGGAGCCGGTGCCGGCCCCGCCGGCGCTCCAGCTGTCAGCCGAGGCCCTGGCCGGCGCCAACGGGACACTGGCTGTCGTGGCCGCGCGGCCCCGGGGCGAGGCCGGCACTGACGTCCGGCCCACGCTGACGTTTTCCCTTCCCGTCATGCCCCTCAGCACCGTCGAGGCGCAGGCAGGCGTGCCGCCGCCAGCGCAGCTTCAGCCATCCGTGTCCGGGGAATGGCGCTGGCTCGGCTCGGCCAGCGTGGAATTCGTCTCCCAGGCGCCCCTGCCCTTCTCCACCCGCTTCACCGTCACCGTGCCGGCCGGCCTGAAGTCCGTCGACGGCCGGGCCCTGGCCGAGGGCTACAGCTGGACGTTCCAGACGCCATCGCCCGCCGTGCAGTCCGTCGAGCCGGCGGAGGGCTGGGCCTGGGTGACGCCCGGCCAGCACTTCGTCCTCCTCCTCAACCAGCCCGTGCTGGAACTCGAGAAGGCATTGCGCGTGCTGGTGGGTCGGGAGGAGACGGCCTGGCCCTTCACCATCGCCAAGGCGGAGGTGCTGGACACGGGCAAGGAACGGCCCGGTCAGGGGCGCACCTTCGTTGCGAGCCGGCAGACGCGGTACGAGGTGGTGCTGGGAAAGCCGCTGCCCCTTGGCACCCCCGTCACCCTCGTCCTCGCCGCCACCCTGCGGGGCGCCGAGGGCCCCCTCACCCTGGGACAGGAGCGACGCTTCGCCCTTCGCACCTACGGGGCGATGGCCATCCTCGGCGCCGACGGCTGTCGCACCGGCGCCCGGCGCTGTCCCTACGGCCCGCTCGTCCTGCACACCAGCAACCCCGCCGTCCTGGCCAGCCTCAAGGAGAAGCTCACCATCCAGCCGGCGGTGACGCTGGACTGGGAGAATGCCGAGGTCTTCCCCGGCGACAGCCGGGAGGCCCCCCGGGTCGCCGTGCCGGGCCGCTTCCGTCCGGGGACGGACTACCGCGTCAGCGTCGCGCCCGGGGTGCGGGACGAATTCGGGCAGCTCGCCCCGGCGGCCAGCGACGGCTTCCGCACCACGGACCTGGAGCCGGGCTTCGACCCGGGCCCGGACGTGGCGCTGCTGGAGGCCTCCGGCGACGGTGCGCTCCCCGTCGAGGTGACCAACCTGCAGCGTCTGCAGGCACGCCTCTGGGCGCTCTCGCCGGCGGACATGGCGCGCTTCCTCGGGAGCCGCCGCGCCGGCCAGGCCACCCCGCCGGGAAGCTCCGTCCTCACCACGCTCGACACGTCCGGCTCGGCCAACGTCCTGCAGACGCGGCCGCTTCCCATGCGCTCCTTCCTCGCGGGCAAGGGGACGACGCTCTTCTTTGCCGAACTCACCGCCCCGGAGCTCTCCGACGAATGGCGCCGCACCCGGCACGTGTCCGGACAGCTGACGGACCTGGTCGTCCACGCCAAGCTGGGCGCGACCTCCAGCGCGGTGTGGGTGACGCGACTGTCGGACGGAAAACCGGTGGTGGGTGCGGACCTTCAACTCCTCGACCGCACCGGCACCGTCCGCTGGCGGGGCCGTAGCGACACCGACGGGCTGGCGCGCCTTCCGGGTCTGGCCGAAGTGCTGCCGTCCGCCGAGGGACGGGACGTCTGGGAGCCGCCGTTCGCGCTGGTGGCGGCCAGCCTGGGCGGCGACACCGGCGTCACCCTCTCCAGTTGGATGGGCGGCTTCGGCCCATGGGCCTTCGACTTGCCCACGGACTGGGACGGGCGGACGCCGAAGAGTCTCGGGACGGTGTTTGCCGACCGCGGCATCTACCGCCCGGGGGACACCGTCTTCCTCAAGGGACTGGCCCGCTACCGCGCGCTGGGGAAGATTCTCAGCCCGCCCAAGGGGTCGCCGGTGCAGCTGCGCGTCGTCACCTCGCGCGGCAAGGAAGTGGCGAGCCGGACGCTCAGCCTGGACGACTACGGCACCTTCTCGACCGAAGTGGCGCTCGACCGCGACCTGCCGCTGGGCACCTTCCAGGTGACCGCCTCCACGACAGTGCAGGGGAAGCCCATCCGCTACTCCGGCTCCTTCCGCGTGGAGGAATACCGGGCGCCCCAATTCAAGGTGGACGTCTCCAGCCCCGCCCGGGACATGGCCGGTGGGGACGCCGTCACGGCGCAGGTGCTGGCCCGCTACCTGTTTGGCGGGGCCATGGCCTCTGCCGAGGTCCGCTGGACGGTGATGCGCAACAGCCTCTCCTTCGAGCCGGCCGGCAACGAGGGCTTCGCCTTCGGCCAGACGGTGGCGGCCTGGGACGAGGAGGCGCCCCAACGCGTCTCCGACGTCTTCGCCGCCGGCGAGGGGAAGACGGACTCCATGGGCGTCCTGGCGCTGCAGGCTGGCAAGGCCGAGACGCCCGGGGATCGCACCTACGTCTACACCGTCGAGGCGGAAGTCACCGACGTGAGTCGCCAGCGCCAGGCCAACCGGGTGGCCATCACCGTCCACCCGGCAGCCCTCTACGCGGGCCTGCGTCCGCGCAGCACCGGCTTCGCGGAGGCGGGGAAGCCCGTCACGCTGGAAGTGGTGGCCGTCACCCCCGCGGGCACCCGGCAGGCGGGCACCGAGGTGGAGGTGTCCGTCGTCCGGCGCGACTGGAAATTCATCCGCAAGAAGGGCGTCGGGGAGCGCTGGTCGACGGTGAGCGAGCCGGTGGAGGAGGCCGCCGGCGGCTGCAAGGTGAAGACGGAGGCCACCCCGGCCAGCTGCACCTTCACCCCGAAGGAGGGCGGCTTCTACATCCTCAAGGCGACGGTGCATGACGCCAGTGGCCGCGCGCAAACCACCACTGCCGGCCTGTATGTGCTGGGCAGCGGCTGGGTCAGCTGGCAGCGCAACGACACCGACCGCATCGACCTCGTTCCGGACAAGGCGCTGTACGACGTGGGCGAGACGGCGCGCGTGCTGGTGAAGAGTCCCTTCCCGGACGCCGAAGCCCTCCTCACCGTGGAGCGCGAGGGCGTCCTCACCGCCAGGCGGGTGAGGCTACAGGGGGCTGCCACCGCCCTGGACGTGCCGCTCGGCGAGGGGGACATTCCCAACGTCTTCGTCTCGGTGGTGCTGGTGCGCGGCCGAGTGGAGGAGCCCGCCGGGACGGACCTGCGCGACGACCCGGGCCGTCCCACGGTGCGGGTGGGCTACGCGCAGCTGCGCGTGGAGAAGAAGAGCAAGCGTCTGGCCGTGCAACTGGCGCCCGACGGCGCGGAACGACGCCCCCGGGACAAAGTCCGGGTGGCCGTGCACGTCACGGACTGGAAGGGCCAGGGGGTGCCCAGCCAGGTGACGGTGTGGGCGGTGGACGAGGGCGTGCTTCGCCTCACCGGCTACCAGGTCCCCGACGTCATGGAAGCCGTGCATCCGCTGCGGGGACTGTCCGTCCGCCTGGGCGAGCCATTGGTCCACCTCGTCCAGCGCAAGCTGTACGGAGAGAAGGGGCTGGGGGGCGGCGGTGGCGGCGGCGGCGAGGGCGCCGGCAGCGGCTTTCGCAGCGAGTTCAAGACGACGGTGCTGTTTGCCCCGGCCGTCCTCACCGACGCCGAGGGGCGGGCGCAGGTGGAATTCACCCTGCCGGACAACCTCACCACCTACCGGTTGATGGCGGTGGCCCTCACCCGGGGCGAGCAGCTGGGCAGTGGAGAGTCACACGTCACCGTCAGCAAGCCCCTGCTGGCCCTGCCGGCCCTTCCCCGGCTGCTACGCGTCGGGGACGTGGTGGAGGCAGGGGTGGTGGTGCATGCGCCCGGGGGCAAGGTGAAGGAGGCGGAGGTGAAGGCCGACGTCCAGGGCCTCGTCCTGGAGGGGCCGGCGGTCCAGCAGGTGACGCTTGTCGACGCGCGGCCGCGCGAGGTGCGCTTCCGCTACCGCGCGGTGGCCCGCGGCGAGGCCGTGTTCCGCTTCTCCGTCAGCGGCGGCGGCGAGCACGACGGGCTGGAGCAGCACATCCCGGTGCAGCTGCCCACCGCCCTGGAGGCGGTGGCGGTGGCCGGGGACACGACGGACGTGCGCCGCGAGGCGCTGGTGCCGCCATCAGGCATGCGGCCGGACGTCGGGGGCCTCGAGGTGACGTTGGCCTCCACCGCCCTGGGTGGCTTCTCCGAGGCCATGCGCCAGTTGGTGGACTACCCCTACGGCTGCCTCGAGCAGCTGTCCTCGCGGCTGGTCCCCTTCGTCGCGCTGCGGGAGCTGAGCGGCCGCTTCGCCATCCCCTGGAAGTCGGACACCGCCACGGCGTGGGTCGGAGAGGGGGCCCTAGCCGAGCAGGGGGCGCACGACCCGGACACGCTCATCCGCCGCACCGTGAAGGCCATCGAGGGGCTGCAAAACCTCGACGGCGGCTACCGCTACTGGTCCAGCGACGGGTGCTCGGCTGAGTGGGCCTCCTCCTACGCCGTGCTGGCCCTGGGCCGCTCGGCGGAAGTGGGCTACCCGGTGGACGCAGCCGCGCTCAAGCGCGGGCAGGACTTCCTGGCCCGCGTAGTGGCCTCGGGCATCGGGGTGCGCTGCAGCTACTGGGGCGGGCACCTCGACGACACGACGCGCACCTTTGCGCTGTGGGCCCTGGCCCGCACCGGGGCGCCCAAAGCCTCCTACTACGGCGAGCTGTTCTCGCGGCGAGACCAGCTGCCCCTCTTCGCCCGGGCCATGCTGGCCGACGCCATGTTTACCGGGGGCGGGGACCGCGCCCAGGCCCGCACCGTGCTAGCGGAAGTCATGGACCGCGCCAAGGAGTCCACGGCCGGACTGCACTTCGAGGAGATGAATCCAGCCACCTACGCCTCCCGCTGGACCAGCGACGTGCGCACCACGGCGCTCGTGCTCCTCACCCTCACGGACGTCACGCCGGACCACCCGTACGTCGCGAAGATGGCTCGCTACCTCACCGGCGTGCGCGGGGCCGACGGGCGCTACCGCACCACCCAGGAGGCGGCCTTTGCCCTCATGGCGCTGACCGAGGTGACACGGGTGAAGGAGCGCGACACGCCGGACTTCGTCGGCCGGGTGACGCTGGACAAGCAGGACCTGGTCGCGACGCCCTTCCGGGGCCGCTCACTCGACGTGCAGCGCCACAGCGTGCCGCTGCCGCAGCTGCCGCGCACGGGCGGGCCGGTGGCCCTCGACTTCCGGCGGGACGGCAGGGCCGGCGTCCTCTACTACGGCGCGCTGTTGCGCTACGCGCCGGCCACTATGCCCACCACGGCGCTGGACAGAGGCATTGTGGTGCAGCGCTGGGTGGAGCCGTACGCGGGCGGCGGCCAGGTGAAGGCGGTGCGGGCCGGGGAACTGGTGCGCGTCCAGGTGCGCCTGGCGACGTCCATGGAACGCACCAACGTGGCCATCGCCGTTCCCCTGCCGGCGGGCCTCGAGGCGGTGGACACCACCCTCGCCACCACCGCCCGGGGGGCCGGTGCGCGGTCCGGCGGGGGGGACGAGGCAGAGGAGGACGGCGGCGACGACGGCGAGGGCAGCACGCCCTGGGCCATGGGCTTCTGGTCGCCCTTCAACCACACCGAGCGCCGCGATGACCGCGTGGTGCTCTTCGCCGACCACCTGCCGCCCGGCATCCAGCTCACCAGCATTGTTGCCCGGGCCACCACGCCGGGGGACTTCGTCCTGATGCCAGCCCACGCCGAGGAAATGTACGCCCCGGAGGTGTTTGGCCGCTCCGAGGGTGGCACCTTCCGCGTGGTGGCCGACGGTAGCCTGGCCCAGAAGTGAAGACGGCGCAGGCAAAGGGCGGACACCTCCGCTGCTGGGCCTCTCGGGCGGCACGCGCGTTGGCCGTGCTTGTCCTCGCCGGGCTGGCGGTGGCAGCGGGCTTCGTGCTGCTGCCGTTGCCGCAAGGGCTGCTGACGCAGAGTCCTCTCACCAGCCTGCGGGTGCTGGACCGCGCGGGGGGCGTGCTGCGAGAGGTGGCCAGCCCCGACGGGCACGCCCTGGCCCTGCCGGTAGACGCACCGCCGCCGCAGCAGCTGGTGCAGGCCTTCGTCGCCGCGGAGGACCGCCGCTTCGGCCGGCACCCCGGCGTCGACCCGCTGGCGGTGGCGCGGGCCGTGCGCGACAACCTGCGCGCCGCCCGGGTGGTGAGTGGCGCCTCGACGCTGGCCCAGCAACTGGCCCGCCAGCTGGTCCCGCGGGAGCGCACGCTTGTGGGCAAGCTGCAGGAAGCACTGTGGGCGGTGCGCCTGACGGTGCACCTGCCGCGGGAAGCGCTGCTTCGGGCCTACCTGGACCGGGTAGCGCTGGGCCGGGACGTGCGCGGCGTGGAAGCGGCCGCCGAAGCGTATTTCGGCCGGCCGGCGTGGGCCCTTTCCGTCGGGCAGGCGGCGCTGCTGGCCGGCCTGGCGCGCGCTCCGGCCAGCGGCGACCCGTCTCTCTGCCCGGAGGCGGCGCGCCGCCGCATGCAGCTTGTCCTTCAAGCGATGGGCCGCGCGGGCTTCCTGGACGCGGAGACGGCGCGCGTGGCCGCCCTTGCGCCGTGGGACCTCGTGTCGGCGGTCCACCCGTTTTCTGCACCGCACCTGGTGACGGAGTTGCTGCGGCGGCGGGCCAGCCTCGGCCTCTCCCAGGCCGCCGAGGTGGTCACCACCATCGACGCCACGCTGCAGCGCGGGGTGGAGGAGGCGCTGCGGGCCGAATTGGCCTCCGATGGCCGCATTGGCCAGGCCGCGGCGCTGGTGGTGGACAACGCCACCGGGGAGGTGCTGGCCTACGCCGGCAGCGCGGACTTCGCCGACGTCGAGCACGAAGGGCAGAACGACGGCGTCCGGGCGCTGCGCCAGCCGGGCAGCGCTCTCAAACCCTTCGTCTATGGCCTGGCCCTGGCAGAAGGCTGGACGGCCTCCAGTCTCCTCAGCGACGTGGAGTGGCACCTGTCCACGCCCGGCGGGGAGTATGTCCCGCGCAACTACGACCGGCACGTGCACGGGCCGGTGCGGCTGCGCGCCGCGCTGGCCAACAGCTACAACGTCCCGGCGGTGCGCCTGGCGGATGCGCTGGGGGCCGAGCGCGTCCTGTCGCTGCTGCATGAGGCGGGCTTCGCCTCCCTCTCCCAGGACGCCGCGCACTACGGGGTAGGGCTGGTGCTGGGGAACGGCGACGTCTCGTTGTGGGAATTGGCCCGGGCCTACCGGGGCCTGGCCCGCGGGGGCGTGCTGGGCCCGCTGGTGAGTGTGCTGGCCGCGCGCGACGCCCAGGGCCAGCCGCTGCCGGTGCCGCGCGAACTACAAGCCCGCCGCTTTCTCCCGCGCGACGCGGTGGCCCTCCTCACCGACGTGCTGTCCGACGAGGCGGCCCGGGCCCCGGCCTTCGGGCTGGACAACGCGCTGCGCCTGTCCTTTCCGGTGGCCGCCAAGACGGGCACCTCCCGGGCCTACGTGGACAACTGGACGGTGGGCTTCACCGCCGAGCGGACGGTGGCGGTGTGGGCCGGCAACTTCGACGGCGTGCCCATGCACAAGGTGTCCGGCATTTCCGGGGCGGGCCCCATCTTCGCCCGCATTCTGGCGCTGGCCATGCGGGGGCGGCCGTTGCGTCCCCTGGTGGACAGGAGCCGCTTCCAGCACGTCCGGGTGTGTGCGCTGTCCGGCCAGCGCGCCTCGCGCCACTGCCCCTCTGCCGTGGAGGAAGTGTTTCTGCCCGGCACCGCGCCGCGCGAGGACTGCGCCATGCACCGCGAGAGTGGGACGGGGCCGGCCCGCCACAGCGTGCTGGACGTCGGCCCGGACTTCTACGCCTGGGCGCGGACGCAAGGCTGGCAGGCCGGGCCCTGGCCGGAGGAGGCGCAGGCCGAAGGCCGGGCCCAGCTTCTCAGCCCAGAGGACGGGGACGAGTACCTCCTCGAAGCGGGCCTTCCCGACAGCGCCCAGTCCATCCCCGTCCGCGTCCGGCCGCCGCCCGGCGCCCTGCGCCTGGAGTTGCGCACCGAGGAGGGGGCCGTCCTGCAGCTGCTTCCCCCCTTCACCGGACGGCTGCCGGCGCGCGGCGGGCGACACCGGGTGGAATTGTGGCTGCCCGGCGGGACACGGGCCCTGGCCAGCGCCGACTACCAGGTGCGTGGCGGGCCCCGGTGAGAGGGGCCGCCCGGGGCTTGTTGCTGGCGGCGCTGGCGCTGGCGCCCCAGGCCTCCGCCCAGCCGCCGGTGCGGGTGCGCTTGCTGGAGCGCCTGCACCCGCGGCAGTTGGACGTGCAGGGCCCGAGTCAGCACTCCCTAGAGGCCAGCGCCTCCCGCCTGTTGTTGGACGGGGTGGAGGTGGCCCAGCCGTACGTCCTGGCCGACGCAGCGTGGACGTTGCGACTGCCGGGGGAGGGGCCGCGCCACTACCGCGGCGCGCTGTCGGTGCGGGCCGTCCGGGGGGAACTGGCGTTGGTGCTGCTGCTTCCCTTGGAAGGCTACGTGGCCCAGGTGGTGGCTGCCGAGACGACGCCCGGGACGGCGGCGGCCGCGCTTGCGGCACAGGCGGTGGTGGCGCGCAGCTTCTTCCTCGCCCAGGGGCCACGGCACGCCGACGCGGACGTGTGCGACTTGGCCCACTGCCAGCTGCTGCGCGGCAGCGGCGTCAGCGCCGCCCACCGCGCAGCGGCCAGTGCCGCCGCTGCGGCCACCGCGGGCCGGGTGCTGGTGCTGGCCTCAGGCGCCGTCGCGGAGACGCCCTTCCACGCCGCCTGTGGCGGCCACACCGGGGCGCCGGAGGAAGTCTTCGGAAGCGCTGCCACCGGCGCCGCCGCGGTCCCGGACACCGGGTGCCCCGCCCACCGCTGGCAGGCGGACGTGCCGCTGGGCGTCTTTCAGCGCGCGCTGGCGCCCCTTTTGGCGGCGCCGGCGCCGGCCCTCCTCGCGGCGGAGGCCCTGGACGCCCAAGTCGGCCAGGGCGGGTACGTGGTGCGGGTACTTTTGCCGGGGGGTGGCGCTGCCGCCGGGGACGCGGTGGCCCGGGTGCTGGACCGGGCACTCGGCTGGGGGGCGGTGCGCAGTGCCCGCTTCCAATTCCTTCCCTTGGGGCAAGCCGTCCGGGTGCAGGGAACCGGACTTGGGCACGGCCTGGGCCTGTGCCAGGCGGGCGCCGCGCTGCGCGCCGGGCGGGGAGAGACGTACCGGGAAATTCTCCAGCACTACTTCCCGCTGGCCTCGCTGCGCTGAAGGGGCCCCACGGGGCCCTTCACGAGACTTTGAAGGCAACAACCGGGGAGCGGGCCGGCGCCGGGGCAGGCAAGTCTTCCGGGGGCTGCCAACCACCGGAGAATGCCCATGCGCCTGTACGACTACGCCGCCTCGCAGAATGGCTACAAAGTCCGTCTTCTGCTGGCCCACCTGGGGACGCCCTACCAGACGGAGTGGGTGGACATTTTTGCCGGGGAGGCGCGCACCGGGGCGTTTCTCCAGAAGAACCCAAGCGGCACCGTCCCGGTGCTGGAGCCGAGTCCGGGCGTCTTCCTTCCGGAGTCCAACGCCATCCTCTTCTACCTGGCCCAGGGCACGGCCTACTGGCCCAACACCGCGCTGGCGCAGGCGCAGGCGCTGCGGTGGATGTTTTTCGAGCAGGAGTCCCACCAGCCCAGCATCGCGGCGCTGCGCCACTGGACGCTGACGGGGAAGCTGTCCCGCTACCCGGCCCTGGTGGAGGGCAAGCGGCGCCTCGGGCAAACCGTCCTCTCCGTCATGCAGCAGCAGCTGGCGACGCAGCCCTTCTTCGCCGGCGGCCGCTACAGCGTCGCGGACATCTGCCTCTACGCCTACACCCACCTGGCGCATGAGGGGGGCTTCGTGCTGGAAGGTTACCCGGCGGTGGTGGACTGGCTCGCCCGGGTGCGCGCGCAGCCGGGCCACCTCGCCCAAGTCTTTGCCTACCCGCCGAGCGCCTCCGGGTACCTGCCCAGCGAGCGGGAGGTGGGCTAATGCTGGCGCACGCTGGAGTCGACGTCGTGGCGGAGCCCGTGGACCTCGAAGAAGAAGGGTGCTGGCGCGCGGTGGTGGCGCGCGACCGCCGCTGGGACGGGTGCTTCGTCTACGCCGTGGAAACCACCACCATTTACTGCCGCCCGTCCTGCCCCTCCCGCCGGCCGCTGCGGAAGAATGTCCGCTTCCTCCCCTCGGCGGCGGCGGCCGAGCGGCAGGGCTACCGGGCCTGCCGGCGCTGTCACCCGGCTGCGGCCCTGGGGCCGGCGGAGGCGGTGGTGGAGCGCGTCCGGGCGCTTCTGTCCTCCGACGCCCAGCCCGCGCCCACCCTGGCCGCGTTGGCCCGGGCCGTGTCCCTCAGCCCCAGCCACCTGCAGCGCCTCTTCAAGCGGCACACCGGGCTGTCCCCCAAGGCCTACCTGGACGCCCGGCGGTTTGGGCAGCTGAAGGCAGCGCTGCGCGAGGAGGCGGACGTCAGCTCCGCCATTTACGCCGCCGGCTACCAGGCGCCCAGCCGGGCCTACGCCAGGACACGCGGCCAGCTGGGCATGACGCCCTCTGCCTACCGCGCGGGCGGGGCGGGGGAACGCATTGCGTACGCCCTGGCCCGAAGCGCGCTGGGCCGCACGCTGGTGGCCACTACCGTCCGCGGCGTCTGCCGGGTGGCCTTCGGCGACTCGGACTTGCAGCTGCTGGCTGAGCTGCGGACGGAGTACCCGCGCGCGACGCTGGTGCCCGCCGGGAAGGCGGAGGAGGCCTGGGTGCAGGCGGTGGTGAAAGGCGTGGACGCGCCGTGGAAGCCGCCCAGCGTGCCGGTGGACATGCACGGGACGGCCTTCCAGCTGCGCGTCTGGAAGGCGCTTCAGGCCATTCCCGCGGGAAAGACGGCCAGCTACCGCGACGTCGCCAACGCCGTCGCCTCCCCGCGGGGGGCGCGGGCCGTGGCCCAGGCCTGCGCCAACAACCCGCTGGCCGTGCTGGTGCCCTGCCACCGCGTCGTCCGCGCTGACGGCGCCGTCGGCGGCTACCGCTGGGGGCAGGCCCGCAAGCGGCGGCTGCTGGAAGGGGAGGCGCGCCCGCGCTGACGCTGCCCGGGGGCCAGGCCTACTGGCGCAGCAGCACCCAGCCCCGCGCCTCGCCCGCCTTCTGCCAGGGCACGGGCAGCGGCCCTTCGGGCACCAGGTGGCTTTCCACCAGGGCCAGCCGTGCCCCGTGCGGCGCCCCCTCGCCCAGGCGCCTCTCGACGAAGGGCTGTAGCCGGCGCTCCGCGGCCAGCGCCGCCACCATGCGCCAGTGTGGCGGGTTGGACACCACCAGCACCGCGTCGCCGGGCAACAGGCAGTCCAAGTCCGCGCGAAATTCGGCGGCGTCCACGCTGGGCTTCCACACCCGGGCGCCGCCCCCGGCGGCGAGGAAGCCCAACGCCAGCGCCAGCAGCACCGCCAGCCCGGCCACGGCCGCGCGCTTTTGTCCGGCGGTGGAGAGGAAGCGTTGCACCCACGGGGCTCCGCCGGCCCCGGCCAGGAGCGCCAGCAGCGGGTACGCCACCAGGGCGTGGTGCCACACCTTGCGTTCCGGAAGGGCCAGGCCGCACAGCAGCAGTAGCACGCACAGCAGCAGGGTCCGGGCCACCTTGGGCGTGGGGGGCCGCTGGACGTCCAGCCCCTTCGGCCAGCCCAGGGCCCGCGCCGTGCCCAGGCCCAGAAGGGGAAGGCCCGGCCAGAAGCGGCCGGCAACCGTGGCCAACGGAAACCAGGGCGGCTCCACCCCGTCCTCGCGCCCGCCGGTGGCGGAGGCCAGCAGCTGGTCGCCCAGGTAGCCCCGCCACCAGGTGCCGGTGCCCCACGTCCTGTCTGCCAGCAGGAAGGCGGCCACCGGCACGGCCGCCAGCAGGGTGAGGAGGGCCGTGCGGAGGAGAAGACGCGGGCTTCGGACGTCCCAGGCGACGGCCGCCCCGGCGGCGAAGAAGGGCAACAGCCCGAAGGGCCCCTTCACCAGCGTCGCCCCGGCGGCGAACGCCGCCCCCCATAGCCACCGCCCGGGCGTGGGCGGCCAGGCCAACAGCGTGGCCACCGAGGCCGTCACCAGCAACAGCAGCAGCGGGTCCAGGCGCGGGCGGCCTGCATAGACGATGAAGGACTCGGTGGTGCCCAGCACCAGGACGGCGAGGGTGGCCATCCCCCAGCCCCCCAGGCGCCGGCCCAGAAGCAGCGTCAACAGCAGTGTGCCCGCGCTGAAGAAGCCGGCCAGCGGCGCCAGCGCCCTCTCCCCGGAAAGCCGGATGACCGCCGCGAAGGGCCACAGCCCGAAGGGCAGGTGCTCGCGAAACTGCGGGTGCACGCCGGGCAGGTAGCGCAGGTCGAACCAGTGGCCGTCCTCCACCATGTGGCGCGCCACCACCTGGTACAGCTGGGCGTCGGTGTCGTCCACGTGCCCCGTCCATGGCGCCACCAGCGCGGCCAGGGCGAGCGCGAGCGCTAGCGCGGCGGCGAGCCGTCCGGGCTGGGAGAGGAAAAGGGCCTTCACTCCCGCCGCAGCTCGGCGAGGCGGCCCTTCGTGCCTGGCCGCGACTGCTCCGGCATCCGTCCGATGAGGTCGGTGACGGTGTCTAGCAGCGTCTGGTGCGGGTCCCGGGCGTGGAAGCCAAGGTGCTGTTCTGCCTTGCGGCTGTCCACCCAGAACCAGTGCTCGGCAATCTCCACGGCCGCCGCGTCCACGGCCGGTTCCTGGCCCCGCGCTCGGGCCCAGCGCTCCAGCAGCTGCGCCCCGAGGACATTCACCTTGGCGGGAAGCCGCAGCCGCGGCGCCGGGACGCCGGACAGCCGCGCCAGGCGCTGGAAGAACTCCGCCATGGTGAGATTCACGCCCATCAGGTGCTTGCCGTACAGCTCGCCGCGGGTGAGGGCCGAGACGAAGGCACTCGCGGCATCCCGGACGTCGACGAAGCTCATCCCGCCGTTGGGCATGGCCGGCAAGTCCCGCTGGAGGAACTTCGCCACCGTCCAGGTGGAGGACAGCCGGGTGTCCCCCGGCCCGAGCAAGAGGCTGGGGTTGCACACCACCAGGGGGATGGCGTGCTTGCGGCAGAAGTCGACGGTGAGGCGCTCCTCGTAAACCTTGGACAGGTAGTAGGGCCACCGCCCGATGACGTCCAGGGGCGCCGTGTCCTCCTCGCTGCCGGTGCGCTCCGTCCGCGACACGGCGGTGGTGCCCGACGTCGAGGCGAGCACCAGCCGGCCGATGCCGCCGTTGCTGCGAATCTCCTCGAGGAGGGTGCGCGTACCCTCCACGTGCAGCCGGTACATGGCCCGGCCGTCGCGCGGGTCGAAGGACACGCGTCCGGCCAGGTGCATCAGCGCATCCATCCCGGCCAGAGCCGGACGCAGGCCGGAGGGCTGTTCCAGGTCCAGGGGGTGAAACTCGCCCAGCTGCAGCAGCTCGGCCCGCGGTGGCTGCCGGCCCACCATCCGCACCCGGTGGCCGGCCTCCGCCAGCCTCAGGACCACCGCGGTGCCGAGAAACCCGGTGGCACCGGTGACCAGGACGTTCACGACTCGCTGCCCCCGCTGCTCGAGCGACGCGGGGCCGGGGCCACCAGCAATTCCGCGTGGGCGTCGAGGTCGAAGACGGTGTGGTGCTGCAGCGCCCGCACCGCCTGCTCGGCGATGCGCGTCACCACGCGGTAGCTGTCGCTTCGCGCCAGTCCGGCCGTCCGGCGCTTCAGCTCGCTCACCAGAAGCGGCGGCCCGATGTGGACGGCCAGCGTCTTGCGCTTGGGGAACATCGCCCCCTTGGGCATCGCCTCGTGCGTCCCCTCGATGTACAGCGGCAGGACGTCCACGTTGTAGCTGAGCGCCAGATAGCCCAGCGTCGGCTTGAATTCCTGAAGGACGCCATTCACCGAGCGGGTGCCCTCCGGGAAGATGAGCAGGTGGTAGCCCTGGTGCAGCGCCTCCCCCGCCAGGCGCAGCGACTCGCGCAGGCTGCCGTGTCGGTCCATCGGGATGAGGTTGGTGAAGTTCTCGAAGTAGGCCCGCTTGAGGGGCGTGTCGAAGAAGTAGTCCCGCGCCGCCAGGGCCGCCAGACGCTGGCCCTGCTCGCCGAGCACCGTCTTCACCAGCCCCATGTCCAGGTGGCTGGTGTGGTTGGCGATGACCAGGACGTTGCGATTCTGCGGGATGAAGGCCTCGCCGGTGACCTGCACGTCGAAGACGCCGCCGTAGAGAACCTTCTGTCCGAAGGACAGAAGGGTGCGGCCCAAGCTGGCCAGCGGGGCGGGGACCGGAATCTCCCGCTCGGCGTCGGCGGACGGCGCGACCGGCTCGGGCTCCCGCCCGCGCCGGCCGGTGCTCTGCACCAGCCGGCGCAGGTCCTCCACCGTCTGCAGCCCGGTGAGGTCGCTCACCTCGGGGACATTGACGCCGGCCGTCTCCAGCGCCACCGACAACTCCGTGAGAAGCAGCGAGTCGAACCCGAGGTCCGCCACCAGGCGCGAGCTGGCGATGACGTCGGAGGCGGGCCGTCCCACCACCTCGGCCACCAGGGCCTCCAGCCACCCGGTGGCTCCCGGGGCCGCCCGGACGCGCTCTCCGGAGGAGGCCAGCTTCTCCAGCCGCTGCAGCTCGGCGAGGACTTCCGGCCGGCGCACCTTGCGGGTGCTAGTCCGCGGAAGCTCGCCGTCCCAGAAGCGCAGCACCTTCACGCGGCGGTAGAAGGGAAGGTCGGCGGACACGGTGCGGACGTGCTCCTCGAGCTCGGCGCGCACCTCCTCGCGCGGCCGGTCCTTGGGGTCCGGAACGCACAGACAGGCCACACGCTCGGCGCCGCCCTCGTCCGGCAGCCCGACGATGGACAGCTCCTTCACGTGGGGATGGGCGCCGTAGAGGGCCTCCAGCTCGTCCGGGTAAACGTTCTTCCCGCTGGCGTCGATGATGACGTCCTTGGCCCGCCCGAGGAGGGTGAGACGCCCCTCGTCGTCGAGCTGGCCCACGTCACCGGTGCGCAGCCAGCCGTCCACCAGGGCCGCCTCGGTGGCCTCGCGGTCCCCGAAGTAGCCGGCCATGACGCTCGGGCCCCGGGCCCAGACTTCCCCGACCCCGTCCGCGTCGGGCTGGTGGATGCGAATTTCGATGCCAGGCAGGGCCTTCCCCACCGTCCCCGGGATGCGCCGGTTTCCCGCCGTCGCCACCGTCAGCACCGGGGAGGCCTCGGTCAGCCCGTACCCTTCGCTCAGGTCGAACCCCAGCGCGTGGAAGGCCTGGTGCACCTCGTCCGGGAGCGCCGCGCCGCCACTCACCAGGAATTTGATGCGACCGCCGAAGCGTCGGTGGATGGGCCAGAAGAGGAGCTTGCCGAGGTTGACGTTGCGCCGGTTGCGCAGCTCGCCGTGCGCGCTCATCAGCCCCCGGAGGGCCTGCTCCACCAGGGCCGGCTTGGCGGCGAATTCCTGCGTAATCTTCCGGTGCAGCAGTGACCACAGCGCCGGGACGCCAATCATCGCCGTGATGCGACCGGTCTCGAAGACGTCGCCCAACCGGTCGGTGGTGAGTTCATCCAGGTAGGTAATCTCCGCCCCGCGACTGAGCGGCATGAGCAGACCGGCGGAGAACTCGAAGGTGTGGTGCAGCGGGAGCACCGACAGAAGCCCGTCGCCGATGCCGAAGTCGAAGGAGCCGGCCAGCTTCGGAACCAGGGAGGCGAAGTTCCGGTGGGTGAGCATCACCCCTTTGGGCAGGCCGGTGGTGCCACTGGTGAAGATGAGGGAGGCGACGTCGTCGGGGGACGTCGACTTGCCCAGGGGCGCGATGCGGTCCGGCGCCGTGTCATCCCCCTCCATGGCCTGGGCCAGGGTGAAGACCTGCGTCGACAGCCCGGCGCCGCCAAGCGCCCTCCACAGGCCCGGCAGGTCCCGGGCGGCCGCCTCGGAGAGGAGGACGGCGCGCGCCTCGGCCCGGCGCGCGATGTTGACCGCTTCGGTCTCGGTGGAGGCGGCGTCGACGGGCACCACGGTGGCGCCCGCCTTCAGGATGCCGAAGTAGGCGAAGGCCCACTCCGGTCGGTTCTCGCTGACCAGCAGCACCCGCGAACCGGGGTGCACGCCGGCCCGAGCGAGGAAACTGCCGACCCGCGCCGCCCAGCGCGCCGTCTCCCCGTAGGTGAAGCGCTCCTCCCGTTCTCCCTCCACCATGCGGAAGGCGACCCGGTGGCGGTGTGCCCGGACGGCCGCGTCGAAAAGTTCGAGCAAGTCCCGGTGGGCGTGGATGGCGGTGCGGCGCTCGCGCTCCTCGTCCAGCGTCGGGAAGACCCACTTCTCCAGGCCCGGCAGGTGAACTTCGAGGAAGTAGTGTCGCCAGTCGATGGCTTCCGGGTCCCAGGGAAGCCGGGCCGCGTCCTCCGGCGACAGGGCGCGGTGGATGGACCGCGTGTTGTCGCAGCGGAAGACGTAGTGGTTGTCCCAGATGAAGGGCAGGAAGAGGTCGACCAGGCTGGAGAACGAACGGGCCTGCTCCTCCACTTCCTGGAGGCGGTCCTGGGCCCGCGCGAGCAATGCCGAGACGCGGGGGGCTCCCCAGGCAGGCTGCACCTGCTCGAGCGCCTCGCGGAGCAACTTGGCGCCGGTCGCGAACAGGGGCGTGCTGCCCAGCTGGAAGGCGCGCTTGCTCACCCCGCGCGGCTCCAACCGGCTCTGCAATTCATTCCACACCTTGCTGCCGGTGGACTTGTTGCGGAAGAAGCGGCGCCGGTACAGCCCCACCAGCTCCGAGGAGCGGGCGGCGTACAGCGGATTCACGTCGCCCGAGGCCTGGTGGTAGACGCGCCGGCTGTGGGTGGTCAGCGTGTGCGCGGTGATGGCGATGAGCGATGAGGCCACCAGGTCCACCGGCACCATGTCCAGGATGGTGCGCTCGCCGGTGGGAAGGCTGCGCTGCCCCTTCATCCCGGCGTAGGCCAGCGGCGCCGACGTGGTGAAGCCCTCGTTCCAGCCGGGGAAGGGGTAGCGCAGCGCGCTCTCCACTATGCTCGGCCGCACAATCGCGTAGCGCAGCCCGGGGGTGCCGGCCATCACCTGCTCCCCAAGGGACTTGGTGTAGGTGTAGGTGTTGGGCCAGCCCCACTGGCGGGCGCGGTCCATGCCGGCGTCCACCAGCTTCTGCGTCAGCCACAGTTTGCGCTCGCGCGCCACCGCCAGCCGGACCGACTTCTCGTCGCGCGCGTCGCGGCCCTCGGTTTCCAGCCGTTCAATGGCCCGCTTGCGGAAGACGGCCGTCAGCGCTGCATCCTCGGCCTTGCTGCGCAGCCGGGCGACTTCCTCCCGGCAGTCGGAGAGTTCCCGCTGCAGCGAGAAGTCGCGTCCATCCAGCTCCCCGCGCTTGGGGAAGTAGCCGACAATCTCCTCGTCCTCGAAGACGAGGCCGGAGCGGTTCCCGGCGACGAAGGCCGTCGAGACGTGCACCAGCGGGACGTTCAGCCGCAGCGCCAGGTCGACGGCATTCTGCACGCCGTGGGTGTTGACCTTGAGGCCGACCTCCAGCGACGGGTTGAAGGAGACCAGGCCGGCGCAGTTGAGGATGGTGGACACCGAGCCTTGCAGGGACGCCAGCGTCTCCGCGGAGAGTCCGAAGGCCGCCTCGGTGACGTCCCCGTCCAGCACCTGGACGCGGCTGCGCACGAAGGCCTCGGCGCCGCGGTCCCCCAATTCCTCGCGCAACGGGCGGAAGGGCTCCCCCGGCAGCAGTTTGTCGAAGAAGCGGGACTCGGCCGAGGCAGAGGAGCCCCGCCGCACCACCACCGACACCCGCGACAGCACGCGGCCGTAGCGGTGCAGCAGCATGGACAGCGCCACCTTGCCGACGAAGCCGGTGCTGCCGGCAAACAGCAGGTGCTTGCCGGTCAGGACCTGGGTGACGTCGAGCGAGGCGGCTTCGGCCATGGCGTGCTTGGGGGCGGGGGAGTCTAGCAGGCCGCTGAAAAACCCGCCTCGCGCATCGACGTGGTTTCCGCTCTGTTCCGTCATGTCACTGCTGGGCGGCGGGGAGCACCTTGCGCCCCACGTGGCTCACTCGGTAGCCCTCGTGGCTCGTCGTTCGGCCGGTCGTGGACCCACGATGTTTCCGTGCGACGTGCTTCGTGACGTTTCACTCGCCCCGCTGCTCGACAAGCCCTTCCACACCCGAGGACGCGACGCTACCACCGCTCCGGCGCGGCGGGCCTGAAGACCGACGCACTATAGTCGCCACCATGCCCCGGCTCGCCCGCGCGCTCGCCTGCCTCCTCCTCCTGGCCGCCGCCCTCGTCCGCGCCGCCCCGCCCGCGGGCTGGACTGCGCCCATCACGCCCTTCCGCGTGGCGGGGAACCTCTACTACGTCGGCAGCAAGGAGCTCGCGAGCTGGCTGGTCACCACGTCCGAGGGCCACGTCCTCATCAACTCCAACCTGGAAGAGAGCGTGCCGCAGATCTGCGCCAGCATTGAGACCCTTGGCTTCAAGCTTGCGGACGTGAAGGTGCTCCTCATCAGCCAGGCCCACTTCGACCACGTCGCGGGCAGCGCCGCGCTGCTCAAGCTGACGGGCGCGCGGTACATGGTGATGGACGCCGACGTGCCGGTGGTCGAGTCGGGCGGCAAGGCCGACTTCGCCTACTCCGCCCATCGCTACCCGGCCGCCAAGGTCGATCGCGTGCTACACGACGGCGACGTTGTGAAGCTGGGTGGCACCGCGCTGGTCGCGCACCTCACTCCCGGCCACACGCGCGGCTGCACCACCTGGACCCTCGACGTCGAGGAGGGCGGCCGGACGCTGCGCGCAGTGATCGTCGGCGGTCCCAACGTCAACACGGACCCCGGCTTCGAGCTGGTCGACAACCGCCTCTATCCCTCCATCGCCGACGACTTCGCCCGCGGCTTCCGCACGCTGCGCGGGCTCGAGTGCGATCTCTTCCTCGGCGCGCACGGCGCCTACTTCGGCATGGAAGAGAAGCTCACCCGGGCGCGCGCGGGCGCGAAGGACCCCTTCGTCGACCCGGCCGGCTACCGCAAGCTGGTCGAGGAGAGCGAGCGCGACTTCCAAGGCAAGCTCGCCGCGCAGAAGGCTGCGGCGGCGAAGGAGTAGGCCCGGGCACGCGCGTGCGGCCCTCTCTGCAGTCCGGGTCGACGCGCAGGCGAGGAGCGCGAGCTACGCCACCGGGCGTTGGACGGCTGCGCTGGCCAGCTCACTCGACCGCGGTGCTGCCGAACGGCGGCGCCGGGCCTCCGCGTAGATATCCGACGAGGCGATTCAGCTCGGCCACGCCCTCATCCCTTGGTCGGCCCCACGCCAGAAATGCTGTGCTCGCCTCTACTAGAGGCGGACGTCCGTCTGGAGAATGGGGGCGGACTTGACCAGCGTGATGGAGGCGCTGCGCCCGACGGCGCCCCGTGCCAGGTCGATGGCCTCCGCCAGCGTGTCGGTGCGTTCCCACCCGAGCAGCTCCGGGACGTGGTTGTTCTCGGCGCCGGCGACGATGACTTTGCCTACGTGCTGGCGGCCGTTCTCGCCCCAGTACCACATGTAGAAGGGGTGGGCCCCGTGGTACGCGTGCCCCTTGCGGTACAGGTGGACGTAGGACGGGTTGGTGGCGAATTCCTGCTCGTACTTGTGCTCCAGCACCATCGCGTCGCGTGTTTCGGGGAGCAGGCGGTTGAAGAACTCAATGTAGCTGGGGTGGTGCTCCGGGTCGAACTCGTCGTAGGCCGGGTGGCAGAGGATGACCACGCCGCCCTTCTTCACCAGCGGGATTCCCCGGTTGAGGTTGAAGAGGTAGCCGAGCCCCATCACCTGCACCAAGAGTGGATTGAGGATGGAGTTGACGTTGTAGGGGGAGATGTACGGCACGCCCCAGATGACGATGTCACTCTGGCCCTGAACCGGCACGCTGTACTGCCGCCAGCAGGCCTCCAGCGTCTTCTCGTGGCACGGTTCGGTGGCCCCGGCGTTGACGGCGATGATGTCGTAGGGCGCTGGAATGGACATCAGGAGCTTGCGCTTGGCGACGCGCGGAAGCTTGGAGAGGGTGTACCGCAGGACCTCGAACTTGAGCCGGTCGACCTCGGTGAAGTCCTCTTCCCGCTTCCCCAAGAAGCCGGTCGCCCCGTCGAACATGCGGTTGTTGAGCACCGTCTCGATGTGGAACACCTTCAGGTGCTGGTCGATGACCCGGCCGATGCGCTCGGTGCTGCGGTGGAGCGCGCTCTTGCTCGGCTCCATGTAGCTTTCCGAGTCGCGGATGGTCTTCGGGTTGTGGTGCGCCCGGAGGCTCGCGTAGTTGGCCAGGCCGGTCCCGACCGACTTGTGGCCGCCGTCCATCGGGACCAGGTTGATGTTCACGTAGATGAGCAGGTCGCTGTCCGCCGCGCGCCGGTTGATGGCCACCACCTCGCCCTGGGCGGTGTGCTCGAGCTCCACCATCCCGTTGGGGTCCTCGGCGTCGTGGTTGTAGTAGCGGTCGGGATAGAAGGCGTCGAAGATTTTCTCCCCGACCATCCGCTTCATCTCGCCTTCCGTCATCCGGCGGTGCAGTGCATTGGCGATGACGAGGTGCACGTCGTCCACGCCCGAGTCGGCCAGCAGCTCGAGGACAATCTCCAGCACCGTCTGGCGGGCGTCCGGCGTCACCATGGGCGGCAGCGGCAGCGAGATGTCGTCCAGCGCGATGGTCACCTTCATCCCCGGCCGCAGCAGCGCATGCAGCGGGTCCATCCCTTCTGGATGGTTGAGCGCCCAGCGGATGGCGGCCTTGGGGTTGGGCACCGGCTGCAAGGGCAAGCGGGCGAACACCACCCGCGTCCCCAAGGGAAGGTCCTCGAGGAGGAAATCCTCGCCGTGGAAGATGACGCGCGGCGGGCTGCCCTTCTCCGTCACCACCACTTGGTTGTTCTCGTCGTAGAGCCGCTTCAATGTCTTCAGCGGACGCATGTCACCTCAAGTCGAGGACCGGCCAGTGGTAGGCGCGCGCGATGGAGCGCAGCCGGACGTCGGGGTTCACCGCAGTGGGCCGTCCCACCATGGCCAGCATGGCGTAGTCGGAGAAGCTGTCGGAATAGGCGAAGCTCTGGTCGAGCGCCAGGCCATGGCGCACGCAGTAGTCCCGGATGGCGTGCGCCTTGTTGGCGCCCTCGATGATGGGCGGAATGACTTTCCCGGTGGCGATGCCACCGACGAATTGCATCTTGTTGGCGATGACGTCGTCGGCGCCGAGCAGGCGCGCCAGCGGAGCCACCGTGAAGTCCAGCGCGCCGGTGATGAAGACGATGCGACAGCCGGCGCGCCGCGCCTCGTCGATGAGGTCCTTGGCCTTCGGGAACACGGCCGGCTTGAGCACGTCCTCCAGCATCTCCTCGCCGAGGACCACCAGCCGGTCCTCGCTCAGGCCAGCGTAGGCGCGGTAGAAGTACTCGTTGAACCATTTGCGGTTGACCAGGTCGAGCGCGGCGTATAGCGGCACCTGGGCTGCCGCCGCCAGCGTCCGGCCGGCAATGCCCGAGAGCGTGCCCCGGTTCATCGCATAGTAGGCGTAGGTGTGAACGATGTTGGTTCGCACTAGCGTTCCATCGACGTCGTAGAACGCTGCCTTCGCGGTCATAGCCAACCCTCGGCCTGATACCACGTGGCGCTGCGTGCAATCGAGTCTTGCAGGGGCACCCGGGGCCGCCAGCCCAGGCGCGCGGCGGCCTTCTCCCCGCTGCACGTCCAGGCGGGGGCCAGCAGCTGCTTCGCCAGCTTCCGGTTCAGCGGCAAGTGCCGTGCCGTCGTGCGCGAGACCACGTCGGCCAGTCCCGCCAGCGCCTGCAGCACCCGGGGAGAGACGCGGAGGGTGCGCGGATGCAGCCCCAGCGCGGCCGCCCCCCGGTCCTGGATGTCCTCCAGCGTCGTCGTCTCCGGCCCCGGGCAGAAGAAGGCCTCTCCCACCGCTTCGGGGCGCTCGGCCAGCAGCAGCAGAAAGTCGACCACGTCGTCCACGTCCACCACCGAAAGCGGCCTGGGCCCGCCGCCAATCGACAGCCGCAGCCCGCGGCGGATGAGCTTGAAGAAGACCAGGTTTTCCCGGTCCGCGGGGCCCAGGATGCGCGGCGGCCGCGCCACCGTCACTTCCAGGTTCCCGCGCGGCTGAAAGGCGATGCGCTCGGCCTCGGCCTTGCTCTCGCCGTACCACTCCTCGGGCTGCAAGGCGTCCCCCTCGACGTGCGGGCGCTCCGGGCGGGAGGGGCCCACCGCAGCCAGCGAGCCGGCCAGCACCAGGCGACGCACCCCGGAGCGCCACGATGCGTCACACACGTTCCGCGTGCCCTCGGCATTGACGGCGAAGAAGGCGCTCCGCACTGGCGCACGCCGGATTCCGGCGAGGTGAAAGACAACATCGACACCGGACAGGGCCGGCCCCAGCGTGGGGGCCTGGGTGACGTCACCGCGGACCCATTCCAACGCATCCCCCCAGGGCGGGGGCGGCAGGGCGCCGCGGGCCAGTCCACGCACCCGATGTCCGGACGCCAGCAGACGCCGGACGAGGGCTCCCCCGAGAAAACCCGCCGCTCCCGTCACCAGTACATGCACGGAATCTCCCGCCCGCACTTTGGCTCCCCGAGGGTAAATTACCTCTGTAGCCCGTGTTTTCCCCTCTGAAACCTGATAGTCACGCCGCTGGCTTCGGGCACGAAGCCCTAACGTCCCCCGAGCGGGGAGGAGACTGCGAACGAATGGCCGCTAAGAAGCCCGCCAAGAAGAGCGCAAAGAAGGCCTCTGGCACCAAGCGCAAGCCGAACGCCGCCTTCATGAAGGAGATGACTCCTTCGAAGGACCTGGCCGAGGTGGTTGGCAACAAGCCGATTGCGCGCACCGAGGTGGTCAAGAAGCTGTGGGCCTACATCCGCAAGAACAACCTCCAGGACGCGAAGGAGAGGCGGATGATTAACGCCGACGACAAACTGAGGGTCGTCTTCGGCGGCAAGAAGCAGGTCTCGATGTTCGAGATGACCAAGCTGGTGAACAAGCACCTCAGCTGACGGCCTGCCCCGGAGGCGCAATGCCTCCGAAGGGTCGCTCAGCAACAAGAACCGACGAGGCTCGCCTCCCAACCCCAGGCGAGCCTCGTTGCGCTTGGCGTCGAGTCGTCCGCCCCAGGACGGCCCGTCCCGAACGGCCCCCCCGAAAGGACGGGACCGCCCGGGCTCTGTTAGGTGCGCCGCACGGGGCCAAGGGTCGGCTCCTCACGCCGAAGCGTGCTGGCGAGCGCCCTCGCGCCCGGTCACCTGTAACCGGGTCGGCGACCCGGACGTCTCCGGGACACAAAGCGACGTCCATCACCCGAGGCTCCCCATGTCCCAGTCACTCGAAACTCTCTTTTCCCGCGCCAAGTCGGCCGCGGACCGACTGGCGTGGCTCGGCCCGCTGCTGGTGCGGATTTCGCTCGCGTCCGTCTTCGTCGTGACGGGCTGGGGCAAGCTGCACGACCTCGGCAAGGTGACGGGCTACTTCACCGAGCTCGGACTCCCCATGCCTGGCCTCACCGCCATCGTCGTCGCCACCACCGAGTTCGTCGGCGGCAGCCTGGTGCTGGTCGGCCTCCTCACCCGACTGGCCGCCCTGCCCTTGGCCTTCAGCATGCTGGTGGCCATCTTGACGGCCAAGCGGGGCGACATCGACGGCGTGGCCACCCTTTTCGGCTTCAGCGAGTTCACCTACCTGGCCTGCTTCGTCTGGCTGGTGGTGGCCGGCGCCGGGGCCGTCTCCTTGGACCGGCTCCTGTTCTCCCGCTGGCCGAAGGGCACCGCGGGCCAGCCGCTGCGCGTCGCTGCCGGACCTGCCTGAGGTCCCCCGGCGCGTCCTAGGTGCCCTTCGGCCCGCGCGGTGCGAAGGGTTCCTCAGCCGACGTCTCCTCCAGGGAGATGGGCTCGGGCCGGGCGCGCGGCCGGGCGGCGGGGGGTTGGTAGGGCACGCGCACCTCCGCCCGCGCGCCAGGAAGCACAGGGACGGCCCGGGCCGTGCGGAATGGGTAGTCCAGTGCCTCGCCCCGCGTCTCCACCAGTAGCCCCAGCACGCGTGGCACGAGGAAGAGAGAGAAGGCCCCGAGCGCGCCCAGCGTCTTCGTCCAGAGGCCGGGCACCTCGGTGGGGGGTGCCTCGGCGAGCCCGCCCAGCATGCGGGCGAAGAGCCACACGGCCAGGACGCAGGCCACCGCGCGTGCGCCGTCTTGCCCGAGTTCGCGCAACCTCCGAATTGCCGCAGCGGGCGAGAGGGCTTCCCGGAGCGGCCGCAGCGAAAGGACGCCGAGCGCCAATGGCACCAGAAGCGGCGTCGCGAGCACCACCAGCCCAGCTCCCAGAAAGCCCGTCCGCGGCACGGCCAGGGCGGGCGCCGTGAGCGCGGCCAGAAGGAGGGCGGGCCGCACCAACTCGGGCCAGGCGTTCGCCGGGGCGCCCTGCAGCGTCACTTGGCCCTCGGCCGTGGTGCGGACGATGGCCACCCCCACAAGCCAGGCCGCCGCACTCCACAGCAGCAGTGCGCCCTCGCGCAGGGGAGAGGACTGGCGGTCCAGCTCGGCCGCCGCGGCGGCCAGGGCGAAGACAAGGAGCAGGCCCGGAAGGCCCACCGCCAAGCGCAGTGCTCCCCGCAGCGCCCGGGCGAAGGAGACGTCCGACCCCGGGCGGGTCAGGACCTCGACGGCCGCCCCGCAAGGGCCGCAGCGCACGTAGGCAGTGGGACGAAGCTCCACCTCTACCAGGCACCCCGGGCAGAGATTCTGGTGGCAGGCCATGCACCGCCAGCCCGCCGGCCGCCGGGGGTGCAGCGTGCAACGCGGGGTGGCAGAGGACATCCCCTCACGATTCTACCCGCCCCACCGGCAGCGTCAGGCTACAACCGGCGACGGGCAAGGGGAGGCATGACGGACGGGACGCTGGAAGTCTGGCTCGGAAGCCCGCGTCCGCTCGGTGCGACCTGGGACGGACGTGGCGTCAACTTCGCCGTCTTCTCCGAGGGAGCCGAACGGCTGGAGGTGTGCCTCTTCGACCCGGATGACGCCTCGCGCGAGATTCGGCGCTTCGCGCTGCCGGGCAGGACGCGGGCCGTCCACCACGGCTACGTCCCGGGCTTGCCCCTGGGGACGCTGTACGGGCTGCGGGCCCACGGTGCATGGGCACCCGACCGCGGCTTGCGCTTCAACCCCCAGAAGCTGCTTCTCGACCCGTACGCCCGCAGCCTCACCGGCCGGCCCAATCTCTCCCACCCGGCCTTCGCCCGTGCAGCGGCCGAGGCCGGTGCCGAAGAGGGGCCCGACCCCACCGACACGGCCGTGGCCATGCCCCGCTGCATGGTGGTGGACGGCCGCTTCGACTGGGAGGGAGACAGCCCCCCGCGGATTCCGTGGACGCGCACCATCCTCTACGAAGTTCACGTCCGGGGCTTCACCAAGCGCCACCCCGGCATTCCGCCCGAACTCCGGGGAACCTACCGGGGCTTCGCCCATCCCGTCGCCATCGCCCACCTGCAGTCGCTGGGCGTGACGGCGGTGGAGTTGCTTCCCGTCCAGCAGGCCGTGGACGAGGGGTTTCTGAGCGAGCGGGGACTGGTCAACTACTGGGGCTACAACACCATCGGCTTCTTCGCGCCGGACGTCGCCCACGCCTGCAGTGACCCGCGCAACGTCGTCAACGAATTCAAGGGACTGGTGAAGGCACTCCACCGCGCTGGCATCGAGGTCATCCTCGACGTCGTCTACAACCACACCGGCGAGGGAAATCACGAGGGCCCGACGCTGAGTTTCCGCGGGCTGGACAACCCTTCGTACTACCGCCTCATCCCGAAGGACCCGCGCTTCTACGTCGACGTGGCGGGCACCGGGAACACCCTCAACCTGGAACACCCGCAGACCCTCACCCTGGTCATGGACTCGCTGCGCTACTGGGTGCAGGAGATGCACATCGACGGCTTCCGCTTCGACCTTGCCTCGGCCCTCGGCAGGCAGGGTGGGGCCTTCTCCCGCAGGGCCGCCTTCTTCCAGGCGCTGCACCAGGACCCGTTCCTCAGCCGGGTGAAGCTCATCGCCGAGCCGTGGGACCTCGGCCCCGGCGGCTACCAGTCGGGAAACTTCCCGGCGGACTTCAGCGAGTGGAACGACAAGTACCGCGACGCGTTTCGGCGCTACTGGAAGGGCGATGACAACCTGGCCGCCGAAATCGGCTACCGGTTGACGGGTTCCTCGGACCTCTTCGAACTCTCGGGCCGCGGGCCGACCGCCTCCATCAACTTCATCACCGCGCACGATGGCTTCACGCTGCGCGACCTGGTGACGTACGAGGTGAAGCGCAACCAGGCCAACGGCGAGGACAACCGCGACGGCAGCGACTCCAACAACTCCTGGAACTGCGGGGTGGAGGGAGAGACGTCCGACGAGGCGGTCAACGCCCTGCGGGACAGGATGGTCCGCAATTTTCTCGCCACCCTCTTTCTGAGTCAGGGCGTCCCCATGCTGCTCGCCGGCGATGAGCTCGGGCACACGCAGCGCGGCAACAACAATGCCTACTGCCAGGACAACGAGATTTCGTGGATTGACTGGAATCTCGACGAAGGACGCGAGCGCCTGCTGGCGTTCACGCGGAGCTTGATTCACGGGCGTCTGGCGCAGCCGGTGCTGATGCGACAGGGCTTCTTCCAGGGGCACCACATCTTCGACTCCCAGCTGAAGGACGTGGCGTGGTTTCGACCCGACGGCACCGAGATGCAGCAAGCGGACTGGCAGAAGCCGGTGCTGCGCACCTTGGGCTTCCTGCTCGGCGGAGATGCCATCGGGGAGCTGGACGAGCAGGGGCAGAAGCGCCTGGGGGACACGCTGCTCATCCTCCTCAACGCCGGTGAGGGGCCCGTCCCCTTCGTCCTTCCGGCGGTGGAGTGGGGCCGCGACTGGGAGTGGTGGCTCGACACCAGCGACGGGCATGCCGCCGGACGCCGGGACTACCCTGCCGGCGACGTGGTGACGGTCCCGGGGCGGGCCCTGCTGGTCCTGCGACGCGCCGTCCCGCACGGGAGCTGACCGCGGTGGAGGGCGCGGGCCAACGGGAGGGCGCGAAGTGACTGCCACCGTGGCCTGGGTGGCCTTCTGCGTGGGGGTGCTGGGCGTACTTGCCCTCGACCTCGGGCTGGCCGGCCGCCAGGCCAGGGCCCCCAGCCAGCGCGAGGCCGTCGGCTGGGTGGCGCTGTGGGTCACCCTCAGCGTGGCCCTGGGGGGGGCGGTGTGGGCGGTGCGGGGCGCTGACGCCGGACTTCAGTTCTTCGGCAGCTACCTGGTCGAGTACGCCCTCAGCGTCGACAACCTCTTCGTCTTCCTGATGCTCTTCGAGGCCTTCCGGGTGCGTCCCGAGCACCGGCGCCCGCTTCTCCTGTGGGGCGTGCTGGGGGCGGTGGTGCTGCGCGGATGCCTCCTCTTCTCCGGCGCAGCGCTGGTGCGTCGCTTCCAGTGGCTGCTCGTCCCCTTCGGCGGCCTGCTCCTCTTCACCGCGGTGAAGCTGCTGTGGCAGCCGGCCGAGGGGGAGGTTGCTCCGCGCGAGAACGCCGTCGTCCGGGCAGCCCGACGCTTCCTGCCCATGACCGAGGGCCCGGCCACCGGACAATTCGCCCTCGTCGTCCGGGAGCACGGACGGCTCTTCGTCACGCCCCTGTTCCTCGTGCTGGTGATGGTGGAGACGACGGACCTGCTCTTCGCCTTCGACTCCATTCCCGCCGTGCTGGGCATGAGCCAGGACACCTTCATCGTTGTCACCAGCAACGTCTGCGCCGTCCTCGGGCTCCGGTCGTTGTTCTTGGTCCTCGAAGGGATGATGCGCCGGATGGCGTACCTCAAGCCGGCGCTGGCGGCCGTGCTGGCCTTCGTCGGTGCGAAGATGGTGCTCGACCCCTGGCTGCACGTTCCGCTGTGGCTCTCGCTCCTCGTCATCGCCGGCCTGCTTGCGACCGCCGTTCTGGCCTCCAGCGTCCGTCCGCCCCGGGCCGGGGCCTGAACGGCCCAACGCCGGTGTTGCAGCCGCGCGATGTCCCTGGGATTCTGTCGTCCGTCCGAATGTCCAGCACCACCACCGACGGAATCCGAGTGACGGTGAAGCCCTCATTCTGGCCCGAGCGTAGCTCGCCAGAGAGCGGGCAGTTCGCCTTCAACTACCGGGTGGAGATTGTCAACCTGGGCAACGAGCCAGCCCACCTGCGAACGCGCCACTGGGTCATCACCGACGCCAACGGCAACGTGCAGGAGGTGCGCGGCGAAGGCGTGGTGGGCAAGCAGCCACGCCTCAACCCGGGCGACCGCTTCGAGTACGCAAGCTGGGCGATGCTCCGCACGCCCTTCGGGACGATGCGCGGCAGCTACCAGATGGAACGGCCGAACGGGAAGCGCTTCGACGCCATCATCGCCGACTTTGCTCTCACCCAGCCGCACGCCTTGCACTGATGGACGAACGACAAGGGCTGCTGCTGGTGAACCTGGGCACGCCCGACGCACCGGAGACGGGCGACGTGCGTCGGTACCTGCGCGAGTTTCTCTTCGACCCACGCGTGCTGGACATCCCCGCCCCCCTGCGCTGGGCGCTGCTCGAGCTGCTCATTCTGCCCACCCGGCCGGCGCGCTCCGCCGAGGCCTACCGCAAGGTGTGGACCGAGGAGGGGTCCCCGTTGCTCGTCCACGGCCGTGCGCTGGCGGCGCAGCTCGCCCATGCGCTCGGGCCGCGGTGGGTGGTGGAGCTCGGGATGCGCTACGGCAATCCCTCCCTGGCGTCCGCGCTGGAGAAGCTCGCTACGGCCGGCGCGCGCACCATCACCCTCTTGCCCCTGTACCCGCAGTACGCCTCCAGCTCGACCGGCTCCACGCTGGAGCGTGTCCAGCAGCTTTCGGGAGCCGCGTGGAATGTTCCGGCCCTGCGCGTGGTGCAGCCCTTCTTCGACCATCCGGCCTTCCTCGACGCGTGGGTCGAGGTGGCGCGTCCCGTCCTGGCGCAGGCGCAACCGGACCACGTGCTGTTCAGCTTCCATGGCCTCCCCGAGCGGCAGGTCCTCAAGAGCGACGTCTCCGGAAAGCACTGCCTGCAGTCCGCCGGGTGCTGTGACGTGGCCGTCCCGGAAAACCGCTGGTGCTACCGGGCCCAGTGCTTCAGCACGGCCCGCTCGCTCGCCGGCCGACTTGGCGTGAAGGCCGAGGACTTCACCGTCAGCTTCCAGTCCCGGCTCGGCCGGACGCCCTGGCTGAAGCCCTACACGGACCTCTTGCTGCCGGAGCTGGTGCAGAAGGGCGTCCGTCGGCTGGCGGTGCTGTGCCCGGCCTTCGTCGCCGACTGCCTCGAGACGCTGGAGGAAATCGGCATCCGTGCCCAGCAGGACTTCCTCCGTGCCGGGGGAGAGTCGCTGACGCTGGTTCCCAGCCTCAATGCCCACCCAGCCTGGGTGCGTGCGCTGGTCCAGTTGGTGCGCGAGGGCAGCCGCCTCTCCAGCGTGGACGAGGCGGCCGCCTGAGTTGCCGGTGCCGGCCTCACCCCGGGCCACGCGGCGCAGCGGCGCGACGGAGCCTGTCCAGCACGGCCAGGCCCAGGCCAGCCTCCTCCGGCACCACCACCACGGCGACGTCCACCTGGGCCGCGTCGACGGACCGCAGCAACTGGTAGAGAGAGCGGGCAAGGCCCGGGACATCCTCCGGCACGGCGAGGTGAACGGCGCCCGGCGGGGTGGCGAGCCCCTCGGGGGCACACACCGCGACGCGCCTGCCGGCGGAGAGGAGCTCCGCCGCGAGCCCGGCGGCCTCGCTTCGGTTTGCCAGCACCAGGCCGGCGCGGGGCGCGTAGTGGGAGGGAAGCATCCCCGGCGCGCGCACGTCATTGGTGGCGCGGTTTGGCAGCGGCCCCCCCAGCACCTTCTCCAGGGCCTCCCGCGTCACCCCGCCTGGCCGCAGCAAGGCCGGCGCCGGTCCGCTCAAATCCACGATGGTGGACTCGACGCCCACCCGCGAGGGCCCGCCATCGAGGACCAGGTCGACGTCGCCGCCGAGGTCCGCCACCACGTGCTCGGCGCGCGTCGGTGACACCCGGCCGAAGCGGTTCGCGCTGGGTGCCGCAAGGCCACCGCCGAAGGCAGCCAGCACCGACTGCGCCACCGGGTGGGCCGGGACGCGCACCGCCACCGTCCCCTGGCCCCCGGTGACGGTGTCCGAGGCGCGCGTGGACCGCGGCAGCACCAGCGTCAGGGGGCCGGGCCAGAAGGCCGCGGCGAGTGCCTCCGCCTCTGGCGGAAGACGGGCCACCCAGGTGCGCACCGCATCGACGTTGGCGAGGTGGACGATGAGGGGGTGGGTGGACGGCCGTCCCTTGACCGCAAAAATCCGGCGCACCGCGAGCTCGTTCTCGGCATCCGCCGCCAGTCCGTAGACCGTCTCGGTGGGGAGGCCCACCAGGCCCCCGCGGCGAAGCACCTCCACCGCACGCTGCAGCGCTTCGGCCGTCGGTGGCTCGGGAACAGGCAGCGCTTTCAGAAGGGATATTCCTCCATGGGAGCGCTAGTAAGCATGTCGAGCGGCTCCTGAACAATGCTTCCCGGGTCGCGGCAGAGGAGCCCCATGGCGCAGACCGAGCGGTACCTTGCCCATAGCCCGATGCCGGCCAGTGCCCGCGCCGTCTTCGACTGGCACGGCCGCCCCGGTGCCTTCGAGCGCCTCAACCCCCCGTTTGACCCGGTCCAGGTGGTGGAACGCACCGGCGGCCTGGAGGTGGGGGCGCGCACCGTGTTGCGGATGCACCTCGGCCCGCTGCCGCGCACCTGGGTGGCCGTGCACACCGCGTTCGACGACGGGGTCTCCTTCAGCGACCGGCAGGAGTCGGGCCCCTTCGCCTTCTGGGAGCAGACGCACCGCATGGTGCCGGAGGGGCCCGACCGCTCCTTCCTCGAGGACGAGGTCCACTACCGGCTGCCGCTGGGCTGGCTTGGCGCCCTGGGCGGGAGTGCGCTTGCGCGGGGCAAGCTGGAGTCGCTCTTCGCCTACCGGCACGCCCTCCTCGCCGCGGACCTCGCTCGGCACGGCGCGCTGCCTGGGCCGGAGCTCCGCGTGGGCATCTCTGGCTCCCACGGCCTCATCGGCACGGCACTCACCCACTTCCTCACCACCGGCGGGCACACCGTGAAGCCGCTCCCGCGCTCGGGCTACACGCCCGGCCTCCTTGAGGACCTGGACGCGGTGGTGCACCTAGCGGGCGCCTCCCTGGCCGACGGCCGGTGGAGCCCGGCGCGAAAGGAAGAAATCACCCGGAGCCGCGTGGAGACGACCGCGGGCCTGGTGGAAGCCCTGCGGGGCTGTCGCCGCCCACCGCCGGTGCTGGTCGCCGCATCGGCCACCGGCGTGTACGGAACCCGCGGGGACGAAGCCCTGGACGAGTCGTCAGCCCCGGGCCGCGGCTTCCTGGCCGACGTCTGCCAGGCCTGGGAGGCGGCGGCACGACCGGTGGAGGCACTGGGCGTGCGCCTCGTCACCCTGCGGACCGGCCTGGTGCTGAGCCCGAATGGCGGAGCGCTGGCCAAGCTGGCCCCCATCTTCCGCGCCGGCCTTGGCGGCCGGGTGGGCAGCGGCCAGCAGTACTACAGCTGGATTGCGCTCGAGGACGTCGTCGGCGCCATTCACTTCGCCCTCCGCCGCGCTTCCGTCCGCGGCCCGTTGAATCTCACCGCGCCCGAGGCGGCCACCAACCGGGCCTTCACCCAGGCGCTAGGAGAAGTGCTGCACCGCCCGACGCCGTTTCCCGTGCCGTCGCCGGCGGTGCAGGCCCTCTTCGGGGAGATGGGGACCGCTACCGTCCTGGCCTCCGCGCGCGTGTTCCCGCGGGGGCTGCTGGCGGCCGGCTTCGAGTTCCGCTGGCCCGGCCTCCGCAACGCCCTCCGCTTCTGCCTCGGGGTGAACCGACTGCCGAGCGCCAGCTGAGCCTGGGCGCCGCCACCCCCGGTGGGGGCTGGAGGCGGGCACTCGTTAGCCTTGACGCTGCGGAGTCCCTCTGAAAAGAGGGACGCAGATGATTCAGGTGGACGGTCTCACCAAGTACTACGGGGCGCGGGCCGCCGTTCATGACCTGAGTTTCCGGATTTCCACCGGAGAGGTGGTGGGCTTTCTCGGCCTCAACGGGGCGGGAAAAACCACCACGCTGAAGATTCTCGCCGCGGTGCTGCTCCCTTCCTCGGGCACCGTGCGCATCGACGGCATGGACGTGGCCCGGGCGCCGCTCAGCCTCAAGCAGCGGATTGGCTACTTGCCCGAGCAGCCGCCGCTCTATGACGAGATGACGGTGGGGGAGTACCTGAGGTTTGTCGCCGAGATCCACGGCGTCCCGGCATCGCGCACACCGTCCGCGGTCGAGGCAGTCGAGGAGCGCACGGCCCTGCGCGCTGTGCACCGGGAGCTCGTGGGCGCGCTCAGCCACGGGTACCGCCAGCGCGTGGGCGTCGCACAGGCGCTCGTCCACGGGCCGTCGGTGCTGCTGCTGGATGAGCCGAGCAAGGGGCTGGACCCGGCGCAAATCATTGAAATGCGTTCCCTGTTGCGGAGCCTGCGCACCACCCACACCGTGCTGGTGAGCAGCCACATCCTCCCCGAGATTGCGCAGACCTGTGACCGGCTCCTCGTCATCCGCGACGGCGAGCTGGTGGCCCAGGGGACGGAGCACGAGCTCGAGCAGCGGCTGGGCGGAAGCGGGACGGTGGTGGTGCAGGTGCGCGGGTCGGCCCCGGCCGCCGAGGCTGCGCTGCGCGGCGTGCCCGGAGTGAAGCAGGTGACGGTGGCGTCCGCCGAGGAGGACCGGGTGGAGCTGCACGCCGACGCGGCCGAAGGCCTCCGGCCCGCCATCGCCCGGGCAGTCGTCGCCGCCGGCCTGGACCTGGTGCGCCTCGACGTCGGCCAGGACCGGCTCGAATCCCTCTTCCTCAGGCTGACCCGGGGGACGGAGGGGTGAGCGTGCGTAACGTCGTCCTCATCGCGCGCCGCGAGCTGCTGGCCATGGTGGGCACCATGGCCGGCTGGGTCATCCTGGCGGCCGTTCTGGCGGTGGACGGGCTCCTCTTCAATTCCTTCGCGCTGGAGGGCATCCGCCGCTCGGCGGAGGTGTTGACTCGCTTCTTCTACTTCTCCAGCGGGACGACGATGGTGGCCGCCATCTTCGTTTCCATGCGGCTGCTCGCCGAGGAGCGCCAGGCCGGCACGCTGCCCTTGCTGTACGCCTCCCCCGTCCAGGACGTGGACATCGTCCTCGGGAAATTCTTCGCCGGCCTCGCCTTCCTTTGCGGCGTCACCCTGCTCACCGCATACATGCCGCTGCTCATCCTCATCCACGGCAAGGTATCCTTCGGCCATCTCGCCGCTGGTTACCTCGGCCTGCTGCTGCTGGCCTCGGCCTGTGTGGCGCTGGGGACGTTTGCCTCGGCGCTGGCCCGCACGCAGATTGTCGCCGGCATCCTCGGGGGCGCCATGCTGGTGGGGCTGCTGGTCGCCTGGCAGCTGTCCCGGGTGGCCGAGCCGCCGTTCGCTGGATTCTTTGCCGCGCTGGCCCTGCACAACCTGCACTTTGTCCCCTTCCAGTCGGGGGTGGTGCACCTGCGTGACGTCGCCTACTACCTGCTCGTCACCTGGGTGCTGCTGTTTGCGGCCACGCGGGTGGTGGAGGCCAGACGGTGGCGCTGAGTCCACGCAGCGCTTGGCTGTCGGCGTCCTTCGCCGCCGGGCTGCTCGCCGTCTTCATCGGGGAGCGGCTGCTGGGTGCGGGTCCGGCACGGGTGGGCTGCACCACCCTCGGCGTCCTCCTCGCCCTCGGCGCCTTCGCCCTGCGTCTGGGCCGCTCCAGCTCCGAGGAGGACGACCGGCGCGCCTCGGTCGAGCGCACCTTCGCCACGCTGAAGGCCATCGGCCTGTTGGCCCTGCTCGCGTACTTCCTCCAGTCGGAACTGCTTCCCCGGCTCGGCGGTCCGGACCTGGCGCAGTCGGCGCCCCGGCTCGCGGTGGCCTTCCGCGCCCTGTGTGCGCTTCTCGTCCTCTTCTCGCTGCTGCCCCTGGCCCTCGGCGAGCTTGCCTTTGCGTCCATGTCCCGGGCCCCCACCGTGGAGGAGCACCGGGTGCAGGACGCCGTCCTGTCGGGCCTCGGCCTGGCGTCGGTGCTGGTCTCGGCCCTGGCGCTCGGCTGGGTGGCAGACGCGCGCGATGCCAAGGTGGACCTCTCCTACTTCCGCACCGCGCGGCCCAGCGAGGCCACCCGCGCCATCGTCCGTGGCCTGACGGAGCCGGTGACGCTGACCCTCTTCTTCCCGCCGGGCAACGACGTCGGCGCGGCGGTCGGCGAGTACGCGCGGGACCTCGGGCGGGAGAACCCTCGGCTGGAAGTCCGCGTCCTCGACCAGGCCATCGACCTCGGACGGGCCCGGGAGCTCGGGGTCACGGCCAACGGCTCGGTGGTGGTGAGCCGGGGAGCGCGCAAGGAGGTGTACGTCCCGGGCCTCGAGATGGAACAGGCCCGCGGTGAGCTGCGGGCCCTCGACGCCGAAATCTCCAAGCGCCTGGCGGCCGTGGCGCGGGCCCGCCAGGTGCTCTACTTCACCAGCGGGCACGGAGAGCGGATGGAGCAGAATCCGGACGCGCTGGATGCACGGGGCGCGGTGCGCATCTTTCGCGACTTGCTTCGGGCGCAGAATGACGATCTGCGTTCACTCGGACTGGCGGAGGGCCTTGCCACCGAGGTGCCGAAGGACGCCGGTGCCGTGCTCATCCTCGGCCCCACCTCGCCGTTTCTCTCCGAGGAAATCCAGGCCCTCAACCGCTATGTCCGCGGCGGCGGGCGGATGCTCATCGCCCTCGACCCCGAGGTGGGCGAGGCCTTCGATGCGCTGCTGCAGCCGCTGGGGGTGCGCTTCGTCCCGACCATGCTGGCCAACGACCGGGTGTACGTCCCGCGCTCGCACCAGCCCAGCGACCGGGCGCTACTGGTGACGGCCACCTACTCTTTCCACCCGTCGGTGGCCACCCTGGCCAGGCTCGGCGTCTCGGCACCGCTGCTCTTCGTCACCGCCGGCTCGCTGGAGGTCCTCAAGCAGAAGCCGACCGGCACGGCCGTGGACTTCACCGTGCTGGCCCTGCCGGACACCTTCCGGGACCTGCAGGGCAGCTTCTCCTTCGAACCGCGGGTGGGCAAGCGACGGGCCTGGGAATTGGCGGCGGCGGTGACGCTTCAGCGCAAGGGGGCCACCGATGGCCGTGCGGTGGTGGTGGCCGACTCGGACGTCCTCACCGACGTGGCCATGGAGGGCAACGTCGGCAACCGCACCTTCGCGCTGGATTCAGTGCGCTGGCTGCTCGGCGAGGACGCCATCGGGGCGCCCACCAGCGAAGTCGACGTCCCTATGCAGCACACGCGCGGTCAGGACGTCCTGTGGTTCTACGCCACGCTCTTCCTGGCTCCGGCGCTCGCGCTGGCGGCCGGCCTGGTGGTGACGCGGCGGCGGAGGGTGCGGCGTTGAAGCCGCGGAGCGCAGCGGTGCAGGGAGCCATTGCAGCGGGGGCGCTGGCGCTCGCCGTCGCCACCTGGTTGCGGGCGCCCGAGGCCGCGACGTCCGACCGCGTCGTCATTGCCGAGCTGTCACCGGGTTCGGTGCAAAGCGTCGTGTGGGACGACGGAAGCCACCGCGTGGAGGTCGAGCGCGTCAGCCAGGGCCAGCCCGAGGCGTGGGTAATCATCGCCCGCAGCCCGTCGCTTCTGGCGCCCGACGCCGGGATAGACGCCGGCGCCCGAGCAGGGCTCCCTCCGGACGCCGGCGTGCCAGCGCTGCGGGCCGCCGACGCTGGCGCCCGCGCCGACGCGGGCCCTCGGGGCGACGGCGGCGCTTCGGCCCTGGAAATTGCCCCGCCGGCTCCGGACCGCGAGCTTCGCGGCAATGAGACTGCCGAGAAGCTGCTCGAGCAGTTCTCGCCCTTCACCGCCTCGCGGGCCCTCGGCGTCCCGGACGCCGCCAAGCTGCGCGAGCTGGGCCTGGACACCGGTCTGCGCCGGCTCGACGTCTGGACGCAGGCCCGCCACATGAGCTTCGAGGTTTCCACGCCAGTGGGGACGGGCGCTTCCTACGTCCGCACCGAGGACGGGCGCGTCTACGTGTTGGGGGGGACGCTGGTCCAGGACCTGGCCGCCGCCGCAAGCCGGCTGGTCGACCGACGGGTGCATGCCTTCCGTCCGGAGGACGCGGACCGCGTGGTGGTGCGCCTCGGCACCGTGTCCCGGACGCTCGTCCAGAAGCGCGTCGGGGGCAGCGCCAAAGTCTTCAATGACGTCCGCGCCGAGACGCCGGACGCGTACGCCCAAGGTTGGTTGGAACGGTTGAACAAGGTCGTCCCGACGGACGTCCTCGGGCGGGGGGAGGTCCCCCCCGAGGGGGAACCACACGTCGAGCTGCGGGTGGACTTCCTGCGGGGCAGCCAGGCCCTCGGCTTCCTCGAATTGGCCCGTGCCCAGACCGGCTGGTTCGCCCGGAGCGAGCACTCCGTCGGCTGGATGCGGGTGGTGGGACGCGCCGAGGGTCTGGTGCACGACGCCGACCACCTGGTGTCCACACCCTAGGACATGGCGTTCGCTGTCCTCGAGACGCCGCTTGGCCCGTGCGCGGTGGAGTGGAGCGAGGTGGGTGTCCAGCGTCTCACCTTCGGGCGCGACGCGGAGGCACGGCGCCAGCGCCTGGCTGAAGGGGGCGCCGTCGACGGCAAGCGGCTCCCGCGCTTCGTCCGGGAGGCCGTCGCGCGCCTGCGGCAGCATCTGTCCGGACGCCCGCAGGACTTCAGCGCCGTCCCGCTCGACCTGTCTAGGGCCTCGCCGTCCCTGCGCGCCGTGGCGGAGGTCCTCCAAGGGACACCGGCGGGCGCCACCGCGGAGGCGGGAGCCTTCGCGGCTCGCCTCGCGCTGTCCGAAGCCCAGCTGCGCGCGCTGCTGGCGCGAAACCCACTGCCGGTGCTGCTTCCCGGCCACCGCGTGGTCGGCCCGGCGGGGCTTGTGGGGGCCTGGGGCGGGGGCGAGCTGCTCCACGAGCGGTTACTCGCCCTCGAGTCGATGGCACACCCGCCACTCCATGCCCGTGACGGCCAGCCCTGGGCGCCACGGGTGGAGGAGGCGCTGGAGCACCTGAGGCGCAGGGACCCCGCCCTGGGGGACGTCCTGCAGCTGGTGGGGCCCTACCGCCTCACGCTGCGGCGTGGGCACTCGCCTTACGAGGCGCTGGCACGTTCCATCGTCGGCCAGCAGATTTCCGGCCGGGCCGCCCAGGCCATCCTCCTGCGACTGGCGTCCGTCTTCGGCACCAAGGGCGTGCCACTACCCAACGCCATCCGCCAGGCCCCCGACCGCCAGCTGCGCGCCGCTGGCCTGTCCGCCGGCAAGGCCCGCGCCTTTCGCGACCTGGCCGCCCATGCCCTGGCCGGAGAGGTGCCCGGCTGGGCCGTGCTCCGCCGCTGGCCGGATGAGCGCATCCTCGACACCCTGACCAGAATTCATGGAGTTGGCCGGTGGACGGTGGAGATGGTGTTGCTGTTTCGCCTCGGCCGACCTGACGTGCTTCCACTGGGAGACCTCGGCATCCGCAAGGGGTACGCGCGCGCGCTCGGGCGGGGCCGGTTACCCTCGACGCGAGAGCTCCAGCGGCGAGGATGGCGCTGGCGTCCCTTTCGCAGCGTCGCCAGCTGGTACCTGTGGCGCGCCCTGGAGCTGCCTTGAGGGGCCCCCGGCCCTCTTTACACTTCTTCACGCCGCGGTGGGTCTGCCCTTCACAGTGGGCCTTTAGCTCCTGTTCACGAAGGACGGCGCTCTGACCGGATGGACCGGTCAGCCGCCCTCGCAAGGAGCAGTCCAGATGTTTGGTTTTCTGTTTGGAGCAATGTGTCTGGCCGGAATGGTGTTCGTCCTCCGGCGCCCCTACGCCTTCGCGCACCACCGGGGCTGGCACGGCTGGCATGGCGGGCCCGGACGGCGTGGATGGCAGGACGAGGAGTCCTGGGGTGGGCGTGGTGGCGGACCCGGGTTCGGCGAGCCCGGCCGGGCGCGAAGGATGCTGCGCTTCGTCTACGAAAGGTTGGGGACGTCTCCCGCGCAAGAGACCGTGCTCGCCGATGCGGCGGAGGCGGTGGCTGGCTCCTTCGCAAGTCTCCGGGGTGAATGGCAGCAGTCCCGGGGAGACCTGGCGGGGGCGTTGCGCGCCGACGTCTTCGACGTCGATGCGCTGCGAGCCCTCTTCGGGCGCCACGATGAGCGCATCAAGGTGGTGCGCGAGGTGCTGGTGACGCAGGGTGCGCGGGTGCACGAGGTGCTCGACGCTCGCCAGCGTGGCGCCCTCGCCGACTTCCTCGAGCGCGCTCCCGGTCGTGGCCGGTGGAATGTCTAGGAGGCACGCCATGCGACGACTCCCTCTGGCGTTTCTCCTCGGTGTTGGTGCCCTCGTTGGCTTCGGCTCCGGCGTGCAGCAGTTGCGCTGGCACCACTGGGCCCGGCGTGCCGCCTTCGAGCGGCACGTCGCCGAAATCTGCGTCGACGCCGCACGCACCGGCCAGGTCCCGCCCGCGCCTGGGCCGGGCGCCTGGCACGGCCCGGGCGCCGCGCCGGGCTGGTAGGCTTCCCAGGGCCATGTCCGTCCGGGTGCTGCTCATCGATGATGACCGCCGGCTCCAGGAACTTCTCAAGACGTTCCTGGAGCAGAACGGCGTCTCGGTGGTCGGCGCTCCGGACGGGACCACCGGCCTGCAGCTTCTCGGCAGCGGTACCTTTGATGCTGTCCTCTTGGACGTGATGATGCCTGGCATGGACGGCCTGGAAGTCGTCCGCCGCATCCGCAGCAAGAATGGCGTCCCGGTGCTGATGCTGACCGCCCGGGGCGACGAGACCGACCGCGTGGTGGGGCTGGAAATTGGCGCTGACGACTACATCCCCAAGCCCTTCAGTCCGCGCGAATTGCTCGCGCGTCTTCGGGCAGTCCTCCGGCGCAGCAAGCCCGAATCCATCGCCGATCGCCTGGCGGTGGGGGACGTCAGCGCGGACGTGGGCACGCGGGAAGTGCAGGTGGCCGGACAGCCGGTGGAGCTGACCGGAATCGAATTCGACATTCTCATCGCGCTCATGCGGCGCCCGGGCCGGGTGGTACCCCGAGACGCCCTGCTGGCCGAGGCTGGCCGCTCCGACGTCGTGGTGGGCGAGCGGACGGTGGACGTCCACATCTCCCACCTGCGGGCGAAGCTGGGCGATGACCCGCGGGCTCCCCGCCGCATCAAGACGGTGCGGGGCGTGGGCTACGTCCTCACCCGGGACGCTTGAGCCTTCTGTGCCCCGGCGCCACCAGCACGGTTGGGGAGGCGAGCACCGCCGGTACCGGCGGCGGGGCCGGATGCGCCTTCAGCGGAGGCTGTTCCTGTGGTTCGGTGCCTCCATCTTCATCACCGGCGTGGTCGTCGCGGTCGCGCTCTCCGGCCTTGGCCACCTCGAGGGGCCCGGCCGGACCCGGCTGCGGGGCGCGGTGGAGTTGCTGTCCTGGCAGGCGGCCCAGGTGTGGACGAGTCCAGGGGGACGGGCGGCCTGGGCGGCGCACCTCGCCGAGGGGCTGGGCTGGGCGGTGCAGCTGGAGGACAGCATGCACCAGCGCCTGGAACGCTACGGGCCGCCGCCCGCGCGCACCGACCTGCTGGCCCCCGTCGAGGTGGGGGGAGCGCTGGTGGGCTACGTGCGCATCGACGCCGGCCCCTCCCGGGAGTGGTGGAAGCTGGTGCTCGTCCTCTGCCTCCTCTTCGGCATGCTGTGGGCCGCAGCGGGGCGCGTGGCGCGGGGGATTGCGTGGCCGCTGGCCGAGTTGACGCGGGTCGCCCGGGCCCTGGGGGAGGGCAAGCTGTCCACCCGCGCCCAGGTGCACGGCACGGCAGAAGTCCGAGAGTTGGCCAGCGTGATGAACGAGATGGCGAGCCGCATCGAGCGGCAGCTGCGCGACCAGCGTGAGCTCCTCGCCGGCGTCTCGCACGAACTGCGGACGCCCCTGGCGCGGGTGCGGCTGCTGCTGGAGCTCGGCCGCAGCGGAGCCGAGACGGGCCGGACCCTGGACGAGGTGGAGGGCGAGGTGGTGGAGATGGACCGAATGGTGGGCGAGCTGCTGGCCAGCGCGCGGATGGACTTCGCAGCGCTCAGCCGCGTCACCCTGGACGCTCGGGACGTCGCGGCGCGCGCGCTAGAGCGCGCCGGGCTGCCCTCCACCCTGCTCCACGTGGACGCCGTTCGTCGGACGCTCCAGGGCGACCCGACGCTGCTCGGCCGGGGGCTGGCCAACCTCCTGGAAAACGCGCGGCGCCACGGCGGCGGAGTCTCTGCCCTGCACGTCAACGAGGAGGGTGGTGCGCTTGTCTTCTCCGTCGAAGACTCCGGGCCGGGCTTCGCTGCGGGCGAATCCGCCGAGGCGTTTCAACCCTTCCGGCGCGGCACCACCTCCAAGCAGGGGGAACAGACCGGGCTGGGGCTTGGCCTGGCGCTGGTGCGGCGCATCGCCGAGGCGCACGGGGGCCAGGCCTTTGCCGAGAACCGGTCGGGCGGTGGGGCGCGCGTGGGCTTCCGCGTCCCCCTGTGACGGAGGTGCCCCCAGGGCCCCAAGCCAACGGTGCATGCGTGCAGGCCGGCCGCCGCCAGGCTAGAGAGCGGAGGCATGGCCGCCTCGGTGCACGACAAAGCGCTTGCCGGTCGGGTGCAAGCCTTCCTCCAGGAGGCGCGGGGCAGGGACGTCCAGGTGGTGGCCATGGCGCCCCTGGCCGGCGGCGCCTGCCAGGAGATGCACCGGGTGGAGCTCTCCACCGCCAACGGACCTCTGCGCCTGGTGCTGCGCAGCGATGCGCGGCTTCCGCTTCCGGCCAGCCTTGGCCGGTGCGAGGAGTTTGCCGTGGTGCAGGCGGCGCGAGCCGCCGGCGTTCCGACGCCGTCAGTGCATCACCTCACCGAAGGGTTGGTGCGGCCGGGCGCCTGGGCCTACTTCATGGACTGGGTGGACGGGGAGGCCATCGGCCGGCGTGTCGTGAAGGCGCCTGAGCTGGCCCGCGCCCGCCAGCAGCTGCCCGAGCAGCTGGCCCAGGCCCTTGCCCGCGTGCACACCGTGACGCCCGAGAGCGCCCCCACGCTGCCGTTGCGCCAGGTGCTGGGCGGGCCGGTGCAGGGGGGCCTGGCCTTCGTCCGGGGAATGCTGGACGGACTTCGCGAGCCGCACCCCGCGCTGGAGTACGCCTTTCGCTGGCTGGTCGCAGACGCGCCGCGGGAGGCGCCCAGCTGCCTGCTGCACGGAGACTTCCGCACCGGGAATTTTCTGGTCACCGCCGGTGGGCTGGCAGCGGTGCTGGACTGGGAATTCGCGCGCTGGGGGACACCGGCCGAGGACATTGGCTGGCTGTGTGTGCGGGACTGGCGCTTCGGCCAGAACGCGCTTCCCGCGGGTGGCTTGACGTCGCGCGAGGCCTTTCTGGAGGCCTACGCGCGCGCCAGCGGACACCGCGTCGCGCCACAAGCGGTGCACTGGTGGGAGGTGATGGGCAACGTCCGCTGGGCGGCCGGCAGCGTGCACCAGGGCGAGCGCTACCTGTCCGGCGAAGAGTCGGACCTGGAATATGTGGCCATCGCCCGGCGAGCGCCGGAAATGGAGTGGGAGGCCCTTCGCCTCCTGGAGCAGGGAGGCTAGCGGCCCATGCAGGAACGACCTGCACCCCGCGCGGTCCTGGAGGCGCTCGCGCGCTTTCTTCTCGAAGAGCTTCAGCCGACGGTGACCGACAAGCGCCTCGCCTTCCGCGTCCTCATCGCAGCGCACCTGGCCTCCACCCTGGCGGCCGAGCTGGAGGTGCGGCAGCCGCATGCCGCGGCTGAGCTGCTGCGCCTTCGCGCCCTCCTCCCGGATGTCGCCGTGCCCCCGGCGGACACCGGCGCCGCCCTCCGGACCCTCAACGCCGCGCTGACGGACCGCCTGCGGCGCGGGGAGGCTTTGCCCGACGACGCCGCCCTGCGGGCGCACCTTCGCAGCACCCTCTCTGACACGCTGAGCGCGCTCAGCCCACGCTTCGACACTTCCCCGGACATTGAGGGCTAACCATGGACTTCTCCCTTTCTCCCGACCTTGCCGCCCTTCGTCACGAAATCCGTTCCTTCATGGACGAACGCGTCCTCCCCAAAGAGAACGACGTCATCCGGGAGGATGCCGCTGGCCAGGACGGCACGTTGAAGCAGCTGCAGCAGGTGGCCCGGAAGGCGGGTCTCTTCGTCCCCCACCTTCCGGCGGAGTACGGGGGCCGCGGCCTGGGCATCCTCGGCATGTGCACGCTGTTTCGCGAGATGGGCCGTTCCCCCGTCGGGGCGCGCGTCTTCAACTGCGACGCCCCGGACCAGGGCAACATGGACCTGCTGCTGCAGAAGGCTAGTCCCGCCTTGCGGGAGCGGTGGCTGGGCCCGTTGGCCCGCGGCGAGATGACGTCTGCCTTCTGCATGACCGAGCCAGCGCCCGGCGCCGGCGCGGACCCCTCCAACCTCCGCACCCGGGCCGTGAAGGACGGCAGCGTTTGGCGCATCGACGGGCACAAGTGGTACTCGACCGGTGGCGGCCGCGCCTCCTTCCTCATCGTCATGGCGCGGACGTCGGAGGACGCCAGGACAGGGGCGTCCCTCTTCATCGTCGAGCGCAACGCGCCCGGCGTCACCCACGTGCGGGACATCAAGACACTGGGGCCCGACTTGCTGGCCCACCGGGAGGCCGAGTTTCGCTTCGAGGGCGCGCGCGTCCCGGAGGAGGCCCTCCTCGGCGAGGTGGGGGAGGGCTTTCTTCTGGCCCAGGCCCGCCTCATCCCGGCGCGCCTCACCCACTGCATGCGCTGGCTCGGGCTGGCCGACCGGACCCTCGAGCTGTGCAAGGCCTACCTCACCAGCCGCCTCAGCTTCGGCAAGCTGCTGGCTCAGCACCAGGCCATGCAGGCCATGCTCTTCGACGGGGCCAGCGCCGTCCACGCGGGCAACCTCATGACGTGGCACTGCGCCTGGCTTCTCGCCCAGGGCCGCACCAAGGAAGCCCGCCCCTACGCCTCCATTGCCAAGACACACGTGGCCCGCACCCTGTGCAAGGTGCTGGACGACGCCATCCAGATGCATGGGGGCCTGGGCTACAGCGAGGACATGCCCTTCGCACTCTGGTACCGGAGTGCGCGCGCCGCGCGCATTGCCGACGGGCCGGATGAAGTGCACCTCGGCGTGGTGGCGCGGGACTACCTCACCGGAAAGCTGCCGCTGCTGGTGTAGCCGCCCGGCCCGGCCTTCCCTGACGCGGCCCCGGCCGGCGTCAGCCCGGGCCGGAGCCTCCGCCGCCAGGCTCGTCCTCGACGAGGTCGGCATCCACCAGCGGCATTTCTGAGGTGGAGCCGGTGCGCTGTGGTTCCTTGGCGGTGAGCAACTCGAAGGGCTCGCCGTCAGCCGCTGCGGCCTCGGCCGTGGCGAGCGCCTCGCCGGCGGGGGCGGCGCTGGCCGCCGGCGCGGTGGACGGCTGCACCGCCGGAGAGGGGACGGCCTGGGCGTGGCGGATGAGTTCCGCAGCAAAGGCGGTGGTGGAGACCTGGAACCCCGCGCGCACCAGCACCACCAGCTGCGCCACCAGCAGCGCGAGCCAGGCCAGCGCCGTGTTGCCCTCGGGTAGGGCGGCGTGCACCCGCATCATCAGCAGCACCGCACATCCCTCGGCGAAGCCGAGAATGGCGTACGCCGCCCAGGCGGCGGGCGAGCGCAACACGAGGAGGAAGGCGCGCCACACCGCCTGGCGCGTCTGCCGCAACTCCTCCACCAGGACGAGGACACGCGAGGTGTCCAGCGTCAAGCGCCAGAGCGCCCACAGCACAGTAAAGAGGAGCAGGTGCGCCATCGCCCAGCCGGTGACGGGGCGCTCGTCCATCCAATGCGCGCGCGGCACGCTGAAGAGTGAGTCCCGGTGCACGGCATGCAGCAGGGCGGCGGTACCCGCGACGACGCCAGCGCACACCGCGAGCACCAGCAGACTCCACAGAAGCGTCCGGACCACACGGCCGAACATGCGCGCGCACTCGGCAATGAATTCCGAGAGCCGGAACTTGTCCACCGTCCACGCCCGCCACACCACGCCCCCGGTGAGGAAGAGGGTGAGGGGGATGGCGACGAGGTAGGCGACGGGGAACGCCGCGAAGGGATTGCCTCCGGGCGGGAACGCCTGCCCCATGCCCAGCAGCAATTCCTTGGACAGCAGCGGTCTGCCCTCCGCCAGCGGCGCGTGCCCGTAGTACTTGAAGAGGCTGCCGAAGTCGGGAAGCACGGCGATGCCGGCGCAGAGCAGCGACATCCACAGAAGAACGAGCAGCGTCTGCCACTCGGAGAAGCCCTTCAGAAGGGCAGCGGGAATGGCGCGGAGAGTCCGCACGTGGAAGGGGCCTTTCCTCTAGAGAAACGCGCCGAACAGGGTGGTGGCGAGCTGGCCGACGTACAGCAGGAAGCCGGCAAGCGCGGTGGGTGGGTGACCGGTGACGCGTCTCGAGCGGGCGTCGTTCACCCGCGCCGCGTCGAGCTGGTTGACGCCGCCTGGGTCGATGCGCGCTTCCCGGACGCGCCCGTTCTTGCCGGTGCGCAGGTAAGTGTACTTGGCCCAGGTATTCTTCCCGTCCCACGTCTCGTCGACGACGGAGCCGTCCTCGAAGGTGACGCGGACGGTGGCCGGAAGGGCCACCGGGGACCGCTGCTCCACCGTTACCGTGCAACGCACCGGCGCCGTGTCCTTGGAAGCGGGCTCCTTCCAGTCGCGAGGGACGGGGTTGCCCTTGTCGTCGTCGAAGGCGCCGGCCGTCGTCTCCGCTTCCGTGGCGCAGGAGATGTCGCTGACAGCCAGGTCGAGGCCCGCGGTGCCGTGGAAAAACGTCTGCTCGAAGCCCGAGAGGTCGCGTCCCGAAACCTCCCTGGCCACGGCGAAGAAGTCGGAGGTGGTGGGGTGCTTGAAGGCCCAGCGCTGGACGTAGGTGCGCATGACGTTGGCAAACACCTCCGGCCCCAGCGTCAGCTCCAGCTGCCGGAGCGCGAGCGCCGGTCGATCGTAGGAGTTCTCCCCGTAGTCCATGTTGGTGCGGTACTTCCACGAGACCCGGACGATGGGCGAGTCGTAGGTCCGTCTGGCCCGAGCGAAGTCCCAGACCGACATGGCGGACTTGATGAGGGGACCCACCAGCGTGCGCAGCGGCTGGCCGAGAATCTCGGCGAGATTCCACCGGATGCCTTCGGCGTCCATGAGTTTGCCGTTGGCATAGCTGTTGATGCCCTCGTCCATCCACGCCTCCTCAAATTCGTTGGAGGCGACCAGCCCCATCCAGTAGCCGTGGCCGAACTCGTGTGTGGTGACCCCCCACAGGCTGAAGTCCTTGCCTGGCACCGGGTCGCGCCGGCTGCTCACCGTGAAGAACGTCGGGTACTCCATGCCGCCCGTCGCGCTGGCGTGTTCGGTGTTGGGCGGTGCCACCGCGGTGACATGCGGGTAGGGGTAGGGGTACCACCAGCGTCCGTAGTGGCTGAGGGAGGATTTCAGCGCCGCGAGCACCTGGTCAGCCGTGGCGCGGTACTGCGGCTCGACGAAGACGGAGAGCGCCACTTCCGGTAGCCCGTCCTCCCGGAAGATGTCCTTCACCTCGATGAACCTGGGGTTGGCCGTCCAGGCGAATTCCTGGACGTCATCCTGGTGGAAGCGGTGCGTGAGGGTACCGTCGGGATTCTCCGACCGCCCCGTGCGGACGCCCGTCGCGCCGACGACGAAGCGGGCCGGGACGGTGAGCGAGACGTCGTACGTCCCGAAGTCCGCGTAAAACTCGCTGTTGGAATGGTACTGGTGGGCGTTCCACCTGGGCTGCGTGACGCCGCGGGTGGGCGGCACCTCCAGCACGGCCAGCTTCGGGAACCACTGCCCGATGAGGTAGTAGTCGCCGCTGTAGCCGGCCCGGGCCACGGCGCGCGGCACCCGCGACTCCCACGCCAGCTCGAAGGTGATGGTGTCCCCGGGCGGAACCGGGTGCGGCAAGCTCAGCGTGAAGACCGTCTGGTCGTCCGTGTTGTCGTCGTCCGGGTGTTGCCAGCGCAAGGAAGGCAGCAGGTCCGTCCCGTCCGGAAGGACGGCGCGCGTTAGCTTCATCCACCCCCACTCGTCGGGCTTGCGCTTCGGGTAGCGGCCGCTCGCCAGCGTTTCGTCCCGGAAGCCCTGCTTATCCTCGGCGTCCCGGTAAAACGTCGACTTCGCGTTCTTGAAGGCGTTCCAGTACGCGTGGAACCACAGGGTGGACTGCGGTTCGGCGCTGCGGTTCACCCACGTCACCGTCTCGTGGCCCGTCAGCTTGCGCGCCTCGTGGTCGAGGCGGGCGTCGATGACGTACGAGGCGATGCGGTCGCTGAGGGGCTCACCGATGGCCTTCCCGTCAGCGTCGAAGCGGGCGGGGGCGGGTGCAGCAGACAACAGGGTAACCACAACCACGGTCGGGAGGAGGGGCATGGGCAGAGGAAGCGCGCGACATTGCCTGCTTCCGCGCGGCCGTGCAAAAGGTTAGTTGTCGCCTTCCTCTACAGGCCGGGCGGCGGCAGCTCCTTGCCGTCGGTGGAGAGGCCTGGCACGGCCAGCAGCCGGCGCACCACCTGCGACATCCGGGACTCCTCGCCGTCCTTCACGTCCAGGGTGAAGCTGACTTCCTCGTGACGGCGGCCCGGGGCCACCAGCAGCAGGGGGCGGGGGACGCGCTCCAGGGGGTTCACCAGGGCACGCAGGCCGGCGTTCCACTCGCGGGCCACCTGCTCGAGTGGGACGGCCTCCACCCGCAGCCGGAAGGCGATGCCCGGCCCGGGGCCATCCTCGAGGAGAATGCGGCCCTCCAGGGCCAGACCGGCCCGGCGCAGGGCGGTCCGCTGGTCGGCGGTGAGGAAGGTGTCCGGGTCGAGCGAGGTGGTGTCGCCGCCGAGCGCGTCCACCAGCCGGGCGCGGGCCGCGTGGTTCCCCGGCGCACGGGTGAAGGCGTCCCAGGCGTCCAAAAGCGCCTTGGTGCGGGCGCGCTGCGCCTGGCTTTCGCGCGCCACCCGGGCTTCCTGTTCCGGGGTGAGAAGTCCCCGCTGCTGCGCCAGCGCAATGGGCTCCGGGAGCTCCGCTGCCGTCCCGGTGCGGAGCGGGTCGACGGTGAGAAAGACGAGGAGCGCGTCCCCTTCCTCGGCCAACCGCACCATTGGCACCGTCCTGAGGAGGAAGCTTCCCGCCTCGGTGGTCCGCTCCAGGCGCACGGACCCCCCGCGAAGGACGCGCTCGCGCAGGGCGGCCGGGGCGTGGCTCCAGCCAAACCACCCCGCGAAGGGCTGCCTGGCGTCCGCGTGGGGCACCGCGTGTTCCAGCAGAGCCACCGTCTGGACGCCGCCCGATGACGACAGGGGCTGGACGAGGGTGCAGACGTTTTCCGCCACGCAGGCCACCTGCACCCCGGCGTCTGAGGGCGCGGCCGTGGCCGGCCGCCCGAGCAGCCAAAGCACGACCAAGCCGAGCAGCAGCGGGCGCAAGGACGAGCGTCTTCCTGGCAGGGGTTTTCCGCGGGCCAGCAGCAGCCCTGTGGGGGGGACTGTAGCCTAGCGGCGGACGGCCACGGCGGCCGACGGCGCGCCCGCTTGCGGCTGCGACGCCGGTACGGCCTTGCGCGGACGCAGCACCACCGCCACGCTAGCCAGAATGAGGGGGGTCGCCAGCAGCGCGACGGGCGGCATCGCCTCGCCGCCGAGGGCGGCCCCCAGAAGCATCGCCACCACCGGGTTGACGTAGGCGTAGCTGCTGGCGACGGTGGGGCGCACCCGGGCGAGCAGGTACAGGTAGGCACTGAAGGCCACCAGAGAGCCGAAGACGACGAGGTAGGCCAGCGCCCCCACAGCGCGGGCCGAGGGCGGGCCGGCGAAGTGCTCGCCCCGGAGAACGCTGACACCCAAAAGCACCAAGCCCCCGCCTAGCATCTGCGCCGCCGCCGCCATGGCCCCGGCGGGCATGGACAGCCGGCGGCTCCACAGCGAGCCGAAGGCCCAGGCGGCCGAGGCCAGCAGCAGCGCGAACATGCCGGCCGGGTTTCCGTGCAGGTCGCTGCCCAGGTTGAGCAGGACGATGCCCAGCGCCCCCAAGCCCAGGGCCGCCCAGTCACCGGCCGAGGGCCACTTACCGAAGACGCCGGAGAAGAAGGCCATCCACAGGGGCATGCCGGAAACGACGAGCGCAGCCAGGCCCGAGCCCACCGTTTGCTCGGCGTAGGCCACCCCGCCATTGCCGACCGCCAGCAGCAGCGTGCCAACCAACAGCGAGTTGCGCCACTGCACGGCGGTGGGAAGCCGTCCGCCACGCGCCCGGGCGATGAGGAACAGCACCGAGCCGGCCACGAGGAACCGGAGCGCCCCCATCCGGAACGTCGGGAAGCCTTCGAGAGCCACCCGCATCGCCAGGTAGGTGGAGCCCCAGACGAGGTAGAGGAGGAAGAGCGCGAGGGCGACGCCCCAGCGGGGCGCCGCGGGGCTGGGTGGGTGCATGGGCAACGGGGCTCCGCCGGCGAACTGCAGCGCCGCCTTGCCCTCCACCATGCGCTGCGCTGGCTTCACCTGGCCTCCCGCTCCTTGCGCCCGAAGTCATCTCGCCGCGCGGCCACGCGGTTCGGACTGGCCGCCGTCCTGCACTTAGCGGCCCGGCCCCGGGCCTGCCACTGGGGCAGCGGTGTTCCGTGCACGGCGGGGGGGGGTGTGCTCCTCGCCCCGGGGGGCCGGCCGTCAGCGCCGGGCGCGGCAGTGGGAGCCGTCTCCAGGCATTGCCCGCGCCCCATCGTCGGTGCTTGTCTCCCGCCCGCGCCAATGCCCAAGACGACCTCGAGCGACGCGGAAACCGAGCGGCTCGAAGAAGACACGCAGCGGACGAAGAACTGGAAGCGTTGGGGGCCGTACCTCTCCGAGCGCCAGTGGGGCACGGTGCGGGAGGACTACTCGGCCAACGGGACGGCGTGGGACTCCTTCCCGCACGACCACGCGCGCAGCCGGGCGTACCGCTGGGGCGAGGACGGCCTGCTCGGCATCACCGACCGGGAGTGCCGAATGTGTTTCGCCCTCTGCCTATGGAACGAGAAGGACCCCATCCTCAAGGAGCGCTTCTTCGGGTTGAACAACTCCGAGGGCAACCACGGCGAGGACGTGAAGGAGCTGTACTGGTACCTCGACGCCACCCCGACGGCCAGCTACCTGAAGGCGCTCTACAAGTACCCCCAAGGGGCCTTCCCCTACGCGGAACTCGTCGCGGAGAACCGCCGGCGCGGGCGCGCCCTCCCGGAATTCGACCCACTCGACACGGGCGCCTTCGACCACGACCGGTACTTCGACGTCCTCGTCGAGTATGCCAAGGCCTCTCCCGAGGACATCTTCATCCGCATCACCGTCACCAACCGGGGGCCAGAGCGCGCACCGCTCCACCTGTTGCCGACGCTGTGGTTTCGCAACACCTGGGCCTGGGGGAGGACCGGCGAAGGGTACTGGGCGCCCGGCCGCATCCAGGAAAGGGACGGGGCGCTCCTCGCCCACCACTCTTCCCTCGGGCTCTTGCGCCTGGAGGCCGCTCCGAGCGCCTCCGGGCACCCACCGGAATTCCTCTTCTGCGACAACGAGACGAATACCGAGCGCCTGTACCGCACCCACGGGCGGAGCCGCTGGCCGAAGGACAGCTTTCACGCCTACCTGGTGGACGGCCGTCACCAGGCGGTCAAGCCCAGCCGCGTCGGGACGAAGGCCACTGCCCACTACGCCTTGCAGCTGCAGCCGGGGGAGTCGGCGCAGCTGCGCCTTCGGCTGAGCGACATCGACCTGGGGCTGCTGTCGGACTTCGGGAAGACGTTCGACTCGGTGTTCGCCCAGCGCATCAACGAGGCGGACGCCTTCTACGCCCACCGCATGCCGGCGGCGGCCACCCCCGAGGAGCGCGAGGTCTCGCGGCTGTCCTACGCGGGCCTCATTTGGAACAAGCAATTCTATGGGTACTCGGTGAAGGCGTGGCTGGAAGGGGACCCGGTGTCCCCTCCGCCCCCCGCCCGCCGCGCGGAGGGCCGGAACCACGACTGGAAGCACCTCTACAACCGCGACGTCGTCTCCATGCCGGACAAGTGGGAGTACCCGTGGTTCGCCGCCTGGGACTTGAGCTTCCACATGGTGCCATTCGCGGGGGTGGACCCGGCCTTCGCCAAGGACCAGCTGCAGCTCTTCCTGCGCGAGTGGTACATGCACCCGAGCGGCCAGCTCCCCGCCTACGAGTGGGCCTTCGAGGATGTGAACCCCCCGGTGCACGCCTGGGCCTGCTGGCGGGTCTACAAGAAGACGGCTCCCCGGGGCGCGCGCGACACGCTCTTCCTGCGGCGCGTCTTCCCCAAGCTGCTCCTCAACTTCACCTGGTGGGTCAACCGCAAGGACCTCGCCGGCAAGCACCTCTTCGGCGGAGGTTTCCTCGGCCTGGACAACGTGGGCGTCTTCGACCGGAACCGGCCCCTGCCGGATGGGCTCCAACTGGCCCAGGCCGACGGCACGGCGTGGATGGCCTTCTACTGCACCACCATGCTCTCCATCTCGCTTGAGCTGGCGATGGAGGACCCGGCCTACGAGGACATCGCCAGCAAGTTCTTCGAGCACTTCGTCACCATCGTCGATGCCATGAATTCCGGTGGCACCGGGCTGTGGGACGAGCAGGACGGCTTCTACTACGACAAGATGATTACCCCGGAGGGAGAGATGCTTCCCCTCCGGCTGCGGTCCATGGTCGGCCTCATCCCACTCTTCGCCACGGAGATTCTCGAGGACCGCTACCTGCAGAAGCTGCCGGGTTTCGCCAAGCGGATGCACTGGTTTCTGGAGAACAAGCCGGACTTGGCGAGCCACGTCTTCTACCGGCCCCCCAATCCCGGCCACCCAGGCGGCCGGCACCTGTTGGCAGTGGCACCGCGCGAGCGGATGGAGCGGATTCTCCGCTACATGGTGGACGAGGCGGAGTTCCTCTCCCCCTACGGGATTCGCTCGCTGTCAAAGGCCTACCAGGCGCAGCCCTACCTGCTGCGTTCCCACGGGGCCGAGGCGGAGGTGCGCTATGAGCCGGGGGTCTCCGAGACGGGCATGTTCGGCGGCAACTCCAACTGGCGCGGGCCGGTGTGGTTCCCCACCAACTTCCTGCTGGTGGAAGCCCTCGAGCGCTACCACCACTTCTACGGCGACGAGTTCCGCATCGAGTTCCCGTCCCGCTCGGGAAACATGCACACCCTGCGAGAAATCGCCCACTTCATCGCCCAGCGCCTGTGCGCTCTTTTCCTCCCGGACGCCAATGGACGTCGGCCGCTGAATGGGGACGAGGCGCGGTACCAGCGCGACCCCCACTTCCGCGACCTGGTGACGTTTTACGAATTCTTCCACGGGGACACCGGGCAGGGCCTTGGCGCTGCCCACCAGACGGGGTGGACGGCCCTGGTGGCCGAGATGCTGCTCGACGTCGTCCACGCGCGCGTGCGCCCCTGACGGGGGGGCGGGGGTCCGCCGTCCCTGTCAGCGGAAGCGCATCCTGGCGAGCTGCTCCACGGACAGCGCGGTGGCGTGCTCCACCTGCGCCGGCGTCACGGCGGCGCAGGCCAGCGCGCGCCGGAAGGTGTTGAGAAGCACCTGCGCCGTGGCGGCGTCGTCGAACATGACGCCCAGCCGGTTGGCCTGGGCGGCGCGTTCCAGGAAGGAACGCAAGCGCGCCCCGGCCGGCTCGAGCTCGGCCTGGAAGAAGGCGAAGAGTGCGCCGAAGCGCGCCGGTAGCTGGGCCGGATGAAGGTCCCAGCCCTGGAAGACTCCATCCTCGAGCGCGCGCTTCACGTCCTCCGCCGTCCGTCGCCAGCCGGCGTGGACGGCCCGGCGGTTTTCGGCCTGCTGGTCCCGGGTGAGGGTGTCCCCCCGGTGGGGAGCGACCGGCAGCACCGTGGTGGGGCCGTCCGAGACGGACACGGACGTCCCGGACGTCGAGAGCACCAGCAGCCGCCGGGCCAGGTCCAGCGCCGGGTGTGCCAGGGTGGTGCGCGCCCCGGTGATGCCGAGCGAAGCGCTCAAGTCATACGGGCCCAAGTGCAGGGAGCGGCAGCGCGGGCCCGCGGCCGCGAGCAGACGTGGCACGCCAAACATCCCGTCCTGTGCCACCAGCGCCTGCGGTGTCTCCACCATCAGCTCCAGGGCCACCGAGCCGTCCGACCAGCCGGCGCGCGCCTCGACGGCGGACAGGGCGTGCACCAGAAGGTTGACCTGCTCCGGCAGGGACACCTTGGGCAGGGTGACGGCGAAGCCCGACGGACAGCCGCCCGGGCCGGCCGCCTGAAACACCCGCTCCAGCGTGCGGAGGGCACGGCGCGCCGACTTCGCGGAAGTGAAGGACTTGATGCGGATGCCGACGAAGGGCGGAAGCGCCTTCTGCCGGTTGGCCTCGGCCAGCGCGGCCCCCACCGCGTCGGCGTGCGTGTCTTCCTCGGCGTCGGGCCGCACCCCGTAGCCGTCCTCGAAGTCCACCCGGTAGTCCTCCACCGGCTCGCGCTCGAGCTTTTCCACCACGCGGTTGCGCAGCTGGGTGGCGGCGTCGGGGGCCAGCGACAGCCCAAGCGCCCAGGCGAAGGTGGTGCCGTCGGGCGCGTAGCTGTCCATGGCGGCGCGGGCGATTTCACGAATCCGGCCTAGGCTGCGCGCCTGGAACAGGTGCGCCCCGCCGTACAGGACGTGCACCGGGCGGCGCCCCATCTCGACAGCCGGGCGCAGGTGCTTCAGCCGCAGCAGTCCCTGCTCGAGGGTTTCGAGCGACGGGGCAAGCGCGTCGGCCAGCGGAGGAAAGGCCATCGAAGAACCTCGTCCGAAGGTCGTCATACTCCCCTTGGCGTGGCCGGTGCACCCTTCTGGGGGGCACCGGTCGGGCCAGGGGGCCCGGCCCCCCTGGGAGGCGGACGACCCACTGTCGTCCCAGTGCCAGCCCCGGGTGTCGCCAAGGCGTCACCGTCGGCGCGGTGCACTTCCGTTGAGTGTCGCAACTTCCTCGCCTAGCGTGCCCCTCCGGAAATGGCTCACTACGACTTGGTCGTCATCGGCTCGGGCCCGGCGGGGGAGAAGGGCGCGGCGCAGGCGGGGTACTTTAAGAAGAAGGTGGCCCTGGTGGAGTGGCGCCCCGTCCTCGGCGGCGCCGGCGCCAACACCGGCACGCTGCCCAGCAAGACGCTTCGCGAGACGGCGCTTTACCTGTCCGGCTTCCGCCAGCGCGGGCTGTTCGGCGTGGAGATGACCCTCTCGCACCGGGCGGGGGTCAAGGACCTGCTGTACCGGGAGAAGGCCGTCTCCCAGGAGGAGAGCGTCCGGGTTCAGCAGAACATGCAGGCGCACGGCGTCGACGTCTTTCAGGGCAAGGGGCGGCTGGTGGACCCGCACACCGTCGTCGTCCGCCGCCCCGGCTTTGAGGAGAAGCTGACCGGCGACGTGGTGCTGGTGGCGACCGGCTCCCGGCCCCTGCACCCGCCGCTGTTTCCCTTCGGGGCGAGTGGCATCTACGACTCGGACACCATCCTGCAAATGGAGAAGGTACCGCACTCGCTGGTGGTGGTGGGCGGGGGTGTCATCGGCTGCGAGTACGCCTGTACCTTCGCCGCGCTGGGCATCCCGGTGACGCTGGTGGAGCCGCGGTCGCCGCTGCTCAACTTCCTCGACAGCGAGATGTCGCAAAGGCTTCAGGAGCGGATGAGCGACTTGGGCGTCCAGTTCCGGCTTCCGGACGCCGTGGAGACGGTGGACGTCGAGGAGGGGCGCATTACCCTGGGCTTGAAGAGCGGCGCGACGGTGCAATCGGCCGCTGTCCTGGTGGCGATGGGCCGGTCCTCCAACAGCCGGAACCTGGGCCTGGAGGAGGCGGGCGTCGTCATTGGCGAGCGCGACCGCATCCAGGTCAACGCCCACTTCCAGACGTCCGTCCCGCACATCTACGCCGCCGGTGACATCATCGGCTTTCCGGCGCTGGCCTCCACCGCCATGGAGCAAGCCCGGGTGGCCATCGTCCACGCCTTCTCGCTCTACCCGAAGGACGCGCTGGCGCCGACCTTGCCCTACGGGCTGTACACCATCCCCGAGCTGTCGATGGCCGGCGAGACGGAGGAGTCGCTCAAGAAAGGGGGCGTGCCCTTCGTCGTCGGCCGCGCCTCGTACGCCACCAATGCGCGCGGCCAAATCATCGGAGATGGGGGTGGCTTCCTGAAGCTCATCTTCCGCCGCGAGGACATGAAGCTGCTCGGCGTCCACGTCATGGGCGAGGCGGCCTCGGAGCTGGTGCACATCGGGCTGACCGCCATCCTGCTCGGCGGCACCGCGCAGCTCTTCATCGACAGCTGCTACAACTACCCGACGCTGTCCGAGACGTACAAGTACGCTACCTACAACGCGCTGGCCCAGCGCGACCCGGTGAGCTGAGGCGCCCGCCAACGGCCCCCCCCCCCGGGGTCCTCCCGCCATGACGCACTTCTCCTACCTTGGCCTGGGCCTCCTCTTCGCCTCGGCGGTGGGGGCCGGCTTGATGAATGCCATGGCCGGCGGCGGCACGCTGCTGACGTTTCCTTCGCTCTTGGCCGCCGGGGTGCCCGCGGTGGTGGCCAACGCCACCAACGCCGTGGCGCTGGTGCCGGGGTCGTTCACCTCCGGCTTCACCTTCCGGCGGGACCTGGGCCAGCACGGCCCACGCCTGGTGGTGTACCTCATCGTCTCCAGTGTCCTCGGCGGCTGTGTCGGCGCCGCACTGGTGGCGGTCGCCGGGGACGCGCTGTTTCGTCGGCTGGTCCCCGGACTCATCATCGGCTCCACCCTGCTCTTCATCCTCCAGGAGCCGTTGCGCCACTGGCGCGAGCGCCAGCCCGCTCCCGACCGGCCCAAGCCGGCCCTGGGGGAGGGCAGCATCTGGGGACTGGCGGCCGTCCACTTCCTGGTATCCGTCTACGGCGGCTTCTTTGGGGCCGGCATGGGCATCCTCATGCTGGCCGAGCTGGGCTTCGCCGGGCTCACCAACATCCACCAGATGAATGCGCTGAAAAACTTCGGCGCCGCCTTCATCAACCTCACCGCCGCGCTGACCTTCATCGTCGCCGGGCTCGTCTTCTGGCGGCTGGCCGCGCTGATGGCGGTGGGCGCCATGCTCGGCGGCTGGGGCGGAGCGCGCCTGGCCCAGCGCATTGGCCAGGGCCCGGTCCGATGGGTGGTGGTGGCCATCGGCCTCACCACCGGGGTGGCGACGCTGCTGCGCTGAAGGGCCCGTCGGGCCACCCACAGGGGGAAGGTGCCACCTGCGCCCCGGGGTGGCTACCACCCTGCCGCCCGGGGAATGACCCCGGGGGGTTACCCGCAAGCCCGCGGGGGGAGGCACAGTGGCGCACGGCGGAGGGCTTGCACGTGCTGTGGGACGGAAGCCCCCCGGGCCACACCACGCGTGCGGGTGCGCCAGGGTTTTTCGTGCTGGGGACTTGAGCTGTGTGGCCTCCGGGCTGGACCCGGTGGACCCGCGCCTCAGTCCAGCGGGCGGGCGGTGCCCCGCCACGGCGTCCCGTCAGTCCTGGGGCTTGCCAGCCGGCAACGCCGGGGGCAGGGAAGCTGGGATGAGAGCGGGCAGCTCGCTCTTGGCCGCTGCCGCGCCGTTGGCCTCGGCCTCGCGGCGAAGCTCGGCGTTGCTCAACTCCTCCTGCCATTCCTTGGGGTTACTGGGCCAGTCGAAGGCCTCGGGCACCGCGCCGCCGCCGAATTGCCGGTGGCCCAGCATGTCCGGGAAGAGGGGAGTCCACTTCCCCTCCTCGTCCGGTTCGTGGGTGACGCGGGTGCGGTCCGCTTGCAGGCGAAACGGGGGAGCCGGGGGGATGGCCATGGCGAGGAGGGACTCTGCGACAGCTCGAGGGGGGATGGGAAGGGGCTAAAGTGGTGCGCAGAGCGCCGATGGACCGTGCCCAGAACCTCGACCGGCTGAGCGAAGGCTTCGACGTGGCAATCATCGGCGGGGGCGCGACCGGTCTCGGCGCCGCCGTGGACAGCGCCGCGCGTGGCTACCGGACCGTCCTCTTCGAGGCGCACGACTTCGCCAAGGGAACTTCCAGCCGCAGCACCAAGCTGGTGCACGGCGGCGTCCGCTACTTGGCACAGGGCAACGTCGGGCTGGTGCGGGAGGCGCTGCGGGAGCGGGGCCGGCTGCGGCGCAACGCCCCCCACCTGGTGGGGGACCTCGGCTTCATCGTCCCGGCGTACGCCTGGTGGTCCGGTCCCTACTACGGCGTGGGGTTGAAGCTGTACGACTTGCTGGCCGGGCGCTTCCGGCTTGGCAACAGCCGCTCGCTGGACCGCGACGCGGTGCTGGCGGCGCTGCCCAACCTCGAGCCGGAGCAGCTCAAGGGCGGCATCCTCTACGTCGACGGGCAATTCGACGACGCGCGGCTAGCCATCACCCTGGCCCTCACGGCGAGCGACCTCGGTGCCACGCTGCTGAATCAGGCCCGGGTGACGGGCCTTCTCAAGCAGGACGGGAGACTGCAGGGCGTGCGCGTGCAGGACGCCGAGTCGGGACGCGAGCATTCCGTCCGGGCCCGGGTGGTGGTGAACGCCACGGGCGTCTTCGCCGATGGGGTGCGTTACCTCGACAACCCCAGCGCGGGCCCCACCGTCTCGCCCTCCCAGGGCATCCACCTGGTGTTGCCGGAGGCCTTCCTCCCCGGCACCCATGCCCTGGTGGTGCCGAAGACGGACGACGGGCGCGTCCTCTTCCTCATCCCCTGGCACGGCCGGACGGTGGTGGGCACGACGGACACGCCGGTGGCGGAGCCGGTGGAGGAGCCGAAACCGCTGGCCGAGGAAGTGGCCTTTCTCCTCGAACACGCCGCGCGCTACCTGGTGAAGGACCCGGCGCGCAGTGACGTGCTGTCCGTCTACGCCGGGCTGCGGCCCCTCGTCCGGCCACCCGACGAGGAGGGCGAGCGGACGGCCAGCCTCTCGCGTGACCACCACGTCTTCACCTCGGCCAGCGGCCTGGTGACCATTGTCGGTGGCAAGTGGACCACCTATAGGAAGATGGCCGAGGACGTCATCACCCGCGCGGCCGAGGTGGCCGGCCTGGACGCGGTGCCCTGCCGGACCGCCGGCCTGCGGCTGCACGGCACGCCGGAAGACGCCGCGACGTCCGAGGTGGGCGTGCCCACCGGGCCGCTGGCCAGCTACGGCACGGAGGCCTCCGCGGTCCGGGCGCTGGCCCGGGCCGAGCCTCCGCTGGCGGGTCCGCTCCATCCCGGGCTGCCGTACCTTCTGGCGGAGGTGGTGTGGGGGGCCCGCCGGGAGATGGCGCGGACAGTGGAGGACGTCCTGGCCCGGCGCACGCGCGCGCTGCTGCTGGACGCGCGTGCGTCGGCCGAGTGCGCTCCGCAGGTGGCGCGCCTGCTGGCCCGCGAGCTGGGGCGGGACGCAGCCTGGGAGAGGAGCCAGGTGGCGGCCTACCGCGCTCTCGCCGAGGCAGCGCTGTTGTGACGGCACGCCCCCCAAAGGAGGCCGTCAGCTGGCCGGTGCGGACAGCAGCGTCCGCCAGGCGATGAGCCAGCGCCCCTCCGTCCGGACCAGCACGTAGAGGTCATGGCCGGATTCCTCGGAGCGCTGGCCGCCGACCTCCCACGCCATCTCCCAGCGGAAGGAGGCCACCGCCGTGTCGCCGAAGACGTCCACCGTGGGCTCCGACTCCTCGTAGCGGAGCACCAGCGCCGCGGCGAGAAAGTCGTCGTACGTCGCCACGCACGCCGCCCGGCCCTCCGCCCGGCCGGCGAAGCCCGGGCGGACAAACACCACCGAGGGGTGCAGCAGCGCGGAGATGTCCTTCGTCCGTCCCGCCCGCCAGGCGGCGGTTAGCGCGGCGAGGACGCCGCGAATCGGGCTAGACACAGGCTCAGGCATGCGAACTCCCCTGCACTCGGACGGCACAGCCCCCCGGGTGGGGGCCGGGCGTCTGCACTCTCCGTGAATGCGGCCCTCGTTCCAAGCCAGCCTAGCGCCAGGTTCCCACGCGGCCCCCCCCGGGCGGGCTCAGCTGCCCACCACCAGGCGCGCCACCCAGAGGCCGAGCACCCCGGCGACCAGGCAGCCGAGCAAGGTTCCGGCGAGATTCACGCCTGCGGTGAGCCACAGCTTCTGCTGCAGCAGCACCAGCGTCTCGTAGTTGAAGGTGGAGTAGGTGGTGAAGCCGCCGATGACGCCGGTGGCGAGAAACACGCGAAGGTTGACCGGGACGCTGGTGCTCTGCAGCGCCACCCCCATCACCAGCGAGATGAGGAACGAGCCGAGGACGTTGACCACCAGCGTCCCGTAGGGAAACGCCTGGCCGAGCAGCCTGGGGGCCAGGCCCCCCACCCAGTAGCGGCCGACCGAGCCCAGCGCTCCACCGAGCGCGACCAGCAGGGAGCGCGTGGGCATGGGGGGCTAGTGGCCGCCGGCGGGCGGGCTTCCAGCGTAGAGGTCGATGACCTGGGAGATGGCGTTCTGGCACACGTGGCAGAAGGGCACGTCGTTGCGGAGGAACATGACGCAGTCCTCCTCGGGACGGTAGTAGCCGGTGGACTCGTACATCGCGCCCTCGAAGGCGCCGACCCGGTGGCTGTAGGCGTCGTTGTGCAGGAGGGCGCTGAATTCCTCCTTCGACTGCTGGAAGAGCGCGTCCATCTCCTTCTCCGGCCGCTGCGCGGCGCGAATCTGCTTGCGGATGGCCTGCAGCTCGCGGTCGCGTGCCTCGAATTGCTGCTTCTTCCAGGGCGTCGGGACGGGCGTGCCGGGTGTCACCAGCGAGCGCCACTTGAGGTGGTCGAGGTCGCTGACGGCGGTGACATTCGGCTCCCAGGGCTCCGGGCGCCCTTGCGCCGGAAGCTGCGTACTCTCGCTGGTGAAGTACTCGTCGGCCAGGCCGGCGAAGTGGTGGCCAAACTCGTGCACGAAGAGGTACGGGGCCCAGCGACTCTTCGAGGCGGCGGTGGCGTAAAGGCCAAAGATGCCGCCTCCGCCGTACGTCTCACCGTTGACGAGGATTTCCACGAAGTCGTACGGCGCAAAGGAGGCCACGTCGCGAAAGGAATGGTTGTCGAAGGTGAGGATGTACCGCTCGCTGCCGAAGGCGTCGTAGGTGGTGCCCACCCGCGAGCGCCGGTGGATGCCGGTCGAGGGGCGCGAGATGCCCGCCACCGCGGAGGGGGCACACAGGCCCCAGACGTTGAAGTCCCCGCGCCGCTCCTTGAAGGGGGAGGTGGCGAACAGGACTGCCATCATCCGGCGCGCGTCGCGCTCGAAGTCCGAGCGCTGGGCGAGGGTGTAGCCATCGCACAGCATGAGGAGGTCGACCTTGCTGGAGGGGGCGCCGTTGACCATCAGCCGCAGCAGCGGACCGGGCGACGGAGGCGGCGAGGCGTCGATGTCCTTCGAATGCGGGTCGACGGCGAACGTCCAGACGGGAGCGAAGGGCTTGCCGGCGCTCCGCTTCGTGAGGGTCACCTCAACCGGGTCCGCCGGAAGCGGAAAGCGCAGGGACTCGGCGAACGTGCGCACGTGGTCCTTGGCCGCCGCGGTGTCCTCCCACTCGCCGTAGATGCTGGAGAAGCCGCGCGAGTAGAGCAGCGCGCCGGTGGTGGTGTTGCGTACCTCGAAGAAGTAATTGCCCAGCCCCGTGTCGTCGAGGGGCCGTGCCGGATTGCCCGGCCAGGGCGTGGGCTCAATCACCAGTCGCTCCAGAGCGAACAGCTCGCGGGTGGCGTCACCGGTGTGGAAGAAGTCGACCCGCAGGGTGCGGACGGACGCGGCGTCCGCCGACGACAGCACAAGGTGCAAGAGCAGAAGCGGGATGGTCATGGTCAGGGCATTCCGGCGACGGTGTGGCCAGAGCCGCGCAGTGCGGCCACCGCCTGGGCGAGGTCGGCCTGCCGAAGCAGGAGCAAATCCGTGTCGAACGTGGAGAGGACGAAGATGCTGAGGTGGGCGTCGGCGAGCAGCGAGGCGAGGGCCGCAATGAGGCCGGTGGTGGCGAAGCTGAGGGGCCCCACCACCGCCAGGCACCGGAAGCCCCGTTCCGCCCGGACGCTGTCCGGCACGGCCTGCTCGGCGCACACCACCGAGAGCTCCTCCGGCGTGCGCGTCACCGACACCAGGGCGCCCACCGCCCAGGCCGGCACCGACGCGTCGGCCGGAAGGCGGCACACGGCGAGCGGCCCGGCCAAAAGCTTCAGGGTGACGGCGCTGGATACCTTCACCGGGGGCGACTGGTGACCCAGAGTCCGACGACGGTGAGCAGGAAGTAGGGCACCAAGATGGCTGCGCCGGCGTAGTCCTTGGCCATCCGCTGGCCGAAGAAGAGTGCGGTGAGGGCGAGCGCACACAGGCCCGTCCCCCAGAAGGCAATCTGCGCCTTGCCCAGCACCAGCAGTTCGAGGAAGCCGACGCCAGTGACGACGCCGGCGGACACCTCGAGGACGGTGAGGACGAGGAGCATCAGCGGCGCCACCGCGGCCAGCGGACTCTTGGCGAAGTGTGGCTCGAGGTAGCCGAGGTTGCCCCGCCAGTCCATCACCTTGTCCATCCCGGACTGCAGGAAGAGGATGGTGAGAAAGAGCGAGACGAAGGCCTGAATCAGCCAGAAGGCAAAGTGGGGCGAATCGGGCGTGGGCATGGAGGACTCCGTTCAGCGCTCCTGGAACAGCAGCTTGCGGACGAGTGGGACCGGCAGCGGTCCTTTCGACAGGAAGGCATCGTGAAACTGCTTCAGCGTTCCACCCTTCTGGGAGAGGTAGTCCTTGCGGAGCTCCAGAATCATCAGCTTCCCGGAGGTGGAGGAGGAGTACGTCGGGTCATAGGTGCCGCGCCGGGCCTCGGCGTCGGCCACCCGCGGACTCTGGAAGCATTCCTTGGTGAAGCGCTCGGTGCCCTGCCGCACCGTCATGTTGGTGGTGTGCAGGCCGATGCCCACCACGAACCGGCAGTCGCGCAGCAGCGCCTCCTGTAGCTGGGCCAGTCGGTACTTGGGGTTGTTGTCGGCGAAGCCCTCCTCGATGACGAGCTCCTCGACGTAGTCCGCCCAGCCGCGCACGTTGGAGTTGGCGACGAGCAGCTTGCGAACCTTGGTGGGGAAGCGGGGCCCCCACAGGAACTGCACGAATTGCCCCGGGTACGCCTCCCGCACGTGGAGAATGGGAAAGCGCGAGGTGTTGAACTCGCGCAGGTGTTCCTCGGTGTGCCGGCTGTCCCAGCTCAGCTCCGGCGGGGTGATGAAGTAGAAGGCCTCCCGGGCATGACTTTCGTAAGGCCCGGGCGTGTCGAGGAAGGCGTCGGTCCCGGCGCGCAGGTAAACGGGCGTTTCCGCGACGCGGGGTCGCGCGTCCGAGGGGAAGCTGACCAGGTCCTTGTGGACGACGAACTGGCGGACCTGTTCCAGTGTCTGCTGTGCATAGGCCAGCAGCGCCCGCGCCGCCGGGTGCTCGTTGCCGAGGCTGGCCAGCACCTGCTCCGGGGTGCGCGTGGAGTCGATTTCCTTCGCCGTCTCGACGAAGAGCAGGCGGTCCTTCTGCAGCTGTGCCTCGGCTTGCGCTTGCAGCTCCTCGAGCGGAGTGATGACGAACTCGGCGTGCTTGAGCAGCGTCACGTAGGCCCGTGGCCCGATCGCCCAGCTGCCGGTGCTCTTCGGCAGCACCGTCTTGGTCAGCCAGTACTCGAGGTCCTGGGTGGAGGCGATGGCGGTGATGTTGGCGCGCTGAAAGTCCGCCCAGAGGATGGCGTCGTTCCCGGCCGCTTCCTTGGCCCACGGGGTAAGCGTGTCCCTCAGGTAGCTCTCCGTGCTGCGCGCCAGGGCGATGGCCAGCTCGGTCCACTCCCTGGGCGGGTCGGTGACGTTGCCCCGGCCCGCGGCGTACACCGACGGGACCTGCTCCAGCCGGGCGACGACGGATTTGAGGCGTTCCTTGGCGGGCGCGAAGTTGCGCGTGAGGAGCGGGTCGATGGCGGCGGCCGGGCGACGCGCGTACGTCATGGGGTTTCGCGCCGTGAAGCGGAGGAGGTTCCAGTCGAGGAGCTCCGCCCGCAGGCGCCCGTCGAGCGCTTCCAGGTCAATCAAGTCGTCGCCGTCCAGCGCGGTCCGCTCCGTCCAGAGCGCGGTGGCGCGGTTGAGGAGGTCCTCCAGCCCGGCCACCCGGGCCTGGATGCGCGGCTCGGTCCACGCTTCGAGGTCACCGTCGTAGTGGTGAATTCCGGCCTTCGTGGCCCTGACCGGGTCGAAGGCGAACTCCCCGGCGAAGAAGTCCTCCACCAGCTTGTTGTAGGCCGCCCGGGCCTCCTCCGGGCTCATGCCTCGGGTGGTGGCACAGCCCCACAATGCCACCACGGGGAGGAGGAGGGCGAGCCGGCGCATGGCTGAGGCGGGGGCACAGTATGGCGACGGAGGCGACATCAGCCCGCTGACGTCCGTCCGGCGGTGTGTCCCCCGTCCACCGGCAGCGTCACTCCAGTGACGAAGGCGGCTTCGTCCGAGGCCAGGTACAGACAGGCGTTGGCGACATCCTCGGGGGTCGCCAGCCGCCCGAGCGGGATGTCCTTCAGAAGGCGCGCCCGTCCGGCCTCTCGGCCCAGTCCCATCACCTTGATGAAGGCGTCCACCATGGGCGTGTCCGTCCACACCGGGCACACGGCATTGGCGCGGATGCCGTAACGCGCGCCTTCCAGGGCCAGCGTCTTCACCAGCTGCAGCACGCCGGCCTTGGACGCGCCGTAGGCCCCGAGGCTGGGGGTGCCCTCCAGACCCGCGACGCTGGACATCACCAAAAGGCTTCCTCCACGCCCCTGCATGGCTCGAAACGCGCACCGCGTGGTGAGGAAGACGCCGGTGAGGTTGACGGCCAGCACCCGTTCCCAGTCGCTGCGGGCGAGTGCTGCCAGGAAGCCCGGCGCCCCGATGCCCGCGTTGGCCAGGGCGATGTCCAGCTGGCCCCAGCGCTGCAGCGCCGCGTCCACCGCGGCCTGGCAGTCCTCCTCGCGCGAGACGTCGAGCCGCTGGAACAACCCGTTGGCCCGGCTCTCGGCCGGGACGGCAGCCAGCGCCTCGGCGCCCCCTTGGACGTCGACGTCTCCCAGCACGACGCGCGCGCCCTCCCGCAGGAAACGCAGAGCCGCGGCCCGTCCTAGCCCGGAGCTGGCACCGGTGATGAGCGCGACCTTTCCATCGAGGCGACCCATGCGCAGCACCACTCCCTTCGTCTTGGGTGGAACCCTAGCTGATTTCCGCCCTGCTCAGATGCGGCCCAGTTCGTCCGCCGAGACGGCTAACCAATGGCCGTCGCGGAAGGCCAGGGTCGCCCGAAACGTCGCCCTCCACCAGGAAAGACGGAAGTTGCGCCGCTCGTCGGGACGGGTCTCCACCGTCCCTTGCATCGCCAGCGCGCCGTGCGTCAGCCAGTCTGTCCACTCGTAGGACTGCACCTTCACCAGCAGCACGACGGTCGGTCCTGCCCGCGCGCAGTCGGCCATCCCCACGGCGGGGATGCCCGTGCTGGCGAGGGCCTCCACCACGCCCCGCTCGAAGTCGGCCAGCGACACCACCTCGACGCACACCGCGCCGCCCTGCGGTTGGTCTGGCGGCAGGTACAGCTTGAGCGCCGCCCGGACGCCCTCCGCCACCGCGGCCTGCGCGTCGGCCTCCGTCCCCGCGCCGGCGTGCGCACACCCCGAGGCGATGGCGAGGGCGCACAGCACAACCACGTGGCGAGAGGCGCTCACCGGAGGTGGACGCTGCCTGGACTTGCCCGGGCCCGTCAACGGGCCGAAGCCGGCGCAAGGCCCCTAGACGAGAACCACGGCGCCGGTGCGTCCGGGCGTCTCCGCTCTCTGGACGGCGGCGCGGACGTCGGACAGCGGGTAGGTGGAGTCGACGGCTGGACGGAAGTCACCCCGCTCGGCGCCGGCGAGGATGGCCGCCACCGCGGTGCGCACCCTGTCCGGAGGCACCCGCTGCAGCCAGCGCGTCAACCAGAAGCCCTGCAGGAGGAGCTCGCGGAAAAGGAAGGGGCCCGGGTGGACGGGCACCGGCCGGCCATCCAGGGCACCGAAGAGGAGGCAGGTGCCTCCGGCCTGCAGCGCGCCCAGCACCTCCGCACCGGTGTCCCCGCCGACGGAGTCGATGGCGGCAGTGGCCCCCTTGCCCCCCGTCACCGCCCGCACCGCGGCCACCAAGTCAACTCCAGGCACCACCACGACGTGCGTTGCCCCGTGCTGGCGCAGCTCCTCGGCCTGCTCGGCGCGACGCACCACGTTGACCAGGACCAGGCCCCGCACCCGGGCGAACTCCAGCATGGCCCGCCCCAGCTGGCTCCCGGCCGCGGTCTGGATGAGGACGTCCCCTGGCTGGAGATGAAGCACATCGTCCACCATGACGAGGATGCTGAGGTAGTTGACCCACAGCGCCCCGGCCTGGGCGTCACTCAGCGCGGCAGGCGTCGGCACCACCAGCTGCGCCGGGACGCACACCTGCTCGCGCCAGGTGCCGCGGCCGGCGTTGGCCCCGAGCAGCAGCGCCACCCGCGTCCCTGCCGTTGGCGCCTTCACGCCCGCACCCAGCGCCTCCACCACGCCGGCAGCGTCATTCCCCGGGGTGGCCGGCAGCGGCGGTGGCCGCCCGTAGCGGCCGCGCACATTCTGGAGGTCCGAGGGGTGGATGGCCCGGGCCGTCAGACGCACCCGGACTTCGCCGGCGGCTGGCACCGGGACGTCCGCGTCCACCACGTGCAGCACGTCCGCCGGCTCGCCGAAACGGTCGAACTGGACGACGCGCATTACAACGTCGCGGCGCCCTGCGAGGCCCGCTCGGCGGGCAGCGCGCGCATGCGCGCCCGCAGGGCATGCACCAGGCTCTGCAGCTCCCAGCTGCCGATGAAGCGCGTGCCGTTGATGAAGAAGGTGGGAGTGCCGTGGATGCCGCTCCTCAGTCCGCCATCGGCCTCGTCGGCGACGCGGCTGCGGAAGGTGCCCTCGCGCAAGTCGCTGGTGAAGCGCCCGACATCCAGCTTCAAGTCCGTGGCCAGCGCGGCAGGGTCCGCAAGTAGCGTGTCCAGGTCCCTGGAGAAGAGCTCTTCATGCGCTTCCCAGAAGCGCCCCTGGGCGCCGGCGGCCAGCGCCGCCTCGGCGGCCTCCTGGGAAAGCGGGTCCCGGTCCACCACCGGAAAGTGCCGGAAGACGTAGCGCAGCTGGTGGCCCAGCCGCCGCCGGAGGGCGGCCACCGTGCCGAAGGCATGCCGGCTGTAAGGGCAGGCATAGTCCCCATACTCCACCAGCGTGAGCTTGGCGTGGGGGTTACCGAGGACGTAGTCGTCGGAGCTGACGGGAACAACCAAACGGTCTTTCCGTGTGTTCATCGGCCCTCAGCACCCCGCGCATTGGCCTGGCGCCGGCGGAAGGAGTATCCGCGTGGCTGGCAGTCGCAAGTGACAGCTTGGTGACGGAAACCCGGACCTGTAGCCAAGCGCAACCCCCTGAAAGCTCAGGGCTCGAGGCAAGCTGAGGTGGGCGTGGAAACGCATGGGACGGAAACGGTTGCGCAGCGTTTTGAGGGGCTGCGCATTCTTGTCGTGGATGACGAGCGGAACATCCGTTCGGCGCTTCGGGTATGCATGGAGCAGGCCGGCTGCGAGGTGGCGGAGGCAGCGACGCCCGAGGCGGCCCTGGCGGCGCTGGCGCAGCGGCCCTTCGACTTGGCCTTCGTCGACCTCCGCCTGGGGCTTGGCAGCGGACTCGACTTGCTGCCGCAGCTTCTGGCCGAGGACGCCGGGCTGGACGTGGTGGTGGTGACCGCCTACGCCACCTTCGACACGGCGGTGGAGGCCATCCAGCGCGGGGCACGCGACTACCTGCCGAAGCCCTTCACCCCTGCGCAGATTCGCGCTGTGGTGGCGCGGCTGGCCGAGCGCCGCAGTTTGCGCACGCGGCTGAGCGAGCTGGAGGGCCGTCTCGCGGAGACGGCCCCCGAGGCCTCCCTCGAGACGAAATCGCCGGCTATGCAGTCCGCGCTGGGCCTGGTGCGCCGTGCGGCGACCTCCGAGGCCGCGGTGCTGCTGCGCGGAGAGAGTGGCACCGGCAAGAGCGTCCTTGCCCGCGCGCTGCACGCCCTGTCCTCACGGGCCTCCCGCCCCTTCGTCACGGTGAACTGTCCGACGCTGTCCGAGCAGCTCTTGACGAGCGAACTGTTTGGCCATGCGCGGGGCGCCTTCACCGGGGCGGTCCGCGACCAGCCCGGCCGCGTCGAGTCTGCAGAAGGGGGCACCCTGTTTCTGGACGAGGTGGGCGAGCTGGGGCCCGCTGTGCAGGTGCAGCTGTTACGCTTTCTGCAGGAGAAGCGCTTCGAGCGCCTCGGCGAGGGCCGGACGCGGGTGGCCGACGTGCGGGTGGTGGCGGCCACCAACCGAGACTTGGAGGAGGACGTGCGCTCCGGGCGCTTCCGCGAGGACCTCCTCTACCGCCTCAACGTCGTCGAGATTGCCCTGCCAGCCCTCCGCCAGCGTCCAGAGGACATTCTCCCCCTCGCCCGGCGCCTGCTGGAGGCGCTGGCGCGGGCCGCCAAGCGCCCGGGTGTCGCCTTTGCTCCGGAGACCGAGGCCGTCCTGCAGGGCTACGCCTGGCCGGGCAATGTGCGTGAGCTCCGGAACGCCGTCGAGCGGGCCCTGATTGTGTGGCCGGCGCAGCGGATTGACCCGGAGGCCCTTCCGGAGCGCATCACCGAGGCCACCAGTCGCACCCTCACCCTCGGCGGGCCCTTCACCCTCGAGTCCATCGAGCGCGAGCACACGCTGCGCGTGCTGGCGACCTCGCCGACGCTGGAGGAGGCCGCGCACATCCTCGGCATCGACGCCTCCACGCTATGGCGCCGGCGCAAGAAGTACGACGGCGGCTGACGCCGGCCAAGCGGCCGCTAGGCGGCGCCTGCGCCCCGGGGAGATGCAGGCACGGTGAGCCAGAAGGTGCTGCCCTGCTCCGGGACGCTTTCCACGCCCACCGTGCCGCCGTGGGCCTCGGCCACATCCTTGACGATGGACAGCCCGAGGCCGGCGCTGCCCCCTTGGCCGCCCGGGACGCGGAAGAAGCGGTCGAAGAGACGGGGCAGGTACTCCTTGGGGATGCCCTCGCCGGTGTCCTGGACGCTGAAGCGCACGCCGGCCTCGTCCGGAGCGGCGCGCAGCACGACGCTGCCGTCGCGCGCCGTGTGGCGGATGGCGTTGGAGAGGAGGTTCTGCAGGGCCAGGGCCAGCCGCTCCCGGTCCGCCACCAGCGGTTCCGCCAGCGTCTCGGACTGCCCTTCCAACCGCACGCCGCCCTGCTCGGCGGCGGCCCGCACGTCCGCCAGTGCCTGCTCGACGAGGGCGGCAACGTCCACTGCAGCGGGGCTGAGTTCCAACAGCCCGGCCCGGATGCGCGCCAGGTCCAGCAAGTCGTCGACAATCCGCTGCAGACGCTCGCAGTCGTCCCGGGCGGCAGTGAGAAGGTCGAGCTGCTGCTCCGTCACCGGCCCGACCGCGCCCTCAACGCACAGGTGGATGGCCATGCGCAGGCTGGTGAGGGGCGTCCGGAACTCGTGGGCGACGGTGGCCACCAGGTCATTCTTCAGCTCGTCAAAGCGGCGCAGCCGCGTCACGTCCTGCAGCACCACCGTGGCGCCGATGAGACCGCCTTCCTCCCCTAGCACCGGCGAGGCGCGCGGCAGCAGGGCCAGCGCGCCGTCGGCGGAGGACACCAGCACCGCCTCATCAAAGCCTCGCGGCACGTAGGGGCCCTCGCCCGCCAGCACGTGGCTGCGGACGCGGTCCACCACTGCGCGCACCTCGGGCGGCATCGGCGCCAGCGGGGCCTCGGCGTCCAGCCGCACGCCGAGCAGGGCCTCGGCGATGCGGTTGGCGTTCACCAGGGCGCCGTCCGCGCCAAAGACCAGCACCGCGTCGGGCAGGCTGTCGATGGCCGCCTGGGCGCTGGCCTGAGCCTGCAGCAGCTCTCCCAGGCTGCTCTGGCGGTAGCTGCGGAGGCTGTCGGCCATGGCGTTGAAGTCGCGCGCCAGCTGGCCAATCTCCCCGCTGTCGTCGACGCGGACCCGCGTGTCCAGGTCTCCCTCGCCCAGGCGGCGGACCGCCTGGCCCAGCACCCCGACCGGGCGCAAGGCCCGGGTTACCAAGGAACCCGAGGCCAGCAGCCCGGCCAGCAAAGCGCCCAGCACCGCGAAGACGGTGAGCGTCCTCGCCACGTCGCCCTTGCGACGCAGCTGCTCGCTGCGTTGCACCATGGCGTCCTGGTTGATGGCGAGAATGCTGTCGGCGCTGTCCTTTACCCGGACAAAGGCTGGGGACAGCACCTGGACGTACCGGTCGCGGCGCTGCTCCCGGCTGGACAGCTGGACGAAGGCGTCGAAGGCTCGCTGGTAGTCGGTCCAGTTCCGTCGCAACGCATCGGCCGCCTCCTGCTCCCCCGGCTCGGTGATGTTTTGCTCCTCCACCTTGAGTTCGGATTCGAAGCGAGGCCGGTTCTCCGTAGCCTGGCTCACGCCGCGAATGTCCTCGCCGATGAGCAGGAAGAGCGCGGCGCTGTCGATGCGCTCGATGGCCTCCTTCATCCGCTGCGCAGCCAGGACGCTGCGGTAGTTGTCAGCGAGGATGCGTTCGCCGCTCTTGCCGACGTCCGCCAGCGTCACAACGGCCAGCCCGCCGACGAGCGCCAGGGCCAGCGCCAGCGGGCCCTGGGCGATGAGGAGCCGGGTGCGCAGCGTCATCCGCGCGTCTCCGGGAAGGCCACCACCTGCACGTCGAGGTCATTGGCCTGGCGCACCAGGCGGAGGTCGGTGGTGAGTCCCAGCCACTTTCGCCAGCCCCCGGCCTGGGAGCGGCCGATGAGAATGAGGCCCACCCCATGGCTGTGGGCGAAGTCGAGCAAGGCCGGCACCGGATTCCTGGCTCGCAGCCGCACCACCTCCGCGCCGGCCTCGCGTGCCTTCTCGATGTTGGCCAGCAGGTGCCGCTGTGCCTCCGCGTCGATGAGGTTGGGCGCTTCCGACGGCGTCTCCACGTACACCACGAACCAGTCGGTGTTGAGGCGTCCGGCGGCGCGGGACCCCCGCCGGAGGAGGGCCGCGGCATGCGGCGGAAAGGACGACAGGCACACCATCACCCGGCCGGCGGCGGGGTGGGCCGTGGAGTCGGTCGCGGGCCGTCCCGCCGCTGCGGTCCGCTCGAGGCTCTCGGCCACCTCCCGGAGAGCTAGCTCCCGGAGGGTGACCAGATTGTCGTGCTGGAAGAAGCGCTCCAGCGCCTGGGGCACCTTCTCCGCGTGGTAGATTTTCCCGGCGCGGAGCCGCTCCTGCAGGTCCTCCACGGCCAAGTCCAGGTTCACCACCTGGTCGGCGAGCTGCAGGAAGGAGTCGGGGATGGTTTCCCGCACCTCGACGCCGGTGGCGCGCTCCACTAGGTCGTTGAGCGACTCGAGGTGCTGCACGTTGAAGGCGCCGATGACGCTGATGCCTGCGCTCAACAGCTCCTGCACGTCCTGGTAGCGCTTGCGGTTCCGGCAGACGGGGAGGTTGGTGTGGGCCATCTCATCCACCACCGCCACCGCGGGCTTGCGGAACAGGATGGCATCGACGTCCATCTCCTCCACGGTGACACCGCGGTAGGTGACCGACCGGCGTGGAATGACGGGAAGTCCCTCGACCAGAGCCGCGGTCTCCGCGCGCCCGTGCGTCTCCACGTAGCCGACCACCACGTCGATGCCCCGGGCGAGCAGGTCATGGGCTTCCTCGAGCATCCGGTACGTCTTGCCGACGCCGGCGGCGAAGCCGATGTAGAGCTTGAGGCGCCCCCGCTTCCCCCGTTCCAGCAGGGTGAGGAAGTCTTCAGGCCGCTGGCGGAGCTGCCCAAGGCGCGACGGGGAGGGAGCCATCCGCCGAGAAGGCTACTTCAGTGGGCTGGCGGGAGAGGCGTCTGCGTGGACGTTGCCGCTGGCGGCTGCAGGGTGGGCCTGCCGAACTGACGGTCGAGCGCGAGGTTGAGGAGCAGGACGTTGACACGCGGCTCACCCAGGAAGCCCCAGGTGCGGTCCTCGGTATGGGCCGTGACGACGGCCCGGACACGCTCCTCGCTCAACCCGCGGGCGGCCGCCACGCGGCGCACCTGCCACAGTGCGGCCTCCGGCGACAGGTGGGGGTCGAGCCCACTGGCCGACGCGGTCACCAGCTCCGCAGGGATGGGGCGGGGTGCGTTGGGGTTCTCCGCCTCGAGCTTCTTCAAGACGTCGGCGGCGCCGTCCCTCAACTTCTTGCTGGTGGGGCCGAGGTTGCTTCCGGACGAGCCGGCGGCGTCATACCCGGTTGTTCCCGCTGCAGAAGGTCGAGGCTGGAAGTAGCTCGGCGAAGAGAACCCCTGAGCGATGAGCTCCGAGCCGACCACCTGACCGCGCTCATCGGTGACCCAGCTGCCCTCGGCGCGTCCTGGAAACAGCACGGCTGCAAGTCCAGTGACGACCAGCGGGTAGACAAGGCCGGTCACGACCAAGGTGAGCAACGTGACGCGGAGAGCCACTGTCAGGAGGGAGCGCATGGGGAATGCCTCAGACCAGGCCCGTGGCCTGGAGCAACAGGTCGATGGCCTTGATTCCGAAGAACGGCACGACAATGCCGCCCGCGCCATAGATGAGCAGCGAGCGCCGAAGCAGCGCCGCCGCCCCGATGGCCCGGTAGCGCACGCCGCGGAGCGCCAGCGGGATGAGGGCCACGATGATGAGCGCGTTGAAGATGACCGCGGACAGAATTGCCGAGTTGGGCGAGGCCAGCCGCATCACGTTGAGCGGGGCAATTTCCGGAAAGACGCCGACGAACATCGCCGGGAGGATGGCGAAGTACTTGGCGACGTCGTTGGCGATGGAAAACGTGGTCAGCGTGCCCCGCGTCATCAGCAGCTGCTTGCCGACCTCGACCACCTCGAGGAGCTTGGTGGGATTGGAGTCCAAATCCACCATGTTCCCCGCCTCCTTGGCGGCCTGGGTCCCCGTATTCATGGCCACCCCGACATCGGCCTGCGCCAGCGCGGGAGCGTCGTTGGTGCCATCGCCGGTCATCGCCACCAGCTTGCCCTTGGCCTGTTCGTCCTTGATGAGTTGGAGCTTGGCTTCCGGCGTCGCTTCGGCGAGGAAGTCGTCCACGCCCGACTCGCGCGCGATGGCCGCGGCCGTGCGGGGGTTGTCACCGGTAATCATCACCGTCCGGATGCCCATCGCCCGGAAGCGGTCGAAGCGCTCCTTGATGCCCCCTTTGACGACGTCCTTGAGATGGATGAGGCCCAGCACGCGGGCACCGGAGGCCACGGCGAGCGGCGTGCCGCCCGAATCCCCGATGCGATGGGCGATGGTCTCGAGCTCGGCCGGGACCGCGCCACCCAGCCCGCGCACGTAGGCGCCGATGGCGTCCACCGCCCCCTTCCGCACGGAGCGTCCGCCAATGTCGCAGCCGCTCATGCGCGTGTGCGCGCTGAAGGCGATGAAGTGCGTCCCCGGTTCCGCCACCTCCCGGCCGCGCAACCGGTAGCGCTCCTTGGCCAGCACCACGACGCTGCGGCCCTCGGGGGTCTCGTCGGCGAGGCTGCTCAGTTGGGCCGCATCCGCCAGGTCCTCGACGCGCACCCCGGCCAGAGGCAGGAACTCGGTGGCCATCCGGTTTCCGAGGGTGATGGTCCCGGTTTTGTCGAGGAGCAGCGTGTCCACGTCGCCGGCGGCCTCCACCGCGCGCCCACTCATGGCGATGACATTCTTGCGCAACAGCCGGTCCATCCCGGCGATGCCGATGGCAGAGAGAAGGCCGCCGATGGTGGTCGGGATGAGGCACACCAGCAAGGCGACGATGGTCGTCGCGGACAGGCCGACCCCGCTGTACAGCCCGAAGGGGACCAACGTCACGCAGGCGAAGAGGAAGATGAGGGTCAGTCCGACGAGGAGGATGTGCAGCGCAATCTCGTTGGGCGTCTTCTGGCGCGCGGCGCCCTCCACCAGCGCAATCATCCGGTCGAGGAACGACTCGCCCGGGTTGGCGGTAATCCGCACCACAATCCGGTCGGAAAGCACCTTGGTGCCTCCGGTGACCGCCGAGCGGTCGCCCCCGCTTTCCCGGATGACCGGCGCGGACTCGCCGGTGATGGCACTCTCGTCGACGGAGGCGATGCCCTGGGTGACCTCGCCGTCGCCGGGAATGAATTGGCCCGCCTCCACCACCACCAAGTCGCCTTTCCGGAGCGACGACGCCGGGATACTCTCCTCGCGCGTCCCCACCAGCTTGCGCGCCGTGGTGTCCTTGCGCATCCGCCGAAGCGAATCCGCCTGCGCTTTCCCGCGTCCTTCTGCAATTGCCTCTGCGAAGTTCGCGAACAGCACGGTGAACCACAGCCAGAGACTGGTCAGTCCGGTGAACCACAGCGGCGCGGCGCGGTGCGCTGCAAACAAGTCGCGCGCCCACAGAACCGTGGTGAGAACCGAGCCCACCTCCACCACGAACATGACGGGATTCTTCGCCACCAGGCGAGGGGACAGCTTCCGGAAACTCTCCTTGACGGCCGGCCCGAGGATGGTTGGGTCGAAGAGCGAGAGTGACTTGGTGTTGGGATTCGACATCAGAACACCTTTCCGGCGCTGGCAAGGAAGTGCTCGACGATGGGGCCGAGACTGTCCGCCGGGAAGAACGTCAGCGCCCCGACGATGAGGACGACGGAGACCAGAAGCCCGGTGAAGAGCGCGCCGTCTGTGGGGAACGTGCCTGGGCCGGCCGGGACCACCTTCTTCCCCACCATGGAGCCGGCGATGGCCAACGCCGGAATCAGCATGAGAAACCTTCCAGCCAGCATCGTCACGGCGAGCGTGACGTTCCAGAAGGGAGTGTTGGCATTGAGGCCAGCAAACGCCGAACCGTTGTTTCCGGCTCCGCTGGTGAAGGCGTAGAGAATCTCGCTCAGCCCGTGCGGCCCAGCGTTGCTCAGCCCGGCGATGCCAAGGGGCGACACCACCGCCCAGGCGGAGAACCCGAGAATAATCAACGGGAAGATGAGGACGTACAGCATGGCCAGCTTCATCTCCCGGGCCTCGATTTTCTTGCCAAGGTACTCGGGCGTGCGTCCCACCATCAGCCCGGCGATGAAGACGCTGAGAACGACGAAGACCAGCATTCCGTAGAGCCCGGCACCGACGCCGCCGAACACCACCTCGCCCAGCTGGATGTTGACCAGTGGGACCAGACCCCCGAGCGGCGTGAAGCTGTCGTGCATTGAGTTGACAGCGCCACAGGAGGCGCCGGTGGTGACGGTGGCGAACAGGGCAGAAGCGGCCACGCCGAAGCGCACCTCCTTGCCTTCCATGTTTCCGCGCGCTTGCGACACGGCGAGGGGGGCGAGTGCCGGATTCGGGTGGGCCTCGGCCCAGTACGCCGAAGTCACTCCGACGAGGAACAGCACCCCCATGGCGGCGAGAATGGCCCACCCCTGCCGTTGGTTCCGCGCCATGCGTCCATAGGTGTAGGTGAGCGCCGCCGGGATGGCGAAGATGAGCACCATCTCGAGGAAGTTGGTGAAGGGCGTCGGGCTCTCGAAGGGATGAGCACTGTTGGCGTTGAAGAAGCCTCCGCCGTTGGTCCCCAGTTCCTTGATGACCTCCTGTGAGGCGACCGGGCCGAGCGCCACCAGCTGCTTGCCCCCCTCCAGCGTGGTGACGTCGCGGTAGGCGGAGAGGGTTTGGATGACGCCTTGGCTCACCAGCACCAGGGCGAGCAGGATGCTTACCGGCAGAAGCACGTAAAGGAGCCCCCGCCACAGGTCGACCCAGAAGTTGCCGATGAGCTTCGGCGCGCCGGGCGCAAGACGACGTGTGAGCCCGCGGGCCACGGCGATGGCCACCGCGATGCCCACCGCGGCGGAGGTGAAGTTGTGCCAGGCCAGACCCGCCATTTGGGTCAGGTAGCTCATCGTCGACTCGCCGCTGTAGGACTGCCAGTTGGTGTTGGTGGTAAAACTGGCAGCGGTGTTGAACGCAAGGTCCGCCGGCACGGCTGCGAGCTTCTGAGGGTTGAACGGCAGGACATGCTGGAGTCGTTCAATGGCGTAGGTGCCGAGCAGGCTCAGCGCGCTGAAGGCGAGGACCGCGAAGGCGTATTCGACCCACGTTTGCTCACGGCGGGGGTCGACGCCGGACAGGCGGTAGACCCCTCGTTCCAGCGGGCCGAGCAGCTTCGGCAGCGGCTGCTGCTCGCCCTCGTACACGCGATAGAGGAAAGCGCCGAGCGGCCGCGTCAACGCGAGGATGACTCCTGCGAAGGCCAGCGTCTGAATCCAACCAACGAATGTCATGGCAGCCCTAGAAGCGCTCCGGTCGTAGCAGCGCGTAGACGAGATAGACGGCGAGCAGCAGCGAGACGCCAGCGCCCACCCAGTAGTCGAGAGTCACGTGGAACTCCTCACACCCTGTCGCAGGCCCGGACGTACCCGAGGGCTGCGGCGAAGAAGGCAATCGTGGCGACGACGAAAATCAGGTCCAACATGGCTGGAACTCCCGAGAGAGGGCGCCCGCACCGCTGCACGGCCCGCGCCAGCCATGCGTCCTCGACCGGCTGACGGCGCTAGGCCCAACCCCGGGGCCCTTGTCGTGCGCGTTGCAAATCCGGAAGGCCGCTAGCCCTGCAGGCTGCACGACGCTGGCCACACGGCTCGTCCGAGTCCTCGGGCATCTGTGCCATGGCGCTTCCTTTGCTAGCCGGCCCACAGCATGCGATTCCCACAACTTGCGGGGCTGTGCACGCTGACTGCATCCCTTGCGCTCGCGCAGGAGCCGACGCCTGCCACGCCGGTCATCGCTCCCGCCGCGCCAACTCCTCCGGCCACGACCACGGTCGTCAACGCCGAGGCAAAGCCTGAACCGTTCTCCTTCGCAGACTTCACCTGGCTGAATGGCAACAGCCGCCAGGTGGATTTTCCGCTGACCGCGGGGCCGTTCACGGGCGAGTTCTCATTCGACGCGAATTACATTTTTGACTTTGCCCACCCCAAAGACGACACGCTCGTTGGCTCGACCAACTCTGGCCGAACGTACGAATTTCAGGTCGAGCAATTCGGCGTCGGAGGTGATTTCCACTGGAAGGGTGTCCGGGGTCGTCTGCTCACCCAGTTCGGGCTCTACGCGACGATGACCCCGCGCAACGACGCCAGTCCGTCGCGCGGCCAGTGGAACCTGTCCGACGCATTTCGCTACGTCTCCGAAGCATACGGCGGCTACCACTTCGACGTCTGGTACGGCCTCAATGTCGACGTCGGCATCTTTATGTCCTACGTCGGTCTTTGTAGCTATTACAATTTCGAGAACTGGGTGTACCAGATGTCTTACGTGTCAGCGAACACGCCGTGGTTCTTCAATGGGGTACGCATCCAGATGTTCCCCACGGAAACGCTCAAGGTCGAGCTCTGGCTCATCAACGGTTGGCAGTCCTACGGTCGATTCAACGAAGTTCCGGGATTCGGTTGGGAAATTCTTTGGCGCCCGACAGAGTGGTTCTCTTTTGTGACCAACGAGTACTTCGGGACGGACACGCTCAACAACCCCAACCGGTGGAGGTTGCACACCGACACCAGTGCCCAAGTCAAGTATCTCGACCAGCCGAAATCCTTTCTTAGCAAGGCAGCGTTTTCCCTCACCATCGACGCGGGCTGCGAGGCGGGCGGTGGTGTGTCCTGCTTCGGGGGAAACGCCGCCGCCCCATCGCAGTTCTTCATCGGCTTCATGTTCTACAATCGCTTCTGGTTCTTGCATGACGTCTTTGCCCTGACGCTCGGGGTGGGTGCCATCAACAACCCGGGCCGGTATCTCGTCCTGCTGCCGCCCATCAATGGAGCCACGGCATCCTCGGGGACGCCCTACTTCACGGCAAACCCAGGCGACCCCTTCAAAGCCTGGGACACGTCGGTGACGTTCGACTTCATGCCAACGCAGTTCACGACGTTGCGAATCGAGTACATCCACCGCGGCGCGAACGTGCCCTACTTCGCTGGAGCTGGTGGCGTGACTCCCCCCGGCGGCAACCAGGGTCCGGCTGGCAGCGCGGTGACCGGTTGGAGCCCGGACCTCGCCACGTTCGAAAACCGAATGAACGTCGCGCTGCTCATCCGACTGTGAGGGACCTCCTCAGTATTTGAAGATGAAATCCATCGCGGTGACGAACTGGTTCTGCGACGTCCCGTTGTTGTAGGCGGGACGTGCGAAGGAACGCTCGAAGCGAATCTCCGGGCGCATGATGATGGTGCTTCCAATCCAGTGCGCCCAGCCCAGCATCGTCTCGAAGTACTGGGTCTGGTAGCCGGTGCGCTGTCCCTGGATGTCGTCGACGAATTCGTTCCGCCAGGTCAGGGCGTCGTGGTCGGTCACTTTCCACTCGAGGTAATTGACGACGGCCCACTCCGGCGCGAAGCACTTGGTCTGCCCTGTGCCGCACCACGCCCCGTTGGCGCCAGTAATCAATGCCGAGTTGTGCGGCACGAAAATGCTGGGGACATTGTCCTCGTATTGGAACCAGGCTTCCGTGGCCATGTGGAAGGGTCCGTCGCCAAACTTGTGGTACCAGGTCGCGTAGTACGCTTGAACGTTGTTGTAGCCGTACTGCCCGTTGTTGATGGAGTTCGCGCAGAGGTAGACGTTGTCCTTGCCTTGCGTCCATGTGTAGGAGACGCAGAGGGTCGCCGTTGGCTGTGCCCCGGCGTTCTGCACCCACGGGGCAATGTCGTTCCCGGCGGAGATGCCGGCCTGGAATAGCCAGTGGTCGTCTAACTTCAATGTCAACAGGACGCCCATCTGGGTATAGGCGTCATACGTATAAAGCAGGGAGTGGCTGTAGGAGTAGTTGTCGGGTGCGAGTTGGGCCTCGATGTCCGGAGTCGAAATGTAACGCCCAATGCGAATGTTGAAGCCGGCGAGAACCGGGAAGTAAAGATCAACGTAAAACATCACCGGGTCGTAACCGATGTGATTGTTGTCGACCAAGAGTTGGTTGCTGAAGATGCCATTCATGGTGGTGTACCGGTAGTCGAATCCAACCAGCTGCGCGAGTCGGAAGCCCCAGTCGAAATGGTCGGTCTGGACCGTGTCCGGCTTTCGCTCGATGTAGAGAGTGAACTGGTCGAGCATCCACGTGTTTGGAAGCGCGTAGTACGCCGCCGGTGCGTTGGAGAAACCGCTGGCCCGCGAGCTGCTGAGGTTGAAGCCCCCAGCAAGCCAGCCATAAATTCGGACCCCGCTCGCCTTCCACGCGTCGCCGCCCGAGCCGCCGTAGATGGCGGCCATCAGCGGTGTCCAAGAATTATTGGGAGCACCGATGGTGGGTGAACCGCCGTACGGCCAATAGTCGAAGGGGAAGGGCGGGTTACTGACCGGCGGAGGGTCGCCTCGAAAGGGCGCCTCCGGCGCACTCGGCAGGGTGCCCGTCCAGTCCTGCCAGTAGGCGCTGCCCAAGCGGCTGAAGAAGTCCTGGCTCGTGGCCGGGACGCCTGCATCGCCAACCGCGGCGGCGGCAGCCGCTGCGCCCGCTTCGCTGGTGGCCGTCGGCGCAAGCCCTTCGCTGGAAGAGGCCCCAGCGTCGAGGGTTGCGCAGAGCACAGTGAGGAGCAGCGTCGTCGGAGGCATTGAGGGTCCAGGTCTCAGGGAGGGAGGGACAGCTGGTCATGGCGTCTTGCTCGTTTGACGGGCAGTGAAGCATGGCAAGGGTGTGCCAAGGGAGCCTTTGCGGAAGGCGACAGGGAGTGATGTTTACCGCGCGTCGTCAACGCTGGTGGCGCAACTGCGGCGCGCGCTCCACGTTGCAGAATGCAATGAAGGCTCCGCTTCTCGAAGCGGAAGGGCTTGGCATGGGAGATGCGACGACGGGGTCGGGTGACCGCTGGACCGCGTCCCTTCCGTCGCCGCGAACTGCTGCTCCTCGCCAGCGTCGTCGTCGTTGTGGTGGCGCTGACCGCAACCTGGTGGTTCAAGGCGACGGCGACGCGCCGGGCGGTTATTCGGATGCAGCCCGCGGAGCGCGCCGAACTCTTCCGGCGGACACGTGCCGAAGCGGACATCCTCTGCGCCCGGCACGAGCCCCCCTTCGAGGAAGAGTGCCGCCGGCATCTCGAGTTGCTACTCAACTTTCCCGAGTGCGATGAGGAGTGCGTGCGCTTCGCACGAGCGCATCTCTACCAACCGGCTCGGTGAGAGGAGCTCCCAGGGGACTGCCCAAGCCCGCCAACGTCTGGACACTTTTTGCAGTCCCCTGAGTCGCTCCAGACCGCCCCTCGGGAGACCCGCCTTTGCTGAGCGTGGACGTTTTCGACGGTACGGCACTTGAGGCAGCGAACAGCGCCTCTTCTAACCAGGCCTGCGCGAAGGTTTTGGTCAGACTGGACGAGCGAACGCAGCGCAACCCGAGAGACGGCCAAGGGTTTCCTTGGAGGCGGTGGCCCGCTGTTTGCGAGGAATGCGGGAAAACATCCGATCGGTAAATAGCGGAGGCGTTTGGGCGTCTTAGAATTAGGTGGGTGGTATGGCACACGCACGAACAGCCCTGGAGCACACGAGCCGTGGCGAGGGGTCGCTGCTGCGACTGACGCTGCTTGCGCTGGTGCTGGCGCTGGCTTTCGACGCGCTTAGTACTGCCTTGGCTTGGGACATGGTGCGAGCACTCGAGGGTGCAGTCCGGCGGACTCCGGTGCATGCCGTTCGCCCGGCAGACGTCCGGGAGACGAACAGGCGTCCCGACGTGTCCACGCCTCCCGCGCCGTAGCCCGGGGGCCACTGGTGGCTCAGCCTGCGCCGGGTGGAACCAGGTGGGAGGCGAGTTCGGCGGCCTGCATCCGGATGTCTGGAATGGCCGTCGACTCCCAAAGCTGCCCGCGGCGCACGGAGCCCAGCGTCCAGAGCGTGCCGCCGGCTCGGCCGCGCGCGTCCAGCAGTGCGCCCCGGCTGTCCGTCGCCAGGCCCAGCTGAAACGGGCCGGGGCGCACCAGTCCGCGACGAAGCAATGCGTTGACTAGGACGTCCGCGGTGGCGGCGTGGCTTGCCGGGCCGGTGCAGTTCACCGCCAGGTCGACCAGGAGTGTCTCCTCGCGCGCCGTCCCCCGGGGCTGAAACGTCGCTTCCAGTCTGGCGCCTGCGGAGGCGAGGCGGCGAAGGCGGCCAGCGTGCACCTGCAGCTGGCCCGACTGGAGGAAGCTCTGCAGCTGCCGGCCCACCTCCGGGGCGACGCGGTGGCGGTGCACCTCCCACAGCGTCCTTGCGTGCCGGATGAATCGCCGCTGCTCCTCGTCGCCCAAGGAGGGCCACAGGGCATGTGCCTGTTGTCGAACGGTGTCGATGACGGGCCGCCAATCCGCACCGGGCGCCGCGGAGGCCTCGCGCAACACCCGCACCAGCGGGCGAAGCCTCCCCCGGGGAAGCTCGACGGCAAGAGGAGGCAGCGTCCGTGGCCCATGCGCATTCGGCAGCAGCCCGTGGCGCGAGAGCATGTGCCAGGGCCCTGCATGCCCGCGCGCGGCCAGAGAGAGCAGCACATCGATGGCGGTGAGGCCGGCGCCGACCAGGAGGACACTGGTCCCGGGGGCGGGCCAGGCCGCGTCTGGACTCCATGGCGACTGCCAGACGCGAGTGCGCGCGTCCGGGGAGGCCTCGAGGGGAATGGGCGGCAGGTTTCCCAGCGCGAGCGCGGCGTGCCGGACGAACAGGGCCTCGCCCGAGTCCAGGTGGAGTCGCACGCCGGCCGCGTCCGCCTCCAAGTCCCGGACCTCCGCCGTGCGGCGCTCCAGCACCGCGCCGGCGCGCCCCTCGGTCTCGCTGAGGAGCTCGCTCAGGTAGTCGCCGTAGCGACGGCGGGGAGCGTAGCTGTCTCTTCCCGCGGCGGGTTCGTGCTGCCGCAGCCAGGCGAGGAAGTGTTCCTCCTCGTCGGCCAGGGCGCTCATCCTCGCCGCCGGGACGTTCAGCACATGGCTGGACTCTTCGGTGCGGTAGGCGATGCCTCGCGCGAAGTCGCCCGCCCGGTCGAGCATGACGAAGCGACCGCCAGGCGCCGCCCTGCGCAGCAGCTGAATGGCGAGCAGGGTGCCGCTCGCACCGCCTCCGACGATGGCGACGTCGAAGGGCGGCGCCCGCGTCACATCTCGACCAGCCAGCCCTCGGCGTCCGGCTCGCCGCGATGGGTGAGCTCGGTCAGCGCCTGGAAGGCACGCTCGGCCACCGCGCCGCGCCGGTCTTCAAGACGCAGCGACCTGCTTCCCCAGGTGAGCTCGCTCACCGGGGAGATGACGGCCGCCGTCCCCGTGCCGAAGACTTCCTTCAGCTCGCCCCTGTCATAGGCCTCGGCCACTTCGGACATGGCGACCGGCCGTTCCTCCACCGGGACCTTCCACCGTCGCAGAAGCTGCAGCACCGAATCGCGGGTGACGCCGGGGAGGAAGGAGCCGTCCAGGGGGGGCGTGACGACGGTCTCGCCGAAGCGGAAGAAGACATTCATCGTCCCCACCTCCTCGACATGGGTGTGCGTAGAGTCTAGCCACAGCACCTGGCTGTACCCGTGCGCCTTCGCCTGTTCGGCCGTGAGGAGGCTGGCGACGTAGTTGGCGCCAGCCTTCGCGGCGCCGATGCCACCCTGGGCCGCGCGTACAGCCTTCGTCTCGACCCACAGCCGGAGGGCGGAGGGCTTCGGACCCCAGTAGTTCCCGACCGGCGAGGCGATGATGAAGAAGGTGTAGCGGCGGGCCGGCCGGACGCCCAGGAAGGGCTCGGTGGCCACCATCGCCGGGCGAAGGTAGAGCGCGGTCCCGGTTGCTCCGGGAATCCAGTCGCGGTCCAACTCGAGCAAGGCCCGCAGCGCCCGATGGAAATCCTCCTCCGGCAGGCTGGGCATGCACAGTCGCTCCGCGCTGGCGTTGAGCCGCGCGGCATGCAGTTGGGGCCGAAACACCATCGCCCGGCCATTCTTCGCCCGGTAGGCCTTCATCCCCTCGAAGAGGGTCTGGCCATAATGGAGGGCGGCCGCGGCCGGGTCCAGGGCCAGGGGTCCATATGGGATGACGCGGCCGTTGCTCCACGTGCCGGCGTCGCAGTCCGCGAGGAACATGTGGTCAGTGAAGAAACGCCCGAACCCGAGGTCATTGGCGGGCGGCTTCGGACGCGGCTTCGTGGACCGGGTGATGGAGATGTCCAGCGACATCGGCGGCTCCTCGGGCGTCCGGCAGGTCTCCGGCAACTGCCGGCATACCTGATTGCGCCGACGTTCGGCCACCATGGCCGGACGGATTGTGAGAGAGCTTCTTACGGACGGCACCCTGTCCGGCAAGGCACAGTTGCCAGGGCCGCATTCCGACACAGGGGGCGCCGGCCCGGGGCGCCGGGACGGCCCCTCTAGCGGGCGGCGACGGGTGGGGCCCGGTGCGGCGCTTCGGAGCGTGGAGCCACGACGGGCTTGGGCTTCCGCCGGAAGATGCGCGTCGCGTCATCGCCGACCAGGTAGGTGACGATGTCCCGCAGCTCGGCATCGCGCAGGCGGTCCATGCCCATGGGAGGCATCTGCTTGGCGTCATGCCCGGGAATCCACCGGACGCGCTTCACCAAGTAGTCCGCCTCATACAGGCCGGGCGTCAGCGGCGGCCGCAGCGCGCCCTCGGCGTGACAGGACGCGCAGAAGCGCTCGGTGAGGAGGGCTCCGCGCTCGGCATTCCCACCGCTGGGCCGGTCGATGGCCGTCTGCCGACCGAGGACGATGGGGGCGTAGTCCTCGGCGGCCTGGGCGTCCGGCGAGATGCGCCGCAGGTAGGTGGCCAGGTCGGCCAGCTGTTCCGGTGGGGCGCCGCCCGGCTTCAGCATGAATTTCCGGACGCAGATGTCGATGGCCTTCTCCAGCGTCTCGGCGAAGCCCCGCCAGTAGGTGGGGCGCCGGCCACTGTCCCAGAGGGTGGAGTTGGACTTCACGTGGCCGGCCGTGTCGAAGAAGCCGGTCCGCTCATCCCGCACGTTGTGGCAAGACCAGCAGGTGTTGGCGTTGACTTCACTGCCGACGCTCGGGTCATGGAAGAGCCGCTCCCCTCGCCCCTCGGCCGAGGTGAGGGCGAAGTCCCAAGCCGGCGCGCGCGCCGCCGTCTTGGGCCGTCGCGCCACCACCACGTTGAGCGACAGCGGTGGGCCAAGCGTCCCCGGCGCCGGAGCCGCCCCCTGGGCACGGGCAGGCGCGCCCGCCGCCACCGCCTGCGACACCGAGGCGGGGGCGGACGCCTGAAAGGTCGCCTCGAAGCTGACCCGCGCCACCGCGCCCAGCTTGAGGAAGAGACGCGCCGGCCGGGGGATGCCGTAGTCGGCCAGCGTGACGTCGAAGGTCCCGCGCACCTGGAGGCTTCGCTGGCCACCTGCTTCACTCAACCGGGCGGTGATGGGGATTCTGGTCGGGTGGGTCTGCCCATGCAGCGACAGCGTCCCCACCGCATCCGCCTGGGCATCGGCCTCGGCGGTGAGTGCGGAAGTCGACACCCGCTCCAGGCCGGTGAGGATGAGCGTGGCCTCGGGAAACTTGTCTGCCTGGAAAAACTGCTCCCGCAGGTCCTCGTCGCGCAGCGACAGCCCGGTGGTGAAGCCGCCGAGGTCGATGCGGATGCGTCCGCCCCCCCCGGCCCAGGCGTCCTCGGCGAAGGTGAGCGTGCCCGCCAGCCCGGTCGACGCCCCGTGGATGGCATCCAGCGGGGCCTCGACGGTGAAGCGAATGCGCGCCGAGGGCTTCAGCAGCGTCCAGACGCGAGGCTCGGCCGAAGCGCGCAGGCCGAGGAGGAGGAGGGACAGGGCCAGAAGCCGGAATCTCATCGCACGTCCACCAGCACGCGCGTTCCGGTGGCGCGGTCCACCAGCGTCGGCCGCCGCAGAAGTGCCGGCAGCGCCCCCAGCAGCGGCAGACCGGCCCAGAGCACCGTCAGCAGCCCGAGGGCATTCACCACCGCGGCGCCGCGCGCGTACAGGGCGAACACCGTGAAGGCCAGGGGGAAAAAGCCACCGTACTGAAGCAGCGCCCGGGCTGCTGCCCTCAGGGCAGAGACGTCCCCGTCGTCGGCTGTCCGCACCCGGAGCCGCATCAGCCACTGGCCGGGAGATGCGCCGAGCAGCAGGTGGCCCAGCAGCTGCGAGAGGAGCAGGCCGGCCGGAGCCACCCAGGGCGCAAAAGCGTAGGTGAAGCGCAGAAGCACGGCGAAGGGCAGGACGTCCAAGAGTGCCGCCAGAAGGCGTACCAGGAAGACGGGACGCACCTCCGGCTGCGGGGCGACACTGCGCAGGGCCCGGGCGAGTTCGCTGTGCGTCTGAAACCGCGCGCCCGCGTCCAGGGCGACGCAGCGGTCGACGACGCGGGCCAGCGCTCGCGGCGTGCCCGGTGCGCGGGTGCGCAATGGCGGAAGCCCCGAGCCGAGCAGCTGCAGGGCCTCGGCCGGTATGCGCGCCTGCAGCGGCAGCTGCCCGCTGAGCAGGTGGTACATGGTGGCCCCCAGGCCGTAGACGTCTGCTCGCTGGTCGAGCGCCTCGCCCCGCAGTTGCTCCGGGGCCATGTAGGGCAGCGTACCCACCACCGTTCCGACGTGGGTGACGCTTTCGGTGCCCTCCAGTGCCCCGCGCACGTACGTGCCCGACGTCTCCTTGGCAGCGCCGGGTGCAGTGGCCAGCCCGAAGTCTGCAAGGTGCGCCAGCCCGAAGCGGTCGACCAGGATGTTCGCCGGCTTGATGTCGCGGTGGATGATGTTGAGCCGCGCTGCCTCGGCCATCCCGTCGGCCAGACCTACGAAGTGGTTGGCCACCCGTTGCCAGCTGAGCGGTTTCCCCCCCTCCACCTCGTCCTGCAGCGAGCCGCCGTCCACCAGCTGCATGGCCATGAACCAGACGCCCTGGTCCTCGCCGACGAAGTAGATTTGCACCACGCTCGGATGGACGACGTTGGCCTGGGCCTGCGCTTCTCGGACGAAGCGCACCAGGAAAGAGCGGTCCCGGGCCAGTGCAGGCCGGATGGTCTTCAGGGCCACCGGCCGGTTCAAGGACGTGTCGAAGCCCGCGTAGACCTCGCCCATCCCTCCTGCCGCGAGCGGACGGTCGACGCGGAAGTGCCGCAGCATTGCGCCCGGGGGAAGCGGCCCGCTGCCCAGCTCCTCGGTGAGCTTCACCGGCGTCGCGACGGTGGGCGGAATGGTGGCGCTCACGGTGGGGGCGCCTCGACGATGTCCGGGCGCATGGTGCCCAGCGCAGCGAGGAGCTCCTTCTGCTCGGCGGCTCCAATGCCGTGCGCGTTGAGAGCAGCCACCAGGTCCTCGGCCATGGCGTCGAAGTCGGCGTTCTGGACGTGCATGCCCGCGTGCAGCGGCTTCATCGCCTTCCCGCTGTACTTGCATGGGCCTCCGGTGGCTTCGCAGATTTGCTCGGAGAGGTGGCCGCGCAGACCGTCGAGGTCCGTGAAGACAAACCGCAGCTGGATGCGGGGGTCCCGTCCGACGTTGGCCACCATCGTGGCGACGAAGGCGTCGATGACGTCGCGTCCGCCCAGGCGCTGGTACAGCGTGGGCCCGGCCGGGGGGGCAGACGTCACCTTGGCTGCGAGGCCGTCTGGCGAGGGGGACGTCGCCGCGCACGCCGCCGACAGCGCGAGCGCCAGAAAGAGGGACCGCACGTCGAGCATCGTCCTGCCTCTGGCGGAGGGTGCCGGCCTCTCGCGGAGCGCCCGACTCTCCCTTACGGGACGGTAACACAGGGGGCACCACCGCCCCGTGGCGTACTACGGCCAGCGGGATGGAACGGTTTCAGAACGCAGGCGGGGCGCCAGCGGACGGCCCGCTGCGACGTCAGCCTTTGCGGTCCTCGCCGGCGAGTGCCGGGTAGACGACACCCGCCAGAGCCGCCCCGACGATAGGCGCCACCCAGAACAGCCACAGCTGCGAGAGCGCCCAGCCGCCCACGAAGAGGGCCGGCCCTGTGCTGCGGGCGGGGTTCACCGAAGTGGCGGTGACGGGGATGCTGATGAGGTGGATGAGCGTCAGGGCCAGGCCGATGGCCAGGCCGGCGAAGCCCTTGGGGGCCCGCGCGTCGGTGGCGCCAAGAATGACGATGAGGAACATGAACGTCATCACCACCTCGCACACCAGCGCGGCGGGGAGGGCGTAACTGAACGGGCTGTGCTCCCCGTAGCCGTTGGCAGCGAAGCGTCCGAGCTCATAGCCGGGCTTGCCGCTGGCGATGACGTAGAGGACGGCAGCGGCCGCCACCGCGCCGGCCACCTGGGCGATGATGTAGGGGACGAGGTCCTTGCCGGGGAAGCGCTTCGCCACCAACAGGCCCACCGAGACGGCCGGGTTGAAGTGGCCCCCGGAGATGTGGCCCAGGGCATACACGCCGGTGAGCACCGTCAGGCCAAAGGCCAGCGAGACGCCGGCGAAGGCAATGCCCAGGGGAACGGCCCCAGCGAGGACCGCGCTGCCGCAGCCACCCAGCACCAGCCAGAACGTTCCGATGAACTCCGCCGCAGCACGCTTGCTGATGGACATGGCGAGCAACCCCCTCCCGGAAAAAGACAGCGACGCTGCTCGGCTTACCCCGCACCGTCGAACTACGCCACGCTGAAAGACGGGCGGGGGACTTCATGAAATTTGCAATGCAGTTTCTTTCACTCCGTGTCCCGGACGGCACTGGGTGTAGCGATTTCAGCGGGTTGGATTCGAGCGACCGCCTGGCACCGGCGTTGCTCTTGCCATGCTTTCCCCATGCGTCGCCGCCTCAAGACATTGCTGTGGCCTTGCCTCCCGCTGCTGCTTGCTGCCGGTACTGGGCTTGGCGCGGAGCCGGTGCCCCCGCCTGCGCCGCCGAATCTGCCCAGCGTGCTGACGCTGGCCGAGGCCACATCCCTCTTCCGGCGGCAGGGGTTGGACGTCCTTTTGGCCGAGGCCGCCGTGCAAAGCGCGGAGGGGGACGTGGACGTGGCCGGCGCCGTTCCCAACCCGTCTCTGCTTGGGACGTTCGGCAAGTCCTGGGTGTGCACCGACGGCTGCAACTTCATCCCCCCGGCCGCCTTCAGCGTCGGCCTCGGGGACCAGAATGCCATCGAGGACTCGCTGTCTGGAAAGCGTGGGCTTCGCCTGGACGTTGCCCACGCCGCGCTCAAGGCCGCGCACCTTGGACGGGCCGACGCCGAACGCACCGGCATCGCCCTGGTGAAGCAGCAATTCGTGCAGACACTCACCGCGCAGCAGAGCCTCCTCACCGCCCAGGAGGCGGCCGACGACTCGGCCAAGCTGCGCGAGCTGATGAACGTCCGCTACCGGAGTGGCGCCGTCTCCGAAGCCGACGTCGCGCGCGTGGAGACGGACGCCCTGGAGGCGCAGCAGGTGGTGGCCACGGCCCAGCTGCAGCTGCGCACGGCCAAGCTGGGCTTGGCCTTCTTGCTCGGGGTTCGTTCCGCCGTCCCGGACTTCCGGGTGGAGGCGCCGGAGCTAATGGTGGCGGTCGAACTCCCCGGCCTGTCGGGGGCCACCGCCGAGACGCTGCTGGCCGACGCCCTGGAGGGACGGCCCGACTTGCAGGCCTCCAAGGCGCAGGTGGAACGGGCCGAGGCTTCCGTCCACCTGGCGTACCGGTTGGTCTTCCCGGACATTGCGCTTTCGGTCAACTACGCGCAGCAGGGCACTGGGCCGACGGCCATCACGCCGCCCACCATCACCTTCGGACTCAGCCTGACGCTGCCCATTTTCTACCAGCAGCAGGGCGAGGTTCGCCGCGCCGAGGCCGACGCGCGCACCCAAGCGCTCAGCCGGGCCAAAGCGCAAGCGCAGGTGGTGTCGGACGTGGAAGCCGCCTTCGCCGGCTACCGCATCGCGCTGGAGCGCGCCCAGCGCATGGTGGGCACCAGCGGCATCCTAGCCCGTGCGCGGCGAGCGCGGGACCTGGTGGGGATTCAGTACCAGAAGGGCGCCGCCTCGCTTCTGGAGTTGCTCGATGCGCAGCGGACGTTCCGCGCCATCGCCTTCGAGGCTCAGTCCAACCTTGGGGACTACTGGACCTCGGTTTTCCGGCTCGAACAGGCCGTTGGAAGGACGCTGCAATGAAGGGTTCGTTCGTGCTTCTCGCTGGACTGCTGCTCGGACTGGGCACGCCGGGCTGCCACCGTGCGCCTGCCGAGACGCCGGCCCTGCAGCCACCGGACAACCAGGTGTGGCTCTCCGCCGAGCAGGCGAGCGCGCTTCGCCTCGCCGTGATGCGCACGCAAGAAATTCCGGACGCGCTGCGCGTCGGCGGCCGGGTGGCCTTCGACGACTTGCGCATCAGCCACGTCTTCTCCCCGGTGAGTGGCCGGGTGGTGAAGCTGCTCGCCGGGCCTGGGGACCGGCTGCAGCGCGGGGCGCCCCTGGCGCTCATTTCCTCGCCGGACATCGGCTCCGCCTGGTCAGACGTGGTGAAGGCGCGCGCCAACGTCGATGCGAGCCAGCGGGAGTACCAGCGGCAGAAGGAGCTCTACGAGGCGCATGCCGGCCCGCTCCGGGACCTGGAAGGTGCCGAGAACAACTTCAAGCAAGCCAAGGCCGAGCTACAGCGAGCAGAGGGCAAGGCACGCCTGTTGCGGGCAGGCACCGAGCTCGGCGCCGAGGACTATGTGCTGCGGGCTCCCATCGACGGCGAAGTCGTGGCGCGCAACGCCAACCCCGGCATGGAAGTCCAGGGGCAGTATGGCGGAGGGACGGCGGTCGAGCTGTTCACCGTCGGGGAGCTGGACCAGGTCCTGGTCATTGGTGACCTGCACGAGCAGGAGGTGCCGGCGGTCAAGGTTGGCGTCGAGGTGCAGGTGCGCGTGGTGAGCGCGCCGGACAAGGTGTTTTCGGGGAAGGTGGACTGGGTGTCCCCGGCGCTGGACCCGACCACCCACACCGCCAAGGTCCGCATCCGGGTCGCCAACCCGGAGCGCCTCCTCAAGGGCGAAATGTACGCCACTGTCTCCATCCCCCTGGTGCTCCCGGCTGCGGTGGCGCTTCCGCGGAACGCGCTCTTGCACCTGGGAGACCAGACCGTCGTCTACGTGGCGCTCGGCGAATCCCCCGACCGCCGGCTGCGCTTCGAGCGGAGGCGGGTGTCGGTGCAGGAGGACGTCTCGGGAGACCTCTACCCGGTGCTGTCGGGCCTCAAGGAAGGCGAGACGGTGGTGGTCGACGGCGCGCTTCTCCTCTCCGGTGTGACCTAGGGCGCAAGCCAGATGATTCAGAAACTGGTTGCCGCCTCGTTGCGGCTGTCGACCATCATCGTCGTGCTGGCCATCGCGCTGGTGGTGGTGGGCCTGCTCGCCTACCGCCGCCTCGACGTCGAGGCCTACCCGAACCCCGTTGCGCCCATGGTCGAGGTCATCACCCAGCCCTTCGGGCTGAGCGCCGAGGAGGTCGAGCGCTACGTCACCATCCCCCTGGAGGTCGGGCTGAGCGGCATCGTCGACCTGGACCACATCCGCTCGCAGTCGCTGTTCGGCCTGTCAGACGTGAAGGTCTATTTCACCTGGACGCCGGACTACTACACGGCCCAGCAGCGCGTCCTCAACCGCCTCAGCTTCGTCAGCCTGCCGGGCAACCTCACCCCCCAGCTGTCGCCCTGGAATGCCATCGGCGAGCTCTACCGCTACCAGCTGAAGGGACCGGGCTACTCGCTCGAGGAACTCAAGACGGCGCAGGACTGGATAATGGAGAAGCAGTGGCGCCTGGTCCCGGGCGTCATCGACGTGGTCAGCTTCGGAGGGCTGACGCGGCAGTACCAGGTGGAGCTCGACCCCTTCCGGTTGAAGGGCGAGGGCGTCACGCTGACGCAAGTCATCAACGCCATCGGCAACGCCAACCAGAATGTCGGGGGCGGCACCCTCAACGTCGGCACGCAGGCCTTCAACGTGCGGGGGACGGGACTCATCCGCAACCTGCGCGACATCCAGGAGATTACCGTCGCCGAGAAGAACGGGACGCCGGTGCGGGTGGGGGACCTGGCGCACGTGCAGGTTGGTGCTGCTCCGCGGCTCGGCATCGTCGGCCGCGACGACGAGCCGGACATCGTCCAGGGCACGGTGCTGATGCGCTACGGCGGGGAGTCGCTCAGCACGCTGAAGGGCATTCACGAGCGGGTGGAGCGGATTCGCGCGCTGCACCTGCTGCCGCCCGGGATGCAAATCGTCAACTACTACGACCGGACGCACCTGGTGGAGACCACCACCCACACCGTGCTCGAAAATCTGCTGGTGGGGATGGTGCTGGTCAGTCTCGTCCTGTGGGCGTTCCTCGGGCACGTGCGGGCGGCCCTGGTGACGGCCATCAACATCCCCCTGGCACTGCTGGTGGCCTTCATCGGCATGGTGGCCACCGGGACGCCGGCCAACCTCATCTCGCTGGGCGCGGTCGACTTCGGCATCGTCGTCGACTCGACAGTCATCATGGTCGAGAACATCTTCCGCCGCCTGTCCCAGCCCCTTCCGGGCCTGGACCGTGCGGGCAACATCGCCGCCGCTGCCGGCGAAATCAGCTCGCCCCTCTTCTTCTCCACGCTCATCATCGCCACCGCCTTCGTCCCCCTCTTCACCCTCAACGGCGTAGCGGGCGTCATCTTCGCGCCGATGGCCCACACCTATGCCTTTGCCATCGGTGGAGCCCTGTGCCTGGCCCTGACGCTGACGCCCGTGCTGGCCATGCGCTTTCTCAAGGTGGAGCCGCGACCGCACCTCAGCGAGGAGGAGATGCATTCCAACTGGTTGATGCGCTTCTTCGACCGCGTCTACCGGCCGCTGTTCGCCTTCGCCATCCGCCGCAAGGGCTGGGCCATCGCGGTGGCGGTGGTTCCGGTGTTCCTGGCCGGGCTGCTCAGCCCGACCCTGGGACGGGAGTTCATGCCCAAGCTGGAGGAGGGGAACTTCTGGATTCGCGCCTCCCTGCCGGTGTCCGTCTCCCTCGACGAATCGGCGCGGGCGGTGGGCAAGATGCGGCGGCTCGTCCTTGGGTGCACCACCGAGGAGGCGTGTACCGCCGAGCGGCGCCGGCGGCCGGAGATTGCGACGGTGGTGTCGCAGCTCGGACGCCCCGATGATGGCACCGACCCGGTGGGCTTTTACAACATCGAGCTCTTCGCGCCTCTGGCCGCGAGCTCCCAGTGGCGCAAGGGGATGACGAAGGACAAGCTCACCGACGAGCTCGCCAGCGCCCTGCGGTCGGCGTTCCCCGGAGTGGTCTTCAACTTCAGCCAGGTCATCGCCGACAACGTCGAGGAGGCGATGAGCGGGGTGAAGGGGGAGAACACCATCAAGGTGGTGGGTCCCGACATCAAGGTCGACGAGCAGAAGGCACAGGAGATTCTCCAGGTAATGCGGGGCGTGCGAGGCGTGGAGGACCTAGGCATCTTCCGCTCCCTCGGGCAGCCCAACGTGCGCATCACCCCGGACCGCGCCGCCTGTGGACGCTATGGCATCAACGCCGGCGACGTGGGCGCGGTGGTGCAGGCCGCCATCGGCGGCCAGGCGGTGACGCAGGTCTACGAGGGGGAGCGGCACTTCGACCTCACGGTTCGCTGGCGGCAGGAGGACCGCAAGGACCTGGCCGCCATCCGCAACATTCCGGTGCCCACCCCGGACGGCACCACCGTGCCGCTGGGCACCGTGGCGCAGGTGAGCGAGGAGGAGGGGCCGAGCCTCATCTACCGCGAGGACCAGCAGCGCTACGTCCCAGTCAAGTTCTCGGTGCGCGGCCGCGACCTCGCCTCGACCATCGAGGAGACCCGGGCCGCCATCGAGCGGTCGGTGCGTCTGCCCTACGACACGCACTTGGAGTGGGCCGGCGAAATCAATGAGCTGAAGGAGACCAACCAGCGGCTGACTGTCATCGTCCCGCTCACCGTCCTGCTCATCGCGTTCCTCGTCTACACCTCGGTGAAGAGCTGGGTGGACACCCTCATCGTCCTGGTGGGACTGCCGGTGGCCATCAGTGGCGGGGTGCTCGCGCTCCTCGTCAGTGGCACCAACTTCTCCATCTCCGCGGCCATGGGTTTCATCTCCATCTTCGGCATCGCGGTGCAGGACGCGCTGATTGTCGTCACCTACGCCCAGCGGCTGTGGGCCGAAGGCCACAGCGTCGAGGACGGGGCCCTGCTGGCCGCGGAGCGCCGGCTGCGCCCGGTGCTGATGACGACGTCGGTGGCGATGCTCGGACTCACGCCGGCCGCGCTGTCGCACGGCATCGGCTCGGAAACCCAGCGTCCCTTGGCCATCGTCGTCATCGGCGGGGCCCTCATCCTGGCGGTGGTGCCTCGCCTGCTTCAGCCGGCGTTGCTGGTGCTGGCCCATCGGCGGCGCGAGGCGGCGCCCGGACCTGACGCGGCCACCCCTCCGCTCGAGCCGGCGGCTGCGCCCTGACGCCTCAGCGCAGGTCGTCCTTCAGCAGCTCCATCATCACCCCGTCGTGCCACCGGCCGTCGGGGCCGCGCTCGTACTGGCGCATCACGCCCACCTGGCGGAACCCGGCGCGCTCGTAGGCGCGGATGGCACGGAGATTCTCCGCGGCCGGGTCAATCACGACGCGGTGGTGGCCGCGAGACTCGAACAGGTGCCGCGCCAGGCCCTTCACCGCCTCGCTGCCCAGGCCCTGCCCTTGCCAGGAGGAGGCGAGGAAGAGGTCCACCCCGGCATGGCGGTAGCTGGGGTCGGTCATTTCGTAGAATTGAAGAGCCCCGATGGGGCGCCCCTCGTACTCGATGGCGAGCACGGTGATGTCGTCCCGGCCGAGCAGGGACCGTCGCGCCTCCGCCTCGTCGAAACCGGGCCACCAGCGGGCCACCTCCGGCTCCCGCAGGATGGCGACGAGGCTCGGGAGGTCGGCCTCCTCGGGCTCCCGCAGGACGAGGCGCTCGGTGCGGATGGGCGCAGCCATTCTGCTTCCGCATGGTAGCGCAAAGGGCCGTTCCCAAGCGGGCGCGTCGCACCCCGCCCGGGCCCCTTGGGCGAGCGGGCCCGCCGGCTTGGGCTAGAGTCCTTCCGCCGAGAGGAGGCGGATATGTCCAACGGGTTCAAACTGTCCACCGTGGTGCCGGCCCAGCCGGAGACCGTCTACCGCGCCTGGCTCGACCCCCGGAGGCATGCGGCCTTCACCGGTGGCGGCTTGGCCACCTCCGAGCCGCGCCCCGGAGGGGCCTTCACCGCGTGGGAGGGCTACATCCAGGGGACGTACCTGGTGCTCGTCCCCGGCGAGCGCATTGTCCATGCCTGGCGCACCACCGACTTTCCCGCCGGGGCGCCCGACTCGCGGGTGGAGGTGCTCTTCGAGGCGGCACGCGGGGGGACGCGGCTGACGGTGGTGCACGCCCAGATTCCCTCCGGACAGGAGGGCGACTACCAGGCGGGTTGGTCTGCCTTCTACTTCCGGCCGATGAAGAAGTACTTCCAGAGCGCCGCGAAGTCAGCGCCGGCCAAGCGGCGTCGCAAGGTGGCGAAGGCCAAGCCGGCGACGCGCCGGGGCGCCAAGCGTCCCGCGCGCAAGAAGGCGCGGCGCTCTCGGTAGAAGGCCTTCCGCCGGCGACGCCGGCGCCCGCAGCCTGTAGACGGCGCCCGCGCCTCAGGCCGCCGCGCCCGGCCTGGCGGTCCTCAGCGCCAGGACCGCACCCGTCACCAGCGCCAGCAGCTTCAGCACCTCGAGGACGCCGTAGGCCGCATGGGGGTTGGCGCCGGTGGGGACGCCGCCCGAGATGACGGTTTGGGCGCGGGCGTCCAGCACCGGGAACAGCCACCCCATCTGCACGCCGAGCGCCCCGGCGCCGAGGACGAGACACACCCACGCCCAGCGAGGCACCCGGCCGAAGAGTGCCGTCCCCACTGCGAGCGCGGTCAGGGCCGCTTGGACCCACTGAGAGGCAGCGAAGACGGTGCGCCCGACGTCGAAAGCAACGGTGCGGGTGAGCGTCGGCGCCCGGAATTTCACCGGGGCCTCGATAAAGGAGATGCCGATGACGATGCCCGCCCAGAGCAGGCAGACGACGGCGAAGGGCAGGCGGCGAGTGGTGCTCACGCAGGAAGATGGGCGCGGCGCGCCCGCATCTCCTCGGCAATAACCGTCCGCACCGCGGACGACAGCCGGCGCGCCGCGGGGAAGAGCTCGCGCTCCTCGATGGCGAGGTGGTCCTGCCAGCTGGCCGCCACGGCCTGCGCGGTCGCGGCCAGCGCACCGGCGAGCTGGCTCGGCAGCTCCTGCCCGCCTTGCAGCTGGCCGCAGAGGGCCACCAGCGCCGCCACCGGCGGCGCCAGCCGGTGGTGGTCCGCTCGCAGCAGGGCGATGGTGGGTGCGAGCTCCGGCGCCGCTTCGAGGAGGCGCGGGAAGAGGGAACGGTCCTCGTCCTCCTCGTGCAGCGGGAGCGCCACGGTGAAGTACTTGTGCACCTTGGAAACCACGTCACGGATTTCTTCCGCTGGGGCAGCTGGGCCCTGGCCGAGCGCCACCGCCAGCGCCGTCACCTTCCGCAGTCGATGGTGGCAGTCCACCAGCGCCTCGGGCACTTCCGTCGTGCGCGGTGTGCCAGTTCCACTCTCGTGCGGGACGTCCGCCACAGTACAGACAGCTTAAGCGTCCTGGGCCGCCTGCGGGCAAACCGCGGCGGGGGGCGGGCCCCCTCCCCGGGGGGAAGGGCGCCCTATTTGTGGCCCTTGGGGTGCGGCTTGGCAGCAGCGGCAGCGGCCGCGGCCTGCGCTGCTGCGGCGTCGGCGGCCGCCTGCGCGGCGGCGGCATCCGCAGCGGCCTTCTTCGCCGCCTCCTCCGCCTGGCGCTTGGCCTCGGCTTCGGAGACCGTCTTCATGGCGAGCAAGCCCTTGTCGAAGTCGGTGCCGATGTCTGCGGTGAAGTTGTGGAAGAGGGAGATGGCCTTCGCCATGAAGCCGTTCTCGCCGCTCATCGTCCAGGTGACCTTCGTCCCGCCGCCGGCTGGCTCGAAAGCAAAGCTGGTGGGGGATGTCGCCTCGAAGGGTCGGATGAGGTCGAGCTTGATGTCGATTTGCTGGTTCGGCTTGGCGCCCGTGATGAGCATCTTCCCCTCGCCCACCTTGTCGTTGCCCGTCCAGGCGTACGCCGCGCCCAGTCCAGAGGTGGGCCCTGAAAACGTTGCCTTCATGGCCGGGTCGAGCTTCGCCCAGGGGGACCAGGCGTCCCAGTGGTGGAAGTCGGCGACCTGCGCGTACACCACTGCGGCTGGGGCTGCGATGGTGGTGCTGCGCGTCACGGTGTAGCTGGACGGGCGGGTGAGGATGACGATGAACAGCAACACCACCAGAGCAGCCACTGCGATGAGCACTTTTCGGAGCATGGCGTTGGTGTCTCCCTCTGAGGCCGAGCGTTGGCCCGGCGGGGGTTAGCACGACGGCCCGGCCCAAGTGAAACGACTTGCTGGACACCCCCCGGACGGGGTGTCAGCGGGGCCCGCGCGAGGCCTGCCACTCGGCGAACGCCTCGGTTGCGCTCTCGACGAAGGGCCGTCGAGGCTGCCAGCCAAGGGTCTGGGCCCGTCGCGAGACCGCCCACTGGTCGACACACATCGCCTCGGCGAACGGCCCCATGGTCCGCATCGCTTCGGGCAGGGGGATGCTGCGGACAGCCCCCTGCCGCCCGGCGGCCCGACTGGCGGCCTCGGCCGAGTCGCGGACGCGCCCCGTGCCGGCGTCCACCGCATGGAAGATGCCGCCCGCCCGCTGCTCCAGCACCCGGCGGTACAGCTCCGCGACGTCCTCGCGGTGCACCTGGGGCATCCGGTTCCGTCCGTCCCCGACGAAGGCCGCGGCGCCCTCGGCCAGCGCGCTCTCGAAGTAGCCGGCGACGAGGCCACCCTCGCCGCCGTACACCCAGCCCGGGCGCACGACGGCGGTGGCGACCTCTGCAGACGCGGCCGCCAGCACCAGTCGCTCGTGCGCCGGTCGCCAGGTGTTGAACACCGCGTGCGCGGTGGAGGCTTCCTCGTCGGCCGGTTTCGCGCCGGCCGGTCCCAGGACGAGGACGCCCGAGGTGTAGAGGAAGCCGTAGGGCCGGGCCGCCGCGCGCGCCGCGCCCAGAATGGTGTCGACCACCGTCCTGTCGAGCGCGGACGCCTCGCTCGAGGCGAAGCCGAGGTGGATGGCGGCGTCGTGGGCGCCAGCTTCGGTCGCATAGCTGGACGGCAGCTTCATGTCGCCCAGCACCGCACGCGCGCCAAGGGCAGCCAGCTGTGCCTGCTTCTCCGCGGAGCGGACCAGCCCCGTCACGGCGTGGCCCGAGCGCACAAGGTGCTGCACGACGGCGCTGCCGATGTAGCCCGTTCCGCCGATGACGAAGATGCGCATGGTTGCGGGAAGCCTTCCCCCCCCGGGGCGCCGGTGGGCCTTAGGTGGAGTCCGAGCGGAACCCCACGTGGGCGTGGGAGCCGTCGCAGAAGGGCTTGTTGGCAGAGGCGCCGCACCGGCAGAAGGCCGCCTTGCGCGTGCGGAGCACTGTGCGGCCGGTGCCCGAGACGACCTCCAGGTTGCCGGAGACGAGGAGGGGCCCGTTGGGCTGCGGCGTGACGCTGAGGGGCCCGTTCCGCTGCGCCAGCGGTGGGCTGTCCTGCGTGGCAGGCTCGCCGGTGGCGGTGAAGCCCGCCCCAGCGTGCGCACTGTCGCAGAAGGGCTTGCTGCGGGAGGCGCCGCAGCGGCACAGCGTGGCGCGAAACCGCGGTGCCTCGTTTTCGACGCGCAGCTCCGCGTGAAAGGCGAGCGGCCCGTTTTCCCGGATGCGCACGACGTTCACCAGGGGCGCCTGCTCCTGCTCCCCGCCGTCGAGGCGCTGGTAGCTGATGGCTCCCGAGGGGCAGGCCTGGGCCACGGCCACCACCGTCTCCGGGCTTGCCGCGTCGGGATGAATCCACCCCCCCTTCGCATGGGGGACGAAGACGTCGGGCCGGCCGAGGACGCAGGCGCGGGAGTGGATGCAGCGCTTGCCCTCGAAGCGCACCAGCACCTTGGTCCCCCGCACCTCATCGACGCCCGCCATGGATTCCCTCCGTGGGAGTGCGCACGCTAGTCCAGCGGGGTGGTTTGACAAAACGCACGAACGTTCGTAAATAGGGCAGCCAACAGTCATGTCCAAGGGCGACGACACGCGCGAGCGGATTCTGGAGCGGGCCTTCCGCATGGCCAGCCGGGATGGTCTCGAGGGGCTGAGTATTGGCGGGCTGGCCGAGTCGCTGGCCATGTCGAAGAGTGGACTGTTCGCCCACTTCGGCTCCAAGGAGGAGCTACAGGTGGAGGTCCTGCGCGCGGCGGCGCGGCGCTTCGAGGACAGCGTGGTGCGCCCGGCCTTCCGGGCTCCTCGCGGGACGCCCCGCATCCGCCACCTCTTGGAAAACTGGGTCCGCTGGGCCAACTCACCGGACTCCAGCGGCGGCTGTCTCTTCGTCACCGCCGCGGTGGAGCTGGATGACCGGGCCGGCCGGCCCCGGGACTTCCTGGTGGAGACACAAGCGCAGCTGAACGAGGCCCTCGTGCGCTCGGCGCGGATGGCCATCGAGGCGGGCCACTTCCGCAAGGACCTGGACTGCCGGCAATTTGCGTTCGAGCTCTACGGCCTGCTTCTCGGCTACCACCACGCCAAGCGGCTGTTTCGAGACCCGCGCGCCGAGGGGGCGCTGCGGACCGGTTTCGAGCGGCTCTTGGCCGACGCCGCCGCCCCGTCCTGAAGGAGGAAGTCCATGGCCCCACCCCGCGTCGTCCCTTTGTCCAAGAAAAGCACGAACGGTCGCTTATTGCAGAGCGCGCTGCGCGCGACGTTCCGCGTCCTCTCGCGCCTCGCTCCGCGCGCGTCCGACCGGACTGCGGCGGCCCTCTTCCTCAGTCCCCGCCGGCGGCGCCGCCCGGCGCCCGGGACGCCCGGGCTTCGGGCGGGACGCCTGCAGGTGGCCAGCGGCGGGCAGGCGCTGGCCACCTGGGCCTGGGGCGCCGGCCCCACCGTCGTCCTGGCCCACGGCTGGAGTGGCCACGCTGGCCAGATGAGCAGCTTCATCCGCCCGCTGGTCGACGTGGGCTTCCGCGTGGTGGCCTTCGACCAGCCGGCCCATGGCCAGTCCAGCGGCCGCCGCACCACGGTGCTGGGGATGGCCGAGGCGCTCCAGTCCGTCGCCCGCGCCAGCGGGCCCCTGCATGGCGTGGTCGCGCACTCGCTGGGCGCCACCGCCACGACGCTGGCCCTGTTTGACCACCTGCCGGCCTCGCGCGTCGTCCTCATCGCGCCGCCGGCGGACGCGCCACACTTCGTCCGCAAGCTGGCCGCCTTCCTGGGCCTGTCCGCCGAGCGCACCGAGGGCACGCTGTCTCAGGTGCAGCGCGACGTCGGAGCCCACCTTGAGTCGCTGGACCTGCGGCGCATCGGCGGGTGGTTGCGGCAGCCGGCTCTCATCCTCCACGACATCTCGGACCGAGAGGTCCCCTTTGCCCACGGTCGCGCCATTGCGGAGGTCTGGCCTGCGGCGCGCCTCGTCCCGCTCGCCGGGCTGGGCCACACCCGCCTGTTGGCGGACGCAGCCGTCGTGCGAACCACCGTCGCCTTCCTGAGGGAGGGCCTCGCTGCGGCGGCCGCTCCGCCAGGCGTGGCCACCTCCGGGTGACGCGACCGGCGCTATGGTGCAGCCATGCGCCGGAACGTCACAGCCAGCGCGGCCGCGCTGCTGTTCGCCTCGGCAGCGGAGGCAGCGGCCCCCAAGCCGCCGTGCAAGCCATTCGACGCCGTCGAGGTGAGGACGGTGTTGCGCCTGCCGGTCGGCCCGCCGAAGGCGACGGTGGGGGCGGCCATGGTGAGTTGCGCCGCCCAGGCCGGCGGCGGACAGGTGACGCTGAGCTACACCCTGGAGCCCGACCGCGCGCTCGGTTCCGAAGGGGAGTTCCAGCAATCCCTCGCCCGGGCGCGTGCCGCGGGGCGCGTCGAGGAGGCAACCTTCAAGGACACCCGCTGCGCTTCGCTGCTTCCCTCGGGCGGCAGCAAGTTCGGCGCCTTCAAGGCGTGGTGTGTTCTGCATTCCAAGGCGGGCCGGGCCGTCACCCTCGAGGTGCTCGCCCCGAATGCGAAGCAGCTTCCCGCGCTGGGCAAAGTGGCACAGGTGGCGGCAGCCGCCGCCATCCGCATCCCCTGAACGGGGCCACCTTCGGTGAGGGACAAGGGGCGCCTTCAGGGCGACCGGCGGATTTCGCCCATCCGGCCAGCCTGGAAGTCGAGAATGGCCTGGTGGATTTCCTCGGGCGTATTCATGACGAAGGGGCCGTAGCGGGCCACCGGCTCGTGCAGCGGAACGCCAGACAGCAGGAGGAGACGGGCCGGGGCCGTGGCGGCCTTGGGCGCGCCGAGTTCCACGGCGTCTCCCGGGCCGAGCAGCGCCAGCTGCCCGTCACGGACAGCGGTTCCCGCCACCAGCGCCTCCCCGCCGAAGAGGTAGGCGGCGGCCTGGTGCTCCGCCGGTAGCGGCAATGTCACCAGGGCGCCTGGGCGAAGGGTCCAGTCCTGGAAGAAAATCGGCGTCCGTGTCTCGATGACCGCGCGTGCGCCGAGGGCCTCTCCAGCCACCACACGCACCTCGGCCAGGCCGTCCGCGGAGCGTCCGACGGGAATGCCCGCCGCCGGCACCTCCTGGTAACGCGGCGCCATCAGCTTGTCCCGCCGTGGCAGGTTGACCCAGACCTGGAAGCCATGGACGCGGCCTCCCTGCTCGCGGATGCGGGCGGAGGGAAGTTCCGAGTGCACCACGCCCGCGCCCGCAGTCATCCACTGGACGTCGCCCGGGCGCAGCGTCCCTTTGTGCCCGGCGGAGTCCTCGTGGTGGCTTTCCCCCTCCAGCAGGTACGTCACCGTCTCGAAGCCCCGGTGGGGGTGGTCGGGGGCCCCGACGGCCTCTCCCGGCCGGTAGTCGACCGGGCCCATCTCATCGAGGAGAAGGAAGGGGTCGACGAAGTCCAGGCCAGCCGTGGGGTAGGGGCGACGGACGATGAAGCCACCGCCTTCCTTCTGCCGGTGGGCGGTGACGACGCGGGTGACAGTCCGAAGCTTGCTCATGGAGGGTAAGCTAACCGCCCCGGCGTCGGGAGCCCGTTGTCGGCCCGGCAACACACCGTTGCCAGGGCTCCCCCGCCCGGGAGGGCGGTGCCCGGGCGGCCCTCTCAGGGAGCGTCTTTCCCGTGAAAGCCAAGGATGGCTTTCACGAGCCACTGTTCCGGCCCGGTGAAGCCGTAGCCGACGCCGAAGTTCAAATCGAAGTAGTCGCTGACGAAGTCGAGCGCCAGGAAGAGCCGGTTGGTGGACTCGGAGATGGGCAGCGTCTTGGTGATGGGCCCGAAGGCGCCGTAGTACTCCGCGCCCAGCGCGAGCGAGCTGAGGACGTTGAAGGCCACCTTCGCCGCGGGCTGGAACTGGGGCAGCCCGGCGTCGACCCCGCTGAAGTCGATGGCGATGATGGGATTGAAGGAGGCGTAGAAGAAACCCCAGCGCCCGTCGACGATGGGCCGGATTTCCCCTCCCCAGACGTTTGGCTCAAAGCGCCGGGGAACGCTGGACACCTCGAAGTTGATGGCCAGGCCAACATGTCCGGCGAGCTTCTCGTCGAGTCGCAACTTGCAGCGGAACTTGACCCCTGCGTACTCGTAGCCGACGTTGGGGACGACGGCGGTCTGCAGGTACATCCCGAGCTCGGCCCAGGTGCCGATTCCCAGGTGGGGCTCGAACGTCAGGTGGAACTGGTGCTCGGTGGGCGACTGGCCGTCCGGGGACGTCAAGCTTGTCCCGGTGGCGACGTAGATGAGGTGGGTCTCGAGGCCCACGTGCCAGGGCCCCGCCGTCTCGCTGTCGTACACCTGAATCTCGAAGTTGTCCTGGGCGAGCGCGCCTGCGGGCACGAGGGCCACGGCGAGGACCACGAGGAGGCAAACGGACGAGCGCGACACGGGTGGGGAGAACTCCGGGCTCTCCTGCAGATAGCCCGTCCGCCCAGCCGGGGCCCGCCTTTGTGGTCCTTCCGGCGCGTCGCCCGGCCTTAGGCCACGGGGCCGAAAAAAAACGCCCCCCGGGCAGAGGCCCCGGAGGCGTTGACTGGCGGCGTTAGCGCTTGGGGGGAACCGCCCCCGGTGCTGCCGACTTTCAAGCCGACTTACTTGGCTGGCGTCCCGACGACCGCGTCCTTGGTCTCACCGGCCTTCTTGGTGGTGGTCTTGGCCGAGCTATGGGTGCTGCTCGCCTTGTGCGTCGTGGTTTTCGCCGAGGAGGCCGCGTCGGTGCCCTTCGTGGTGGCGCCCTGCACGTCGCCCGTCGAGGCGGCCTTGCCGGCGGAAGTCGCCTTGTTCGCGGTGTCGGTCCCGGCGGCCTTGGCCTCATTCCCCTTCGCGCCCGTGTCGGTCGCGGAGGCCTTGGTCTCCCCGGCCTTCTGCATGGCGTTGTCCATGCTCGAGGGAGCTTGGGCGAACCCAGCGGCGGAGGTGGCAAACGCAACGGCGGCAATCAGGTTCTTCATGGTTTGGGCTTCTCCTTGGTTTCACTACGGCGGTACGGCATGCACCGCTTGTCGAGACGGGTAGTGGCACACCGCGTGCCATGTGCAATCCCAGGCCTTTGGGGCGCTGGGCTGCGGAATTGCTCCTCAGTCCGTCGGCCGGGATGGGGACGCCGTCCTCACCTTCAATCCCGCTTCAGGCTGGCCGCGTCGATGACAAAGCGGTACCGGACGTCGCTCTTCAGCATCCGGTCGTACGCCCGGTTGATGTCTTGCACCGCAATCGTCTCGACGTCCGCGGTGATGGACCGGGCCGCGCAGAAGTCGAGCATCTCCTGCGTCTCCTCGATGCCGCCAATCAACGAGCCGACGATGGACCGGCGCCGAGAAATGAGTCCAAAGGCCGGTAGCGGCGCCGGCGTCTCGGGCACGCCGAGCAGCACCATCACTCCGTCCGTGCCCAGCAACTCGACGTAGCCGGCGATGTCATGGGGCGCGGACACGGTGTCGATGAGCATGTGGAAGTGATTCTTCAACTTGCCAAGCGCCGCCTCATCCGACGTCACCTGGAAGTGGTGGGCGCCCAGCCGCTGTGCATCCGCCTTCTTGGAAGGGCTCGAGCTGAGGAGCGTCACCTCGGCGCCGAAGGCCGCGGCGAGCTTGACCGCCATGTGGCCCAGGCCGCCGAGGCCGAGCACCGCCACGTGCTGGCCCTTGGCCAGGTTCCAGTGCCGCAAGGGAGAGTAGGTGGTGATGCCGGCGCAGAGCAGCGGGGCGACGCGGTCCAGCGGGGCGCCCTTCTGGATGCGCAGCACGTAGTTCTCGTCCACCACGATGCTGGAGGAATAGCCGCCTTGCGTCGGGGTCTTGCCGTCCTTCTCCAGGCTGTTGTAGGTGAAGACGAGGGGGCCGTCGCAGTACTGCTCCTCGCCCTTCTGGCAGGATGGGCAGGTCCGACAGGAGTCGACGAAGCAGCCGACGCCCACCGGGTCCCCGACCGCGAAGCGCGTCACCTTCGCCCCTACCCGGCTGACGCGGCCGACAATCTCGTGGCCGGGCACCATGGGGTACTTCGCGTTGTTCCACTCGTTACGGACCTGGTGGATGTCGGAGTGGCACACCCCGCAGTAGAGGATGTCGATGAGAACGTCGTGCTCGCCCGGCTCGCGGCGCGAGAAGGCAAAGGGGCCGAGGGGCTTCTTGGCGTCGAAGGCTGCGTAGCCACGGGTCTCAATCATAGGGCGGCTGTTTAACGCCTTCGGCCGCTGCCACAAGCGGCTTTTGCGTCGCGCCACCCGTCGAGGCGGGGCCGGCGGGCGGTCAGACGAAGCCGGGGAGCTGGACATCCCGTCCGCCGGGGCGGAGTTCAACGCGACGGCAAGCCTGTGGGCCAGACCGCCGGCGGGCAGCCGGCGGTCACGTGGACGCCGTCCAGTCGCCTCCCGCCGGCCGGAGGACCAGCTCGTGCGTCCAGGCGTCCGGCGTCTGGGCGTGCAGGTAGGCGCAGGCGCGCGCGATGGCCGCGGGCGTCAGGAGACGGTCGGCAGTACGTAGTGGGGCGCGCGCGGCGTCGCTGGCAATGGGGCCGTCGATGGGGACGTAGGCGACATGGACGCCTCTCGGCCGCCACTCGCGGGCCGCCACCTGCACCAGCGCGCGCAGGCCGTGCTGCACGGCGCCCAGGGCGGCAAACCCCTCCTTGGTGCGGAGACCCGAGGAGGTCCCCATTTGCAAAAAGGTGCCGTGCCCCCGCTCCAGAAGCCCCGGACCGAATGTCTTCAGGAGGTTCCAGGTGCCCTGCACGTAGCTCGAAAAACCCTGCGGCAGCTCGCTGTCTTCCAGCTCGAGCAGCGGGAGGGGGCCGAAGCGCACGCCGGACGTCTGTGCGGCCACCACCAAATCCACCGGCTCCGCCGCGAACGGCTTCAGGGAAGCTGCCTTGGTGATGTCGCACACCACCGGGACGCCGGTGCCCCCGGCCGCGCTGATGTCCCGGGCGAGCTGCTCAACGGCGCTGCGGGTGCGCGCCCCGCACAGCACGCGCCAGCCCTCGCGCGCGAAGTGCAGGGCAATCTCGCGACCCAGGCCCCGGACACCGATGAGAGCAAGCGTGCTGGACACACTCTTCTCCAGTTCTCGGCCGTCAGCGGACGGCCGGCTCCAGGCGGTCCGGTGGCCGCTGGACCGGGACGTTGCGGTTGTACGCCCAGGTTAGGGCGATGCCCAAGAAGGTGGCGCCTACGCCCAGCACCCCGTTGACGAAGGGTGGGGCCGTCAGGGCGAGGCGGATGAGGACGGTGGCGGCGGCGAAGCCGGAATTGCGGAGCACCAAGTCGTAGGCAAAGCTGTGGCGGAGCGCGAGCAGCACCACCAGGATGTCGGCGAAGACGAGCACCGTGTAGAACTGCTCGAAGAAGTACTCCGCGCGCAGCGACGCCGGTTCCCCCCCGGGCATCGCTCCCACGGTCTCCAGCGCCAGGTAGGCGAAGATGGCCAGCAGCACCAGGGCCACCACCTCCTTGGAGGCGGTGAAGTTTGCTCGCTCCTCCTCGGAAAGTTGCGACTCCGTCACCCGCTGCAGACGGTAGAAGACGCCCACCAGCGCGAAGATGAGGACGGCGGCTGTCGCGTCCGCCGCCATGCGGGGAATGGCATCCCGCACCGCGTCCCAGTAGATGGGTTCCGGGAAGTGCACCAGCTCCTTGAGGGACTGCCGGAGCAAGATGAGCGAGAGGATTTCAAACTGCCTCCCCATGGTGTTGCCCGTGGTTCCGGAGAGCCCGAACACCAACCCGATGACCTCGATGCCGAGTAGCAGGGTGAAGGCGAGCTGCACCGAGTAGAAGTGGTTGGTGGGCACCCGCGCCGCCAGTGCGTCCGGAAGCCAGCCCCGGCGCCGGGCCTCGATGAGCAGCAGAGCGCCGATGAAGAGGGCCACCAGCCCAGTGGCCAGTGCGCGCTGCACCCGCCGGCTCTCCCACCAGCGGTGAAGCCAGGCGAACGCGCTGTGAGAGAGCCTTAGTAAGGGTGACAGCGGCGGCAGGGGTGTCACCTGCCCATCATCACCGCAGGGGGACTGGAACCGGAAGGGGAGAAGAATCTACGGTTCGGGTTTCTCGGACGGGCAGGAGGGAAACCCCTTTGAAACTGGTCGTCAACGACAAGGAAGTCGACGTCTCTGCGCAGGCCGACATGCCCCTGCTTTGGGTGCTGCGGGACCTGCTCGGGCTGACGGGCACCAAGTATGGCTGTGGCATCGCTCAGTGTGGCTCCTGCACGGTGCACCTCGACGGGCAGCCGGTTCGTTCCTGCGTCACCCCCATCGCTTCGGTGGGAGCACGCAAGGTGACCACCATCGAGGGCCTGTCTGCAGACGGCACCCACCCGGTGCAGCGGGCCTGGACGGAGGTCGACGTGGTGCAGTGCGGCTACTGCCAGTCCGGCCAAATCATGGCCGCCGCCGCGCTGCTGGCCAAGACCGCCAACCCGACCGACGCCGACATCGACGAGGCCTTGGCTGGCAACATTTGCCGCTGTGGCACCTACCAGCGCATCCGCGAGGCGGTGCATCGCGCCGCCGCGCTGAGGGCATCGCGATGACTGCCGTTTCCCGACGCGACTTCCTGAAGTCCTCGGCCCTGTCCGGCGCCTCGCTGGTCATCGCCTTCCACGTTCCGCGCCGTGCGGAGGCTCTCTTGCTCGCCTCGGCGCCCAAGCATCCGCTGCCGGCACCCAATGCCTTTCTGCGGATTGCGGCGGACAATTCGGTGACCGTCCAGCTCGCGCACTCCGAGATGGGCCAGGGCATCTGGACCACCCTGCCGATGCTTCTTGCCGAGGAGCTGGAGTGTGACTGGGCTAGCATTCGGGTGGAGACGGCGCCGGCGGCGCCGGCCTATTTCCACACCGGCTTCGGCATGCAGATGACCGGCGGCTCGAGCACCACCTGGTCCGAATTCGACCGCTACCGGACGGTGGGGGCCATGGCGCGCGAGATGCTGCTACGCGCGGCGGCGGACCGCTGGAAGGTGGACGTGAAGCACCTCCGGGTCGAGAAGGGTTTCGTGGTGAATGGCCAGGAGCGGCTGTCCTTCGGGGCGCTGGCCGAGGCGGCGCAGGCGTTGACTCCCCCCACGGCCGTCACCCTCAAGCCGCCCTCGCAATGGACGCTCATCGGCAAGCCCGTGCGCCGGCTCGACACCCCGGAAAAGGTGACCGGCCGGGCCCAGTTCGGCAGCGACGTTCATTTCCCCGGCCTGCGCACCGCGGTGGTGGCACGGGCCCCGGTGTTCGGCGCGAAGGTGAAGTCCTTCGACGCTACCAAGGCCCGGGCGGTGCCGGGCGTGGAGACGGTGGTGCAGGTGCCCTCGGGCGTCGCGGTGGTGGCGAGCAACTTCTGGGCGGCACGGTTGGGCCGTGACGCGCTCGATGTGCAGTGGGACCTCGGGCCCGGCCAGGACGTGGACACCGTCCAGCTCCTGGAAAGCTTTCGGGCCCTGGCGACGAAGCCGGGCGCCGTCGCGCTGAAAAAAGGCGACTGCGACGCCGCCCTGACCAAGTCCAAACAGCGCCTCGTCGCCGAATACGACGTGCCCTACCTCGCCCATGCGGCGATGGAACCGCTGAATTGCACGGTGCGTCTGGAGAAGGACCGCTGCGACATCTTTGTGGGAACGCAGTTCCAGACGGGCGACCAGACGACGGCCGCCAAGCTGACCGGGCTGCCGCCGGACAAGGTGAACATCCACACCACCTTCCTGGGAGGGGGCTTCGGGCGCCGCGCCAACCCGACCTCCGACTTCGTGTCGGAGGCGGTGAGTGTCGCCAAGGCGAGCGGCGTCCCCGTCAAGGTGCAGTGGACGCGCGAGGACGACACCCAGGGCGGGTACTACCGGCCCATGTTCCTGCACCGTGTCGAAGTCGGTGTGGACGCCAAGGGCTTCCCCTCGGCCTGGAAGCACACCGTCGTCGGCCAGTCCCTGCTGGCGGGCACGCCCTTCGAAGCCATGGTGAAGAACGGCATCGACGAGTCCAGTGTGGAAGGCGTGACCGACTCCCCCTACTTGCAAGCGCTGGGGGCGAAGCTGGTGACGCTTCATTCGCCACGAAACCCGGTGCCCGTCCTGTGGTGGCGCTCGGTGGGGAACACCCACACCGCCTTCGCGATGGAAAGCATGCTGGACGAGCTCGCCCACGCCGCCCGTGTGGACCCGCTGGCCTACCGGGTGCAGCTGCTGAAAGGGCAGCCGCGGCACTTGGCCGTCCTGCAGCTGGCCGCGGAGAAGGCGGGCTGGGGCAAAGCGCCCCCGCCCGGAACAGCGCGGGGGCTCGCCCTGCACGCCTCGTTCGGCAGCATCGTCGCCCAGGTGGCGGAAGTCTCGGTCGACGAGGAGAAGCACATCCACGTCCGCCGCGTCGTCTGTGCCGTGGACTGCGGGCTGGCGGTGAATCCGCTATCCCTGGAGGCGCAAATCCAGAGCAGCATCTCCTTTGGGCTGGGCCCCACCTTGCACAGCGCGCTCTCCATCAAGCAGGGGCGCGTCCAGGAGAGCAATTTTGCCGACTACGTGGTGTTGCGCCTCGATGAGATGCCGAAGGTCGAGGTCCACGTCGTCCCGAGCAAGGCAAAGATGGGCGGCATCGGTGAGCCGGCCACGGCGCCCATCAACGCCGCCGTGGCCAATGCCGTCTTCGCACTGACTGGGCAGCGCCTGCGTTCGCTACCCCTCAAGCTCGTCTGAGGGAACACCCACCGAGTCCGCCATGCGAGAGACCCCACCCGGTTGGCCGAGACTCTCCGCGGCGCTCTATTACGACGCCCCGGCGGCGGCCATCGACTGGCTGTGCCGCGCCTTCGGCTTCGAGGTCCGAATCAAGGTGGAGGGCCAGGATGGGTCCATCGAGCACTCCGAACTTGTCTACGGCGGAGGCGTGGTCATGGTGGGCAGGGCGCGGGAGAAGTTCCCCTACCGGCGCAGCCCGAGGGCCCTCGGCGGCGCCAACACCCAGAACCTGATGCTTTACGTCGACGACGTAGAAGCCCACTGCGCACAGGCGAGGGCCGCGGGGGCCAGGATTGTCTCGGAGCCCACCACCGTCGACTACGGCGCGGAGTACTGGCAGGACCGGGGGTACGAGGCCGAGGACGTGGAAGGGCACCACTGGTGGTTCATCCAGCGCTTGCGAAACCCGCCGACGTAGCGCTGCTGCCAGGCCCTCCCGCGCCACTTCCTGGGAAGGGGCTCCCGCGCCGGAGCCTGGCTATGGCACAGTCCTTGGCGTGTCCCTGTTGCTTCGAGAACTGCCGGATGCGGCCCGGGTGGAGAAACTCCTCGGCAGCCGTTCTGACGCTGACGCCGTCCTGACGCTCCTCGAACTGCTTCGCGTCGCCCGGGATGCCTACGCCATCCTCGAGTCCAACTTCGAACAGTTGGGCCTCACCGACGCCAAGTGGGCGCTGCTGATGCAGCTGTACACAGAGCCGTCGGGCCGGCTGCTGCCGTCCACGCTGGCCTCCCGTCTGCTCGTCACCCGGGGGGCCATCTCCGGCCTGGTGCGCGGGGCCGATCGCGCCGGCCTGGTGCGGCGTGTTCCGCACCCAACAGACCGGCGGAAATACTTCGTTGCCCTCGTCCCCCGAGGCCGCCGTCTCATCGCCCAGGCGCTGCCCGGCTACATGGAGCGCGTCGTCGCGTACATGTCCGTCCTGTCCCCCGGGGAGCGGCAATCCCTCGGCGGTGCGCTTCGGCGGCTGTTTGCCGCCCTCCCGCTGCTGAGCGTGTCCAGGGCGCCGCGTCAGCGCGGGCGCGTGCCGGCCATCGGCTAAGCAATTTTTCACACAGAATTGGTTGACACCTAAACGACGTCCGTTAAACCACCGCCCTTCACTGAGGGAGAGACGGGCATGGCCGAAGCCGCGCTGGCGCAGCCGAAACAGGCTGCTGGGGTCGAGTCGGGGGCGAAGCGGCGACTCAAGCCACCGGTGCTCATCGCCATGGTGGCCGGAGCTGTCGTGCTGGGCGGGTTGATTGTCTTCCTCCTCGGCCTCGGGAAGGAGTCGACCGACGACGCCGAGGTGGACGCAGACGTCGTGCCGCTCGCGCTGCGGGTTGGCGGCCAGGTGGTGCACGTCTCCGTGGCCGAGAACCAGCTAGTGAAGAAGGGGGACCTCATCCTCCAGCTCGACGACGCCGACTACCAGGCCAAGGTGCTGCAAGCCCAAGCCGAGCTGGACAGCGCGCGGGCCCAAGCCGACGCCGCCGATGCGCAAGCCGCCGTCGCCGAGGCGGGCGCCAAGGGCGGGCTGAGCCAGGCGGAAGCGAGCCTCACCGGAACCGCCCGTTCCGTTTCCAACGCGCGCGCCCAGGTGGAACAGGCCCGGGCGACGCTGGTGAGCCGCCGGGCCGACTTCAAGCTGGCCGAGACCAACGTGCAGCGGGCCCGCAGCCTTCTCAAGGACAACGCCATCTCCCAGCAGCAGGCGGACCAGTATTTCGCCACCTTCGACTCGGCCAAGGCCGGTGTGGAGGCGGCCCAGGCCAGCGTGACGGCGGCCGAGGAGCAGCTCCTCCGCTCCGAGGCGCAGGTCACCGAGGCCCAGGGGCGGGTGGTGGTGACCCGGCCGGTGGATGCGCTGATTGCTGCGGCCCGGGCCAATGCCGCCTACCAGCATGCGCGCGTCAAGAGTGCCGAGGCAGCCCTCACCCTTGCCAACCTCAACCTCGCCTGGACACGGCTGCTCGCCCCGGGGGACGGCGTGGTGAGCCGGCTGACGGCCTACCCAGGCGCGACCCTCTCGGCCGGGCAGACGGTCGGCAGCTTCGTGCCGGACAAGAAGTACATCGTGGCCAACTTCAAGGAGACGCAGGTGGCGAAGATGCACCCTGGCCAGCGGGCCGACATCTCCATCGACGGGACCGGGAAGACGCTCTCCGGCAAGGTGGAGAGCCTCGCCGCCGGGACGGGTGCTCGCTTCTCCTTGCTGCCGCCGGACAACGCCACCGGCAACTTCGTGAAAATCACCCAGAGAATCCCGGTGCGCATCACGCTGGACGCCATCCCCGCGGGCCTCATGCTTCGCGCCGGGCAGTCGGTGGAAGCCACCGTCCACGTCAACGAGTGACCCCATGCGCCCTTCGCGTCTGTTGAGAGTCGCTGCCGTCGTCCTTCTGTCCGCTGGACTGGCCCACGCCCAGAGCGTCACCCGCCTCACTGTCGAGCAAGCCGTGCAGGAGGCGTTCCGGGTCAACGACCAGCTCCGCGCCGCCCAGGCACGGGCGGAGGCTGCCGCCGACACCTCTCGCAGCGCTCGCGGCAACCTGTTGCCGGCGCTGAGCGCGACCGAGGAGTGGCAGCACTACAACGCCCCCTTCGTCATCAACCTGAGCGGGCAACCGGGGCAGGGCATCACCGCGCGAAACATCAACGCCAACACGCTGGGCGTCGCCGCCAACCAGCCGCTGTTGGGGCTGGTGCGCCTCGGGTTTGGGCTTGCCTCGGCCAACCATTCCGCCGATGCGAGCCACTCGGACGCGCAGGCAGTCGCGGCCTCGCTGGGCGAGCAGGTCCGCACCACCTACCTCCGCCTGTTCGAGGCGCTGGCGCAGCAAAGCATTGCCCAGACCAGCGTCGAGCAGCTGCAGAAGCAGGTGCAGGATGCCGAGGCGCGCTACCGCGCCGGCACCATCACCAACGCCGACCTGCTGCGCTTCCGGACGGCCGAAGCCAACGCCCAGCAGCAATTCATCCAGGCCCAGACCGAAGCGCTGGTCGACCGCCAGGCGCTGCTCACCTACCTGGCGCGCAATCCCGAGGACCCGAGTATCGAGTTCGTGGAGCCGGAGGAGCTCGAGCGGCTGGCGGCGGAGCCCGTCCCGCATCCGGTGGACACCCTCATCAACCAGTCGCTCGCCGAGCGTCCCGAGGTCCACCGCGCGCAGTCCCAGGCGGAGGCCGCCCGGGACACGGACAAGGCCGCCTACGCGGCCCTCCTCCCCGAGCTGAACGTGCAGTTGGCCTACCAGTGGACGAAGGGGCAGCTCTTCTTCCCGGAGAACAGCGCGTACGTCGGTATCCTGGTGAGCTGGCCGTTCTGGAACTGGGGGGCCACCTACTACGCGGCGAGAAGTGCCGAGCAGCAGGCGAACGCCGCCGAGGCCCTGTCCCAGGATGCGCGGCGGCAGGCGGCGTACGAGGTCTCGAGCCGCTACGCGCAGCTGAAGGCGCAATTCGTCGCCGTCCAGGTGGCGGAGACGGCCATCGCCAGCGCGGAGGAGGCCTACCGGGTGACGGACGCACAGGTGCGGGCCGGCATCGGCACGACGACCGACCTCTTGGATGCGCAGTCAGCCTTGACGACCGCCCGTCTCAACCTGGCCCGCGCGCGCTTCGAGAGGGCCGTCGCACGCGTCGCCCTGGACCGCGCGGTCGGCGGCGCGCCGAACTAGCGCTGAGAGAACGGACGGAACCGCCGGAATGGCAGAGGCAGCGACAGCGGCACCCATCCCGTGGCGGCCGACGCGGAATCCCTGGGCCGTCGCCATCACCGTCACGCTCGCCACCTTCATGGAGGTACTGGACACCAGCATCGCCAACGTGGCCCTCCCCCACATCTCCGGCGGGCTGTCGGCGAGCCAGGACGAGGCGACGTGGGTCCTCACCTCATACCTGGTGTCCAACGCGGTGGTGCTTCCCATCAGCGCCTGGCTGTCCACCCGCGTCGGGCGCAAGCGGTTCTACATGACGTGCGTCGCCCTCTTCACCGCGAGCAGCTTTCTGTGTGGCTTCGCGCCGACGCTGCCCTGGCTCATCTTCTTCCGGGTGCTGCAGGGCGTTGGCGGAGGGGGGCTCGCCCCGAGTGAGCAGGCCATCCTGGCCGACACCTTCCCCCCGGCAAAGCGCGGCATGGCCTTCGCCATGTATGGCCTGGCCGTCGTCTTCGCGCCGGCCATCGGCCCAACGCTGGGCGGCCTCATCGTCGACCACGCGAGCTGGCGCTGGATTTTCTACATCAACGTTCCGGTGGGGCTCATCTCGCTGGTGCTCAGCGGCATCATGGTCGAGGACCCGCCCTACCTCGAGAAGCAGCGGGTGGAGTCGCGGACCATCCGGGTGGACTGGATAGGGCTGCTGCTGGTGACGGTGGCCTTCGGTTCGCTTCAGGTCGTGCTCGACAAGGGCCAGCAAGAGGACTGGCTCGCCTCCCCGCTCATCGTCCTCTTCGGGATGGCCACGGTCATCTGCCTCATCTCGACCGTCATCTGGGAAGCCGCCCACCCCAACCCCATCGTCAACGTGCGTCTGTTGCGCAACTCGAGCTTCGCCACCTCGACGACGCTGATGTTCGTGCTGGGGGGAACGCTGTACGGCTCGACCGTTCTTCTACCGCAGTACCTGCAGACGCTGATGGGCTACACCGCGGAGCGGGCGGGCGAGGTGCTCAGTCCGGGTGGGTTTGCCACCATGCTGATGATGCCGCTGGTGGGCTTCTTGGTGAGCCGAGTCCCGGCCAAGTACCTCATTGCCTTCGGCTTCGCTGGTTTGTCGTCGGCGCTGTTCCACATGAGCACCCTCAACCTCGCCATCGACATGCCGACGGCCACGCTGTACCGCGTCTTTCAGGCCGTGTTTCTGGCCTTCCTCTTCGTCCCCATCAACACGGTGGCGTACGTCGGCATCCCGCAGAACCAGAACAACCAGGTCTCAGGGCTACTGAACCTGGCCCGCAACATCGGGGGAAGCGTCGGCATTGCCTACCTGACGACGATGCTCGCCCGCCGGGCGCAGACTCACCAGAACTACCTGGTGGACCACACCTATGCTTCCAACCCCCTGCTGAAGGAACGGCTGGATGGCTTGCGGGGCCTGGCGAACTCCGCCGGCGGAGCGGCGCAAGCCACGCAGCACGCCTACGCGCAGCTCTACCAGCAGGTCCAGCGACAGGCGGCGCTGCTCTCCTACGTGGACATCATCCGAACGTTTGCCATCCTGACGCTGGTGCTGGTGCCGCTCATCCTGCTCTTCCTCAAGAAGAACCGCCCGGGGCAGGGCGCGGTGGGAGCCCACTAGGGACGGAAGCGTCGCGTCCTGCAAGCGCGGGCCGTGTGCCCCAGGGCCGCCTCAAGGATGCGAGGCGCCCTCGGCCGGTGGGAGGTACTCCTTCGGGATGAGATGCTCAGCGTCCTCGGTTTGCCAAATCACGCTCGCCATCCACCAGCGCTGGCCGTCGAAATACATCTCGATGCTGTTCACGCCGCGCGAGGGCACGGGCTTCGCCTTCCCAACCAGCGACTCGTACGTCGAGTCGACGTGCACCAGGTTACCGTAGCGCTTGGTGGCGCGGAAAATCTCTCGCTCGCTGAAGCCTTCACGGACAAGTGGTTCGGTGGCTTCCACCAGCTCCTGATGGGTCAACACCTCGATGGTGGGCCGTCCGGCCGAGGGGCGTCCGATGGCGACGAAGCGAATCCACGGGGCGTACAGCGTGCGGTCGCGAGACCACTGGCGTGGAGCGTCCGGCGAGACATTCACCACCTCATAGAAGGCCTTCATCATCCCGTCGATGGAAGCCACGTCCTCCGGCCGTGGGGGAAGTGTCTCGACGGGTGTCGAGACGGTGCTGCTGGCGCTGGCGCAGCTCGCCAGTGCCACGAGTGCGAGGGCCCGGGGGAAAGCGTTTGCGGAGAGGTGCATTCGGGCGAGCATGCACAGCTTCCCCTGTCGCCTGCCGTCAAAGCCTCTGCTCGACAAGGCAGGCCCCGTCTTTTCCTGGCGCGCCGCGTCGAGGCTGCGTTGGGAAGACATGCGCGCGCCGCCGCAGCGTCGTAAAACGCCCACCGATGGGTAGTGAAGCTTGGAACTCGCGCGGGTGTGACTCGCCAGCTGCCGTGTCAAGGAGAGGCGCCATGCAGGAATTCTTCCCGGCCATCCAGGGTGGAGACCGGCAACGCGTTCGTGCACTGCTCGCGGAGCGACCGGACGCCCTCCTCGCGCGAAGTCCGGACGGCGCCACCCCGGTCCTGTACGCCAAGTACATGGGTCAACAGGGCGTGCTGGAGGAGCTTCTTGCCGCCGTGCCTGCCCTGGACACCTTCGAGGCGGCGGCGATGGGAATGCTTCCGGCGCTCGAGCGGGCCCTGCAGCAGGCCCCGGCAAGCCTGCGCGAGTGGTCGGCCGATGGGTGACGTCGCTCCACCTCGCCTGCTTCTTCGGGCACCTCGTCTGCGCGCAGTGGCTGGTCCAGCAGGGGGCCGACATGCAGGCGCAGTCTCGCAATGCGCCTCAGAACCGGCCCCTCCACGCTGCGGCGGCCGCTCCCCGGGCGGACATCTGCGCCTTCCTGCTCTCCCAGGGTGCCGACCCCGACGCCCGTCAGAAGGGGGGCTACACCGCGCTGCACCGCAGCACAGCACGGCGACGAGGCGCTCGTGACGGCCCTGCTCGACGCCGGAGCTTCGCCCCTGGTCGCCGACGACAACGGGAAGGACGCCGCACGCTACGCCGAGGAGAACGGCCATCCGCAGCTGGCCGCACGCCTGCGCATCCAGCCCGCTGGTCGCCCGCGCTGAGCAGGGGCAATTGCGGTCCGATGCGCTTGACGCAGCCCGAAGGCCCGTGGTCGTTTCGCGTCCCCCACAAGGAGGCTCATGGACAGCGCAGCCCGAAGTTTCCGACACACGGTGGCCACCCGCTTGCTCAGCATCCCAGTCGCCGTCCTGCTCACATCGCTTTCGGCCTCAGCCGAGGAGCGCGTCGACCTGGCCACCATCCACCGCATCAAGTCGGAAGCTTTCGCCGGCTCCAAAGTCATGGACCACCTGTTCTGGCTGACCGACGCCAACGGCCCCCGCCTGACGGGCTCGCCCGGGCTGCGTTCGGCGCAGGACTGGGCGATTAAGACGCTTCAGGGTTGGGGTGCGGCGAATCCCCATCTTGAGAAGTGGGGGACGTTTGGGCGCGGATGGTCCATGTCGCGCTTCGCCCTGAGCATGGTGACCCCCGTGTACGTGCCGCTCCAGGCGGTCCCCAAGGCCTGGTCGGGCGGGACGGACGGGCCGGTGACGGCGGAGGTGGTGCTCGCGCCGCTGTTTCAACCCAGCGAACGGAGCGAGATGTCGGACCTCAACAAGGTTCAGGCGCACATCCGCAAATTCATCGAGGAGCACAAGGGGAAACTTCGGGGCAAGGTGGTGCTGCTCGAGAAGGCCAGAGACCTCGAACTTCCCAAGGAGGCGCAGAGCTCGCGCTACGACGATGCGAAGCTGGCCGCGCTGGTGGCCGCTCCGGAGCCCGTGGCGGAACCGCCGGTGGAGTGGCCGCTCACCAAGCTACCAGGGGACCCCGCGAAGGCACGGGAGTACCTCAGCACGCTCCCGCTCCCCGTGGCCGAGGATTACTTCGAGCGGCGAAGCCACGCCTACGATGCACTCTGGGCGTTTCTGCGCACCGAGGGCGCGGTCGCCACCCTCATGACCGACCGCCGCGGCGAGGGGGGCCTGGTCTTCGTGGAGAGCGTGAACGGGAGGGACCCGAAGCTGGGCCTGCCGCCCCCGGTCATCGTCCTCGCGCCGGAGCCGTACGACCGGATGGTGCGCCTCGTCGAGAAGAAGCTGCCGGTGAAGGTGGAACTCGACCTTCAAGTCCGGACGTACGATGACAATCCGGACGGCTTCAACGTCGTCGCCGAGATTCCCGGTGGCAAGAAGCAGGACGAAGTCGTCATGCTGGGAGCGCACTTCGACTCCTGGCACGCGGCGACCGGAGCGACGGACAATGCGGCCGGTTCGGCCGTCGTGCTCGAGGCCTTCCGCATCCTGAAGGCCCTCAAGCTCCCCATGGACCGCACCGTGCGTCTCGCGCTGTGGAGCGGCGAGGAGCAGGGCCTCCTGGGTTCGATTGGCTACGTGAAAGCGCACTTCGGAGACCCGGTGTCGATGGCGCTGAAGCCCGAGCACGCCAAGCTGGCGGCGTACTTCAACCTCGACAATGGCACCGGCAAGATTCGGGGCATCTACCTACAGGGCAATGACATGGTCCGGCCCATCTTCGAGCAGTGGCTCGCCCCGTTCCGGGACCAGGGCGCGAACACCATCACCATCCGGAACACGGGGGGCACCGACCACGAGTCCTTCGACGGCGTCGGGCTCCCCGGGTTCCAGTTCATCCAGGACCCGCTCGACTACACGACGCGTACCCACCACTCCAACCTCGACACCTACGACCATCTACAAGCGGCAGACCTCATGCAGGCGTCCGCCATTCTGGCGGCCTTCGTCTACCAGGCGGCCATTCGCCCAGAGCGCCTCCCCCGCAAGCCCCTCCCCAGTCCGATGCCTCCGAAGAAGGCGGCTCCCGAAACAGCCACTGAGCCGGCCCGGTGACGCCTCCGTCCCCGGGGGCAACTTCATCGTTCTAGGCCTGGAAAAGTCTAATCCCCAAAGGGGAGTGGCGGGCGGGACGTGCGCGCCGCACATTAGGTCCTCACCGTAAAGGAGAGGCCCCATGCCGACCGCCGCCACCACCGAGTGGGAAATTGACTCTGCCCACACCGCAGCCCATTTCAGTGTGAAGCACCTCATGGTTTCTACCGTCCGGGGGCAGTTCAAGACCGTGACGGGTACCATCGCTTTTGAGGAGGCCGACCCGTCGCGCTCTCGCGTGCAGGTGGAGGTGGACGCCGCTTCCATCGAGACCGGAGAGCCGAAGCGCGACGCGCACCTCAAGTCGCCGGACTTCTTTGACGTGGCGAAGTTCCCGAAGCTCAGCTTCCGCTCGACACGCATCGAGCGCGCCGGTGACGAGTTCAAGGTCACGGGGGACCTGACCATGCACGGCGTCACCCACCCGGTCATGCTGACGGTGGATTCCCTGTCGGCCGCGACGAAGGACCCCTATGGACGGGTGGTCCGGGGCGTCTCCGCCCACGGCAAGCTGAACCGAAAGGACTGGGGGCTGGCTTGGAATGCACCCCTCGAGACGGGCGGCGTGCTCGTCGGCGAAGAGGTGAAGCTCCAAATCGACGCGGAGTTGGTTGCGAAGAAGCCCGCCTAGTCTCCCGCGCGCGGCCCGGTCGGAAACGCCGCGTCAGCTACAGGCGCGGCGTTCGTCCAGCGGCGCGCCGTCGCCGTCGCCTTCGACGCCGGGGCGACAGCTCGCCGGGGACGAGAGAGACAGGACAGTGGGCAGTGCCCCTTGCAAGCCAGTCGCGTTCACAGTGCCGTCCGCCCGAGCGTCATTCGGCGAGCACCTTGTGGACGAGTTGTACACAGATGGAGCCCTCACCCACGGCCGAAGCGACGCGCTTGACGCTGCTCGACCGGACGTCCCCCACGGCAAACACTCCCGGGAGGCTGGTCTCGAGCAGCAGCGGCTGTCGCGGGCGGATCCAGCGGGCTTCCTGACGTTCTTCCTGAGTGATGTCGCTACCCGTCTTGACGAAGCCCTTGTCGTCGAGCACCAGGCAGCCTTCGAGCCAGTCGGTGGAAGGCACAGCGCCCGTCATGAGAAAGACATGCCGGATGGACCGGACCTCGACCTGGCCCGTCGACGAGTTTTTCCAAGTCACACGTTCGAGGTGCTTCTCCCCCTCCAGCGCGATGATGGCGGTCCGCGTTCGAAGCGTGATGTTGGGGGTCTCTTCGATGCGTCGAATCAGGTAGCGGGACATGGTCGCCGCCAGTCCCTCCGACCGGACCAGGACGTGAACGTGCTTCATCGAGCGCGCAAGGAACACGGCCGCCTGTCCTGCCGAGTTTCCGCCCCCAACGACGATGACCTCCTGGTTCTCACAAGCTTGGGCTTCCATCTGGGTCGCCGAGTAGTAGACGCCGGCACCCTCGAAGCGCGAGAGGTTCTCCAGTTCCAGCTTCCGGTATTTGGCCCCGGAGGCGACGATGATGGCCCGGGCCCGGACGGTCTCACCGTTTGACAGCTCGACGGCGTAGGGCTTGCGTTCGCACAGCAGTTTCGTCGCCGAACGGGCGACGGCGATGTGGGCTCCGAACTTCTCTGCCTGGGTGAAGGCGCGCCCCGCCAGCGCCTGGCCCGAGATGCCGGTCGGAAAGCCGAGGTAGTTCTCGATTTTCGAGCTCGACGCTGCCTGTCCACCCGGGGCGTAGCCCTCGAGCACGAGCACGTCCAAGCCCTCCGAAGCCCCGTACACGGCAGCGGCGAGACCGGCGGGCCCCGCGCCCACCACCAGCAAATCGCGAACGACCGCCGTGTCGATGTCGGAATTCAACCCGAGGCACTCGGCCACCTCCTGATTGCTCGGGTTGCGGAGAACCAGCTCGCCGCGACAGATGAAAACCGGAATCTCCTCGAGTTTCACCTCGAACTTGTCGAGGAGCACCTGCACGTCCGCGTCCTTCTCCACATCGACGTACGTCAACGGGTGGGCGTTGCGCTCGAGGAACTCGCGGAGTCGCAACGTGTCCGCGGAGTGCCGGGAGCCGATGAGCACCACGTCGCCAAACCCAGCGTTGAGGAGCGCGACGCGCCGCAGGATGAACGCCCGCATGAAGACGTCGCTGAGCTCGGAATCCGTGAGCACCACGGTCCTGAGGACGTCCCGATGGAGTTCCAGCGCCTCGCCGTCCTCGATTGCCCGGCAGCTCACCAAGGTCCTGCGACCGGTGAGGAGGTTGGTCTCGCCGGTGAATTCCCCAGGGACGTGAACGACCACCAGCTCCTCCCGTCCGAGATTCGGCCGGACGACCTCCAACGCCCCGCGGAGGACGACGTAGAACTGGGAGTCGGTCGAGCCCTGCTCGAAGAGGATGTCGCCCCGCCGGACGGCCCGCCGTTTGCCCAGCGGAAGGAGGCGGGCAATCTGCTCCTCGGTCAGCCGGGGTAAAATCTGGTCTCTGCGCTGAGAAACGATGTCCTGAGCGTCTGCCATGCGAGGCCAATCCTAAACCCTCGAGGTGCGGCCCGCTCGTCCGAGCGTCAAGTCGTTTTGGGAGGCCGGCGGCTTGAAGTCTGCCCCCGACTGCCTCTAAGCCATGGGGTCCCACCTCACAGGGAGGAGACATGCCGCAGTTTCGCGTCTCAATCGGCCCCGTTGCTGCCGCTGTTGCCTTCCTCGCCTCCTCTGGGTCCGTCGGCGCCGCACAGAAGGCGACGCCCACGGCCGGGCAAACCGTCTACGACCGCGACTGCGCGACCTGTCACGGGCCCGAGGGGAAGGGCGACGGGGAACAGGCGACCTACATCACCCCAGGGCCCCAGGACTTCACCAAGGGGATTCTGGACAAGCGGAGTGACGACTTCCTGACATCCGTCATCACCAAGGGCGGCCAAGCCCAGGGGCTTTCGGAATCCATGCCGGGCTTTCCGAAGCTCTCCAAGGCCGACCTGCAAAGCCTCGTCGCCTACATCCGGCAACTTGGCAAGCGCTCGTCCGGACAGAAAGCGAAGTAGCGTTGGGGAGGCGCGCCCCAACCAGGGGCCGGCAGCGCAGCGAGGAGAAGCGCCGGGGCCCGGCCACGAGCGACGCGGTCGCGGGACACATGCGGCCGGGGCCCGCGGCGGCGCCCGCCCGCTGGGGCCTGGCTAGAGCTACTGGGCGAGTTCCCAGAGGTAGTCGACGAAGGACTTCACCGCATCGTCAAAGCCACGCAGTCTCGGGTTGGTGCTTTCAATCAGGTAGTACTCATCAGGACCGTGGGCGCCGCTTCCGTGCCCGAGGCCGAAATGGCCAGCAGCCAGCTTCAGGGGCGGGCCCGTGAAGACGTAGCCCGGGTAAGAGCCGGCGTTTCGTGGCCACAACGAAGCGTCAATCCCGTAGGTTTTGTACGTCGCTACCTGCGCCCGAATAAGGGCCGCGTCGGCGGACGTCTCGGTGGGGTCATATCCACCACTGAGGTTGACCTCGATGTCCCCGAAGCCTCGGCGAGCCAGGTGGGCCTTCAGCGCAGCCACGGCCCCGTCGTACGTCATGTCCGGAACCAGCCGGAGGTCCATCTTCGCCACGGCGCGGTGCGGCAGAACGGTCTTGCCGCCCGGCCCGGTGTAGCCGCCCACCAGGCCTTCGATGTTCACCGTCGGCCGTGACACCAGGGCCAACAGGGCGTCTCGCCAGGAGGCGTCGTGGGCCCACTGCGTGACGCCCAGGGACTTCTTGGCAGCGGCCTCGCTCTGCCGCCGTGCCGCAGTGTCGACCAGCTTCACTTCCGCGTCCGCCACCGGACGGGCCTTGTCCGCGAAGCCGTCGATGGCCGGGTCGCCCTCCGCGGTCACTAGCGTCGTGAGTGCCTGCACCAGGTGGAACGGGGGGCTGTCCACCCGCGCGCGGTTGCCGGAGTGGATGTCCTTGCTCGGCCCCTTGCCCCACTTCTCTCCGCTGGAAACCAGCTCGAGCTCCACCACCCCCTTGGCGCCCAGGGAGACACTCACCTCGCCATCGATGCCTTGGGAGGCGCCGGGCATGAAGACGCCCACCGACTTCGAGAGGGCCGCCAGCACCCGCGGGTTTCGCACGAGCTGGCCGATGTGGGGTGAGCCAATCTCCTCTTCGCCCTCGGCAACCAGGACCAGGTTGACTGGAGACTTCTGCCCCGCCCCGCGGATGGCGTGTAGGGCGGCCAGGAATGCGGCCTCGGGGCCCTTCTGGTTGACGGCTCCTCGCCCGACGACAACCTTCCCGAGGTCCGGCCGGTCGACGAGACGCGCCTCGAGCGGCGGTGATGTCCATTCCTTCGCGTCAAACTGCTTCACGTCGTACATGAAGTACACGCCGACGGTCTTCTTGGCGCCGGCGTCGAGCGTCGCGAAGACGCCCGGCTTTCCGTCCGTGGGGATTCGCTCCACGTGCTGGAACCCGGCGTCCTTCAGCAGCTCCATCATCCGCTGGACGCCCTCCTCAGTGTTCAGGCCCTCAGCCGCGATGGAGGGAAGGGCAATCCACTTCTGGAGCCGCTCGACAGCTTCTCCGTGGCGCTTGTGAATCTCCCCATAGACGGGCTCCAGATTGGGGGCTGCGACCAGAAGGAGAAGGGCCAGTGTGTGCATGGCACAGGCCTTTCCGACTTGGCCCCCGTGCGTCAAGCGGGATTTCGAGAAGGGCCGCCCGGCGGGGCAAATGCATGGTCGCGGCCCCCGTGCCAGCTGGACCGGGGCCGCGGCCAGGGCCGCGCCAAGTGCGTCTTCACCTCGGCGGTGTCGAGCCCGAGGAGGTTCGCGACCCGGGCCCCATACTCTTCGTTGGCCCCGGGTGAAGGGTTGATGCTGGTGTCGGCCACGCGCGCATCGGCGACCGGCCCGGCGCGCCCGTTCGGGAAGTAGTTGGGCGACGCCCGGGCTTCGGTGCGCTTGGGTGCAGCCTCCACGTCCGCCGCTGGGTCCAGGTGGGTGAGGCGCCCTTCTCGCAGCGCCAAGGAGGCGGGTGCTACCTTTAGGACAGCGAGGAGCGGCGTGAGGCACTTCTGGACCGGTTGTTGGGCCAGGGCGTCCTGCCCCGTGACCACCGGAGGATGTCATGGCGGCCGATGGGTTCGAGTTCATGAATCGCGTGGGCGTTGAGCTGTGGGAGTTGCTCATGCAGCGCGCCGACAAGGAGTTGGAGGGCGTCACGCCGAACGAGCGCATCAGTACGCTGGTGAGCGCGGCGCTCATCCCGCTGGCCTCCGTCTTGCGCGTTCCCCTGCTGGCCGCTCCGCCCGCCAACCGCCCGTCGGCCTGCGCGGCCTTCGTGGAGCTCACGACGAAGCGCTTGCAGAACCTGCTGGACCAGATTCCGGATGTTGCCCGGAAGTGACCGGACACCAGCCTCGCCCGGAGCAGACGCCACGCGACCCGTAGCCCCCTCTGGCGAGCTGTCCCCGCGCTGATGGTCGACAATTCGAGTCGGAACGCGCCCGGCTGGGCGGAATTAAAATCCCAAGGCTACACACACGCCGCATGTCCAGCGTGCCCTCGATGCGGCGGCCGCGAAAGCGCGCGGTGAAGGCCGGGAGTTCCAGACGTGTCGTCTGCCAAGTCCCCCGGCCGAACGCCCGCCGGTGGTGGCATGAAGCGCTCTCAGCTGGCGCCGGGTCAGACGCGTCAGTTGTCGAGCGTCACTTCAACTGAACCACGTCAACCTTCTTGGTGGTTACCCAGGCCGCAATCGCCTGAATTGCCTCCTCGGTGCCGACGGCGACACAGCCGGCCGTCCAGTCGGACCAGGACCTGGCCCGTCCAAGCCAGGTGAATTGCTGGTCCGGTCCGTGAATTCCGACATCCGTCCCGGTGAGGCCGGCAGCGGCCTGCTCCTTGGTTGGGTAGCCGATGGGGATGAACAGGCCAAAGCGAGTGGAGAGCTGTGGCGTCCCGAGTGGGTAAACGCCGAGAGGAGTCTTGTTGTCTCCCTCCTTCCGCTTGCGGGTGCCACCGCGCCCGAGCGCCACATGGAAGGCCCTCACGGCGGTGCCGTTCTCGCACAACCTCAACTTGTGCGCCGCCGTGTCGACGACGACCAACGGGTCGCCAGCGGGGCACTCGGACGCGGCGGTGAGCTGAGCAGCCAAGAGGAGGGAGGCAGACAGGGCTCGGAGCACCTGGCGCTTCGGGCGCAGCCCCTTCGGTAGCCGTTGGGCGCGACCAGCGGGCCGAAACTCGTGGTTGGCTGGCTGTGCCCGCGTCGGGTCCATCCGTCAGAGCTGAGCTTGGCCCGCCCTTGGCGCCGCCGTCGAATTTCCCGAGACTTCAGCGGGGTGGGTTTTTGTCCCCCGAGTTCCCACCCCGTCGCGATTGCCCGCGGCCAGGGAGCTAGACCCGCTCTGACGGCGTCATCAGGTCACGACGGGACGGCTGCTGGTACGCATTGGGCGCCTCTTGAGTGGCGGTTCCGGTGAGGGCCGAGCCCACCAAGCGCTCGATGAGGCGCTGACCCCATGGGCTGCCGTATGCCCGTGCCAGGAGGTCAAGACCGCTGCAGGCCACCATTGCTCTCACCAGGTACCCGGCCGCGAACCCGGCGGTGAAGCGCCGGCGGTGTTGCCAGACGTAGTGCGCCCAGGCTGAGCGCTCCGTCCGTTCGCCCTGCCACCGCTGCGACCGCATCGGCTGCGAAAACTCCACTCTGCATCGCCTGGGAAATGCCCTCTCCCGTTGCGTTGTGGGTCACGCGCGCTGCCTCGCCGACCCAGAGTGCCCCGGGCGCCGTGCACTGCGACACCCAAGTGCTGAAGACAATGGAGTGGCCTTTCAGCTTCCCCAGAGGGCGAGCGCCGCGGAGCGCCTCTCGGTAGCGGTCATCACGGAAGCGCTCGAAGAGGGCCCTCAGGTTTCGTCCAGCCGGTTGCCCGCGGGCGTCCTGCCCATCCACGCAGATGCCGATGTTCACGCGGGTCGCCGTCTCGGGAAACATCCAGCCGTACAGCGGCGCCAGGTTGCGGTCGAAGACCATGTTCAGCCGCCGTGGTGGCAGCTCGGCTCCCTCCCACCAACCCATCAGCGTCGAGATGAAACGCTTCGGGCGGCGGTCCGGCGAGAATATGTAATGGGCACCATCCGCGCAGAGGACGAAGGAGGCGCGGAGCTCCACTCCGTCGAAGCCCCGGACGCCGACCACGCGTCCCGCGCCGTCCCGGAGGAGCTCCGACGCACGAAAGCCCGCATGAAACCGGACTCCCAGTTCGCGAGCGCGCTCGACGAGCAGCTGGTTGAAGTCCTTCCGGAGGAGAATGACCGCCGCCGAGTTGGCCGGAAGAAGAAGTTCCTCCCTGCCTGGGGTCACGATGCGGACCCAGTCGACGGGGTTCGCCCGCGCGCGCACCTTCTCGCCGACGCCGAGGGCCTCGGCCAGCTGAAGCGCCGCTGGGGAGAGTCCAGAGCCGCAGGTCTTGTCGCGCGGGAACCAGCCTCGGTCGACAAGAACGACGTCGGTCACGCCACGCTGAGCCAGGGCAACCGCTGCAGACGCGCCGGCAGGTCCTCCCCCGATGACACACGGGAGTTCATCCCCAGCCTCCTGGGTCGCTCCCGCCGGCCCTGGGGGCGGTTCCTGGCAACAAAGTCTACTGCGCGCGACTTGCGGCGCACGCAAGAGTTGCGCAACCGCGTGCCCTCAGCCAGAGGGTGACGCAAGCCGTGGCGTCCGCTGCGGGGGGGGCGGACACGGTGCCGTGTAAAGGCCACACTGTGCGAGCCCCAGCTTCGCAAGGCCCGGATGACGGGGGACTCGCACACCGTGAAGGGCCCGCGAATGAAAGCCATAGCCGGGCGAATTGAATCGGACCGGGACCACCCCGACCAACACGAATGCGGGCTTGGTTCTTGCACTGCCAGTGCGGCGAGTCGAAGCCGGTGCTCGGCGTCCACGGAAGGAACCCCTCGATGGAACGCGCGCACGAGAAGTACGAGCGGTTGATTGACCGCTGCAAGTCGTTGCCGCCCACGCCAACTGCAGTCGTTCACCCCTGTGATGAGTCCTCGCTCAGAGGCGCCGTCGACGCCGCGCGCGCAGGGCTGATTGTGCCGGTGCTGGTCGGCCCCACTGCCCGCATCCGCGACGTCGCTGCCAAGGCCGGCCTCGACATTGGTGGCTTTCGAATCGTGGACGCCACGTACAGCCAGGAGTCCGCTGCCAAGGCAGTGGAGCTGGTCCGCAGTGCCGAGGTCGAGGCCCTGATGAAGGGGAGCCTTCACACTGACGAGTTGATGGGCGCTGTGGTGAAGCGCGAGACAGGACTCCGCACCGCGCGCCGCCTGAGCCACTGCTTCGTCATGGACGTACCCGGCCACCCAGAACCCCTCATCATCACCGACGCCGTGGTGAACATCGCGCCCACGCTGAAGGACAAGGTCGACATCGTCCAGAACGCCATTGACCTGGCGCATGACCTGGGCGCCACTGAAGTCCGGGTGGCAATCCTCTCGGCGATGGAGACGGTCAACCCCGACGTCCCCTCGACACTGGAGGCCGCCGCACTCTGCAAGATGGCCGAACGCGGACAAATCACCGGCGCCCTGGTCGACGGGCCGCTGGCGCTGGACAACGCCATCAGCCCCGAGGCGGCGAAGATTAAGAATCTCGCGTCGCCAGTGGCAGGCCGGGCCAATGTCTTGGTGGTTCCGGACCTCGAGGCCGGCAACATGCTCGCCAAGAGCCTGACATTCCTCGCCGGTGCTGATGCCGCGGGGATTGTGCTGGGCGCGCGGGTGCCCATCATCCTCACCAGCAGAGCCGACTCGCTCATCGCTCGGCTTGCCTCCTGTGCCGTGGCGGCCCTGGTCGCCAGCGCGCGCCGGGCCAGCACGAAACGGGTCGTGGAGTAGTGCTGGGCGTCTCGGGCGTCTCAAGCGACATGCGGGCATTGCTCTCGAGCGATGCGCCGCGGGCCCGGTTCGCGGTGGATTTGTTCATCTACCGCGTGTGCCGCGAGCTCGGTTCTCTTGCCGCGGCGATGGGCGGCCTCGACGCGCTCGTCTTCACCGGCGGCATCGGCGAACATGCCGCGCCGGTTCGAGAGCAGGTCTGCCGCGGAGCCGAGTGGCTCGGCATCACGCTCGACGACGCCGCCAACGCTGCCGGCGGACCTCGGGTCAGCACTGAAAAGAGTCGTACCGCTGCCTGGGTCGTTCCGACCAACGAGGAACTCATGATCGCGCGTCATACCCGGCGCCTGATTCTGCAGAACTAGGAGAGGTCGCCATGGAGGCCGGAGGCTCGCCGCCACCACACGCCACCCTGGCTTTCGGCCTCGCCCCCGGGCGCGACTTTGACAAGCTGGCGCCGACCGACCAGACGAGACCTGGGCTACGCGATGATTTTCCCCGGGATGACCATCGTGAAGATTCTCTTCGTCGACATTGCCTGCGCGCTGCTGACGTAAGGCTGGGCCGGCACCATTCGGCCTGAGGGGAGGCTGTGACAGCCTTTGGTGAATTCGACGTGGAGGGGCGCAGAGGTTGAACGCCGTGACCACTCGGACCGGCCGGGGCGTTCCTTAGGGGTGAGAGTAGGTTGATTTCGGCGCCCACCTCAGTCAAGCAGGCTGCGAGCTGCCGACAAACGCGTCGGGCGGAAGCGCCCGCGGGCGGCCGTTGAGTACGATGAGGGCGGCCAGAACCTGCTCGCTGAACTGGTCACAGTCGGTGGGCTGGAAGGCGCTTCTCAACGCGTGCGGGTCGTCGTCATTAAAGAGTGTCGACCCCAGGCAGTCAAAGACATGGGCCAAAAGCGTCCTGCAGCGCTGGCATCGCTTCGCGCTTGCGAGAACCTTGTCGGCCCGATGTCGGGCCTCCGGAAGCGTTGCGACACTCAGTGCCTCGAAAGCCTTGGGGTGTCGGGGCGGAGGCTCGTCAGGCGCCTGTCCGAGTCGAAGCAGCTTGAGAATTGAATTCATGCCAGACGAGACAGCATCCGGCATGCCCTCGCAAAGCTGCGGAGAGACAGGCTCTCGGTTGGGCCGGCGTTGCGCCATGCACGGACGCGCGCTGCCTGGGGCTGCAGAATGCAGCGTCGACGACAACGTTTCACGCAGCGTGAAGGGTGGAAGCAAGTACGGGGACGGGTCCTCCGTGTAGCCTATGCGCCCCGCCGCGTGGTGTTCGCCGGGTGCTTGCTCGCGGAGGGGTGGTGTCACGTGAAGGTGGAGGAGTCGCTCATGGGCCGCACCACCCGAAAGCAGTTGAGGCGGCCGAAAGGCAGCACCCGTCCCAAGGGTGCAGCAGGCCTCCGCGATTCGCCTCGCGTGCTAGTTCTCGTCGCGACGCGAAAGGGCGCGTGGCTGTTTCATGGGGATTCGACCCGACGGAGGTGGCGCGTCGACGGCCCACATTTTCTCGGTCACATCGTCAATCATCTCGTGCTGGATCCCCGCGACACCCGCACGCTCCTCGCGGCGGCGAAGACCGGTCACCTCGGGCCAACCGTCTTTCGGTCGACCGATCTCGGACGAACCTGGAAGGAAGCAGTGCGGCCACCGGCTTTTCCAAAGGCGGCGGCCGGCGAGAAGGGACGCGTTGTGGACCACACGTTCTGGCTGACGCCTTGCCACGCCAACGAGCCCGACGCGTGGTACGCCGGAACCTCGCCCCAAGGGCTGTTCCGCTCCGACGACGGAGGCTCGAGATGGGAACCGCTGCCCGGCCTCAATGACGATGCGCAATATCGGGCGTGGATGGGCGGTGAGCAGGATGGAACACCGGACGGGCCGAAGTTGCACTCTGTCATCGTCGACCCGCGAGATCCGGCCCATCTCTACGTCGCGATGTCGAGCGGCGGAGTTCACGAATCGACCAATGGGGGCCGGACGTGGGCGCCGCTCGTTCAAGGTCTCGAAGTCGTGGAAGACCTCGACCCCGCCAACCTCCGCTTCCACGACCCGCATTGCGTTCGAATCTGTCCGAGCGACCCGGACCGGCTCTACCAGCAGAATCATTGTGGCATCTACCGACTCGACCGGCCGGCGAAGGAGTGGACACGCATCGGAAGGAAGATGCCCAAGCGAGTCGGCGACATTGGCTTCCCCCTGGTGGTCCACCCCCGGGAGGCAAACACAGCGTGGGTCTTCCCGATGGACGGAACAACCGTATGGCCGCGCACAAGCCCGGATGGCGCACCAGCCGTCTATGTGACGCGCAACGCGGGGGCGAGCTGGCGGCGCCTCGACTCTGGCTTGCCGGAACGTCAGGCCTGGTGGACGGTGAAGCGACAGGCGATGAGTGCGGACGCAGCGGACCCAACCGGGCTGTACTTCGGGACGACGAGTGGAGAGCTCTGGATGAGCCGCGATGAGGGCAATCGATGGGATTGCGTCGCCCGGAATCTCCCCGAAATTTACGCGGTGGAGGCCGCCGAGGTGCGTTGACGCCACGAGTTTGCCGAAATTGGGAGAGTTCCGCCGTGAAAGTGCTGATTCCCGGTCCTCTGCTTTCTTACACCGCTGTTCGCGAGGTCGACGCGACCGGCAGGACGCTGGCGGAACTACTCGCTGACCTCGACCGTCGCTACCCAGGCCTGCGATTCCGCCTGATTGACGAGCAAGGTAATATGCGGCCGCACATGCGTTGCTTCATCAACGGCCAGCAGGTCTTGGACACGACGCGCACGCTTCAGCCCGACGAGGCCATCCAGTTTGTTCAGGCGCTGAGCGGGGGCTAGCCGTTGGTCGGTGCCCGGGCCAACCCGGGTGGGTTCGCGCCAGCTAGGGGCTCACGAGGCCCGGCGCGCGCGAACGCTCGCAGCTCGACGGCCCGACTGGTTGGCCAGTCTGCCAAGCATGCACGATTCGCGCCCTGCGACGGTCGAGGCCATCTTCAACCTGGGTCGCTCAGGCGAAACGACACCTCCGCCACCCCGATGTCGGACCTGTTCAGGGCGGAATCCCTTAGGACTTCGCTTTCTTCGAAGGTTTTGACTTGCCAGAACTGTTGAGGGCGACCGCTTGGCGAACGAGCGCCTTGAAGGCGGACTCGTCAACTTCTTCTCCTTCGTAAATGTCGATCGCGCGGCGTGCGTTTCCGTCGAGACTCGAGTTGAAGAGACGGGCCGGATCTCTCAGAGACGCGCCCTTAATGAAGGTAAGCTTCACGACATTCTTGTAGGATTCGCCAGTGCAGATGATGCCGTCGTGCGACCAAATCGGAGTGCCCATCCATTTCCACTCCTCGACGACGTCCGGGTCTGCTTCCTTGATGAGCTTGCGCATTCTGCTGAGGGTTTCCCCGCGCCAGTCCCCGAGTTCGGCGATTCTTTTCGAGATGAGCTCCGATGCCGACTGGCCTT
>JADGRA010000013.1 GCA_017881265.1 Myxococcaceae bacterium | reverse complement strand
TTTCATTGGTGCCCTGGCGGCCCTGCGGGTGGCCCGTCATGATGAGGACCTCCCGGGTGGTGTCGAAGTCGGCGAAGTCTCCGTGGGCCCAGCGGTTTCCGTCCACGGCCTGCACATTGCCGACGCATTCAATCCGCTTCACTTCGTTGACGTCGCGGTTGACGTACGTCGCCACCGCGCGCTCGCACGTCATGTCGGTGTTGTGCCGCTTCACACGGACGTGGCCCACGCACACCAGCTGCTGCTTGGAACCTTCCATCCGCCCCTTGTCGCATTGGATGTGGACGGGGTTGGTGAAGCCCCCCTCCACAGGCCCCGCGTCCTGTGGGGCAGCCGCGCCCTTCTTCTTCTTCGCCGCGCGCCGCTCCTCCTGCCCCTGGCTTTCCAGGACGGCCTTGACGCTGTCCACGTCCATCTCGTCGCTGCTGACGTGGAAGGTAATTTTCCCCCCTTGCAGCTGGCTGCTTCCCTGCCGGCCCCGGGGCTGGCCGGTCATCACCAGGACCTCGCTCTGGTTGTCGTAGTCGGCGAAGTCCCCGCTGGCCCAGCGGTCGCCGTCCACCGCCACCACGTTTCCGACGCACTCGAAGTGCGTCATGTCGTTGACGTCGCGGTTGGTGTAGTGGGCCACCAGCTTGTCGCAGGTGATGTCCGTCGTGCGCCGCTTCACCAGCACGTGCCCGGTGCACAGAAGCTGCTGCTGCGCGCCCTCCATCCGCGCGAAGTCACACTTGACGTCCACCGGGTTGCGGAAGCCTCCGTCCGGCCGCCCGGGTGCCGCGGCACCGCCATCCACCGCGGCCAACAGGCAGAGGAGCGCAATCACGGCCCGCGCGTCCGCGTCTCCGGCTTGACGAAGTCATAGACGTCCGTGCGCAGGTGCAAGTCGAAGCCGTCGGCGCGCAGCCAGAAGCCGTCCGGCCCCACCACCTCCAGCGGGGACGTACCGGTGGCCCGCTGCTCGGCCGAGTTGAAGGAGGCAGCCGACGTGCGGGCGACGACGCCCGTCGGCAGCCGGACGGTGACGCCGTCCGTCACCTGCACCACGCGGCTTAACAGGTTACCCACCGCGCGCGGGGCCTCCAGGTGGGTGGCCGGGGGCAGCACGCCTGGCGGGGACGGCGGCTCCGTCCGGAAGACGTCCAGCTTCAAGTCCCGGAAGTCCACGTCCGCGCTCGCCCGGTGGTACTCGATGAGGCGGCTGGTCCCCACCGCGCTCAGCGTCGAGTTGTGGAAGTTGCGCAGGCGCACCTGGTGCAGCGTCACCTCGGGCGCCATTTGGGTGGGCGAGGGCGGCACGGCACAGCCCGTGACGAGCGCGGCGAGGGCGAGCAGGCGACGCAAGAGAAAGCCCTCCCTAACACACTGTCTTCCACCGCTGGTGCATCCACACCCACTGCTCGGGCGCCCGGCGCACGGCCGCTTCGATGGCGGCCGAGTAGCGGGCCGTCAATTCCACGACGTCCGCCTCGACGTCCCCGCTGTGGGGGACGTCCACCTCGGCAGAACTCAGGTGGTAGCGCCCGTCCGGGCCGCGCTGCAGAAAGCCCACCACGCTGGACGCCCCGGTGCGCAGCGTCAGTTCTGCCGGGGCGCGCGGGGTGGCGGCCCGGCTGCCGAAGAAGGGGACGGCCACCGACTGCACGGCGGTGTCCTGGTCGACGAGGAAGCCCAGCATGTCGCCGTGGCGCAGGGCCGAAAGCATGCCGCGGGCGGAACCCGGGCTGCCCCGAAGGATGGTGCGCACGCCCCCGTGCGCCCGGAAGTCCTCGGCCAGCTTCCCCAGCCGCGCGTCCACCCCGGGCCGGGCCACCACGTGCAGCGGAAGGCCCAGCCGCACCAGCACCCAGCCGAACAATTCCCAGTGGCCGACGTGGCCACTGACGGCCACCACGCCGCGCCCCCGGGCGACGGCCCCCAACAGCAGCGTCCGCACCGCCTCCGGCACCACCACCAGCGCGTCCAGCTGTGCGGGCCGAAGGCGCCGGGCCACCGCCGCTTCCATGGCACAGCGGCCGAGGTGCCGGAAGCAGGCCCGGGCCAGCGCCCAGCGCTCCGCCTGTGGCTTGTCCGGAAAGGCGCGCCCCAGGGACAGCAGCGCCTTCTGCCGCTCCGCCGTCAACAGGCCGAAGGCGAGGCTGCCCAAGACGTCACCGCAGCTTTGCGCCCACCGCAGCGGCAACAGGCTGGCCAGGGCCAGGGCGGCGCGGACGAGGGCGAAGCGCACAGAACGCTTTACGCGCTTTGCCAAGGGGGGCTTCACGTGGGAAACACTCGGCGCGTCCACGGGGCTTCCTCTATGGCACAGCGTGAGTACAACTTCGACGGAGTCGTCGGCCCGACGCACAACCACGCCGGCATGGCGCCGGGCAACCTCGCCTCCCAGGCGCACGAGGGCGAGGTGTCCAGCCCGCGGCAGGCCGCCCTGCAGGGCCTGGCGAAGATGCGCTTCTTGGCGTCTTTGGGCGTGGAACAGGCCGTGCTGCCACCCCAGCCGCGACCGTCCCTGCGCACGCTGCGGGCGCTGGGCTTCACCGGCACGGATGAGGCGGTGGTGACGCGCGCGGCGACGGATGCCGAGTTGCTGCTGCGCGCCTGCTCCAGCGCGGCGGCCATGTGGACGGCGAATGCCTGCACCACCGCGCCGTCCGAGGACACGGCCGACCGCCGGGTGCACCTCACGCCTGCCAACCTGACCGCCATGTTTCACCGCAGCATCGAGGCGGACACCACCCACGCGGTGCTGGCGAGAATTTTCTCCGACGTCCGCCACTTCGCCGTGCACGCCCCGCTGCCCGGGGGGGCGCACTTCGCCGACGAGGGCGCCGCCAACCACAGCCGGCTTCAAGTGGAGGGCCGGCCCGCCGTGCACGTCTTTGGCTGGGGCCGCAGCAGCTACCGGCCGGGGCCTGGGCCCCAGCGCTTCCCGGCCCGCCAGACACGCGAGGCCAGCGAGACGCTGGCCCGCCTGCACCAGCTGCCTGCGTCCGCGTGCCTGTTTCCCCAGCAGTCCCCGGCCGGCATTGACGCCGGGGCCTTCCATTCCGACGTCCTGGTGGTGGGCAACGACGGGGTGCTGCTGGTGCATGAATTGGCCTTCCTGGACACCCCGGGACTGGTGCAGCAGCTGCGGGAGAAGCTGGGCCCGGGCTTTCGGCCGGTGGTGGCCAGCGAGGCCGAGCTGCCGGTGGCGGAGGCGGTGGCGGCCTACCCCTTCAACAGCCAACTGGTCACCCTGCCGTCCGGGCGGATGGCCATCGTCGCGCCCAAGGAAAGCGAGGAAAGTCCCGCCGCACGGGCCTTCCTGGAACGGGTGGTGGCCCAGGACAACCCGGTGCAGGCGGTGCACTACCTGGACGTCCGGGAGTCCATGCACAACGGCGGGGGCCCGGCCTGCCTGCGCCAGCGCATTCGCCTGACGGACGCCGAGCGGGACGCGGTGCATGCGCGCGTGTTTTACGACGAGGCGCTGGACGTGGATTTGAGTAGCTGGATTCGGCGCCACTACCGCGACCGCCTCGTCCCGGAGGACCTCCGGGACCCAGCCCTGGCGCGCGAAAGCATGGCGGCGCTGGATGAATTGACGCGCATGCTGCGGCTGGGCAGCGTCTACGACTTCCAGAAGGCCTGAGGCGCCCCCCGGGCGCCTTTACTGCGCGCGCAGCGGGAAGGCCTGGAAGGTGTCGCCTCCGTCACGGGGGCCGCCATCCCGGGGCCCGCCGTCCTCGTTCTCCACGCCGCCGTCGTCGTCGGCGTCCGGCCCGCCGTCCTCGGCCTCATCGCCCCCGTCCGTCACCAGGGCCAAGTCCCCCACCAGCTGGTTGACGGTGCAGGCGGGGGACGCCCCCAAAAGCAGGAAGAAGACGGCCAGCAACACCACGGGGAGGCGCACGGGAGTGAAGGTTACCTCCGCAGCGCAGCGTCGATGTTGGGCTGCTGGATGCTGTGCGGGTGTTCCTGGCGGAAGCGCGCCGCCCGGCGGGTGGCCTCGGCCCGGTGCCCCTGCCGTACCAGCAGGCGGATGGTGAGCGCCTCGCGTTCCTCCACCAGACGGCCCGCGGGAAACGCCTGGGCGTGGCGGACTAGAAGAGTCTGGGCCTCACCCAGCCGGCCGTGGGCAATGGCGGCGCGGGCCCCATCCAGCAGCGTGCGTTCCTCGCCCAGCGTGTCGGGTGCCTTTTCGGGAAGGGCCTCCGCCACCACCACCGGGGCCGTCTCGGCCACCGGGGCCGGCAGCACCGGGGCGACGGGGGCTGCGGGCGCCACGCGCTGCTTGTGGGCAAGGGCCTGTTCGGCGGACACCTTCCGCTCGCGGACTTCCACGTAGGCGACGGTGCCGCCGGTGACGGCGGTGGCCGCCACCACGCCCAGCACCACGGCCTTCTTGAGAAGGAGGGCTTTGGCGACGGCCCCGAGGAAGCCCTCGGCGGGGACCGGGCTGGCGGCGGCGCCGGCGCTGGCCGCGCCGACGATGGCGCCGGCGGCCCCAAATCCCGCGGCCAGGCCCAGCGTGGCAGCCAGGTGCAGCCGCACGCGCTCCTTGGCCCCGTCGGGCGGACCCAGGGCCTCCGCATCGGCGCGGCTCAGGGCGTCCCAGCCTTCTGGGAGGGAGTCGTCGGCGAAGCCACTCATGAATTGCCTCGGAGGACTGCCGCCACCTTGGCGCGGCCCAGCCGGAGCCGGGAGTAGACGGTATTCAACGGGACGTTGAGCTCGTCCGCAATCTGCGGGACGGCAATGCCGTGGAGGTCGTGCATCACCACCACCGCCCGTTGCTGAAGGTCCAGTTGGCCCAAGGCAGCATGCAGCTGGCTGCTGACTTCGCGCGACTCGAAGTCTGCCTCCGGGCTGGGCGCGCCGTCCGCCATCTCCCGGGCTGGCTCGTCGAGGTCCACCTCGTGCCGGCGCTGGCGCCGCCACTGCGCGGCCACCCGGAAGGCAATGCCGAGGAGCCAGGGGCGAAGGGGGCGGGAACTGTCGTAAGTCGCATAGCGCCGGTGAGCCACCACAAACACGTCGTGCACTGCATCTTCCACGTCTGCCGCCGGCACGCCCAGCCGCCGGAGGTATAGCCAGACGCCTTCAAACTCGGCGTCGTAGGCCGCCGCAAAGTCTGGGGCAGGTGGCAGCACTTCGGCCGTCTCGGCCAGCGCGAGGGCAGCAGACACTCCATCATTCTTTTGTCGTTTGTCCGGCACTTCCGTCACCCGGTTGAAATTCAGAAAACGACAAACAGTCCCGCACCGAGACTCAGGGCAAACACCGGGGCCGTCCATGCCGTCAGCGGCGACCCCCCGCCGGGCCCGGTGCCAACCTGAAGCCGTGTTTGCACGGCATTGTAGAGGCCGGTCGCCTGAAGTCGCAGTCCAACCGGGTGCGCGAACACCCAGTCCCATTGTCCCCGGACGCCGAGGGCGAACAGCCATGTAGTCGTGCTGGAATTGGTCCCGTAACCGGTGCCCTGGGAGGTAAGGGGCCCGGTCTGCACCACGCCGCAGACGCCGAAGCCGGAAAAGGTGCCGCAGGCCACAAGGGCCCCCGTCCACAGCGCGGTGGAGATGTGGCCCGGCGGGTAGGCGAAGGACGTGGAGGGCAGCCACCCCACTTCCACTTCCCCGAGGAAGTGCGGCAGCGCCACGCCGCCGTGGACGAAGACGCCAAAGGCGCGCTGCGGGACGAGGCCCACCGTCCACTCCGCCCCCGCGCCGGCAATGCCGTGAAAGGGCCGCGTCTCCGGCGGTGGAGGGGGCTCCGGCGGCGTGGCCGCGGGGACGGCCACCGCGGTGGCCACCACCGGGGTGGGCGGGGCTTCGACCGGCGCCGGGGCGCCCGCGTCCACCGCCGGCGGGGGGGCCAAAGGCCCCGCGTCCGGGGGGACTTCGGCCAGGGCGCCCGCGTCCGGGGGGCTGGCCCCCGCGTCCGACACTTCTCCGGCGTCAGGCGGGGCGGCCCCGGCGTCTACTGGCACGGGTGGGGGCGCCTTCACCCCCGCGTCCGGCAGCGTCGCCTGTGCCAGCTTGGGCGCGGGCGGCGGTGGCTTGCCCCGCGTGGGGGGCTGGGCCGGGGCCGGGCGCGGGGAGGCGCTGGCCCCCGCGCTCGAGGAGATGCCGCCTGGAAGTGGGGCCGCCAGCGCTGCGGTGCCCGCAGCTGCGGCGCCCGTGGCGGCCGCGTCTGGTGCCGGCCGGACGGCGACGACGCGCGGCGGGGGCGGCTGGGCCAGCGGGTCAATGGCCAGGGCAATGGCCAGCGCCATGGCCTGCCCTAACTCCTCGCAGGTGAGCCCGGCGGCGGACAATTCGCGGAAGCCGAGACTCTTCTGGGTGCGGGCGTCCTTCAGCTGGATGCGGGCGTGGTACGTCCCGCCCGCTGCCCACAGGACGGCGGACACCCGGCGGCGGGCATTCTTGTCGAAGGGCACGTAGCCGAGGATGGCGGTGACGTCGCGGCGGACGTCCTTCTCGGACGGGCAGTGGGCCGCGCTGGCGCGCCGGGTGACGTCCAGGGAGGCGTGGCTGTGGTGGGCCGTCGGCGCAGCCGCGGCGAGGGCCGGCAACAGCAGCCCCGCGAGCGCCAGACGTGCGCAGCCCGGCCTATGCGTCATCCTCGACCCATCCCCTGCTCTGAGAGCCGGAGACCCGGCGCGGAGGGGAACTCTCCGGCAAAGGGCGAGGCAAACTCAACAACTGCCTTCGCCGAAGCGCAGTTGGGCGGGGCGGGGCCGCCAGGCTGGCGCCCGGCGTTACGGGCGGGCCGCGCGCCGGCGCACGACGGCCACGGCCAACAGCAAGAGCGCCACGGCTGCGCCGGCCCCGGAGCTCGGCCCCTGGCCGGTGACGCTGAAGCAGCCGTAGGACGGCGGGGTGACGGCGCCGGCCCCGGGGTTGTTGGGGTCCAGCCCTTGCTTCAGGTAGGTGATGTACGGGCTATTTTCGCCTTCCAGCGCGGCGAGGGCCGTGTCCAGCGAACTGAGGCTGCAGCAGACGAGTCCCCGGCTGCGCATGGTGGTGCCGAAGGGCGTCGTCACCGTGCCGTAGCCGGTGACGCCGTTGGCGTGACAGATGGCGCACTGGGGCACGTAGGAGAGACCGAGCTGCTTTTGGATTTCGGCCGGGTAGCTGGACGAGGCCCGGGCGAGGCCGGGCGAGAGCAGCAGGGCGCCCGCAAGGGCGAACAGGGGCAGGATGCGTCTCATAGGTACACGTGCAGCTGGATGAGGAAGGAGAAGGTGTTGGTGGAACTGGTGGGAGTGGGTTGGTAGCGGTAAAGGCCGTCCAGACGCAACTCGGTGTGGGGCAGGCAGAACCAGTCGATGGTCATCCACGTCCCGACGCCCGTCCCATTCACCCCGTAGGGAGTCAGTGTCTCAATGGCCGGCGCGAAGTGCAGGCCCTGGATGGGCTCCCAGTCCACCTGCAGCCAGCTGACGCCGTTGGGCTGGATGACGCCGCTGCCCAGCGTGTTGTTGATGAAGACGTCTGCCTCCACCAGGATGACGACCGGTTCGATGGGGGCCCAGCGGGAGAAGGCCCCGTAGGACTGTCGCAGCGCCGGACTCGGCGAGGACGTGGTGAGGTTGGCACGCGTCACCAGCGCCGAGAAGCCCACGCTGGCCCGCTCGGCCACCGGGACCTCCACCAGGCCGGAGAAGCCCCGCTGCCGGTACCCGTCCGGGCTGACGTTGAGGTTGCCGAGGATGAGTTCCACCTCGGTGCGCACCTTGCCGTTGTCGAAGGCGACGAAAAGGCCAGACTGCTGCGAGTAGTTGATGTCGGTGCCCGTGTTGTTGCGCACCCAGGCGGTGTGTTCCACGTTGCGCAGGCCGTAGGGCAGGTTGATGCGGCCGATGCCCAACAAAAGGCTGTCGTCGAATTGCAGCCCCACCCAGTAGTCCCGGGCCAGCAGCATGTTGGTGCCGGCCTGGTTGGTCCACACCGCCGCCGGCAGGGTGAAGGGGGTGGTGCCCCAGCCGATGGAGCCCGCCGCCCGGAAGATGCCGAACTTCAGCTCGGCCCGGGCGTCCAGAAGCATCATCAGGAAGCGCTGGTCACTGGCCGTAATGGCCGCGGTGGTGGGCGTGGCAGCCGTCGTCGAGGACACCCAGAACTCGGCCCCCCGGAACGTCACCTGGGCCAAAAGCCAGTCCGGCAACGGGACGCCGAAGGCGAAGTTGGCGTAGCTCGGCGCCTCGTCGCCCTTGTAGGGCGAGCCGTAATTCATCTGCATCAGCAGCACCGACTGGGCCCGGCCGTAGTCCGTCAGGAGGCCAGCCCCTGACGGGTCGACGTGGCACACCGCGCAGCCGGTGTAGTCGTGCCGAATCATCCACGGGTAGGCCTCCGCGGACGTCGGCCAGAAGCCCAGGGCGAGGGCCAAAGCGAGCAGCCATGCCCAGGCCCTGCTGGCGTTGGTCTTGCCCCCTCGCTTGGTCCTCACCAGTCGGTAGCTTACGACTCCACGAGTCGGAAGGTGACGGTGATGTCGACCGGCGGCTTGACGGTGATGCCCAGGTAGGTGGGCGTCTCGATGCCGTAGTCGTTCATGTTGACATGGGCGTCGCCCTGGACGTCGTAGGCGTTGCCCTTGCGCACGGCCTTGTAGTGGAACGTCACCGGCTTGCTCTTGCCATGGATGGTCATGGTGCCCGGCGCCGTTGCATCCACGCTCGCGCCCTCGCTCGGGAACTTCAGGCCCGCCCGCGGCACCACCAGCTCGGCGTTGGGGTACTTGGCCGCCTCTAGGTACTTCTCCTTCATGTGCGTGTCGCGGACGCCGATGCCGGTGGAGAACTTCTCCACCGGGACGGTGACCACCAGGGCATCGCCCTTGTCGGCCGTCTGAACCTCGTTGCTCGTCGCTTCGAATTTCAGGCCACCCGGACCGCTGCAGGAAAACGTCACTTTGGCCTGGCTGGCCGACAGGGCCGCGAACACCAGGCCCGGCACGGCGCAGCCCAGCGCCACCACACTCCACGAAAGGCGACTTAGACGCATGAAACCGACCTCCAAACGAATACTGCGTGAACTTGCCTACGACGTAACGGTTGAGCTTGGCCGCTCGCCGGTAACCCCAGGGTGGCTGTCCCATTCGCAGTACAAGGACACCGCTCAGGGTAAAGCGATGCGCCCGGGGGCGCTGTTGGTGCCGCTCTCGGTGTGACAGCTGTTGCAGTCGCCGGAGGGGACGCCTGTCGTCATGGCCCGGCTCTTCCCGTTGAAGGTCACCACCGCGGTGATGGGGAAGGTGACGTTGGCATTGCCGGAGAAGTTGCCGGTGCTGTTGGCGGTGAAGGACGCCGTGACGCCTTTGCTGTCCGTCACCGTCACCACCGCGCCGGATGCACTGGAGGCCACGCAGTCATTCGGTTCATGCCCGGTGGGGTACACCGTGCCGCCGATGTTGAAGCCCGGGCCGCCTCGCGCCTGGTGGCAGGCGACGCACGCCTCGCCAGGCCGCATGGTGGAGCCCTCCGAACCGGTGTACGTCTGGCCGCTGGTGCAGACGGGCGGCCCGGCGAAGGCCGGGTCCACCGCCACCGTGCCGGCGTCCGGCAGGCTGCTGCAGCTGCCCGCCGGCATGCCCGCCGTCACCCAGGCGGCGAAGGCCGACTGTTCCGCCGCCGACACGGCCGGGTTGGGGACGGGCGGCATGGGCGAGGCGGTATTGGCCATGCGCGCCACGGCGCGGGCGCCGTTGGTTTGGCCCGGGTAGCCCGGGGAGGTCGCCTGCAGCGCGGCCAGGGTGTTGAGGGCCTGGGGCGCTCCATTGGTGGGCGGGGCGCCGTGGCAGCCGAGGCAACTGGCCGCCAGCACGTCTGCCGCGGCGCAGGGCATGTCTAGCGAGGAGGCCGAGCCGGCCCCGCCACCCGTGCCACCACTTCCGCCCCCCGTCCCGGACGTCTGGGTGATGTCCCCCGGCAGCGCGGTGGACTGGCCGGTGCAGCCTGAACACAGGACGCACAGGGCAGCAGTGAGGACGACGAGGGCGAACCAGGGCGAGCGCATGGTGGAAGGGGGGACGGGGGTCGGCGAGGGCCCGAAAGGCTACCGCTCTCGCGTGGTGGGCAGGGGTGCGCGGACGATGAGGGAAAGCTTCATGAATCCTCCTGAACCCAACATTGTCCGCATCCCCGCACCTCCGTCACCAAGGCCCTGGCGCCCCCCAAAAAAAACGGCGCACGCACACCGGCGACAGGCCCCCCACCCGCCGTCTGGCCCCACCGCAGCATTACGGAGGCAGCGTCACGCGGCCCGGCGCGCCGTTGGCGCCCGTCTGCGTGTGGCAGCTGTTGCAGTCGCCGGAAGCCACCGCCGTCGTCATTGCCCGCGACTTGCCGTTGAAAGTCACCACCGCGGTGATGGGGAAGGTGAGGCTGGCGCTGCCGGAGAAGTTGCCGTTGCCGTTGGCGGTGAAGGACGCCGTCACGCCCTTGCTGTCCTTCACCGTCACCACCGCGCCCGCCGCCGAGGAGGCCACGCAGTCATTCGGTTCATGCCCGGTGGGGTACACCGTGCCGCCGATGTTGAAGCCCGGGCCACCTCGCGCCTGGTGGCAGGCGACGCACGCCTCCCCGGGCCGCATGGTGGAGCCCTCGGAGCCCGTGTAGCTCTGCCCGCTGGTGCAGCGGGGCGAGTCATTCAGCGGGTCCGGCGGACCGGCGTCGGGGAAGCCGCCGTCGGTGGTGCAGGTGCCGGAGGGCATGCCCGAAGAAACCCACGCCGAGAAGGTGGTCTGGTCAGCCGAAGGGACGGAGGCGTTGGGGGACGGCGGCATGGGCAAGGCGGTGTCTGCCATGCGCACCACCGCCCGCTGGCCGTACGTCTGCCCGGGGTACAGCGGCGACACGGCCTTGAATTCCGCGTCCGTCACCAGGGAGAAGGACGCGCCCCCGCCCGGCTGCGGCCCGTGGCACGTCCAGCAATAGGTGGACACAATTGTCGAGATGTCGCAGGGAATGTCCACGACGACGCCGCCGTCGCTGCCGCCACCGGTGCCGGTGCCGGCGTCGGTGCCAGCGTCATGGCCACCGCCGCTTCCGGCATCCGGAACGACTGTCGTCCCGGCGTCGACAATGCACTGGCCCGCGGGTTCGCCCGCACTGACGTAGGCGGAGAAGGCCGCCTGCTGAGCGGCCGTGGGCACGGGCCAGCCGGAACCGTTGGGTGGCATGGGCGCGGCGGCGAGCGCCATGCGCGCCACCGCCCGCTGGCCGTACGTCTGCCCGGCATAGGTGGGCGACATGGTTTGCAGCTGCGCCGGCGTCACCAGCGACTGGGGCGCACCATTGGCGGGATTGTTGCCGTGGCAGGCCCAGCAGGAACTCGACAGCACCGCGTAGACGTCGCAAGGCAAGTCCGTCGAGTACACGACAACGCCGCCGTCGGTGGTGCCACCGGTGAGACCACCTCCACCTCCGCCGCCACCGCCGGCACCGGCCCCGCCCCCACCGGCGTCGGCGTCCAGGGCGCTGAGGCCCGCCTGGCCGAGGCAGCCCGGCGCGAGCGACAGCAGGGCGCCGAGAAGCAGACACAGAAGCAGCGCAGCCCCGGGGGCACCCTCAGGACGTCGGCGTTGGTTTCTCATTGGGGCTTCCCCAGGGAAAAAAGGCGAGACATGGGTGCAGCAGCGTTCCCTGCGCCCCTTGTTGTAGCCACCGCGCGCCACCCGTCACCGCGGCCGGCTAAAAATTCGCGCGGCTTCAACCACGACGGCCGAGTCCACGCTGACGCGAACGCCCAAGGTGTGGAGTGCGCGCCCCAGGGTGTGGGGCGTGGGCCCTAGACTAAGACTAGTAGCTGTAGCGAATGCCCAGCGTGAAGCCGATGAGCTGGTCGCTGACACCGGTGAGGCCGGCCGGGCCGCCGGTGCCGAAGTTGAGGCCGTAGCGGGTGAAGACGACGCCCCCGCGCACTTCCAACGGTGGAGCTACCCGGAAGGAGAGGCCCAGCGCCGTGTCGAAGCTGGGCGCGGCGGAGGACGAGGTGAAGTACGGCGAGGCGGTGAGAGGCCCGGCCGAGTAGACGTAGAGGTAGCTGAGCTCGAGGTACAGCGCGCACCAGCTGCTGAAGTCCACGTCCAGCTTGAGTCCGGCCCGCAGCGCGCGCCAGTGCACGCCGGGCTGGCCCGTCAGCACGGTCCCGTTGGTGGCCTTGGCGACGTCGAAGTCCATCATCTGCCAGCCCACCACCGGCGTCAGCCGCACCGTCTTGCCAAGGCGCAGCCGCGTCAGCAGCGAGGCGTTGGCCACCAGCGCCACGGCGGGAAACGTCGTCCCCGACGCGTCATTCTCCCGCTGCAGCGCCATGCCCACGCTGACGCCGACGCCGCCTTCCAGGCCGAGGGACTCGAAGACGCCGGTGCTGGAACGCAGCGGGAACAGCCCCACCAAAAGCGTCGGTTCCGCGGCCAGGGGCACGTAGGTGTTGCGGAGGATGGGCGTGCCGGTGCTGCTGGAGGTGTAGCTGTACTCCCGGTTGAGGAAGGCGAACGTCACCTGCACTTCCAAAAGGGCCACGTCCTTCTTTTCCCCGCCGGCGCCCTCCGCCTCGGCCGGGACTTCCTCCCCGACGGCCTGAATGGTGGTGGGCGCCGCCGCCGCCGCAGGCGACGTCGGCGCGGCGGGCGCGGCGGGCGCCGCCGGCTTGCCAGGCGCGGGCGTGCCGCCCGCCACCACGGCCGGGGCGAGGGTGGTGTCGGCGGCCGGCGGAGGGGTGGGGCGCTCCGGCCCGTGGGCGCGGTTGAGGACGCCCACCAAGTCCGACGTCATGATGCGCAGCCCTTCGGAGGAGAGGGCCATGTTGGACAGCGGCGCCTTCTTCCGGACGAGGACGATGTGGCCGGGGGCCACCAGCTGGACGTCGACGAAGCGCTTGCCCCGGCTGTCCCGGCCGATTTTGCCGAGGACGACGCCGGTGGGGTGCGCGGCGGCCACCCGGTCCCAGTCCACGTGGCCCTGGCGCATCACCTGGGAGGCGGGGATGCACGTCACCTCCGCGCACAGCGTCTGCGTCAGCTGCCGCTCCACCGGGTAGCGGCCGAAGGGGATGATGGCGATGCTGGACTTGGCCGACGCTGGCCCGGCCTGCAGCAGCAGAAGGCCAGTGCACAGAAGGAAGAGACTCCACCCGCGCCGGACGCACGCCGCGACGCGTGCCGCCCCGCACTGCGGAGCGACGGGTCCCTTGCCGTCCTTCTGGAGCCACGTCGCTGTACGCACAGGTGGGTGTGGCGCGGACCCGGTTCCCGGGCGGTGCACCAGCGTTCTGTGTTGTGCGGACGCCACACCATCCGTCACGCCGGCCTCAGGTAGCGGCGCGCCGCCGCCGGGTGCCTTCACGTCGCCTCCGCCACCGCGGCGCACGTCTCCGCGTCGCCGTGCACGACGAAGTCCACGGGCAACGGCCGCCGCACCGCCACCGCAACCAGGTGGCCACTGTCCGGTGCCAGCTGCGTGAAGGCCCAGTCCGCCGCAGCTTCCTTGATGGCCGGCCCGAAGCGGACGCGGGGCGACTCGCCCGTCGCCAGCTGGAAGGCACACGCCCCCAGGGACACAGAAAGCCCGGTGCCGAGCGCCTTCAGCGTCGCTTCCTTCAGCGTCCACAGCCGGAAGAAGTGCCGGCGGGCCTCCTCGGGGCTTTGGCCCTGTAGCCACGCCCTCTCCTCCGGCGCGAAGGCGCGGGCGACGCCGAGGACGTCCGCCTTCCGGGTGACGTCCTCCACGTCCACGCCGCAGGACGCCCCGGACGTCACCACCAGCGCCAGAAGGCCGTGCGAGCGCGAGGCGTTGAAGTCCAGGCCGTCGGGGCCCGGCTGGAGTGCGGGGCGGCCGTGGGCACGCTGGACGAAGTCGAGCTGCGCGGCCGGCTGGCCGGTGAGGCCTGCCAGCACGCCGCGCACCAGGGCCCGGGTGGCGCGGTAGCGCGCGCCGTCGCCCGGCTGGCGGAAGGCCTGCGCCCGCGCGCGCTCCTCGGTGGAAAGCCAGGCCGCATGCTGCGGGGCGGCTTCCAGCAACGCCTCGGGCCGGGCGAGGAAGAGGTGCACGAGGCCGGGCCGCAGAAGGGAGGGCGCAAGAGGCATGCTGGACGCCTTTTTTGGGGCGGCCACTGGTGAGAATACCCCCGGGCGGGCCCACGGCCCTGCAAAAGTGCGCGGCGCAGGGGCCCCAAAAAAACGGGGCTGCCCCTCAGGCCGGCACGAGGATGGTGCCAAGGACGCGCTGTGCGCCCACCAGCTGCAAGGTGCGGCGCGCATCATCCAGGCGCGTCTTGCCCAGCGTGACGGTGAGCACCACCGCGTCCGCGGCCATGGCGATGGGGATGCCGGCCATGACGTCGATGACACTCGCCAGCAGCACCACCACGCGCTGGGGGCCGCCGACCCGCCGCTCGCCCGGCGCGGAGACGAGAGAGCTCATGTTGACGATGACGTTGGCGCTGCTGGTGAGGGTGACCTCGCGGGCGTCCAGCATCCGCATCGGGCCGCCGGAGGCGAGCGCGCCGACGTCATACAGGGCGTTGGCCACGTCCTTGGCGGATTCGCCCGGGCCGGCCGGCAGGACGGCGATGGACGCCCAGGGCCGCGTCTGTACGGCGAACCACAGCGAATGGGCGGCCGTCCCGGGCGCAGGCGCAAAGGGAAGCACGGCGAGAGGCTGCGTTTCCTCGTTGGTGAGTTTGGACTGCGCGCTGCTCATGCGGGCCTTCCGTGTGTGGACCCAAGCTGGCCGGGCTTCCCCCCCCGGGGAGACGAAGGAGAGCTTCTCACATAGAAGGCTGCTTCCTGCAATTCAAGGAGTGGGTGGGGACCCACGCCGGGGCCACGTGCGGCTGAGCACACTCAGCGTCCCTTCGAGTGCCTCCGCGGCGTGCGAGGGTTCGGCGGCCGGGACGGCAAACGGCACCGCCCACACGGCCGGACGGCGTGCGCCCGCGCGGCCCCAGGCCCCGTTGGCGACGCACATTTTCCCCACCAGCGCATAGCTTGCCGCCACAGTGAAGACGGAGCCCCACGTCCCGAAGCCGAGGTCGATGTAGCCCTGCATGATGTAACAAATCTGCACCGCCAGCGCGCTCAAGGCCGTCACCCGTTCTTCGGGGGTGCGGGCCCAGCGGTAGGCCCGCACCGCGAAGAAGATGCCCATCGGGAAGAGGGCCCACAACAGCGAGAAGCCCAGCAGCCCGCCGAAGGCCCACAGGCCCAGCACGCTGTTGTGCGGGACGTAGGGCTCCAATTCGTAGGCGGCGGTGACGTCCGGCAGCTTCACCTTCTCGACGAAGGGGTGGCCGAAGCCCGTGCCGAGCAGCGGGTTGTCGGCGTAGGTGAACACCAGATTGAAGTTCTCGAGGTCCCGCCACAGCGTGGAGGCGTCTCGCTTGCTGTCCACCATGGAGCGGACCTTCTGCACCGGGGTGAAAACGCCGGACTGCGAATTCCACCCCACCCGGCCGTAGAGGAGCAGCGGCACCACCGACCACACCGCCAGGCGGGCCAGCCGGATTTTCAGCGGCCGCCAGGGCGTCACCAGCCAGAAGACGACCGCCACCAGCGCGAGCTCGGTCCACACCACCCGGCGGTTGTTGGCCACCATGCCCCAGACGTAGAGGGGCACTAGGGCGGCGAAGAGGCGCACGTTCCGCCGCGAGGGCATCTCCAGTACCAGGGCGGCGAGGATGGCCACGCACGCGGCGAACAGCACCGAGTCGTGGTGGCTGGTGGCGTGGGACATGAGCTGGATGGAGGGAAACTTGAAGCGCAGCGCGATGGCCTCGGCCGCGCGGAACAGCCCCGCCCCCAGCACCACCTTGCCCAGCAGTCGCGCGTCCTGGGCACCCCGCAGCCCCTGGCGCATGAAGGCGTAGACGATGGGAAGGTAGAACCAGCGGACGCTTTGCCAGAGGATGAAGCGGAAGCTGCCTCCCCGGGCCAGGCCGTAGACACTCATCCACACCACCGCCGCCACCGACAGGAGCGCGCAGGTCCCCAACGGGCCGGGCGTGTCCACCCAGCCCACCCGGTCCACCGTGGACTTCTGCACGTGGCGGTGCACGACGGCGATGAAGAGGAAGAGCGCCAGCAGGTCAAAGCCCGTCATCACCAGGGGGGAGAACGGGATGACGAGATTCAGCTTCCCCCACAGCAGCCGGCCCAGCATTTCCCAGGGCGTGTGGATGCGCCCGTCGGCGAAGACGTCCGAGGGGGCCTCGAGGCACCAGGACAGGGCGAGCAGCGCCGCCAGCGTGTAGCGCAGTGGGGTGAGCCACAGCGCGGCCAGCACCAGGGCCGCCAGCACCGGGGCGAGTGCGATGGCCAGGTTGCCACCGCCCACCAGCACCGCCACCACCGTGGCCATGGCCAACGACAACAGAAGCAGGTGAGTGGCGCGCGACCCGGCCTCCCGGGGGCCCCGGCCGACGGCGGCGGACAGCTGTGCGGTGCCGTTGTCCATGACGCTTCAGACCAGCCTTGGGTAGAGGACGTAGAGGAAGAAGGCGTAGCCGAACTCGGCCACCGCCATGGACACCAGCACCGAGACCAGCGCGCGGCGCGGGTCCCGCATGCGCGCGGCATGGGCCGGGAGGAGGAAGGTGGCGAGCAGGATGGAGAACAGCAGCAGCTTCAGCACAGGGGCGCTGATGATAGCCTTGAAGGCGCGCCTTGGGGCGCAAGCGACAGAAGGGGCCGATGAGACCTAGTGGTGGCGCCAGTGCGCTTGGCAGACGGGAGGCCCTCGCCGTCCCGGGTACGTCCACGCGCGGCGAGGCCGCACCCCAGGCCGACACCCACTTCGACTGGGCCATCGTCGGCTGGTACGCCCAGCTCCTCGTCCACGCGGCGCGCCGCCACACCCGCCTCTTCCTGGCCCTGTGGCTAGGCGTCGTCGTCGCCTCGCTCGCGCTCGCGGCGCTGTTTCCCAAGACGTATGAGGTGCAGGCCACCTTCCTCATCCAGCGGCCCCCGGGGCTGTCCAGCGGCAGCTCGGACGTGGACACCCAGACCAAGCAGGCGGTCCAGGTGGTGCTGCGCCGTGACAACCTCCTCGCCCTCATCCGCCAGACGGACTTCCTCACCAACTGGCCGCTGCACCGGGCCCCCCTTCTGCGGGTGAAGGACTGGCTTTGGGCCCGCCTCTTCAAGACGCCCACCGAGGAGGAGAAGGTGGATGGCTTCGTCGGGCTTTTGGAGAAGCAGCTGTGGGTCACCCCCGGCGAGGGCACCGGCACCGTCACCATGGGCGTTCACCTGTCCGACCCACAGCTGGCGCTCACCGTGGTGCAGACGGCGCTGCAGAACTTCCTGGACGCCCGGCACATCGCGGAAATCACCAGCATCGGCGAAGTCATCTCCATCCTGGAGGGCCGCACCTCGGCGGCGCACGAGGCCGTGGACGGCAGCCTGCGCGACCTGCAGAAGCTGCGCACCGTGCGCGCCAAGCGGCTGGGCCGCGATATCCGCCACATCTCCGCCCCGGCCGTGGCCAGCCTGCCGGACCCGGAGACGGAGCAGCTGCTGGTGCAGGTGAAGAGCAAGCGGCTGGCCATTGCCGACCTGGAGGACTTCCAGCGCCGGCGAATTTCGGAACTCGAGGGCCGGCTGCAGCAGCTGCGCGTCACCTACTCCGAGACGCACCCGGCGGTGGCCGGCGCCGAGGAGGGACTGGAGAAGGCCCGCGTGGAATCCCCCCAGGTGGGGGCCCTTCGGCGGGAGCTGGCGCCGCTGGAGGCGGAGCTCAAGCAGCGCGGCTTCGATGCCACCGCGGCACTCAGCACCGGCGCCACCCGCGAGCTGGCCCTGCAGAAGACGCTGCAGTCGGAGGACCCGCTGGAGGAGCAGGACCCGGACATCGACTTCGCCAAGTCCCAGGTGCGCCACGCCGTAGCGCGCTACAACGACATGCTGGACAGGACGGCTGCCGTGCGCCTGGAACAGGACCGCGCCGGCGCTGCCTTCAAGTACCGCTACGTCGTCCTCTGGCCGCCCCAGAAGCCGCTCGGGCCCTACCGGCCGAAGCCGGTGCAGATTTTCTTCGCCAGCCTGCTGGCCGGCCTCCTCCTGGCCTTCCTCGGCGTCGCCTACGTCGACCTCTCCAGCAAGACGCTGGTGGAACGCTGGCAGCTGGAAGCCCCTCTCGGCCTGGAGCTGCTGGGCCGACTGTCCCCCGCCGAATTGCAAACCCCGGCCGCGCCACCCAAAGACGGGGCCGCTGGTGCCGAGACGGCCGCCTCCTTGGACAAGCCCGTGCTGATTCCCTCAGGGGCCATCGCTGCGCTGTGGCGCAGCCTGATGGGGCGCGGGTGGACGACGCTGGCCGTGGTGTCTCCGGACGACGGGGCCACCGCCTTCCGGCTGGCGCAGCTTCTCGTCGCCGCCGCCGGAGAACACCAGCGGCCCGTCCTGAAGGCCGTCAGCTTCCTGGAACTAACCCTTACCCGCGCCGGCACCGTCTCCCAGGCGCTGGCCGCCGGCAACTTCACCGAAGCCGGCGAACGGATGCGCTTCGTCGTGGCCACGGCCACCCCGGCGCAGAATCCCGCCGCCCTCACCATCCTCAAAGTCTCTGACGCCGCCGTGCTGCTGCTGCAGCTGGGCCACAGCAGCCTGACGGACACCGAGGCCACCTTGGGGCTTCTGGGGCAGGCCAAGGTGCTGGGGGCCGTCCTCCTCGAAGGCTGAAAGGGCAGGCAACAGCCTTGCGCGGCCGGCCCCGGGCACTCCTTCTTCTGCTTTTGGCGCTGGCCGCCCCGGCGCTTCTGCTTTTGGCCGGCCCGCCACGCCTGCGCCAGGCCGGACGGCGGGCGGCCGCGCACCTGCTAGGGACGGCCCGTCTTGTGGCCCGGGGCCTGTTGCAGAAGGAAGGGCCCCCCTTCTCCCACCTGGCCGCTTCCCAGGTGGGGTATGCGCCAGGCGCGCGCAAGCACTTCACCTCCCCGCGCCCCTTCGCCTCCTTCGTCGTGGTGGAGGAGACGGGGGGGGCAGTGGCCTTCCGCGGTGCATGGCCCGTGCAGCAGCTGCAGACGGACGTGCTGGGGCCCTTCACCACTGTCTACACGGGGGACTTCTCTGCCCTGTCCGCGCCCGGGCGCTACCGCGTGCGCGCGGACAACGGCCTAGAAACCTTTCCCTTCTCGGTGGGCCCGGACGTCTTCGACGGCGCGCTGCGCGCCGTGCAGCGGTGGTTTTATTACCAGCGCGCCTTTTCCCCGGTGGTTGCCCCGTACGCCGAAGGCCCCTGGACGCACCCCTCGGACGCCGACAAGGCGCCGCCCGGCGTGCAGGGCGGCTGGCACGACGCCGGGGACTTCTCCCTCTACAGCGCCTCCCTCAACCACGCCCTCTTCTGGCTCCTCCTCAGCTACGCGGACTTCTCCCCGGCGGAGGACAACTTGCACCTGCCGGAGTCCGGCAACGGCCTGCCGGACGTGCTGGACGAGGCGCGCTGGGGCCTTCTGTGGCTGCTTTCGGTGCAGGACGCCTCCGGCGGCTTCCGCAACACCACCTGCCAGGAAGGCTATGGCCCCTACGGCACCAACACCCCCAACAGCGTGCCGCCGTACACGCCTGGGGACGTGGGCACGCTGGCCACCGCGCGGGCGGTGGGCAACCTGGCCTTCGCCGCCAGCCTGTTCCGCCCGCTAGACGCAGCCTTCGCGGACAGGTGCCTTCTGGCCGCGCGCCGGGGCGTGGACTACCTGGACGCCCACCCGGGGACCACCGACGGCCCCAGCTGTTCCTCCTTCCGCGCCGACGCTGACGCGCCGGTAGGCCAGCGCGCGCGCAGCTTCGCCGCCGCCGGCATGCTGCTGGCCACCGGCGAAGCGCGCTTTGTGCGCACCTTCGAGGAGACGGCCGCCCCGCCCAGCTACGACGTCCCCTTCCTGCACCTGTCCGGCCCGGCGGCGCTTTTGTACCTGCGGGCCCCGGCCGGGGAGGCGGGCCGCAAGCAGGCGCTGCTTGCCGCCCTGCGCGCCAACGCGGACACGGCCCTGGCCGAGGGCGCGCGTCATCCGTTTGGCTGGGCCGGCCGCTACCACTGGGGTTCGCTTGGCGCGGGCTTCCTCCGCGCGGCCCTCCACAGTGTCCCTCTGTGTCTGCAAAGCCCGGTGGCCGCCAGCGCGCACTGCGAGCAGGCGCTGGCCAGCCTGCACTACGCCTTTGGCAGAAACCTGAAACAATTCTGTTACGTCACCGGCGTGCCAGGGACGTCCCAGGGCATGCGGTGGGGCTTTCACCAGTGGCTGGCGGCGCTGCGCGCCACGCCGCGGGACTTCCCCGGCATGGTGGCCGGTGGCCCCAACCAGACGCCCGAAGCCAGGGACGTCTCCACGCCGCAGGGCCGGCCAGTCCCGGCGTGGGGTTACTGGGGAGACCCGGCCCTCCCGCGGGACAGCACCACGCCCGTGGACGGACGCTACACGGACAATGACAGCTGGAGCACCAATGAAGTCTCCGTCGAATGGGAGGCAGAAGCGGTGTACCTGCTGCACTTCGCCCGCTGGCTCGCCCGCGGGGCGCCTGCGGCGCACCGCCCCTGAGTCTTCCCGGCCCCAGATGCGCGGCGAGGCGGCATGTCCTATGTCTCCGCGACTCCTTTGGCTGCCTACGCAACGCACGAACGGCCGGCGCTTTCCCGACGGCTGGCCGCAGGCGAGACGCTGCCACCGGCGCTGCTCACCATGCCCACCTTTGGCGGGACGCTGGCCGCGGTGCGCGCGCTGGGCCGCCACGGCGTCCCCGTCACCGTCGCCGGCAGTGAACTGCTGGCACCGGCACGCTGGTCTCGCCATGCGCGGCGCTTCGTGCACTGCCCGCCGGTGCGGGACACCTCGGCCTTCCTGGAATGGCTGATTCGCTTCGGCGAACGCGAGCCCGGGGCCTTCCTCTACCCGGCCTCCGACGACTTGGCCTGGCTGTTCGCCTCGCACCAGGCCGAGCTGCAGAAGCACTTCCTGCTTTTCCAGCCGCCCCTCGGCACGGTGGTGCGGCTTTTGGACAAGAAGAAGCTGTACGCGGCGTGCGCCGAGGTGGGCCTCGCCACCATGCCCACCTGGTTTCCGCAGGACGCGGCCGCGGTGCAGCAAGTCCTCGGCGAGCTGCCGCTGCCCCTGGTGGTGAAGCCGCGCACGCAGGTGCTGCTCAGCACCGGAAACCACGGGCACTTGGTGGAGCGCCGGGAAGACGTCGTCTCCGCCTACGCCGACTGGCTGCGCCGTGACCGGTACCTGCCTGGCCTCCTCCAGGACTTCGGCGACGTCACCTCGCCCATGCTGCAGGCCTTCCGGCGCAGTGCCACCCATACCGTCTATTCCTTAAGTGGCTTCGTCCACCGGGACGGCCAGCTGCTGGGGGCGCGGGCGGCGCGCAAGCTGCTGCAGCGGCCCCGCCGGGTGGGCGTGGGCCTGTGCTTCGAGGACGCCCCGGTGGAGCTGGGCCTTCTGGACGGCGTCGTCCAGCTGTGCCGGCGCACCGGCTACCACGGCGTCTTCGAAGTGGAATTCATCCTGGATGGCGACGAGTACCGCCTCATCGACTTCAACCCCCGCTTCTACGGGCAGATGCACTTCGAGAATGCCCGCGCCCTGCCCTTGCCGCTGTTCGCCTACCTGGCGGCCGTGGGGGACGAGGCCGGCCTGGCCGCCCTGGCCGAGGAGGCGCGCGCCCATGACAGCCGGGGCAGTGTCTACTGCTTCCAGTTTGCCCACCACATGCTGTTGACGCTGCGGCGGGTGGCCGGCACCAGCAGCGCCGCGGAAACGGCCCGCTGGCGGCGCTGGGGCCGGGACAACCGCGCGCGCATGGTGGACGCCTCCGCCGACACGGACGACTGGCTGCCTGGAATTGTGCACGCCAGTGCCGAAGTGTGGAATGCCGCGCGCCACGCCCGCGGCTACCTGCGGCACTCCATTCTGGAACCGGACTAGCCGGCCGGCCTCAGGCCGAGACGGACGCGGCCCCGGCCGCCGCCGGACGCTGCCGCCGGAAGCTCAAGGGGCCCTGCCGCCCGGCCAGGTGCCGCGCCACCAGGGGCGCCGTGTAGGCCGCGCCGCAGACGAAGCGGAACAGGGGGCCGAAGGAATACGCCGACAGCGGCCCGACGAAGTACAGCCCGTCCCAGGACGACTCGAAGTGCCGGTTGAGGCGCGGCGCCTGGCCAGCCACCAGTGCAAGCCCGGCGCGCAGGGCGGGCCCGAGAAAGGGCAGCCGGCGCACGTCGTGCTGGAAGCCCGAGCCGCACACCAGGTGGGCGAAGGTTTCCGTGCGCTCCCCTTCCCCGGCGAGGTGCAGGCGCACCACCGCCTGGCCGCCGACTTCCTTCGCCGACAGCAACCGCGCCGGGGAGACGACGGGCACCTTGCCGACGAAGCGGTCCCGCAGCCACCAGGCGCCGGAGGGCCCCAGGTAGTCCCGGGCCAGCCGCACCCGGCGCCCCTCCGGGGCGTAGTGCACCGCCCAGGGGAAGTGCTGCAGCACCCAGTGCTTGCGCCCCTCGCCCAGGACGGTGAGGGGACTGGTCAGCCGCCGCAGCAGCGGGCGGTTGGCGGGCGTGCGGCCGTAGAAGATGGGCGGCTCGCGGGAGAGCAGGCGCACCTGCGCGCCCGCCTCGTGCAGCAGCACCGCGACTTCCAGCGCCGACTGGCCGGCGCCGATGACGGCCACCGGCTTGCCCGCGAAGCGGTGGTAGTCGTACTGCCCGAAGCTGTGGGAGGCGAGTTCCTTGGGAAGCGCTGCCAGTTCCTCGGGCATGCGCTGCAGGTGGTGCAGGCCGGTGGCGACGACGACGCGGCGGGCCTGTACGCGCTCGCCGCTGTCCAGCGTGACGTCGTACAAAGGCCCGCGGCGCTCCAACTCCGTCACGTTGACGCTTTCCGCCTCCGGGACGAAGCGGGCCTGCACGGACAGGCCGTACTCGGTGAAGTCCGCGTAGCTGATGGGCTCGAGCGTCTCCAGGCCCTTGGACGCAAGCCAGCCTGGGAAGTCATGCCCCGGTTCCGGCACGGCGATGCTGGTGGCGAAGCCCAGGGACTTGAGACAGAGGCTTCTCGGCATGGGCAGCCACGTCTGCATGGGCTTGCCGAACAGCCGGAAGGAGACGCCCTGCGCCTTCAGCTGCGCCGCGACACTCAACCCGTACGCCCCAGCCCCCACTACCGCGACGTCGACTGGCTTCATGGTGCGTGCGCGCTCCCGGGAAAAAGAAAACCTCCCGCACCAACCCCGGGGAGGCCACGGCCGTTACCGCACGTGGGCCCATAGCAGAGGACGGACGGAATGTGGCCCCGCGCAGGTGACGATTTGCCCGGCGCACGGGGCAGTGTCCGCGCGGCCCCGCCGGGGTGAAGGCTGACTCAGGGACGCGCCGTCCCGACGGCACCTTCGCGCGGCCGCGGGGCGGCCGGCACCGCGCGACCGCTGGAAAATTTGTCTTTCAGGGCGAGGAAGCGTTTTTCGTAGAGATGGTAGCTGGCGTAGGCCAGTGCCACCGAGGCGGCCATCCCCACTGTCGCTTGCACGACAACCGCGTCCGCGTGCGGGAGGCCTAGGCGCGCGGCCAGCGCGAATTCCGTGTGCCGGCTACTGAAGTAGTACGAAAAAAAGTGGTGGTAGACGTACAGCCCGTAGCTGTAGGTGCCGAGAAAGACGAAGACGCTGCTGGTAAAGAGGCGCCCCACCAGCGCGGTGGGGCGGGCGGTGAGGGCCCAGACGAGAAGGCAGGCCAATAGCACCACCAGCAGGCTTTCCCGCACTTGAAGCAGCACCGGGCCGGCCGTGCCCACGGTGCGACTCCAGAGGAGGCGTAAGAGAAACAACGCCACCGCCAGCGCGGCCACCCGCGGCAGCCAGCGCTGCAGGGCCTGCACGCCGCCCGGCCGCCGCGCCAGCACCGCGAGAAAGCTGCCGAGGGCCAGGCCGTCCAGCCGGAAGGGCGTCAGCACGTACAGGGCATGTTCATTCACGCCCAAGCCCGCGCACAGCATGCGGGCCAGAAGGGCCGCCAGGGCGACGCCGAGACTCGTCCACAGAAGAAGCCGTGGCCGGCCGGCCAGGGCCCAGACGACGAAGGGCCACACCAGGTAGAAGTGTTCCTCCACCGCCAGCGACCAGAAGTGGTCGATGAAGGGCAGCGCCCAGTCCCCGCGCAGGGCGGAAAACACATTCACTCCGTACAGCCACGCCCAGCTTTGGTGCGCCCGCAGGGTTTCCAGCGTGGCCCCGCGCAGCGGCGGCAACAGCGGCAGCAGGAAGAAGAGGACGGCCAGCACGCCGTAGTAGAGGGGAAAAATGCGCAGCACGCGCCGGACGTAGAAGTTGCGGAAGTAGTCCGGGCGCTCGCGCGCCTCGACGAGGATGCCTGTAATTAGAAAGCCGGACAGGACGAAGAAGAGGTCCACGCCGTACTGGCCCCAGCCGGCCACCGCGACGACGGCCCGTTCCATCCGGTTGGTGGGGACGCTGTCGCCGATGAAGTGCAGCACCAGCACCATGAGGATGGCGAGGCCGCGCACCCCGTCCAGCACCGGGATGTGCCCGCGCAGCACCGGCGTGTGCGCTGCCGCACGCGCCTTGTCCCCTGGGGCCGCCTCCACCATGGCTGCACCGTACTATTCCGCGCCCGTTTGGGCGGCGGGTCACCGCGGCCCCTGCTGTTTTTCACCCGTGCCCGACGGCTAGGGTGCGCCCGCAGCAAAGGCCGGAGGCTGGCGCCACACCTTGAGAGTGCTGTTTGGGACATTGCTGGTGGACGCGGTGCGCTTCGACGAGGCGCTGGCGCGCATTGAAGCGCTAGTGGACGCCCGCGCCGGCGGCGTCGTCTTCACCCCCAACGTGGACCACGTGGTGGTGGCGGAACACGAGCCGCGGCTGCGCACCGCCTACGCCCGCTGCGAGCTGTCGCTTCCGGACGGACAGCCCCTGGTGTGGACGTCTGGGCTTCTCGGGCTGAAGCTGCCGGAGAAGGTGTCGGGTTCTGACGTCCTGTTGCCCCTCCTCACCCTGGCCGCCAAGAGGAAGTGGCGCGTGTACCTGTTGGGGGCCGCCCCCGGCGTGGCGGTGGAAGCCGCCCAGAAGCTTCAGCAGGACATGGGGCTTGTGGTGTGCGGCACCGACGCGCCCCGGGTGGGCCTCCTCATCCCCGAAGCCGACGAAGGGGACGTCGTCGCCCGGGTGCAGGCGGCGCGGCCGGACTTGCTGCTGGTGTTTCTGGGCGCACCCAAGGCGGAGGTGTTTCTCGACCGGATTCGGGACCGGGTGTCCCCCGCGGTGGGCGTCAGCCTGGGGGCTAGCTTGGACTTCTACGTCGGCCGGGTGCGCCGCGCCCCGGTGTGGATGCAGCGGACGGGCCTGGAATGGCTGTACCGCCTGGTGCAGGAACCGCGGCGGCTGGCCAAGCGCTACCTGGTGGACGACGTGGCCTTCCTCGCCATCCTCGCCCGCTCGCTGCGCCGGCCCCGGGCCGAGCGCGTGCAGCCCTAGGCGCTAGGGCCGCGGGCGGCCAGCAACTGCTGAAAGAAGTCTTGAAGCCGTC
>JADGRA010000065.1 GCA_017881265.1 Myxococcaceae bacterium | reverse complement strand
GGGCGCGCAGCGCCTCCAGCGGGAAGCTGGGCGGCATCTCCCCGCCCAGCACCGCCACCACGTAGTCCTCCAGGGGAAGGACATTCACCAAGAGCAGCCGCCCCCGGTGCACCAGCGCCACCACGTCCCCGCGGACGCCGGTGGTGCCGGCGTGGATGGGTTCATCCCCGGTGCCGCGGTCCGTCTCGCCCGCGCGAAAGCGCACCGCCAGCGGCTCGGCCAGAATGCCATTCACCTCCAGACGCCCCTTGAGGAGGCGAATGCGGGCCTCCCCCGCCCCCAGGGGGGTGAAGGGCCCATCCTCGGTGTCCGGGCCAGCGGCGAGGTTCCGGCCCTTTAGCGTCACCGGGCCAGCGCGCTCGCCCATGGCAATGCGCACCGTCTCGGCGCCCTGCGCGAGCGCCGGAAGCAGTAGCAGCAGGACGGGAGCGCGCAAGGGGCTGACTCTGCCCCGGCGGCCGGCGCACGGCGAGGAAACCTCCAGCCCGCGCATGCCCAGTCGCCCGCTCCTCAGCCGCCCGGCACCAGGTGGCCCAGGCCCCCCAAGGACCAGCCGCCGTCACACACCAGCACGGCGCCGGTGATGAAGGACGCTGCAGGAGACACCAGGAAGAGGACGGCCTCCGCCACGTCCTCCACCGTCCCCAGCCGCCCCAGCGGCACCGTCCGGACGACGCGGGCGGCGTCCTCCGCGCTTCCCGCCAGCCGCTGCATCCCCTCGGTGCCGGCGATGGGGCCCGGGGTAATGGCCACCACCCGCACCCCGGCCCCACCCCACTCCATGGCCAGCACCCTGGTCAGCATGTCCACGCCCGCCTTGGCCGCGCAAACGTGCGCCTGAAAGGGCGCCGGGGCATAGGCCTGCGGCGCCGAGACATTCACCACCACTGCGCCCGGCTGCTGCAGGTGCTGAAAGCCCGCGCGGCAGCTGTTGAAGGTGCCCACCAGGTCGATGTCCACCACCGCCCGGAAGCCGTTGGAGGACATGCCCAGCGCCGGCGCCGGGAAGTTACCGGCCGCGCCATTCACCAGAATGTCCAGCCGTCCCCAGCGCCCCACCGCCTCGGCCAGCGCCCGCTCCATCGCCGCGTACTCGCGCACGTCCGCCTGGTGAAAGGCCGCCTCAGTGCCTGCCTCCTGCAAGACGTGCACGGCCTGCTGCCCGCGCTCGACGTTTCGGCCAAGGACGGACAGTCGCGCCCCGGCCTGGGCCAGCCGGCGGGCAATGCCAAGGTTGATGCCACTCGTCCCCCCGGTGACGAAGGCGTGCTTGCCGGCGAGAAGCTGCGTCTGGAAGGCGCCACTCATGCATTCCTCCGTCGCCACACCTCGTCATACGGGCAGCTGGTGTCCGTCTCCTCGGGCTCCGGGTAGCGGTACGTCTCGCCGCGGAAATTCCGGAAGACGGTTTCCTGTCCGCGGCGCTCGACGACGTATTCCGGCTGAAGCGTCACCTTGCCTCCGCCCCCGGGCAGGTCCACCGCCAGGTGCGGCACGGCAAGGCCCGAGGTGTGGCCACGCAGGGCCTCGAGAATCTGGACGCCCGTCGCCAGCGGGGTGCGCAGGTGCTCGCACCCCTCGGCTACGTCCATCTGGTGCAGGTAGTAGGGCCGCACCCGTGCCCGCAGCAGCGCGTGGCTCAACTCCTTGATGATGCGGGCCTCGGAGTTGACCCTTCGCAGCAGCACGGCCTGGTTCTCCACCGGCACGCCGTGGTCCACCAGCAATTCACACGCGCCGCGCGCCTCGGCCGTCAACTCCTTCGGGTGGTTGAAATGCGTGACGACGAAGAGGGGGGCGTACTTTCGCAGCAGCCGCGCCAGCGCCTCGGTGACGCGCATCGGCAGACACACCGGCACCCGCGTGCCGATGCGCACCATCTCCACGTGGGGGATGGCCCGCAGCGGCTGGAGCAGCTCCTCCAGCCGTGCCTCGGTCAAGAGGAAGGGGTCCCCGCCGGAGATGAGGACGTCACGGACCTCGGGGTGGGCGCGGATGTAGCCGATGCCCTTCTCCAGCTCCGCCCGGCTCAGCTCGGTCTCTCCCCCCTTGGTGATGCGGCGCCGCGTGCAGTGCCGGCAGTAGGTGGAGCAGCTGTCCAGGGCAAGCAGCAGCACCCGGTCCGGGTAGCGGTGGACGATGGCCGACACGGGGCGCGTCTTGTCCTCGCCAAGCGGGTCCTCCAACTCGCCCGGCCGGACGCGCGCCTCGGCGTGCACCGGGATGGCCTGCATCCGGACCGGACAGAAGGGGTGCTGCCGGTCCATGAGCGACAGGTAATAGGGCGAGATGCCCAGCCGGAAGAGGGCGGCGGTGTCGCGGCAGCCCAGACGCTCGGCCTCGGTGAGCGGCACGTAGCGTTCCAGCTCTGCCAGGCTGCGCACGGCGTGGCGCATCTGCCAGCGCCAGTCGTTCCACTGGTCGGCGGCCACGTCGGGGTAAAGGGCGCGCCACGACTCGCCCGCAGCGGCAGGAGGCATCGACAGGCTCAGGAGCTGGCCACCTGCTCGCGCCACCACGCCTGCCCGGCCTCCGGGAGCGCGTAGATGGGGTCGTAATACTCATACCGGCGCGTCAGCGCGGCCGAGTCCTCCAACTCGATGCCGGTGCGGTAATTCTTCGTCCAGTAGCTGATGCCACGCTCGCGTTCGTACTCGGCTACCTGGTGGACCCAGCGCTTGCCGACGAAGGGCACGTCACACACAATCCGCGGCGTCGCGAAGCCCGGCAGGTAGCCCATGATGTCGTGCTGGAGCTTCTGCGCCTCCGCCACCGAGACGCGCCAGTGCTCGGAGTTCGGAATCATGTCGCACATGTAGAAGTAGTACGGGAGGATGTGCGCGCGGTCCTGAAGCGTGAAGCACAGCTCGAGCAGGTCCTTCGCCGTG
>JADGRA010000064.1 GCA_017881265.1 Myxococcaceae bacterium | reverse complement strand
GTCCCATTCCCGTCCTTCACGATGCGCGCGGGGTTGTGGCACGGGCTGGCCACCTGGGTGATGCGGCGCCCGGTGTTGGTGCTCGTCCCAACGCTTGTCCTGCTCCTTCTCATCGGCGCACCCTTTCTCCGCCTGCGGATGGCCGCCGCTGACGTCCGGGTGTTGCCAGAGACGGACGAGGCGCGGCAGGGGTACGACGCGTTGAAGCGCTGGTTCCCCGTTCAGGTGGCCAATCGGGTGGTGGTCGCCGTGCAGTTCCCGGATGGCGCGGCCTTCACCCCCGAGCGCCTCGGGGAACTCTACGACGCGAGCCGCCGCTACCGTGCGCTGCCCGGGGTGACCGGCGTCGAGAGCATCGTCGACATTGACCCGAATCTCGACCGGGAGGGGTACCAGCAGCTGGCGTCCATGCCGCCGGCCTTTCTGCCCCCGGAGTTCGGCTTCGCGCTCCGCGGCAGCGTGGCCGGGAGGCTGACCGTCCTTAATGTCCTGACTTCCGCCGAGCCGGCGAGCCCCGAGGCAGAGACCTTGGTGGATGCCATTCGGGCAAACCGGCAGGTGGGGTCGGGCCGGCTCCTCGTTGGCGGCGAGCTCGCCCACGCCGTGGATGCGACCGACTTCGTTCGCGCCCATACGCCCCGGGCCGTGGCCAGCGTCGTGCTGGTGACACTGCTGGTGCTCTTTCTGCTGCTCGGCAGCGTGGTGCTGCCCGTCAAAGCCGTCCTGATGAACCTTTTGTCCATCGCTGGTTCCTTCGGGGCCCTGGTGTGGATTTTCCAGGAAGGCCACCTGAGAGGGCTCCTCCACTTTCGGCCGGGACCCATCGAGCCGGCGCTGCCCATCCTTCTCTTCTGCGCCGTCTTCGGCCTGTCCATGGACTACGAGGTCCTGATGCTGAGTCGGATGCACGAGGAGTGGCTGCGGACGGGGGACAACACCCGGGCGGTCGCCGAGGGCCTGGAAAAGAGCGCAGGCCTCATCACCAGCGCCGCCGCCATCATGGTCGCCGTCTTCGTCGCCTTCTCTCTGGCCACGGTGGTGGTGGTCAAGGCGATGGGGGTGGCGATGGCCATCGCGGTCACGCTGGACGCCACGCTGGTGCGGGTTCTCATCGTCCCCTCCACCATGCGCCTCCTCGGTCACCTCAACTGGTGGGCCCCTGCTCCCATCGCCCGGGCCTTCGCCGGCTGGCGTGCTCGGCACCCAGACCATCTCCCATGAACTTCGTCCCACTGGTCTTCCCGGCGCTCGGCGCCCTCCTCTTCGTGCTCATCCTGGTGGGCCACCGGCAGCTGGCGCGGGCTATCCAGCGACCCGCCATTCCCCCTCCGCGCCTTCAGCAGTACCCGGCGGTCACCATGATTCGACCCATCCGCGGGCTGGACATCGGCTCTCGGGAGAACGCGGTGGCTCTGCTCAATCAGGACTACCCGGGCGAGCTAGAGACCCTCTTCATCCTCGACACGGAGTCCGACCCCGCCTACCCGGTAATGGTGGAGGTCGTCGGCGCTCGGCCTGCCGCGGCGAAGAGACGCGCCGAAGTGCTGCTCGCCGGCAAGCCTCCCCCCGGACGGACCGGGAAGTTGAACGCGATGATTCTTGGTGAAGCGCGCGCCCAAGGCGAGTTGATTGCCTTCAGCGACTCGGACACCCGTCCGGGTCCCCATCTGGTGCGGGTCCTGGTCGAGGAACTCATCGCCCGGCCGGAGGCCGGCGACACGTTTGCCCCCATCATCGCCCAGTCCGACGAGACGCAGGCCGGGGATGTCGGCTACGAGTTGCTGGTCAACCCCTGGTACGGCGCCTCGGTGGCCCTCGCAGCCGGCACTCGCGGCGAGCTTCCCTTCATCATGGGGCAGATGATGGTCTGCACCCGCAAGGCGCTGGCCGCGGTGGGCGGCGTGCAGTGCGCCGAGGGCCAATTCGTCGACGACATGTACATTGGCCAGTGCATCGCCCGCGCCGGCTTCAAGAACGTCATCGTCCCGTACCCCTTGCGCGTCGTCACAGGCGGTCTTGGGGCAAGGCAGTTCATCCGCGTCTTTCGCCGCTGGATGCTGTTTTCGCAAGGCGGGCTGCCGGCGGCGTTCGTCCGGCCGAACTGGGTCCGTGGCATCCTCTACTTCTCGGCGCTGGGAGCGACAGCGGCGGCGCTAGCTACCGGAGCCTGGCTGGGAGCGGTGCTTCCTGCGGCGGCGGTGGCTCTCTTCGTCTGGAGCCAGCTCGACCTGCAGAAGCGGCTGGGCGGTCCGTCGGTGGCGTGGCGGCACCTCTGGGTGCCGGTGGTGCTGCCCGTCGTCGCTGCCCTGGTGGCCTTGTCCACCAAGCTGAACCGCAACGTGGACTGGCGCGGGCGAAGTTACCGGCTGGACGCCTCGGCGAAGCTGAGGAGCGGCGGGGGAGCCTGAGGGCTGCTTCGGTCTGGCATCAGGCCGAAGCGGAGCGCCTTCCAGAAGCAGCCGCTGCGCGCCGCAGCCCGGCGTCCTCAAACAGGGCGCGAGCGGCTTCGCCCACGTGGGGCAGGGTAGAGCGGACGAGACCCAGCGAGGCGCGGACGGCCGTGCCCAGCGGGACGGCTCCTTTCAGCAGGCGTCGTGCCAGCGCGGCGAAGGAATGCCCCACCACGCGGGCGTACTCGAAGCTCATCACCCACATCCGCGACTCGCGCGTGGAGAGCAGTGCCATCGAGGTGTCTCGCCCGGCGGGGCTTCGCATCCAGTAACGGACAATGCCCTGGCGGAGGGCCGTCATCTCCGGGCTGGCCTCCGAGAAGCACCGGTAGAGCGCGGATGCGAGGTTGAGGCGTGTCCGCTGCGGCCCGCGGCGCACCAGCGCGTAGCTGGCGAGGGCAGCCGGGATGTCGCCGCCCCTCTCGCGAAGCACGTGCGCAAGCGTCAGCGCGTCCCTTGTGCACGAGGCCATCCCACTGGCACTGAGCGGGTGGCAGCAACCGGCGGAGTCCCCGACCAGGACCGCCGAGCCGCGCGCGACTTGCTTGGGAAGGCGAGTGAAATTGGCCGAGGCCAAGGGTCGGTCCTGGGCCAGCGCCTTTGTCACGGCCGCTTGCAGGCCTGCCGGCAGCGCCCGCAGGTAGTGCGGCTCCCGCAGGGGCGTCGTCGGCTCTGCGCCCGTCGGCAAATCCATCATCACGCGCGCTCGGTCGGCCGAGATGGCATAGGCCAGCACCGGCGCCGGGCCGCCCACGAAGAGGTGTCCGAAGCCAGGATGGGGCAGGTGCGAGGCGTCGACCAGCGTCCCCGACATGGTGGATAGACGGACATTTTCCTCCTCGATGCCGAGCATCCCCCGCACCCTGGAGGCGCGTCCGTCGGCGGCGACCAGCAGACGGGCCGCGACGCGGGCCTCGGTTCCGTCCGGGCGGAGGACATCCACCTCGACTCCGTCAGCCCCATTCCGCGCAACGCGGACGACGCGGGAGGCGTCCCAGACGGTGACGTGAGGGCGGCCCACCAGTGAAGCCTGCAGCGCCGCGACCAGCGCGCTGTGTTCCATGGCCACCCCTTCCCCGAGAGGGCCATAGGGCAGAAGGCACGTCGACGGGTCCGACGGTTCGGTCGCGTCCACCACGGCGAAGCCGCGGACGGACACGGCGCCAGTCGCGCGCAGCGCGTCCTGGAAGCCGAGTGCCTGAAGGTCGGCGGCGCCCGAGGGGTGCATCAGCTCGCCGGCAAGCTGGCGCGTGCGGTCCATGCCTGCGTCCACCACCAGCACGTCGAGGTCGAGACTTGCCAAGGCCGCCGCGACGGCACATCCGGCCGTTCCGGCGCCCACCACGACTGCACCACCCTGCCAGTCCACGCGTCTTCTGTCCTCCACCGGCCCTGCGGCTATGTAACCCAGGACGCTGCTGTCAGCGCGGCAGGATGGAGAGGTGGGACGCGGGGGATTGGTTTCCAAGCGCAGGCTGTCGCGGGCTTGAAGTCCCCGGGGGCCCACTCCTCTCGGGCGCAGGTACCGCGAGACAGGAGAAGGCCATCCCCGGGGCCCGTGTCTCGCCACTCTCAGTCATTGTCCTCCAGCAAACGTGTTATAGGCCATCGGCCGTTTGCTTGGGGGGCATCCAAGCTGGCTTCCACGCAGCCAGAGACTCCACCCCGGCGCCCAATTCATCCGCAGCGAGGAGAGCCCCATGCGCGTCAAGAGTGCAGTCCTGGGAGTGCTGTTCGCCGTGGCACCGGCGTTCCCGGTGTTTGCGCAGCAGAGCGCCAACGTCACCATCATCAACTCCCAGTTCCCGAAGCCGGGAGAGGCGAAGCAGTATGAGGCCGCCCGCACGAAGCACTGGGGTTGGCACAAGGGCCAGAAGGACGCCTGGACGTATTACGTCTGGCAGGTGGTTTCGGGAGACAACACGGGCGCCTACGTCGTCGGCACCCTCGGGCACGCGTGGAAGGAACTGGACGCGCGCGAGGCGACGGCGAAGGCGGACTTGGCAGACGCCTATGCCACCATGGGTCCGACGCTGGCCCGTTCGATGGCGAGTTACTGGACCGAACGCACCGACATCAGCCAGTCGCCCATCGCGGCCGGCTGGTCTCCGACTCCGCTGATGGCCATCGCGACGTACCTGCTCCGGCCCGACGCGGTGAATGACTTCGTCGACGCGGTGAAGAAAATCAACGAGGGCATCAAGAAGACGAACTACGCGGTTGCGGGGCCGAGTCGCTGGTACCAACTCGTCAACGGCGGTGAGAACCCCACCTTTGTGCTGGTGGGTGACCGCGCCAACTGGGGCGCTTTCCAACCGAACGACAAGACGCTGGATGCGGCGATGGCGGAGGCATACGGCAAGGACGAGGGTGCAGCCCTGATGGCCTCGCTCCGGAAGACGTTCCACTCTATCCACACCAGCATCTACAAGTACCGCGCCGACCTCAGCTACATCCCGGCCAAGTAGCCAGGGCTCCGCCCGCGAGCAAGCCTTCACGGGCAACGCCCCAGTCTTCGGGTCCCGCGCCGTCCTTGAAGGCGCGGGACCGGTGGTGGGAGCCCAGTTCCACCAGGAGGCAGACGCCCCCCGGGGCGGCTTGCGGGAAGGGGCTTTGGCGCCCACCCGAAAAGCCGAGTTGTTCCCGGAGGGTTGCGGGCGTGGACAGCGCCCTGTTAAAACGCCCGCACTTTCCATCCGGTCACGGCCTGCGGCCGGCGGCCCCATCGGACCGGATGCGACCCACCCATGCGCCTTGCGTCTCGTGTCGAATCCGCTCAGGGTTTCTGCCGGGCTGCGCTTCCTGAGGTCTCCCGGACCTTCGCCCTCAACATTCCGCTGCTTCCTGCACCGCTCGACCTGGCGGTGACGGTTGCCTACCTCCTCTGCCGAATCGCCGACACGCTGGAGGACGAGTCGATGGCGTCCTCAGCCGCGCGTCGACCCTTGATGGGCGAGTTTGCACGACTGTGCACGCTCCCTCCGGACTGGCCCATGGCCGCCGAGCGGTTTGCGGCCACGGCCGTGGCCGCGTTGCGTCCGTCGGCACCACCCGCTGAGGTGCGGCTGCTGCGGGGCACGTCGCGCGTCCTCGAGACGGTTTCCGAGTTGCCACCGTGGGTCAGGCCCGCCATCGACCGGTGCGTGCGGGAGATGACGTCGGGCATGGCACAGGTGATGGAAGGGGTCGAGCGGCAGGGCGCGGCGCTGGGATTCGACGACCTGAACGCGACGCTCACCTACTGCTACTACGTGGCCGGCACGGTGGGCCAAATGCTCACCGAGTTGTTCGCCGGCTACGCCCCGTCGGTGGCGCTGCGTCGCGGAGAGCTCGAGCCGCGCGCCGCTGCGTTTGGTCGCGCACTGCAGCTCACCAACATTCTCAAAGACATCCGCGAGGACCGCGAGCGCGGGAGTTGCTGGCTCCCCCGGACGTTGATGGCGCGCCACGGCCTGACCGCTGACAACCTGCTCTTGCATGACCATCGCGCCGCGGCCCTGGAGTTCCTCGACGACATGCTGGCGGTCGCCCACCGCGAGGCAGAAACATCGCTGGAGTACACCCTGCTGCTTCCGCGCGAGGAGAGGGGCATCCGGCTCTTCTGCCTGTGGCCGCTCTTCCTGGCGGTTCTCACCATGCGTGCGCTGCGTGGCAACCCGGAGGTCTTCAGCGGGCCGCCCGTCAAAATCACCCGTGCTTCCGTCAAGCGGGTGATGCTGTTCACCCGGGCGCTGGTGGACCAGGACTGGGCGCTGCGCATGGCCTTCCGGAGGTACACCGCCGGGTTACCGGCGCCCGCTGTCTAGCAAACGCCATGCGCGCACCCGCCGGACGTTCCCCCATCGAGAAGGGCCTCGACGTCCTGGTGGCCACCCAGGACCCCTCGGGAAGCTGGAAGGGGGACTACGGCGGACCCCTGTTTCTCCCCCCGCTCTACGTGGGCACCCTGTACGCGCTTGGACGCGTGCCCGACGCGTCCACCCGGGCAGGCTTTCTCCGCTACCTCCGCGCCCACCAGAACGGCGACGGGGGCTGGGGGCTGGACGTGGAGGGAAGCAGTCAGGTTTTCACCTCCGTCCTTAACTACGTGGCCTTGCGGCTCCTCGGCGTCCCACCCGAGGACGCAGGCCTTCAGCGGGCGCGGGCCTGGTTCCTGCCCCACGGCGGCGCCCTGGCGTCGGCGTCCTGGGGAAAATTCATGCTCTGCGTGCTCGGCCTCTACGAGTACGAGGGCCTCTACCCGGTCCCGCCGGAGTTGTGGCTGCTCCCGCGCTGGTTGCCATTCCACCCGGGCCGACTCTGGTGCCACTGCCGGATGGTGTACCTGCCGATGAGTCACCTGTATGGCCGGCGGGCCCGGGTCGCGGACGCGCCCGTGCTGCGCGCCCTCCGGGAAGAAATCTACGCCGAGCCGTATGCGGCCATCGACTGGAGGGCGGCGCGGGACCGACTGGCGCCGACGGACGTCTACACGCCACGAACGGCCTTCCTCCAGCGCGTCAACCGGCTTCTCGGCGCGTACGAGGGCATGCATTCCGGCGCCCTGCGCGAGCGGGCGTTGGCGGAAGTCCTCCAGCAAATCCGGGCGGAGGACGAGGCGACCCACCACATCTGCATCGGACCGGTGAACAAGCTCTACAACACGCTGGTGTGGCACTTCGAGCGCCCGGGCGGGGCGGAGGTCGAGGCGCACGTCGCCCGCCTGGCGGACTACCTGTGGGAGAACCGCGACGGGCTGAAGATGAATGGCTACAACTCCTCGGAGCTTTGGGACACTGCCTTTGCCGTGCAAGCCATTGCCGCCACCGGACAGACCCAGCGCATGCGTCCCACGCTGGCCCGCGCATACCGCTTCATCGTTGACCAGCAGGTCCTCGAGGACAGTCCGCAACCCGAGCGCCACTACCGGCACCCGAGCAAGGGCGGCTGGCCGTTCAGCACCCGGGAGCACGGCTGGCCCATCAGCGACTGCACTGCGGAGGGCCTCAAGGCCAGCCTCTTGCTGGCAGCGCTGGAGCCACTCGACTTGACGCTTTCGGCAGAACGCTTGGCGGACGCGGTGAGCCTGCTGCTCTCGATGCAGAATGGCGACGGGGGCTGGGCCACCTATGAGTTGAGGCGCGGACCGCGATGGCTCGAGTTGCTCAACCCATCGGACGTCTTCGGCGACATCATGGTCGACTATTCCTACGTCGAGTGCACGTCGGCCTGTGTCCAGGCGCTCATGGCGTACCTGCACGCGTCCAAGGCGCTCCCAGCCTCCCGGGCCGAGGCCCTGCGAGGCGCCGTGCGCCGAGGTCGCGACTTCATCCTCCGTGCCCAGGGCGAGGATGGTGGCTGGGAGGGGTCCTGGGGCGTGTGCTTCAGCTATGGCACGTGGTTTGGGACGTGGGGCCTTCGGGCGGCCGGCGTGGAGGTGGAACACCCAGCCCTACGGCGTGCGGCGGCGTACCTGCGTGCGCACCAACTGGCAGACGGGGGCTGGGGGGAAACCATTGAGAGCTGCCGGCAGCGCACCTGGGTGCACGCCGAGGGTGGGCAGGCGGTGATGACGTCCTGGGCGCTGCTCGCCCTTCACGCCTGCGGGGAGGGGCCGAGCCGCGCGGCGCAGCGCGGCGCGGCCTTCCTACGGGCGCGGCAGCAGCCGGATGGGCGATGGCCCGAAGAGCACATCGCGGGTGTCTTCAACAAGACATGCGCCATTCACTACGACGCATACCTTCGGGTCTTCCCGGTGTGGGCGCTCGCCCTCGTCGATGGAGTCAGCGTGGGATGAACGTCCGCGCCTCCTTCCACGGGTGCTCTCCCTTCGTGGCTGCGCTAGCTTGGCCGCGCGCGGCACATCGGGGTGCCTGCGCAAAGGAAAACCATGGGCGCTCGCGGCGCGGGCGAGACGGGTGGGCGTTGGTGGGTCGCGCTGGCGGTGGCCGGGGCAGCCGTGGCTTCGATGCCCGCAAACGCGCAGGTGTCGCAGATTGTCTTTCCTCCAACGCTGCTCGTCCCGAACTACAACCACGTCTTCCCGGGGTTGACTGAGTCTCTGGAGTCAGGCGCCGACCTGGTCCGTGCGTGGACGGCGCCGGCCGTCTGGTACAACCCGGCCGGCCTGGTGCTCTCCAGCCGCACCGCCCTCAACGCGAGCCTCCAGGGCTACGAGGCCACGCTCCTCACCGGCACCGGCTTCAACGAGCAGGGGGCGCAAGTCTCCAACTTTCGAGGGGTGCCGAGCTTCGTCGGGCTAGTGCTCGGGGAGGAGGTCATCCCGCTCAAGACCGTCCGCTTCGGGTTCGCCATGAGCAACTCCATCTCCTGGTCCCAGGGCATCAACCTATCCAGCACATCGGCGACCAGGACCAGCGCGCTGTACCAAGTCAATTCCAGCTTCGACCAGTTCCAGGCACAAGCGGCCGTCAGCTGGGCGGTGAGCCCCAAATTCCGCCTCGGCTTTTCCCTGTCTGTCCCCTACACGACGGCCAACAACGCGGGGCAGCTGACCGGCTCTCTGCGCAGCAGCAGCCAGGCGGTGGGCTCTCTGCGAACGGTGGCCTTCAGTGGCTACAACTTTCACATCTTCCCAGCGGCCAGCTTCCAGTGGGAAGCGCTCAACTGGCTGGCCGTCGGTGCCATGGTGTCGCCGCCGGGGCTCCGCATCCTGCGAGGCGGGAGCTTGACGCTGCAGGCCGTCTCCAACTCGGCCTCGGCCAGTGGGAACTCGACCCAGCAACTGAGCTTCCGCGACACCGGCGCAACGTTCAACTACGAGATTCCTGCTGAGGTTTCGGTCGGCTTCGCGCTGCACTTTGGTCCAGTGGAAGTCGAGCTCGACGCCCACTGGTACCTCGGCACCGGGCCCTACGACGTCATCAGCTCTTCAGTGCCCGTCTACACCGTCAACTCCGGAAAGGGGACAGCGCCCGCGACGACCGTCAGCAGTCTGCCCACGCAGGTCTGGGGTACGCGTGGCGTCCTGGACTTCAACCTGGGGGGCCACCTCAAGTTGACGAACCTCATCAGCCTGCACGCGGGCTTTTACTCGGACCTGGCGCCGGCCAACGTCCCCTCGGTCGTCTACCGCACCATCTCCCTCTACGGCGTTCGCGGGGGAGCGTCCATCACCACCCCCAGCATCGCTGGCTCTGTGGGCCTCGGCTACCAGTTCGGCACTTCCTCCACCGCCCTCTTCGAGGTCACCCCCCCGGGGGTACCGCCTCAGAATGGCGCCCAGCAGAAGCTGACGCTTCAGACGCTCAGCCTCCTCTTCTCCCTGGCCTTCTTCTTCTGAGAGTTCTTCCCGTGCCGATGCGGGTACGCTAGACACCTCCCCATCAGGGAAGTCCGACCGGAGGGTCCGTCTGCCATGAGTGTTTTTCTGTTTGCCATCCTCGGCGCGGTGCTTGGCATCTTCTGGCATGCTGCCTTCGGGCGCCGGACGGGTATCAACCTCGTGGCAGACGTCATCATTGGCCTGGTCGGTGCCATCACCGGTGGGGCGCTGACGGCGTACCCCGACCTGCTTGCACGGCTGTGGGTGCTCGGCCCCTTAGGGCTCGCGCTCGGCATCGGCGGTGCCGGAGGGGCCCTGTTCACCGCGGCGCTCATTGGCTCCGTGCCGTCGTCCATGTCGGGAAATTTCTAGGGCCCCAACGGGGGCGCGGAGCACGCCATGCAACTCGTGAAGTCGTGGAGTGCCTTCACCCACTTCGTCAGCCAGGACTTCTTGGGCGGGCCGAGGGTGTTGAAGCTGGCCTGGGTCATCAACTTCCAGAAGGGTGGCACGCTTCTCTTCATTGGCGCGCTGATGCTCTGGTACCAGAACTTCTCCACCGCGGCTTGGGTCTATCTCGCCTTGCACGGCACCTACGGCCTGTGCTGGGTGTTGAAGGACTCCGTGTTCCCCGACCCGGCGTGGCAGGTGCGGGTGACCTTCGGAGGAGCCTTCATGGCCTTTGCCTCGGTCCTCGGCCTGTACTGGCTGTTCCCCTGGCTGCTCATCTCACCGGTGCTGGGCCCGCGGGCACCCTCGAGCGCTTTGCTCGCCCTCTGCATCGGGCTTCACACCCTGGGCGTCGTCATCATGATGAGCGCCGACTGCCAGAAATACTTTACCCTCAAGTACCGCAAAGGCCTCATCGAGGATGGGATGTTCGGTTACGTCCGCAACCCCAATTACCTCGGCGAGATGATGCTGTACGGCGCGTATGCCCTGCTGGTGGGGCACTGGATTCCCTGGCTGGTCCTGGCGTGGGTGTGGGGCTTCTTCTTCCTGCCCAACATGCTGTTGAAGGACGTCTCGCTCTCGCGGCATCCAGGTTGGGCGCGCTACAAGGCGCGCACCGGGCTGCTGCTCCCGCGCCTCTTTCCATCCGAAGCACCGGAGCGTGCCGCGCCGGCGGCCGGCGGCCGCGCCGCCTAAACCGGTTCCCGGGGCCTCGGGCCCGCCGCACCGTGCTCAAACTTTGGCTGGTGGGGCGCCTCGGGCAGCCGCTCCGCCAGCCAGGAGCGAGCGGGCGCCGAGTCCACGCCGAACTTGTCCAAGCCGGGGAAGACGACATCGAGAAGCGTCCGAACGAAGACCTCTCGCTTGCGTTCATGCGGAAGCACCCCATGGAGAAGCAGCCCCTCGGGCTCCCCCTGGGACGCGGAAGGCGAAAACAAACGGTCGTCGATGGTGCCGGCGAGCATCACCGGAATCCAAGGGGCAAGGAAGGTGACGTCGAGCAGCGCCGCCTCCCGGGCCAGGTGGGCCCACCCCATTTTCCCGTGGAGGACCTCGTCTCGGGCAATCTCGTGGAGGACGGTGCGGACGCGTGGCTCGGCTTGCTCCTCGAGCAGGGTGGCCAGTGTCGCCACACTTTCCGTCTCCGTGATGCAGCAGGCGGCGACGACTTCGTAAAGGACTGCCTGACGAGGTGACAGGCCTGACGGGGCGATGTCGTTGGCGCCGTGGGGCGTCGTCTCCACCGGCACTCCATAGCTCGCCGAGAGCTCCACGCAGAGTGCAGCGTGGCGCTCCTCGTCCTGGGCGGCCCGCCGCATGAGCGCGATGGCGGGGGACTCGGGGTCGAAGTCGGAGATGGCCGCTGCCAGCCGCGTGAAGCGAAGCGCTGCGTCCACCTCGACGTGCGCGCGAAAGGCCCACGCCTCGCCTACCAGCTGTTGCAAGTCCGAGGTCACCCGCCCGGCACTCCTCCGCCCGGCACGCCGGCACACGGCCCGGCCTCCGCGGCACCAGCCCCGTTGCGGGCGTCGGTGGGCCTTGGCCTTGCGGATTGCGCAGCAGCGCGCGGCGCACAGCCCGACGTCGTCGCCGCGACCGCTCCTCCTCCGAGGACAAGTCCCGCGAATAGCTGCTGGAAGAGCATCGGTTCTGCCGCCTCCCCTGGAACGGAAGCCTAGCGCAGACCGACGGCGCTCTGGGTGGTCCCCCCCCGGAAGCAGCCTGTTGGGGGTGGCACCCAGGCTTTCGGGAAACTGGATCCTCCTTGTCGACACTCTAGGAGCCATTTTTGGCGGGCCCTTCAAGGAGGCCCGACAGGATGCGTCCCGGTTTTGCAGTTGGTGCTCTTGGTTTCCTCGCTTTGGCCGCCTGTGGCTCTGCCGCGATGGATGCAACTGGCAGCCCGCAAGGCCCTGTGGCGACCTCGGTGGTGAACACGGCTGGTGACACACCGCGCAATCCCCAGGCCTATGAGCCGCACAGCCGTCCGTTTGGGACGACTCTGGAGCGCTGGAGCGAGCGGCTGTGGCAGTGGGCGTACTCTGTCCCGACCACCACAAACCCGCTCCTCGATACCTCAGGCGTCGACTGCGCGGTGGCGCAGCCAGACGGGCCGGTGTGGTTCCTGCCGCCCGTTCTCGGCCCAGGCGGAACCGCCAGTTTCACGCGTACCTGCACCATCCCGCATGACAAGGCACTGCTGATGCTCACCTCTGCGGTCCTCAACGACTACCCGTGCCCGGACCCGAGCTTCCAGCCGGCCGACGGCCAGACGCTGTACGAATTTCTGCTCGCAGGTGCCCAAGGGGGGCCGAACTCACTTACCGCCCAGAGCCTCTCCGTGGATGGAGTCGCGCTCAAGCACCTCTTCGACTACCGGGAGACGAGTGACGACCTCTTCAGCGTGACGGGCAACCTCAGCCTGCAGTCGTCGCTGGACGGCTGCATCACGGGTACTGCCCAGCGCGCCGTCTCGGATGCCTTCGTTGTCATGCTCAAGCCGCTGGCGGCTGGGCCCCACACGCTCGTCTACAACGCCAAGGACACCCACGGGACCAACCTCACCCTCACTTACAACCTCACGGTGCAGTAGCCGCGGACGACACGAAGGGCCACTGCAGGCTGGCCCCGTCCTCCGCACGCGACGTTGGCCTCGGAACTGGGTCCGGGTTGCAGATGAGGCTTGCCTTGAAGCCAGTTGGGGAAGTCCGCTCCCCGGTGAGCGCGCGACGCACTGGCCGCTGGGGGAAAGTCGTCTCGGAGTTGCACTTCACCGAGGCCATGGCCGAGGGCCTCCAGGGCATCGACGCGTTTTCCCACCTCCTCGTGCTCTTCTGGATGCACCGGGCGTCGTTCCATCCTCGGAGGGACTTGCTCCGGCGTCCGTGCCGGAGGCGGACATGCCGTGTCTCGGCATCTTCGCGCAGCGCGCCTCCGGCCGGCCCAACGGCTTGGGGGCCACCGTTGTGCGCCTGCTTGGCCACCAGGGTGTGGTGCTGAGGGTCCAAGGCCTCGACGCGCTTGACGGCTCGCCCATCCTGGACGTCAAGCCCTACTTCACACCCTTCGACCGGGCGCCCTGGCCGGTGGAGCCGCGGTGGGTGGCCCGGTTGATGCGGGGCTACTTCTGACGGCGTGCCGCCGCCGGTGCCCCAGGGCCGGGCGGACACGGGCAGCCCTCTCGTCTTGTATGCCATTTGACGGGAGCTGGCGTAGGGTCCACCGGGCGTGGCCCCCCTCCCGACGGCTCGCTCGGCGAGCGAGCAACGCCAAGCGTGGACCGCCCCGGCCACGGTGCTGCTGGGGTTCTCCTTGCTGACGGTGGGCTGCGCGCGGCGTCCGGACTCGGCCCAAGCTGCCCCGGACCCCGTCGTGACTGCTGCGTTGGTGGACACGGGGCCTGTGTCGGACTTGCTCCTGGTGTCGGGGACGCTCGAACCGCCTCCCGGGAAGAGTGCACGGCTTGGGGTGTTGGTCCCGGGCCGGCTGGCTGAACTCAGCGTGGCCGAGGGAGACCGTGTCCAGCGCGGCCAGGTGCTGGCGCGCCTCGAGCCGACGCCGCTGCGGGACAGCAAGCTGCAGGCCGAGGCGGCGCTGCAGCAGGCGGAGGCGCTGGCCATGAACGCGCGCCAGCACCTCGCCCGTGCCGCCGACCTGTGGGACGCAGGCGCGGGACCGCGCCGGGATGTCGAGGACGCCGAGGCCCAGCTGGCCGCAGCACTCTCCGGCGTCAAGACCAGCACCGCTGCGGTCTCTCTCGCCGCCAACCAGACGACGCGCGGTGAGGTCATCGCGCCGATGGATGCCGTCGTCTCCCATGTCTACGCGGCGGTGGGCGAACCAATGGATGGGACTGGCAAACCCATTCTGGAAGTGGCACAGGTGGAAGTCCTCGAGTTGCAAGGCGGGGTGTCGCCGGCGCGCGCGGGACGTGTGGCGCCCGGGCAGCCGGCGGAAGTGGCCGTCGCCGGTACGCCAAAGACCGAGCCGGGTGTCGTGCGTGCCGTCTCTCCTGCAGTCGACCCGGCCTCGGGGCTGGTCCGGGTCCGCGTGCAGGTCCCCAACGCCAACAGTCGCCTGAAGGTGGGCGTGGCGGCCGAGGCGCGCGTCGTGCTGCGCCTCATTCCAGAGGCGATTCGGGTCCCGCTCGCGGCCCTCATCCCGGCGGGCCCCGGTTCGCTCGAAGCGTCCGTCAACGTCCTCACCGCCGACGGACACGTGCGACGACAAGCCGTGGACGTCGGTGTCAAGGACGCCGTGTACGCGGAGATTCTCTCGGGGGTCGCTGCGGGGGACCGCGTCGTCCTCGGCGGCAGCTACTCACTGCCGGATGGGACGGCAGTCCAGGTAGCGGACGGCGGTGTCCGCAGCGAGAAGCCCTGATGAGCGTCGGGAGCTTTGCGCTCCGTCACGGGCGCGCGTTCGTCTTCTTCGCCGTCCTCGCCGCCCTGGGTGGCGTCTTCGAGGCCGGAAATCTGCCCAAGGGCATCTACCCGGAGGTCAGCTTTCCACGCGAGCAGGTGGTTGCCCTGCTGTCCGGGGCGCCGGCCGAGACTGTCCTGGCCGGAGTCACGCGTCGCCTGGAGGAAGTCCTCACCTCCATCCCCGGGGTAGTGCGCGTGCGCAGTCGCACCGTCCGCGGCGCGGCGGAACTTTCGTTGTACTTCGCTCCCGACGCGGACATGACAGCGCTCCACCCGCAGGTGCTGGCCCGGGCGGCGGAGCTGCGCGAGGTGCTCCCCCCGGGCACGGAGGTGACGGCGACTCGCGTTCTGCCGAGCGGCTTCCCCATTCTGTCCCTCAACGTTGAGGGACCCTACCCGGCGAGCGAGCTCTACCTGCTGGCCCAGTACACCCTCCGCCCGGCGCTTTCGGGCCTTCCCAGTGCTGGACTGGTCTCTGTCCAGTCTTCCGACGTTCCGGAACTCCACGTCCTGCTTGCAGCCAACCGGCTGGCCGCGGCCCACCTCACCGTGCCGCAGGTTGCTGACCGGCTTCGGCAACACAACCAGGTTCAGTCCGTGGCCCGGCTGACGGACCTCCACGAACTCTCCCTGGGCGTCGTGACCGGCAGCTTTCAGACGGCCGACGAGGTCTCGCGCACAGTCGTCGCAGGCACCGAGTTCGACCCCATCCGGGTGGCCGACCTCGGGACGGTGGAGGAGGGACTGGCGCCGCAGACGACGGTGATTCGCACGGACGGACACCCGGGGGTCATCCTCAACGTCGCCCGTCGCCCAGGTGGCGACGCGCTCGAGCTGGCCGCCGCGGTGTGGGCGCGGCTCGAGCAGCTCCGCTCCGCGCTGCCGCCGGGCGTCACCATCACTCCCGTCTACGTCCAGTCCGAGTTCATCGCGGACGGCGTCAGGGGAGTCCGAGATGCCGTGCTGTTTGGAGCGCTCTTCGCGGTTCTGGTGCTCGCAGCGTTCCTGAGGGACTGGAGGGCGACCCTGGTGGTCGCTAGCTCGCTCCCGCTCACCCTGGGCGCGACTCTGCTCGTCCTGGCTGCCCTCGGGCAGACCATCAACCTCATGTCGCTCGGCGGCCTGGCCATTGCCGTCGGCCTGGTCATCGACGATGCGGTGGTGGTGGTGGAAGCCATCCACCGGCACCTGGAGTCGGGCGTCCGGCCAGTCGAGGCCGCCCGGCGAGGCACGGATGAACTCTTCTGGCCCGTCGTCGGCACGACCCTCACCACCGTCGTCGTGTTCCTGCCTTTGGGCTTTCTGTCGGGCGTGGCCGGCCAATTCTTCCTGTCCCTGTCGCTGTCCCTCGCTGCGGCCGTGTTGATTTCGTTGCCCGTTGCCCTGTTGGTATTGCCGGCCCTGGCCGCCCGCTGGCTCCGGCCCATTCCTGTCACCGCCCGGGAACGGGCGTCGACGCGCCTCTACGAGAGACTGCACCGGACCGTCCTCCGTTGGCCGGCGCGTGCGCTTGGCGCTGCCGGAGCTTTTCTCATCCTTGCCTGTCTGGTGGCGACGCGACTGCCGACGGATTTCCTGCCCGAGGCAGATGAGGGCTCCTACGTCATCGACTACTTTGCCCCGGTCGCCTCATCGCTCGCGGAGACGGACCGCCTGGCGAGCGTCATCGAAGAGGTCCTCCGGAAGACGCCCGAGGTGACGGCCTTCAACCGCCGATTGGGGACGGAGCTCGGCCCGCCGGTGGCGACTCTGCCCTCGCGGGGCGACGTCGCGGTCCGGCTTTCCAGCAAGCGCGACCGCGGCATCGAGGAGATTGTTGACGCGCAGCGAGAGGCCATCGCGCACCTTGCGCCCGGGCTCCGCGTCGAGTTCGTCCAGGTGCTGACCGACATGCTGGGCGACCTGCAGGGCTCGCCCGAGCCCATCGAGGTGAAGCTGTTTGGTCCCGACCTTGCCGTGCTGCGGCGCGCCGCCGCCGACGCGGCGAAGCGGATTCGGGGCACTCCGGGGCTGGTGGACTTCTTCGATGGGGATGAGGGCTGCGCGCCCGAGACGGACCTGCGCGTGGATTCCTTCTCCGCGTCGCGTGTCGGACTTGCCACCAGTTCCATTGCCGACCAGCTGGCCGCAGCGTTCACCGGAGAGGTGGCGACACAGGTGCGGCGCAGTGACCGGCTGGAGGATGTGCGGGTGAAGCTGAGCGGCATCGACCCGCTCCTGCCGCCTTCCCCGGCGTCTCTCGAGGAGGCACGCGTACTCACGCCTTCCGGGACGGCAGTTCCCGTCATGGCACTGACCCAAGTCACCCGTGCGTGCCCAACGGCCGTCATCCTCCGGGAGAACCAGCGAAACATGGTGCATCTGACTGCGCGGCTGTCGGGCACAAGCCTCGGGACGGCTGCGCAAGAAGTCCGCCAGCGTCTCAAGGACTTGCCCCTTCCGGTCGGTTACACCTGGGAACTCGGCGGGCTGCTGGACCAGCAGCGCAGCAGCTTCCGCTCGCTCTTCACTGTGTTCTGCGGAGCCCTGGCCGGGGTCTTGGGCGTCCTGCTCTTCCAGCTCCGCTCTTTCCGGTACGCCGGAGCGGTGCTAGCGGCCGCGCCGGTCGCCGTGGGGGGCGCGGTCCTCACGCTTTGGGCGTGCAGGGTGTCCCTGAACGTCTCGTCGTTGATGGGCGTCATCCTCTTGGTGGGCCTCGTCGTGAAGAACGGCATCCTGCTGGTCGACCAGGCCATCGTCTCCCAGGAGGCCGGAATGGGGCGACGGGAGGCGTTCGAGTCCGCCCCCCGAATCCGCCTCCGCCCCATCCTCATGACGACGCTCGCCACGCTCGTGGCCTTGACGCCGCTGGTGGTGGGCATCGGCTCTGGTGGCGTGCTGTTGAGGCCGCTCGCCATCGCCGTGGTGGGAGGGCTGTTCTTCTCGACGCTAGCCACATTGCTGCTGGTCCCTCTGCTGGCAGGCAGCGCGAGAGGCGCTGGCGTTCCCAACTCCCTCTAGATTTGGCCGGCGCCCTCGGGCACGCGCGACGATGGCCTGCGCGGCAACACTCGCCGACTACCTCAACCAGCAGCGGGAGCGAGAAAGACATCAAGGCTGCGGCCGCCGCGGCCGTCTTCCGGATGGACCCCACGCAGACGTCGGCGCAGGCGTTCGCCGATGCGTTTCCGTGGGACACCTGGGACGGGATGATTCCGAGCACGGTGACTCCGGGCGAGGGCACCATCTCGACGGGAGCCTGGCACTACCTGATGAATCCGGCCGGCTCGGCCTCGGTGAAAGCCAAGATTCGCACGGGGGTCCAGCAGGGCCTGGTGGACCCGGCTTTCACGGCGGACGGGCCCTACGGCGGAATGTTTGGCAACTCCACCAACGGCTGGGACTGGAGCTGGGGGAGCAACCGCAACCAGGCCTTCTACGGCCTCGACCTCTTCATGGCCGCCCGGCAGGGGATTGTGGGCTCACACACCGAGGCGCTGGTGCTCGCGCTCGCGCACAAGCACGTGCACTACCTGCTCGGGCTCAACCCGCTCAACATGGTTTACATGACGAACATGGCGGCCTACGGGGGAGAACATTCGTCATTTCAGATTTTCCACAGCTGGTTCTCCTTCACCGTCAACGACGGAGACCGTGGCAACAGCACCTACAACGGGAAGCCGCAGACCGTCGTGGAACCGCTCTACCCCTACTACCCAAGCGACAGCGCGACGTCGTCGTACGGGCCCGCTCCCGGCCTGGTGCCGGGCGGAGCCAACTGGTACTACGACGGGACCTACGTCATTCCGGGCCGGACGTACCCTGCCTACGCCTACCGGGACTTTTCCGTGGGCTGCGCTTGGAATGGCAGCAGCTGCACCGCCTCCTCCTGGGAGGTGACCGAGCCAGACGTCGGCTACCAGGGGGCGGCAGTGCTCCTGCTCGCCTTCGTCATGACGGCGCAGTGACACTGGGCGGAACCGCCCTAGTGGTGGCCGCCACCCACGTGGGCGCCGCCGCCGGCGTGGCCGCCGTAGCTTGCACCGCCATGAGGGGCCCCAAAGGCGCCATGCGCGCCCCCGCCAGGCGGCACGTAGGGGCCACCTCGCGGAGCGGCGTAGTGGTAGGGCGCCCCCATCCCGTACCAGTGGCCGGCTGACCAGTAACCGCGCCCGTACCAGCCGGAATAGGGGCCTGCGTAGCCGTACCAGCGCCCATAGCCATACCCGTACCAGCCGAAGCCGGCGGTTCCGTAGAGGCCGTAGTACGGCATCGGGCCCCAGCCCCAAATCCACGGGGCGACCACCCACGCCCACCCGACGTTGGGGTAGTACAGGTACATGTCCGGCGCCTCACCATTCGGTGGGACATAGGCGTACGCACTGCCGTAGGGCATCCACACCCAACCGTACTGGGCCGTGTAAACCCACTGCCCCGTCGCGACTGGCGTCTGCTGGGTCATCACCGCGGATTGGTCCGCCGGTGGAGTGGGCTTGTCCGGGGGCGCGGCCGGGATGACGTCCGGCGCGGGCGCGGTGGGCTGGACGGGCTGTGCCGTCGGTGCACCCGCCTGCCCCCGCAACACCGGCGTCTGGGGTGACTGAGTCGGAGGCGCCGGCGTCGTTTGGGAGGCAGCGGCGTCTTGGCCCGCAGCCGCCAGGCCGGGCAACACCAAGAATACGGCCAGCACCAGGGACTTCATCGCGCCTCCAATAAGATTGTAACCGTCCAACACCGGCCAGCAAGGCCGGGTTGCGGTGCCTTGGCCGTGCGGCCAGGCGCTAAGTGGCCGAATTCACGCCGCCCCGGCGCGCCCCCGCCCCAGCGGACGAGAGGGGGGAAGGCAAGGCGGACACGGGAAGCCACGGGGTAGGCGCAGACGGACCTCGGGCGCGGTTATTCAGTGGAACGTCCCTTGGGCCCTGTGTCTGTCCCGGGGCGCGAGCAATAGTCGCGGTTGTCAGCGCGGGCGCGGGGAGACTCCGGCGGGTTGCGGACGCCGGGGGGCAGGAGAGGACACCGCAAGGCCCGGGAGGAGCCCATGAGCGATGCACGCAAGGAGACGGATTCCCTTGGAGAAGTCGAGGTTCGTGCCGACCGCCTCTGGGGGGCGCAGACCCAGCGGTCGCTCCAGTACTTCAACATCGGCACGGACCTCATGCCGCGGGAGATGGTGGAAGCGTATGCGCTGGTCAAGAAGGCAGCCGCCAACGCGAACCACGCGGCCAAGCGGCTGGACCCTGCGCTGCACCGGCTGATTGTACAGGCGTGCGACGAGATTCTCGCCGGTCAGCACCAGGACATGTTTCCGCTTCACGTCTGGATGACCGGAAGCGGCACCCAGTTCAACATGAACGTCAACGAGGTCATCGCCAACCGAAGCAGTCAGCTCGCCGGTCGCGCCCTGGGGAGCAAGACCCCGGTGCACCCCAATGACCACGTCAACATGTCCCAGTCGTCCAATGATTCGTTCCCGTCCGCCATGTACATCGCGGCCGCCCTGGGGGTGAAACGGCGGCTGGTCCCCGCGCTCCAGGCGCTGAGGACTGCCATCTCGACCAAGGCGGAGGCGTGGAAGGACATCATCAAGATTGGGCGCACCCACATGCAGGACGCCACGCCACTCACCCTCGGCCAGGAGTGGTCAGGCTACGCCGCGATGCTCGAGGAAGACCTCGAGCGCCTCGAGGACGCGCTCAAGGCCGTGTACCGCTTGTCCCTGGGCGGGACGGCCGTCGGGACGGGGGTGAACGCCGCCGCCGGTTTCGGCGAGGCGGCTGCTGCAGAAATCGCCTCGCTGACGGGCCTGCCCTTTGTCAGTGCGCCCAACAAGTTCGCGGTGCAAGGGGCGCATGATGCGCTCGTCCACCTTTCCGGGACGCTTCGCACCGTAGCCGTGTCCCTCTACAAGATTGCGAATGACATCCGGCTGCTGTCCAGCGGACCCCGAGCGGGCTTCGCCGAACTCATCCTTCCGGAGAACGAGCCCGGCTCCTCCATCATGCCCGGCAAGGTCAACCCGACGCAGGTCGAGGCTTTGACGATGGTCGCCGTCCAGGTCCTGGGGAACGACGTGGCCGTGGGCGTCGGCGGAGCCAGCGGTTACCTCGAGATGAACGTCTACAAGCCGCTCATCCTCTTCAACCTCATCAACTCCATCACGCTGCTCTCGGACAGCTGCATCAACTTCCGCAAGTTCCTCGTCGATGGGACGAAGCCCAATCTGCCGAAAATCAAGGAGTCCGTCGACCGCTCCCTGATGCTGGTCACGGCACTCTCGCCAGCCATTGGCTACGACAAGGCCTCGAAGATTGCCCACTACGCGATGGAGAAGGACGTCAGCCTGAAGGAGGCAGCGCTGGGCCTGGGCTTCATCAGCGAGAAGGACTTCGACCGCCTGGTGGACCCAGCGAAGATGGTACGGCCGAGCGACGACACGTAAGAGGGCCGCCCAGCGCCCTCGCCTGCCAAGCCGCCACGCGGGGCCGAGACCAGGCGTGCGGTTGGGCTAGTGGTGACCGCCGCCCCCATGGCCGCCGCCACCGCCGCCACCGCCGCCACCGCCGCCATGGCCGCCGCCGAAGCCGCCGCTGCTATGCCCGCCGCCGAAGCCACCGGCGGCATGCCCGCCACCAAAGCCGCCACTTGGATGACCGCCGAAGCCGCCCGCCGGATGGCCTGCAAAGCCGCCCGGCATGTGGCCGTAGTTGGCGCCGCCAAAGCCGCCATAACCGCTGCGGGGAGCCGCGTACCCAGCACGGGGGGCCCCGTAGGCCCCGCGCCCGACGGTGTTGTAAGCGCCGCGCGGTGGCACATAGCCGTTGCGAGGCGCTGCCGGGTGGTAGGGCGTCGGGTAGCCGCCACCGGGGCCATACCACCGGCCGCCCGTCCAGTAGCCCCGGCCGTACCAGTTGGCGTAAGCCCCGGCATACCCGTACCAGTGGCCGTACCCGTAACCGTACCAGCCGTAGCGCCCGGTCCCGTAGTAGCCGAAGTTAGGCGCCGGTCCCCAGCCCCAGACCCACGGCGCGACCACCCAGCACCAGCCGACCGTCGGGTAATACACGTACATGTCCGGCGCCCCGCCATCGGTCGGCAGGTACGTGTACGAATCCCCGTACGGCATCCACACCCAACCGTACTGCCCGGTGTAAACCCACTGGCCGCTGGCAGGGGCCTGTTGCGTCGCCACGCCCTGTTCCGGCGGCGCCGCCGGGGCGTCGGGTGGCGCGGGCGGCGTCATCGCGGGCTGCGGGGCGGCAGGCTGAACGACCGTGGGGCTGGAGTCGCTTCCGCCCACCGTCTGGGCCAGCGCGGTACTCGACACCAGGACTGCTACCAGAAGCGCTTTCATCATCGCACCGCCTTCCACCTGCCTAACGCGGCTCGCCGCGCGGTACCACTGGGCTCCTCACCCCTTCTGACGTCCCGGACACGCAGCCTATTCTCGCGCGGCCACTGGTGTCCTAAGCCTTGGAATTCACTCGTCGAAAGGCCCCGGCCGCCGGGGCTGTACCCAGGAGGGCCAAGCCTGGCCGCTGGCAGCCCCGGGGTGCCCCAGCAGCACTGGACGGCTGGGAGGCCTGCGTCCGAGGCTGCCTCCATGAGCGTCGACTACTCAGTCGAGGATGCGGTCGCTGTCGTCACCTTAAATCGGCCCGAGCGTCGAAATGCCGTGGATGCGGCCACCGCATCGGCACTGGTGGAAGCGTTTCGCCGCTTTGACGGCGACCCTGGCGCAAGCGTCGCCGTCCTCACGGGAGCAGGCGGGACCTTCTGCGCGGGGGCGGACCTCAAGGCGCTGGGGGAGGGCGAACCGCGGCCGGTGGTGCCCGACGGGGACGGGCCGATGGGGCCGACCCGGATGCGGCTTTCCAAGCCGGTGATTGCCGCCGTCGAGGGCCACGCCGTCGCGGGAGGCTTCGAACTGGCACTGTGGTGCGACCTGCGAGTCGCGGCAACCACGGCGGTCTTCGGCGTCTTCTGCCGCCGCTTTGGCGTACCGCTGGTCGACTTGGGGTCTGTTCGGCTCCCCCGCCTCTTGGGGCTCAGCCGAGCGATGGACCTGCTTTTGACGGGCCGTGCCGTCTCGGCCGAGGAGGGGCTCTCGATGGGACTCGTCAACCGCGTGGTCCCGGAGGGAGAGGCCCTGGCGCAGGCGGTACGACTGGCGCGCCAGCTCAGCGCGCTTCCCCAAAGGTGCCTGCGCAACGACCGTCTGTCGATGCTCGAATCTCTGGATTTGCCCGAGGACGCCGCGATGCGAAATGAAATCCGCCTTGGCCTATTGACGCTTGCCTCGGGCGAAACGAGCGAGGGAGCGCTGCGCTTCAGCGCCGGTGCCGGTCGCCACGGGCGCTGAAAGGGAAGTTGCCAGCGGAAAAGGCGCAGGGTGCGCAGGGCGACCCCGCCCTCGAGAAGATTGGTAGGTTGGTGGCGTCTGCAGACCAGACTGGAGGGAAGCCGCTTGGACACCGTGACGCGCGTCGACGCACTGGCAGCTGCTGCGGTCGAGGAGATTCGAACCGGAATGACGGTCGGGCTTGGGACGGGGCGCGCGGCGACCCGGGCCATCGAAGCGCTCGCCCGCCGGGCCACGGCCGAGCATCTGAAGGTCGTCTGCGTGGCCACCAGCCAGGAGTCGGACGCCCTGGGGCGTCGCCTCGGACTCGAGGTCCGGCCGATGGAGGGCGTCGAGAGGGTCGACTACCTCTTCGACGGGGCCGACGCCGTGGACCCGGGTCTGCGGATGATTAAGGGAAGGGGCGGAGCCATGACGCGCGAGAAGATTGTCGCCCACGCGGCTGGGCGCCGCGTCTACCTCATCCAGGCGACCAAGCTGGTCGAGCGCCTTGGGGGCGGCACGCCCTTGCCGGTCGAGCTGCTGCGCTTCGGCCTGGCGACTACCCAGCGAGCCCTTCGTCAGCTGGGCCTTCACGGACCGCTGCGAGTGAGGGAAGGGGGCGCCGTCTACGAGACCGACAATGGCAACCCGGTGGTGGATGCTCCGATTCCGGCGGGAATGGACCCGGCGAAGCTCGGCATGGCACTCGACGCCCTTCCAGGGGTCGTCGGTCACGGCCTCTTTCTGAACGAAGCCGACGTCGTCTTGATTGAAGACACGCAGGGCCGGGTGTCCCGACGCGTCCGCCCTGGGGCCACGTAGGCCAACGCTTCTGCCCGTGCCCCGGGGCAGCGGGCCGCTGCGGAAGGAGGGCGCTCGGGCGCTTGCCCCCCCTCGGGCGCCGGCCGCTGGACGCCCCGCCCGACTTCAGTTGTAGCCGTAGCGGCGCACGAACCAGGTCTTCACGACCTGAGCGAGCACCATGTACGCCGGAAGGATGAAGGCGAGCGCCCCGAAGAAGGCCAGGGGCAGGGGCGTCATCCCGAGGGAGCGGCCGAACCCGGTGAAGGGCAAAAGAATGCCCACCGCCATCACTGCCAGCGTCGACAGCCCGAGCGCCAGTGCCGGACGGCTCTGCAGGAAGGGAATCTTCCGCGTCCGAATCATGTGGACGATGAGTGTCTGTGACAGCAACCCCTCGACGAACCATCCTGACTGGAAGAGGGCCTGGTGCTCTGGGGTGTTGGCTTTGAAAAAGAAGAACATCAAGCCGAAGGTCACGTAGTCAAAGACGGAACTCACCGGTCCGAAGAACAGCATGAATCGACCGATGTCATCGATTTTCCAGCGACGAGGGCTGAGAAGGTATTCGTCGTCGACACGGTCAAAGGGAATCGCCAGCTGCGAAAAGTCATAAAGAAGGTTCTGGGTCAGCAGCTGGATGGGAAGCATGGGCAAGAACGGCAGGAACGCACTCGCGCCGACGACGGAGAACATGTTCCCGAAGTTCGAGCTGGTGCCCATCTTGATGTACTTGGTGATGTTGCCAAAGACCCGCCGGCCTTCCAGCACGCCGTCCTCCAGAACCAGGAGGTCCTTCTCCAGAAGGATGAGGTCGGCCGATTCCTTGGCGATGTCGACGGCGTTGTCGACGGAAATGCCAACATCGGCCGCGCGCAGCGCCGGAGCGTCGTTGATGCCGTCGCCCATGAAGCCCACGACGTGGCCATTGCGCTGCAAGGCATGGACGACCCGCTCCTTGTGCGCCGGGGCCAGCCGCGCGAAGAGCGTTGCGTGCTCAACCAGCGCATCCAGCTCGTGGTCGGTCGCGGCCTCCACGTCCTGACCGAGCACCACCCGTCCCACCGTCAGGCCCACGTCCGAGCAGATTTTCCTGGCGACGATGTCGTTGTCTCCGGTGAGCACCTTGACGTGCACGCCGTGCTTGTCGAGCGCGGCCAGCGCGCTGCGGGTAGACAGCTTGGGTGGGTCGAGGAACGCTACGTAGCCCCGAAGCACCAAGTCGCATTCATCCTGGCTCGAGTAGACTGTGCGGTCCTGCGGGACGTCCTTGTAGGCGATGGCCAGGACCCGGAAGCCCTGCGCCTGGAGGTGGTCGAGCTCCTCGCCAAGGTCCGGGAGCAGTAGGGGGTCGAGGTCCTGAATCTCGCCGTTCACCTCGACCAGCGAGCACCGTTTGAAGACTGCTTCCGGAGCGCCCTTGGCGATGAGCCGGCGCTGCCCCCCGATGTCCACGACCACGGACATGATGCGGCGGGAGAAGTCGAAGGGAATCTCGTCGACCTTGGTGACGTTGGCGGTGGACACGCTCCCGTGTGCGAGCAGTGCCTTGTCGAGCAGGTTCTTCAGACCGGTCTGGTAGTAGGAATTGAAGTACGCCAACTCAAAGACACCCTCGTCCTCCTCGCGCACGACGTCGCAGTGCATCTCGAGCACGACGCGGTCCTCGGTCAGGGTTCCGGTCTTGTCGGTGCAGAGGACGTCCATCGCGCCGAAGTTCTGAATCGAGTTGAGCCGCTTGACGATGACCTTCTTCTTCGACATCGCCACGGCGCCGATGGCGAGCGTGCCGGAGAGAATCATCGGCAGCATCTCCGGCGTGAGGCCGACCGCGACGGCCAGCGCGAAGAAGAAGGCCTCCTTCCAGTCGTGCTTGGTGAAGCCGTTGATGAAGAAGACCAGGACCGTCATGACGGCCATGAAGCGCAGGAGGAGGAGGCTGACGCCGCGGACGCCCTTCTCAAAGCTGGTCAGGGCACGCCGCCCGGTGAGACTCTCTGCGATGCGGCCGAAATACGTGGCTTGGCCCGTGTTGATGACCAGGCCGACCGCCGTGCCGCTGGTGACGTTGGTGCCGAGGAAGGCCACGTTGCCGAGTTCCAGGGGGTTGGTCGCCGGGGAACTGACGCTGGTGGCCGTCTTCTCGACCGGAAGCGCCTCCCCGGTCAGGGCGGACTGGGCAATGAAGAGGTCCTTGGCGGCAACCAGCCGCAGGTCCGCTGGAATCATGTCGCCGGCCGAGAGCTTGACCAGGTCCCCTGGCACCAGCTCCCGAATGGGGAGCTCGACGTCGTTGACTGCCCCGTTCTCGTCGCACCGGATGGCGGTACAGGTGACGCGGACCATTTCCTGCAGCTTCTGCGCGGCCAGGCTGGCACGGCGCTCCTGGAAGAAGCGCAGCAGGCCACTCAACAAGACCATGGCGGCGATGATGAGGGCGGATTCCCTGTCGCCGGTGAACCAGGACACGGTGGCCAGCACCGCCAGGAGGGCGGAGAAGGCGTTCGCAAATCCGTGCCACAGCTGGAAGTACCAGGGCAGCGCGCGCTCGTGCGCGACCTGGTTGGGACCGTGGGTCGAAAGTCGCTCCTCCGCGACCAGGGTGGCGAGGCCTTGCGGCCCGGTTTGCTTGGCCTGGTAGAGCTCGTCCACCGAGGCACGCGCCGCCTCTCGGAGCTGGGCCGCGCTCTCGGACCGCGCGGCCGAGGCTTCCTTCTTTGGCGGGGGCCCGCCGGTGAGGGGAGCGCCAGCGTCACCCAGAGGTTGCGGGAGCATGTCGCGCCTTGGACGGTCGAACAGGGTGGAGGAGCTAGACGGCCAGCGGTCTTCCCGAACCGGACAGTTCCAGACCGACCGGTCGAATACCACACCGGAGGATGCCAGGTTCGCCCTGTGGACCGCCGTGGGCGGGTCGAGGACCACGTTCAGTTCCGCATGGTCGACCCCAGCCGAAGCACCTCGGCGACGTCGCCGAGTCCGCCCAGCAACTCATTGACGCGATGAAGCTGTACCGTCGCTGACGTTCCCTAATGGCTTGACCGGAGGTCCCGACTACGCTCGGGTAGCGTGTGCAGCCGTGCCCTGCGATGAAGGTGACCGAGCAGCGAGGGACGAACCAAATGACTTTGCCGTGCGACTTCGTCGGGTCGCGCGCAGGAAGACAGTTCGGAACGGGAGGGGCGATGGAGCGAAGGCTGGTAGTTCTCACCGTGCTCCTGCTTGCCGGTCGAGCCCGCGCGGCGGACCCCTGCAGTGATGACGTGAAGGCGTTCTGTGCCGACGTCAAGCCAGGCGGTGGGCGGGTTAACAAGTGCTTGGTCCAGCACCAGAGCCAAGCCACCCCCGCTTGCCAGGCGAAGCTCGTAGCGGAAGCCACGAAAGCCAAGGAACTCATCGCAGAGTTCTCGGATGCTTGCTCCAGCGACACCCAACGGCTCTGCGCCAACGTCCGGCCCGGTGAGGGCCGGATGCTCAAGTGTTTGACGCGCAATGATTACGTCCTCTCGCCGCGGTGCGCGGCCGAGGTGGCGAAGATTGACACTGCTCGGGAAAAAATTGGTCAGCTGCAGGCGGCGTGCCGGCCGGAGGCCCAGCGGCTGTGCGCGAACTTCATGTCGCAAGCCGGGGACCTGCTCAGCTGCCTCCAAGAGAACGAGGCGGAGCTCTCGCCCGCCTGCAAAGCGGCGGAGCCGGGAATCGCCAGCGAGGCCGCGACTCTGGTCGACACGGTGAACACGATGACGAGCCAGGCTCGCATCGATGACACCGTTGCCATTCTGCAAGGCCTCAACTCGGTTGCCTTCTCGCGGAACCAAATCGCGATGTACTTCGACTACCTGCAGTCGCCGGCGGCCAAGCCCGCAAATCTGGACCAAATCACCCTCAATCCATTGCTCGTCTTCGGAAAAGGAAACCAGTTCGCAGTGGCCGTGAAGGTGCCGGTCGCGGCCATCTTTCCCGACCCGGTGCACCCTCCGGCACCCCAGCCGCCCTCGGTTTCGGGTGTGGCCAGCGTCAACACAGCCTTCGCCTGGGCCTTCTACGCACGCGGGAGCGTGCGCCAATATGCGGCGCTTTCGCTTCAGTGGAACAGCGCTTCGGAGGCCAGCATCGGGGCGCCGTGGGTGCTGACGCCCGTCTACGCAGTCGCTGTTGGACTGGCCGGCTGGGTGTCGCTGACAACGGAGCTCAGCTGGAGCAAATCCGTGGGCAACGTGGGCGGCTACCCGGGAGTGAATCTCCTCTTCCTCCGACCCATCCTCGTTTTCAACCTTCCCTCGACGACCTTCCTGTCAGTTGACACGAAGCTCGGTTGGGACTTCCTCAAGCAAATCTTCGTCCCGGTGATGCGGTTCCAGGGCGGGAAGCTCATCGGACGGGACCTCTCCATCTCGGCCTGGTACCAGGTCACTCTCAACACGGTGGGACGACAGGACGCCTTCAACTTCGGGGTGGGCTTCAATTTCTCTTACTTCTTTGACTGGTGAGGACGCGCGTCGCCGCGCGGGTGCGGACCTGCAGTGTCGCCGAGGTCCCCGGTAAGCGGTCCGCCGCGCCACCGGACAAGGACCAGCGCGCTGAAGCAGGCGTCGCTCCTCTCGAAAAACACCCTCAGGGCGCCGCCTCGCTCCGAGCAATTAATTGTGCGCTTCTGATGGCATCGGCACGTCAGGGGTCCGGATTTGGCCAAGCGGAGCGACTCATCTTTGACGGAGTTTGCGCCTTCGGCGCGTTTGCAGCGCGTGACGGGCCGAAGGCGACAGGGACCCACTGGAGTCACCCCTGGTTAGCCCTCCTCCCCGCTCGGGTCGAGTAAGCCCTGGAGTTTGCTGTCGCTTGTCCGTCCCTACGTCTGCGGCGAGCTCCCCTCCCGTAGCCTGGGACTGAATGAAAACTGGTCACGCGCAGCGATTGCTGCGCCCAGTGGGAGATTGGCGAATTTTTTTCGCCAGCGAGCCCCCGATTCGCAAGTCATGCCCGCGCAAGCCCCCGGAAAGGGGCCCGTAAAGGTTGGCCGTGGGATTGCACAAAGGGCCACGCAGAGGTTGCAGCGGAGAAGGGAGGAACTGCGCGGCGGACCGCACTGCGCAGGGTGACTCTTGGCGGATGCCCAGCCACCCCTGGGCTGGCGGTCCCGCGTGATGGAGGGGAACAGTGACCCGGCGGAACCTCGCAATCAAACTCGTCCTTTCCGCCGTGGTCCTCACGGCAGCAGGTCCAGCGCAGGCAATCCCGGCGTTCGCGCGCAAGTACGGGACCAGCTGCCTCACCTGCCACACCGTCTACCCAAAGCTGACGCCCTTCGGCGAAGCCTTCCGTCGAAATGGCTACCTGTTTCCGGGCGTCGACAGCGACTACGTAAAGCAGGAGACGGTCGCCCTCGGCCAGGAAGCAAACAAGAAGAGCTTCCCGAATGCCGTCTGGCCGAGCACCATCCCGATTTCGGTCCCGCTCTCCATCGGGATGAATGGCCAGGTGCAGTTCTACCCCGACAAGAACTCGACGGTCCCCCGCGCGAACAATGGAAGCCAAGTCATCCTGGATTCAGAAGTCGAGGAGCTCCACATGTGGTTCGGAGCCTCCTTCACTGACACCATCACCGCCTGGGGAGAGGTGACATTCGCGGCCGATGGGACGCTCTCGGTCGAGCACGCTCAGCTGCTTTTCAACGACCTCTTCCAGCCCCAGCACGCCTTCAACTTGGTGGTGGGCCTTGGGTTTCCGACCATCAGCAGCTTCGGGCCGCATTCCTCGTACATCGCCGACCAGCTCATCCCGAACGCACCGGTGACGGGGATTTATGGAATCTCCGGAGACCCGTTTGTCCTCGTCGACAACTATCCAGGCATCGAGGTGCGCGGCACCATCATCGGGCGCTTGGACTACGCGGTCGGGTGGAATGCCGGGAAGAACTCCTGGGGCAGCGCGTTCAACAGCACCAACTGGTACGCACAAGCTGGCTTCAAGCTCGGCGGGATGCGCCTCGACGGGGAAGGTTACGCTGGGCCAGAGGACCCGATGAAGCCCTGGGCCGAGACCTCGCTCACACTGGACGCCTTCGTCTACCACTCGAACGAACACGTCGCGAACCCCACCACGACGCCGCCGGGTGCGACCCCGTACACGGATACCTCCTTCACCTGGGGTCTCGGCGCTCGCGGGATGCTCGGGTCGGCAGAGCTCGACCTCGGCTTCTACAATCAGGGCCACAACGCTGGGTGGGTGAACCTCCAGGGGGCCCTCGGCCAGGTCACGACCAATGTCGTCTACGGCGAGCTCAGCTACGTCGTCTGGCCGTGGTTCGTTCCGAGTCTTCGGGTTGAGAACATCTGGCTGAGCCCCACGGGCGGCTCGACCGTGAGCGACCTCCACATCGTGCCTGGCATCGCGTTCCTCATCGTCTCCAACATCAAGGTGCTTGTCGTCGGCAGCTTCGACTTCGCGAGCGGCTTCCCTGCAGACCCGACCAACTCGCCACTGTCATGGGCCGGCCCCTATCCGCCCGCTGGTTCGGCTTCGGTCGGGTCATCCGGATGGGCCCCGATTGTCATTGCCCCACAGAGCGGCGCGACGACGAAGACAAAGTACTCGGAGTTCCAATCCATCGCTGTGTATCTCGGGTTCGCCATGTAGGGTGTGTCTCTGCGAAGCAACGTTCCATCCAACCATTTCTGTTCCAGGAGGTCACACCTTGACGCCCAGCGTATGCGCCCCAGTTCGTCCCCTCATCGCCGTCCTCGCCCTCTGCCTCCCTGCGGTGGCGCTCGCTGAAGGAGGGACCGTCACCGGCAAGGTAGACGTCACGCCGACGAAGTACATGGAAGACACGGTGGTGTACCTGAAGTTGGTGCCCGGGACGTACACACCCAAGAAACTGGCCATGGACCAGAAGGGGATGAAGTTCATCCCCCGCGTCATGGCGGTGACCGTGGGCGACACGGTGCGGTTTCTGAATAGCGACGCCGTCGCCCACAACGTCTACTCGCCCGATGGTGAAAGCTACAATCTCGGCAACTTCGCCAAGGGCGAGGAAGCCAGCTACACGTTCAAGAAGACCGGCGTCTACGCGCAGCTCTGCAGCATCCACCCCGAGATGCTGGCCTACATCTTCGTCGGCCAGAACCCCTACTCCGCGGCGGTGGACGCCAAGGGCAACTACACCCTCAAGGACGTGCCGCCGGGGACCTGGCAGCTCGAAGTCTGGAACGCGAACAAGCTGAAGGCCGCCCCCGAGACGGTCACCGTCGTGGCTGGCAAGACCGTTACGCAGAATCTCTCAGTCAAGCGCTGAGCGGCGATGTCTAGGCCTGGTCGAAGTGCCCGCTGGACGGGGGTTGCCCTCGCGCTGGTTGCCATCGCCATCGCGTTTGGCTCCTTCGAGGCGCATCCACAATCAGCTGCTGCGCCCGTGCCCCCGCCTGCCATCGCGGAGGTGCCACCTGGCCAGCCGAGTCCGGCTGGCGAGGTGCCCTTCAACCACCAGATTCACGCCGGCCAGTTCAAAATCCCGTGCCTGGACTGCCACGCTTATGCCGACAAGTCGCCCAGCGCGGGGCTGCCATCGGGACGCAAGTGCATGGGCTGTCACAAGTTCGTCGGCAAGGACAAGCCCGAGGTGCAAATCCTGGTGAAGCGCTTCGAGGACGGGCAGCCACTCCGCTGGGAGCGCGTCTTCGCGGTGCCGGATTTCATCTACTTCTCCCACCGCATGCATGTCAGAGCCAAGGTCGAGTGCAAGGAGTGTCACGGTGACGTGGCAGCGGGAAAGATTGTCCGCCAGGAGAAGCCCTTCACGATGGGCCGCTGTCTGACGTGCCACGAGGAACGCAACGCGTCCCGCGACTGCCTGGTGTGCCACAAGTGATGGGGAAACCACCGATGAAGGTTTCACGAAGAGGCTTCCTCGGGACCGCGGTTGGCGCTCTCGGGACAGGGGCCCTGGCAGGTTGCTCGGACAAGCTTCCGCGGTACCTGGTCCCGCACGCCATTCCACCCGACGACGCAACCCCAGGCTTGGCGCGCCACTACCGCACCGTTTGTCGCGAGTGCCCGGCTTCCTGCGGGGCGACCGCCCGGGTGCGGGAGGGACGTGCCGTCAAGCTGGAGGGCAATCCTGACTACCCCATCGGGCGCGGTGCACTGTGCCCGCGCGGCCAAGCCTCCATCGAGGGGCTGTACGCGCCTGGGCGCCTCGGCACGCCGCGCGCCGGCGAGAAGGAGATTGACTGGGGAGAGGCCGAAAAGCAGTTTGCCGCGGGCCTTCAGCGCGCGCTCGACGACAAGAAGCTGGTGGTTGTCGTCACCCGTCCGGAGACGGGCCAGCTCGGCAAGCTGTTTGGCACGTGGCTCGAGGCACTGGGGCAGGCTCCGGCGCAGGTCGTCACCTTCGACCCCATGGACCGGCCCTGGCTGCGGCAGGGACAGGAGCGTGCCTTCGGCACGGCCCTTCGTGCCGTCCCCGACCTCGCATCGGCCAAGCTGATTCTCTCCATCGGAGATGACTTCGTGGAGGAGGGCTCGCCGGTTGAGCAAGCGCGTGCCTTCGCCGACCAGCGTGCCGCCGGAGGCAGGTCAATCTACGTCGGCCCCCGGCTCTCGCTGACGGCGGCCGCGGCCGACCAGTGGATTTCGGTGGAGCCAGGGACGGAGAGCATCTTCGTCCTTGGACTGCTCCGTCAGGTGGTCGACCGTGCCGGGTCGCGAGCGGGGCTGGAACCTGGCACCCTCGAAAACCTCCAGCGCCGGCTGGCTCCGTTTGACGCCGCCACGGTCGCTGCCCGCACCCGAATCGACCCCAAGAGGCTGCAGGAGGTTGCGACCGCGCTGCTCAGCGCACGTCCGAGCCTTTGTCTCGGGCCGGGCCGCGCCGTCGCAGGCGCTGACGCCGCAGCGCTCGCCGAGACGGTCCAGGTCCTCAACGCCGTGCTTGGAAACGTCGGGCAAACGCTGCGCTTCTTCCCGGCCGCCCCCGCTCAGCCCTCCATGGAGCTGGCAGAGCTGACCCGGAAGGCCGCAGCGGGGGACGTCGGTGCCGTCGTCTTCCACCATGCCGACCCGGCTGGCTACGGTCCGGTCTACGCCGGCCTCACCGGAGCCCTGGCCCGCGTCCCGTTCATCGCGACCTTCGTCAATGAACTGGATGACACGGCCCGCAAGGCCCATCTGGTGCTTCCCGACAACTACTTCCTCGAAAACTGGTCGGACGTCAGGACGCGTCCGGGCGTCGTGGGCATCCAGCAGCCGGTGATGGAGCCGGTCCTCGGGACGCGCGCAGCCGCTGATGAGTTCCTTGCCGTCGCGCGCGTCCTCGGGAAGACGACCGGTCTTCCGAAGGAGACGTTCGGAGAGGCGCTCAGGGCGACCTTCCAGCCGAAGGAAATCGAGCAAGGGTTCCGCCTGGAGGAGGTCGCGGCAGTTGTTCCATCGCTTTCGGCGGGTGTGCTTGCCCAGCTCCCGTCCGTTGTCACCTTCCACGGCCCGGAGCAGGGCCTTCCGCTGGTGATTGCGCCGACCTTCCGACACCTCGACGGTCGGCAGCCAAGAAGCGCGCTGCTCCAGGAGATTCCCGACCCGCTTTCGGGGTTTTCATGGACGGGGTGGGTCGAGCTGAACTCGACGACTGCCTCTCCCCTCGGGCTGAAAACGGGAGACGTCCTGGCCCTGGAGGGGCCTGGCGGTCGCTGCGAGCTGCCGGCCTTCGTGACGGATTCGGTCCGCGCGGGGGTCGCCGCGGTTCCGGTCGGCGATGCGACGGCGCTCCTCGAGAGCAAGGGTTTCATCGGGGCCGGTGCGCGCGTGACGCTTCGCCGCACCGGGGGCAGGGTGGAGCGGTCGCACACCGGCGTCGGGGGAGCCAAGGGCGCGGAGAAGCTCGTCCGCACCGTCGAGGCGCCGGCGGCCGCGCTGCCGCCGGCCGTGCCGCTGCCGTCGATGTATCCGCCCGTCGAGCACCCGGTCCATCACTGGGCGCTCTCCATCGACCTCGATCGTTGCAACGGCTGTGGAGCCTGCACCGCCGCGTGCTACGTCGAGAACAACCTCGCCATTGTTGGCGCCGACCAGGTCGCGCGCGGTCGCTCGATGTCGTGGCTTCCCATCATGGCCGACGTCGACAAGAGCCATGGCACGCCCGAGGTTTCCTACCTGCCGCTCGGGTGCCAGCACTGTACGGCCGCCCCCTGCGAGTCGGTCTGCCCGACATTCGCCACCTACCACACCCCTGAGGGCCTCAACGCACAGGTCTACGCGCGATGCATCGGAACCCGGTACTGCGAGAACAACTGCCCCTACGGCGTCCGTCGGTTCAATTTCTACGACTGGCCGCGGGCTCCGTCGGAGCGGCTTGGCCTCAACCCGGACGTGACCGTTCGCGAGCGAGGGGTCACCGAGAAGTGCACCCTCTGCTCTCAGCGAATCCGCACGGGGGAGGAGCAGGCCAAGTTCGAAAAGAGGGGGCTCCGCGACGGAGACATTGTCTCTGCCTGCGCCGCATCCTGCCCGACGCAAGCCATCGTCTTCGGCGACTTGAAGGACCCCAATTCCGCCATCGCCCGAAGGGCGGCGGATGGGCGCGCCTACAAGTTGCTGGAGGAACTCAACACCCAACCGGGCGTTTTCTATCTGGCCCGCCGCCGAAGAGGCTCGACGTGAGCGAAGTCAGTCTGGCGCAAATTGAGAAGGACACCGTAGCGACCATGTCGGAGACGACCTGGCGCTATTGGCTCGCGCTCGGCATCGCCCTGTCCCTCGTCGCTTTGGGAGGCTGGGCCTGGTCGGTGGCCCTGCGCCAGGGTCTGGGAATCACCGGGCTGAATGAACCGGTGATGTGGGGCGCGCTCATCACCACCTTCGTCTTCTTCATCGGGGTGAGTCACTCGGGGACGCTGGTCTCGGCCATCCTCTTCTTCACGCGCTCCCCGCTGCGTGCAGCCATCGGGCGTTCCGCCGAGGCGATGACGGTGTTCACCATCATGACCGCCGGCCTCTACCCCATCGTTCACATCGGACGTTCCTGGCTCTTCTTCTTCGTCTTGCCTTATCCGAACCAGCGACAGCTGTGGATGAACTTCCGGTCACCGCTGACCTGGGACGTCTTTGCAATCACGTCCTACGTCACGGTGAGCATGCTCTTCCTGTACATGGGGATGCTTCCGGACCTGGCGCTCCTCGCGAGGCAGGTGAAGAGCTGGCGACGCCCGCTGTACCGCGTGCTCTCGCTCGGCTTCTCGGGGACGGATGGGGAGTGGCGGATTTTCGAGAAGGCCTACCCCATCTTCGCCGGCGTCGTGATTCCGCTCGCTGTGTCCGTGCACAGCGTGGTGTCCTGGGACTTCGCAATGACGGTGATGCCGGGCTGGCACTCGGCCATCTTTGCGCCCTATTTCGTCGCGGGAGCCATCTTCTCGGGCATCGCCGTCGCGGTGCTTCTGCTGTCCGGACTCCGGCGCGGCTATCACCTCGAGCGCTACATCACTCCGAAGCACTTCGACATGCTCGCGAAGCTGTTGCTCGCGATGTCGCTGGTGATGACCTTCGTGTACGCCACCGAGTTCTTCATGGCGTTCTACCGGGGGAGCAAGGCGGAGATGGAAGTGTTCCGGTGGCGCGCGACGGGAACGTACGCGCCGGTGTTCTGGGGTGTGGTGATTTCCAACAGCGTCGCGCCACTGGCGCTGTTCTGGTCACGGGCACGAAATCACTTGCCGACCCTCATCACCATCTCGGTGCTGGTCACGGTCGGGATGTGGTTCGAGCGCTTTCTGTTCATCGTGACCACGCTGGCCAGAAGTTTCGTGTCTCAGAATTGGGGGAATTACATCCCCAGCTGGAAGGAGTCCTTCATCTGTCTTGGGGGATTTGGTTGGTTCCTCATGCTCTTTCTCATCTTCATCAAGCTGTTCCCCTGCATGGCCATTTCCGAAAGTATGCAGAGCCAGCACGCCGTTGACGCCGCTGTCACCCCCGAGGCCAGCCATGCCTGAGGAACTGGTGGCGGTCTACGCTGACCCCGATGAGGCGCTGCGCGCGGTGCTGAGCCTGCGCGACCGCGGAGTGTCCAACGCGCAGGTCTCGAGCCCCGCTGCGTTCCCAGTGGTGCACGAGGTCGAGCACACCGGCCACTCGCGCGCGCTGGGCTGGGTGGCGCTCGTCGGGGGGTTGACCGGGCTCGCCTGTGCGACGGCCCTCGAGGTCGGCACCTCCAAGGCCCTGGGCCTCATCGTCGGCGGCAAGCCCATCGTCGCCTGGACGGCCTTCGGGGTGGTGATGTTCGAGCTGACCATGCTTTTCGCCGGGGCGTCGAACTTCTTGGCGCTGGCCATCTTCTCGGCCCATTCGCGGCGCAAGGTTGCCAAAGCCGTGCGCGACCTCGTCAGCAGCGAGCGCATCGTGGTGACGGTTTCCCTGGCCGGCATGGACCCGAAGCTCCGCGACGCAGCTCGCGGTGTCCTCGGCGGCGCCCTGGCGGAGGTCACACCATGAGCTGCCGTGCCCATTGGGCCACACTCCTGGTTGGGCTGGTTGCGGGCGGCTGCGAAAACAAGCAGTGGCCAGCCAGCATGGACGTGCAACCCATCGTCCGGCCTGGTGCGGAAGCACGTGCGGCGCCTGCTGGCGCTATTCCCCTGGGCGGCGTGGAGACGCTGGCCGACCGCGAAGACGTCTCGGACGTGAAATCGCCGTACCCCCTGGACGCAAGCGCGGCGGCGCGCGGCCGGGGCATCTTCGCCATCCATTGCACGCCGTGCCATGGACCCGAAGGGAAGGGGGATGGTCCCGTCTCGGCCAAGTTCCCGCCGGCGCCAAACCTGCGCCACGGTTCCATCTGCAACCGCAGTGATGGATACCTCTACGGCACGCTCACCGCGGGCGGGCGCGCCATGCCCACGATGCGCGAGGGGACGAGTTCACGGGACCGCTGGGATGCCGTCGCGTACGTGCGCTTGCTACAGGCCGAGGGCTGTACTTCGGTCGCGCCCGAAGGGAGTGGCCGGTGAGCTGGAAGCAACGCGTGGAAGCGGCACTTGGACCGCAGGCGATGTGGGCGGCCGTCGCCGCCGTCGCGCTTGGGGTTGCGGCCTTCGCCACCGGACTGACGGGCGGGGGTGCGCCCAGGGCGTTCGCGGCCCTCATCGCGAGCTGGCTCTTCTTCGTGGGTGCCGCGGTGGGCGCTGTGGCATTTCGCGCGCTGTTCCGTCTCATCAACGCAGGCTGGGCCCGTCCGCTTGGTCCGCTGGCCGGAACGACAACCGCCTTTCTCCCAGCTGCTGCAGTCCTGCTCGTGGTCATCCTGGCGGGGGCAGGGCTTGCGCCATGGATTCCCCATCCCGAGGGCTGGCTGGCAACGCCGCTCCTCGTCGTGCGGCAGCTCGCTGTCAATGCCGTGCTCTTCGCGCTGGCCTACGGCGCGTTTCGCGCGACCACCGGAACCGGGGGGCCAACGGTCCGCACGTCGGTCGTCTATCTCCTTCTCTTCGCAACGGTGCTGTCCATCTGGGCGTTCGACTTTGTCCTCGGGCCGGCGCTGGACTACGGCAATACCCTCATCGGGCCCTACGTCTTCGTTGGGTCGTTCATCGCGGGGGCTGGGTTTGTTACCTTGCTCGGGATGGCGCGAGGCGTCCTTTCTGACCGGCAGCGCTTCGATGCAGCCGCGCTCCTTCTGACGATGTCCATCTTCTGGGCCTACCTCTTCTGGTCGCAATACCTGACCATTTGGTACGCGAACCTTCCGGACGAGATTGGTTTCGCCCTCCGGCGTAGCATCGACGGTTGGGGCGCAGTCGTGGCCGCAGTCGTCGTCCTCGTGTTCGTCGTCCCATTTCTCGGCCTGCTCAACCCGCGGGGTCGGCGGTCCGCACAGGTTCTTCGGACGGTGTTGCTGGGACAACTGTTGGGCCTGTGGCTGAACTGCAATCTCATGGTCCTGCCGTCACTTTCTGCGCCCGGTACCGCGCCGCTTGGGCTGCGAGACCTCCTCATCGCCCTCGGGATGCTGGGTGCGTTCGTGCTGTCCGTGGGCGGCAAGCTCACTCCCATGCCAGGGACCGCGCCAGCGACGGCGTGACGGCCGGCGGGGGGGCCGACCGCAGGGAAGAGTGGTGTTTACAGCGGCTCGCTCGGCGTTCCGCCGGACTTCGCTTTCTTTAGATGGCGAGCGTCTGCTTCCGTCGCTCCGTGAGCCGCCAAATCATCGGTGTGAAGACAAGCTGCATCGCCAAATCCCTCTTGCCCCCGGCACAGACAATCGTGTTGGCCCGCGACATGTGAAGGAGTCGCCGAGCATCGACAGGAGGCAAGGGAAGTCGATTCCGCGTGGGGCAATGAAGGGGTTGGAGGTGTCGACGGCGGGCACACGTCAATATGGTGGCGGTAGAGTCGTCGCGGTCGGCGCCCGTGTAAACCCAATGAGCACACCTCCCATCATGCCGTTCATCGCACTGGTGCTGCTGGCGTTGCCGGTCCGCCTCTCGCCCAGGCGCCTTGCGTGGCTGGCTTTTGCGTTGTGGCTTCTGGGCGGGGTGGTTCTGTGCTCGCTGGGCACCAGCCGCTTGCTCCAAGCCGAAAAGGAAGGGGTGGCGCTCGGGCTAATTGCCCTCGGGGGCGTGGTTTCGCTCGCCATCGGCATCGCCAAGGGCCGGTTCCTTTTGAGCAAGACCGCCAGTCGCAACATCGAGCGGCTCGGTGGAATCAGCGGAAACCTTCGGCCCATCCGCGTGTACGGCGCGCGGAGCTGGATTGTCATTGCGCTGATGGCCGCCATCAGCCTCGCGCTCAATCTGGGTGGCGTGCCACCGTTCTGGCGAGGCGCGGTGAACCTGGCTATCGGCGCCGCTCTGGTGACGAGCAGCCTGAACTACCTGACCAATCCGCGTGTGAGGTTGCTTCGCTCGGCCTGACGTTGCGCCGTGCTAGAACGCAGGCCGTTATGCTGGCGATTCCGCGTGTCGTCGTGGGGACCGCGCGCCTCGGGAGCGTCCTTCCAGCACCGTTTCCAACGAAGTCCAGTCGTGACGCCACCTTCCGGTTGCTGGATGCCCTGGTGGAGGCCGGGTGCACGGCGTTCGATTTGGCTGCCTCCTATCAACTCGGTGGAACCGAGAGACTCATCGGCGACTGGATGGCTACTGGCGGCCATCGGGCGCGGCTTTTTCTCATCAGCAAGGGGGCGCACCCATACCCGGTGGTGCGTCCGAACCGGCTGCAGTCCTCCGCCATCGCCGCCGACTTGGAGGCCACACTGCGACGGCTCCGGACAGATAGGGTCGACCTCTACCTGCTCCACCGAGATTTCCCGGGCGCTCCGCTGGAGCCCATGGTACTGACGCTGAGAGACGCCCATCGGGCGGGAAGGATTCTCGCCTGGGGCGTCTCGAACTGGACGCACACCCGAATCCAAGCCATCGACCAACTGGCGCAGCAGGAAGGCCTGCCGCCCATGGCTGCCAGCAGCCCCCACGACTCGGTGTTCGACTGGATTCGGACGCCGTGGCCGGGCTCGGTCAGCATCGCTGGGGCGGCCAACCGCGCTGCCCGTGCCTTCTACGAGCGAACGCAGCTGCACGTGCTGGCCTGGGGTCCGCTTGGGTCTGGGTTTCTGCTCTCTGACCGTCGCGGCAGCCGCTACTACAGAAGTGCCGCCAACCTGGCCAGGAAGCAGCGACTGCAGGAGCTTGCATCCCAGCACGATGCGACGCCTGCGCAGATTGCCCTGGCCTTTCTCTTTCACCAGCCCTTTCCCGTGTCGGCCGTCGTTGCCGCAAGCACCGTGGAGAAGATGCGCTCCAACCTTGCAGCCTCGGCAATACGCCTCTCACGGGCAGAGCTGGACTCGCTTGAGGGTGCTGGCTAGATGACGACCATCGGAAAGTCTGAGACGTGGGATGCGATTGTGGTGGGCTCCGGTGCCACCGGTGGCGCCGCGGCACGACAACTGACCGGCTTGGGCCTCCGCATTCTCGTCCTCGAGGCTGGCGCGCCGGTGCTTGGCCGCTCGGACTATGGCTCCTTCTTCACCAATGGGTGCAAGCAGCTCTACCGCCACTTCTTCACGCATCGGCAAGACGTCCAGAAGAGCCATCCGACGTACTGGGCCACCAATCCCGACTTCTTCGTCGATGACGTCGACAACCCTTACACCACCCCCGCCGGCATGCCCTTTCGCTGGATTCGGTCGCGCCGCGTGGGGGGCCGGTCCCTCGTCTGGGACGCGGTGACGCCGCGCTTTTCAGACTTCGACTTCAAGGCAGCAAGCCGGGACGGCTTTGGCCCAGACTGGCCCATCAGCCACGCGGACCTGGCCCCGTATTACAGCGACCTGGAACGCTTCTACGGAGTCCATGGGTCCAAGGACGGGCTGCCGCAGATACCAGACGGGGACTTTCGCGACCCACGCCCGATGACGCCCGCCGAGGTCGTCTTTAAGGACCGGGTCGAACGCGCCTTCGCAGACCGCCCAGTCATCATCTCCCGCGGCTTGTCGGCTCGCCGGCCGCCCGACCGCGGGGAGTCGCTCTCTCGGATTTCCAGCCCCGCCACTACGTTGCGGGCAGCGCGGGCAACCGATCGCATGACGCTGCGAAGCGACGCCGTTGTCTCGCGCGTCCTCGTCGACAAGGAAGGGCGGCACGCCACCGGCGTCGAGTTTGTCGATGCGGTGTCTCTAAAAACCGAGGAAGCCAGGGGCAAGCTCGTCGTGTTGTGTGCATCGACGATCGAGAGTGTGCGCCTGTTGATGAACTCGACCAGTAGCGCGCACCCTGCTGGGATTGGTGCGGCTTCGGGCGCGCTCGGCCACTACCTGATGGACCACAGCGCGGGCAACGTCTACTTCTACATGCCGGACGTGAAGGACAGCGGGGGCCCGTACGAGTTGCTAGGAAGCGACAGCATCATGATTCCGCGCTACCAGAACCTCGGGCCAAAGCGGGAGGAGTACCTGCGAGGCTTCGGAATCTGGGGCGGCATTCAGCGGCTTCCGGTGCCATCCTTCTTGCGGCGCCACCCGGATGTGGCGTTCGGGTTCTTGTGTGCGCGTTCGGAAGTCTTGCCGCACTACGACAACCGCGTCGAGCTCGACCCCAACGTCCAGGACCGCTGGGGCATCCCTGCCGCGCACGTGGTCTGCGAATGGAAGAAAGAAGACCTGGCTTTGGCCGAGGCGGGGCGCCAGGCGGCCAGGGAGATTGTGGAGGCGGCGGGTGGAAAATGCGCCGGCGTGACGGATATTTTTTACACACCACTCGTCAAGGGGCACATCAACAAGATGCAGAAGGAGTGGACCCTGTCCACGCCAGGAATGTTTGCCCACGAGGTGGGCGGGGCCCGGATGGGAACGGACCCCAGCAACTCCGTCGTCGACCCGAATTGTGCCTGCTGGGACGTTCCGAATCTCCTCGTCACGGACGGAGCCTGCTGGCCGACGTCGGGCTGGCAAAACCCCACGCTCACGGAGATGGCCGTTACGGCGCGTGCCTGCGATGTCGCGGTTCGCGCGCTCAAACACGCTTAGGCCTCCAACGGGGCAGGCTCGAGTCGCAGGGAGAGGGAGGGCTCAGAATGATGCGAGGACAGGCTGGGGTCGGGACGCTGCTGCTTTCACTCGTTTGGAGTGCGGCCGTCGCCGCTCAACCGACTACCGCCGTCCCGGCGGTGACCGTCATCCGGGCCGGGGTCCTCATCGACGGTGTTTCCTCCTCGGCGAAGTCCAACCAACTGATTGTGCTCCGCGGGAACCGGGTCGAGAGCGTGGGCGACGCAGGCGCTCTGAAAATCCCGGACGGAGCGCGGCTCATCGACCTTTCGGGGGCGACGGTGATGCCCGGCCTCATCGACGCACACACCCACGTGCTGCTGCACGGAGAGGACGCAGCCGAGGGTGGATACGACGTCCAGCTCCTCCGGGAACCGCTCGCGTACCGCGTCGCACGGGCAACCGTCGCCGCGCGGAGGGCCTTGGAACAAGGGTTCACCACCATTCGCGATGTGGAGACTGAGGGCGCGGGCTACGGCGATGTGGGCCTCAAGCGGGCCATCAACGAGGGCTACATCCCGGGCCCGCGCATGTTCGTCTCCACCCGAGGCATGTCCAGCACGGGAGGGTACAACCTCGAGGACTACGCGCCCGAGGTGGCGGTCCCCAAGGGCGTCCAGATTGCTGACGGGCCGGTGGAGACACGCAAGGCCGCTCGCGAGCAGCTCGACCACGGTGCGGACTGGCTCAAGGTGTACATGACCCACCGGTCGTGGGTGGATGCGCAAGGGAACCTCGTCTCGCAGCCCACCTTCACGGTCGAGGAGCTGCGGGCCGTCGTCGATGAGGCGCATGGCTGGGGGAAGAAGGTCGCTTGCCATGCATACGGCGGAATTGGATTGCGGCGGGCGCTGGACGGCGGTTGCGATTCCATCGAGCACGGGCTGGAGCTGGATGAAGCCGCCGTTGCTCAGATGGTGAAGCAGGGAACGTGGCTCTGCCCGACGATGGCGGTCTACTACCAAGGGTGGGAAGCGGAAGGCACGCCCGGTGGCAAACGGGACCGCAAGCGGGTTGCCGTCCACGGCGCCTCGCTGCGCCGCGCCATCAAAGCGGGAGTGAACATCGCCTTTGGAAGCGACGTCGGGGGCTTCTCCTGGAACGAGCCCATCGCTCAGGAGTTCCCACGGCTGGTGGAGTTCGGGATGACGCCAATGACGGCGATTCAGACCGCCACCTCTCGCGCGGCACAAATGCTCGGGATGGCGGGAGAGCTTGGAGTCGTGGCGCCTGGCGCGTACGCGGACATCATTGCCGTCCGGGGCGATCCGTTGAAGGATGTCCGAGCGCTGGAGCTGGTTATCTTCGTGATGAAGGACGGTAAGGTCTTCAAAGACAACCTCAAGTCCTCGAACGCGACCCCTCAATAGACGAGCAAGAAACTGTCAGTTTGCTTCATGGGAAGTCCAAAGCTTCCCGTTGCGTCTACGGCCGTAGCTGACTTCTAAGTCTGTCAATCGCGCGAAGACGTTTGCGAAGCGCCTTTGGCCAAGGAGCGAGCGCCAACGGGCGACTGCTCCCAGCATGGCGACGCTGTCCGCGAGGCCCAAGACTTGGGTTGAGCGCTGCGGTCAGGGTCCGAGGCTGGGGACGGCGCATCGCTGCGTGTGCCACCGCCCGGACCACACGCTACTCGCTGGGCCGGCGAGAGTTGTCGGCCGTGCACGTTGAGCAGTTCTGCTCCCAAGCGTCTTTGGTTTTGGCGTCAGCAGTGGTCTGCCACTGCATGTTGCTCGGGTCGTCGTTCGCGCAACAGGTAAGTGGGCAGCTGTGGTCCACCACGTAGCCGTGGCAGACCCCGCCCAGTTTGCCCGTGCCTGGGCAAGGGTGGCTTGCTCGGAAGAGCGTGACCTGGTGTCTGTCCCGGGCAATCCGGTTCTTGCTGTCACGCTTGACGTGGCAACTTGAGGTGGCGAGCAGGAGCGAAGCTAGGAGGCTGACAAGCACCAGAACGCACTAGCCGAATCGACGCGACGATGCATCCACGGCCGCCGTTGGGGCGGAACATGGTGCAGGCATCTCGCCGCGTGGGGTGTGAAGGGCGACGGCCTCGCAGACTTCCTTCAGTGGAGAGGCGACGCGTGGCAGCTGGAGTCCGTCCGCCGGGATGAGAGTCGCGTCCCTAGCGCTCCCAAGGCGGCGGGCGGAAATGCGCTCGTCTCACATTTTTCGGTAGCCGGTGTTGACTACGTCGACCTCGAGATTCGACGAGGGAAGCGAGAGCTCGGTCCTGGCCGTGTAGGTCGCCCCATCCATCAATGTACCCATCTGGGCGACCATGCTGACCGGGGTGGAGGGGGTGCCCATGTAGGTCGAGACGCTCATGCCGAGAAGGCGATTGGTCTGGATGTTCAGCGTGATGCTGAATACGTCGCCCGGAAGCTTGTAATTCTTGAAGTTCAGGCGGACGACCTGACCCGGTTGAATCATGTCGACCGTGACGTTGCCCGTTTTGGAAGCCTGGTCGAGCAGGGCGGGGTTCGGGGGAATGTAGCTTTTCACCAACGCGACGGCTTGCTTCATCGTGTCGGTCATTTCCTCCGTTTTGGACTCTTGGATCGCACCTCTCAGGCCGAACTTCTTCTTCGGGGGTGCGGACGATGTGATGGGCGTCTTTTGGAGCGAGCCGTCGGCCCCGTAGTAGCAGCTCTCCTCCTTGTAGGACTTCTGCTCCCCGTTCACGCTCACCGTGGTGGTTTCCACCCACTGGTAGGTGCGCAGGTCCTGCTGGCTCGCGATCATCGAGCTCTTGAGCGCGGCGACGTGCTGCTGGATTCCTCCTCCGCCCTGAGCCTTGGCTGTCGAGGCCGCAAGCGACCCGACGAGGAACGCCGAGACGAAAAGAATCTTTTTCATTATGTGACTCCTAGGAGCCCCGCCTCGTGAAGCGGGTTGGGGCCGGTAGATTTCTGCAAAGGTTCAGATTGCTGCGAATCGCGGCTAGGTGAATCTCAACTTTCCGCCTTCTCCGCTTTTCTACCGGGGCCCGGGCTCCGTCGCGTCGAGGGCCGAAGTGCTGTACCAGAGATTCGCCCGGGGTGGGCGGTGCTTGCTCAACTGCAGGTTTTGGCCCAGGTGTATCTGGCGGCGGCACGGCAAGTGCCCGCCAGCGTCGCTGGCGCTTACGGGAGGCTGGCCGCCTTCAGCGGAGTCTAGTTCTGAACGCAGGCGCAGGCTGGAACCTTGGGGGAGACGCACCCAGCGGTCTGGAGGGCGGACACGCACGCGTTCACGGCGTTCTGCACACTGCTCTCGCTAAAATTGCCGCCCGCATAACCCGAGAATGCTCCTCCATCGCAAGTAGCAACGCAGGTATAGGTGTACGTACACGCTGGCGCCCCAGCTAACCCGAGCACTAGCACGGCACGCTTCAGCCAATGTGAACCGACCATGACACCCTCCAAGTTGGTACCAACAGATAGCAGAACTGGGCACCGGACGCATGTCCGGATGTCCGAATCAGTAAGGGTCAGAAGTTCAGCTCGGGGCCGATGAGCAACTGCACGGTGGAGACGTAGTTGCTGCCAATCCAGCCGGCCTCGAAGATGGCGTCGATGCCGATGCCCACCTTGGACTTGGGCAGAAAACTGGCCCCGAAGCCCAGCCGGAACGCCCCGCCGACGCCATTGAAGGTGTACGGCTTCACGCCCGCCGGGGGTGTGCCGTTGTTGACGTCAGCGATGTAGAGCCCGAAGCCCAGCCGCACTCGCCCCTTCACCTGCTGGCTGTAGGGCGGAGCGAGCAGGAAGTCGATGTGGGGTTCCCAGATGGTGGAATACGTCGTGGCGAGGTAGGCGGTGTTGTAATAGGGCGTGTACGTGCCCCACATGACGTTGGCGCCGAGGGTGATGCCCAACGACGGCTTGAGCCAGATGTCGACGTCGAGGTTGACGTCCGGGAAGGCCGTCGAGTAGCCGGTGCCGCAGGCATAAACGGGGGAGTAATAGTAGTAGTAGCCGCAGTAGTACCCGGCGCCGATGAAGGACACACCACCGGACGCGCGGAAGGTGTAGCTCGGCTTCTCCTCCATCGGCGGCGGCTGGTAGTAGACCGGCTGCGGTGGCGGGTAGTACTGGGGAGGTGGTGGCGGCGGGGGGGGCGGCGGGTAGTACTGCGGAGGCGGCGGCGGCGTGTTCGGGTAGTACTGCGCGAATGCCGGCCCCGCTAACAGCAGGGCGCTAACAACGAGCACTGCCCGCGCCTGAATCCTCGACATGATTAGCCCCCGCAACTCGACGGCCGACAAAGAGCGCGAGCCAGTGCAGAGCACGTGCCAATTCCGCTGGTGGAAACGAGCGCCCCACTCTGCGTGAAAACGCAATGGAGAGAATTAACACACCCGCGCTCAAGACTGTGAGCAATGTTCCGGCGAACGAGAGAAGACCGTCGCGGGACGTGCGAATGTTGGGTGTTACTAGGAGTGTTACGAGCGGGACTCGGTGCGCTCGTCAAACACTCGTTGAGGGGTCCTCCAGCCGCAGATAGTGCGCGGCGAGGCCCTCAGGCGAAGCCTGGTTTGACAGAGCGGAAGCCGCCGCTGCCAGCGGGCGAGTCCGTCCTAGTTGCTGCGACGCTCGTTGTCGCTGAACCCGGGTCGTGGCCATTCTGTGTGAGGGTTTGCACGCTTGGACCACGGGGCGCGCCGCCAGCGAACATGCTTCTTCTTGCCCCCGGGGGGAAACGCAAGGCTCGGGTGGTCAAGCGCTCCGTCAACGGGGTTGTTTCGTTGACTCTTCCAGCGCATCGAAGTGTGCGTCTGGATTCTCCATCCACTCGCGCAAGACCTTTGCGATCATCGAGGCGTGGAACCCGTCGATGACCCGGTGATCGAGCGTTGCGTTCACGCTCATGGTCTTCTCGGCGCTTACCCGTCCGTTCTCCGCGAACGCGTGCTCCCGCACCTCGCCGATCGCAAAGAGGATAGGCACTCGCGAGAAGGGGACCAGCGGCGCATACGCGGTGTCGAGGCCCAAGCTGCCGACATTGGTGATCATCACGCTGCCGAAGGGATCCGAGGCAATTCCGAACCTGCGCAGATCCAGATTCAGCGTGAAGCTGAAGAAGGAGAGCGCCTTGAGGAACAGATTCAGGAGCAGGTATGGGATTTTCTGGAACGTTGCACGCGTGTTCTCGAGCGCTGGGTCCTCGCGTCGCCGGACGAGAGCCACCTTCGTCTCGAACTCGTCGACAATCTCCAACAGTGACTTCCGCTCGATGTCATAGAGGGTCGCGCCGGAGAGATCGACCTTTTCCTCGCCTTCGTCCGCCATCAACACTTGGAAGAATACGCCGATGCGCTGCCGCAGATAGATGCGGTTCCACCGAAGAATCGCGTTTGCCTCGGGACACTCCTTGAGGGCCATCGCCGATGCCTTGGCCATCAGGTGGCTGACAGTCAGCCTACGACCGGTCCGGGCGCGAAACCGCGCGATGTAGTCGAGCGCCTTGCCCATCCGGAGGATGATGGTCCCGTAGATGGAAGGGTCGTACGTCGTTTGCCACGTCCCGAGCGCGATTTTCCGAAAGGACGAGAGCTCCTTCTTCTTGACCAGCGACAAGTTAGCCATACGAGTAGACCTCAGCCGCGAAGCGGAATTTGTAGCGACGACGAGTTGTGGTGTCCTCGGCCGAAAACGTTACGGCTTCATCGCCGTTTGCGCCATGTTCCATAAGCCCTTTGCCCGGGGGGCCTGGGGCGGAACTTGGGGCGGAACTAGAGGCGACTCGAAATCGGCGCCGCTGGGGCGACGTTGGCTTGGCACGCATAACCGAGATTGAGCTGACAAGTTCGAAGCAGATCTCCGAACTGGTGGGTCCTGCTCTGAGTGCGCTCAGTTTTTCGGAAGCGTGGAATTGTTCGATCTGGGCAACCAATTCAGTGACGCAAATCCAGCTAGTGGGCTGTCTGCTATTTGTTGCTCACCCTTCGATTGTCGGTGGCCACAATCGTTGGGAAACTGGTTGGCCTGCGCAGGTAACGCTCGTGGGCTAGGCTTCCATTCTCGGTGGCTAGTTTCGGATGTTGGCGCCGGGGTTTGCCCACCAGAAGGTCCTCACCGCCTCCAGCCTCGTCGCAGTGGTGGGACGGTGCTCGCGTCGTTATGCCGAGGCCCACGAGCAACTGGCGTTCGGACTGCAAGTGTTCTAGCTCCTGCCAAAGGCTTCGCGATGCCCAACATCCTCGAGGCCAAGGGCCTCCGTAAGCACTACGACGGACGTGTCCTGCTTGACGGGGTTGACATCGCCTTAGAGCGCGGGAGCATCACCACTGTCGGCGGTCCGTCCGGGGGGGGAAAGACGACACTGCTGCGCATCCTCGGGTTCCTCACCGAACCCGAGTCGGGTCGTGTGCTCCTCGACGGTACCGACGTTCGCACGCTGTCGCCCGAAGAAGTTCGACGAAGGGTAGCCCTGGTGGCCCAGGCCCCGGCCATGTTCGAGGGCACGGTGCTCGACAACGTCCGAACCGGCCCGCGTCTGCAGGGGAAGTCCCTTCCCGAGGAGGAAGCCCGCAGAGCGCTCGAGCGCACCGGGCTTGATGCTCAGCTGCTGAGGAACGACGCGCGTGCCCTCTCCGGTGGGGAGAAGCTCCGGGTCGCACTGGCGCGGGCACTGGTACTGTCCCCCGAGGCCTGGCTCCTCGACGAGCCCACCGCGGCCCTCGACCCCGAGCGTGCCGACCTTGTCGTGGACCTCCTCCGCTCGCTGGCTGCCCAGGGCGCCCCGGTACTGGTTGTCACCCACGATGAACGGGCCCTCAAACGATTGTGCGGCCGGTGCTGCACGCTCGCCGGCGGGCACTTGCAAGCGGACGGCAGGGAATGAGCTACGTGAACGTCACCCTCGTGCAGCTGGTGGCGTCGCTGGGGCTGATGGCCCTCGCCATCGTGCTTTCCGCACGGGATGGGCTCGGACTCGAGAAGGATATGGCCATCGGCACCGTTCGGGCGGCGATGCAGCTCTTCGCCGTGGGGTTGCTGCTGGCACTTCTCTTCCAGCACGAGCACCCGGTCGCAGTCTTGGGACTGATCGCCGTGATGGTCATGGTGGCGGGCTGGACGGCGGCGCGCCGCATCTCCTACGGCCCCGGGACGGGAGTCCTCTTCCGCTATGCCACCCTGGCCGTCCTGGTGTCTGGCGCGGTGGTGCTCATCCCAGTCTTTACCTTCGTCATTCGCCCGGCGCGCTGGTACGAGGCGCGGCTGCTCGTCCCCATCTCGGGGATGATCCTCAGCAACGGGATGAATGGCGTGGCGCTCGTATTCGAGCGCGTGTTTGCCTCGGTGCACGACGACGCAGCCTCGGTGGAGCAGCTGCTCTCCCTCGGCGCGACGCCGCAGCAGGCGGTCGAGCGCCATACCCGGGCTGCCGTGCGTGCCGCGCTTCGCCCGACCATCAACGCGCTGCTCACCGTGGGGCTGGTTGCACTGCCTGGGATGATGACCGGGCAAATAGTCAGCGGAACGGCACCGGGCCAGGCGGTGCGGTACCAGCTAGTCATCATGTACCAACTCGTGGCAGTGGCAGTGGTGGCCGGAGCGATGGCGGCGCGCTTCGCCCGAGCCCTGTCATTCACACCCCAGAAGCAGCTGCGCTCCTTCGACGACCGCGCTCGTCCGCTGGGGCCCCCAAAAGCGTGATGCACAAGGGCGTCCTCCTCGCTGGCTGACTCCTCGAATGGCTGATGCAATCCGTGTCGTGTTTCCCAACGCCGTGTCCGAAGTGGATGCCACGATGGCTCGGTCCGGCATGAGTACGAGCAGGGTAGTACGACCGAAGTGTTATCGTGACAGACATGGCTAGGAGTCAGAGGAACGCAGACGCTTTGCGCGGGGCTTCGAAGCTTGCCATCGAGGCGACCATCGGTGTGACGGAGTTGGTTGAGGCGATGCACCGTACAATCGCCGGGGGTCCGGCAATTCTAGGAAAGCCGCTTGCGGGCCCCGTGCGTGCGCTCACGGGGGTTGTATACAAGCGCGTTCGTGGCGTCACAAAGCGGGTTGGCGGAAGCCTCGACCTTGCGCTCGCGCGTCTCGCTCCGCTCCTCGGAGAGAGCGTGCCCGGACCGCAGCGGGAAGCGCTTCTCGCTGCGCTGAACGGCGTACTTGGCGACTACTTGGCCGAGACCAGGAATCCGCTGGCAATTGAAATGCGCCTGCGTCAGGACGGCGAGGCGCTTGACCTCGCCCGGAAATCGGTCCGGCTTGCCTTTCCCCGGCGCACTTCGAAACTGGTTGTACTGGTTCACGGCTCGTCAATGAACGACCTGCAGTGGACTCGACATCGGCACAATCATGGCCACGCCCTCGCGCGAGACCTTGGTTACACGCCAATCGGCGTTCACTACAATAGCGGACTTCACGTTTCGACGAACGGGCGCGGGCTCGCGTTGTTGCTTGAGCAACTCGTGGATGCGTGGCCTGTCGAAGTCTCGGAGATTGCGGTGCTCGCTCATAGTATGGGCGGGCTCGTCGCGCGCAGCGCGTGCCATTATGGCGAACGCCGCCGCTGGCGGCCGAAGCTGAAGAAACTTGTGTGCATCGGGACTCCGCACCACGGGTCAACGCTCGAACGCGCGGGGCATTGGCTCGAGCTGCTCATCGGCATCAATCGATATAGCGCCCCCCTTGCGGCCCTCGGAAGAATCCGGAGTGCGGGTGTGACCGATTTGCGATTTGGGAACGTACTCGATGAAGACTGGCAGGGGCGGGACCCTTTCTCGCGCCGTGGTGATTCTCGTAAGCATCTCGCACTCCCCAAGGGCGTTGGTTGCTTCGCCATCGCCGGAACAACGGCCCTGAAAGCGCGCCGCGCGCTGCCGGGGGATGGCCTCGTCTCGGTGAATAGCGCGCTCGGAAAGCACTCGAGGGTCGCGCTCACGCTCGCCTTTCCTGCGGCGCATCAGTGGATAGGCTTTGGGATAGGGCACTTCGACCTACTGAGTCGTATTGAAGTCTACGAACGGATTCGTGACTGGTTTCGCGATGCCGCATAATGGCCCATCGACCGCGTCCGACCGGGGATCCGCGTTCGTCAGATGGGACGAACCGCATCCGTCGTTGACCCTCTAGGTCACACATTCGGCATAACGCATCGGAAAGCTACCGAGCGCCCGGACGTAGTCGTCGGCTGGCGGCCGATTGTCGGGCTACGGCGGCATCCACCCCGCGGACGATTACGGGTGCGGCTTTGAATGCTCGAGCAAGCTACAGGAAGTCACTGTCTTCGCTGGATCCACGGCATCCTGTCCAACGTCGACATGTTGAATGATGCCTTGTTTGTCGACGACGAACGTTGCGCGTTGAGCCAATTCGTAACTCGTGCCTCCGACCTGCTTCGTGCGCACGGGTACGCCGTATTGCCGAAGTAGCTTTAGCCCTGTATCGCTTAGCAACGGGAACTGTATGCCGATTTGTTTGGCGAAAGCTGCATTTGCTGCCGGACTGTCACCGCTGATTCCGAGAACCACCGTGTCGCTCGCGCCCAGCTTTGGCCCATCAACCTGATAGGCTTTGAGTTCGCTGCTTCAAGTTTCGGTGAAGGCGAGCACGTAAAAGACGAGGACGACGTTCTTCTTTCCACGGAAGTCGCTCAGCTTCACCTCCTTCCAGTCGTCGCTCAGCAAGGTGAAGTCTGGCGCCTTCTCACCGGGCCCCAACAGGTGCGTGATGGGGGCGTCGGCGTATGCGGGTAACGCGATGGCCAGCGCCACGGCCCCAACGAGTATGCGGAGAGTGCTCACGGGTGGCCCTTTCGCAGCGAAAGAGACTGGTTTGAACGGGGAGCGAGCTGCCCGGTACGAGCTAGCAGACTGAAGGTGTTCGAGTACACCGGCGATGACGCCGCTCCTCAGGAGGTGGCAAATCAGAGCCGCGCTTGTGTCTACCCGTCAACGGTTCGACGTCAGGACAAACGCGAACGGGTCTGGGCCAAACAGCTGGGGAACTAGGATGCGAACCCGGTGCGGCGAAGAAAAAGCCCAAATGAGTCCAAGGCGTTGGCGGCCAACCGTCCAGAATCCCTGAGGTTGAGTTGTTGCCCCTTGCATGGGTTGAGTCGCGTTGGGGTGAGTTTGATTGGCTAGCGCAACACTGGCGCAACATGGCTTGCCCCGTTTTCTTTGCGGCGATGCCGCTAGCGTCGGAGCCACAAGGAATGCTGTGGCATGCTCCACTGGCCGGCGCTCGGGGTCTGCCGACACCAACCGAGACTAACGAGTTGTCCGGTCGTTGACGCCGGTCGAGCGACGTCATCCACCGCCCGGGCTGCCGCTCGAGGCCGACCTTGAGCCAACCCGGCGTCTGGGACCTGCATTTCTTCGAGCGACACGTCGATGACGACCCGGCCCGTTCGGCACCGGCCTCCGACTACTTGCTCGGCTGTCCGCTGAACATTCGAGTGCGAATCTTCGCGGTCCTGAACGCCGTGCGAGCGGCGCCGCCGCCGCAGTTCAGCGGAGGGGGAATTTGGGAAGCGATGCACGGCGAGATGGCCGGGATGTACGAGGTCAGGATCAAGTCGGGACGCTGGCTCTACAGGCTGTTTTGCTCGTTGGAGAGGACAGGCACGGACGTTGGTCTGGCGGGTCCTGCCATCATGCTCATCGACGGTCGAACCAAGCCCGAGAGGACTGAGATTAGAAAGACCGAATACGCCAAGATTAGGGCCCGGTACGACGAGATGCGGCAGCGGGTTCCTAGAAGCATCGTGGCCCCCGAGAATTGACTCAGTGCAGCCTATGGCGCGTGAGCGAATTCACGCACCGGCGTTCTCCTTTCACTCGCGGGCACCGGCTCCAGAGTGAGCCGGAGGCCAACGGCGTGGGCTACAGCCTGGACAGTGCTCCAACTCGGATTGAGGTCGGGAGCGGTCAACAACCGTCGCACAAGGGACGGGCTCAGGCCCGCCGCCTTCGCGATGTCCTTCTTTGACAGGCCACGCTGCTCGCGCACGGCTTCAATGCGCCGCACGATGTCGTCGAAGTCGCGAATTGCCGACGAGGCACGGTCGTACTCGCGCCGAGCCGCGGGGCTCTTGAGGTCTCGGCCGAGCATCTGGTCAGGGGTCATCTTCTTGGTGGCGCGCACGTTCTCTCCGTCTGGGCGGTCCATGTATCTTATACGGCACAAGGGGGGATGCAAGGGCGCGGCCGTCTACTTTGAGGGAGTCTCGTCTTCGGTCACTTGGCGAGCTTCTTGAACGCCGCTCGATGACGGCTGTGCACGTCTGCGCGGGCAGAGGCCACTCGCTCCTTGCGCGTCTGCTGCGGAGCGCGAATGACTAGCTCGCGACCGCGGACCTCGGCCACGACGAAGGAGCCCTCCTGTAGGTCCAACTGCTCGAGGATGGCCTTCGGCAGGAGCATTCCGTTGCTGTTCCCAATCCTTCTTACCTTCAAGCGGAGCATCTTTGTGTTCTAACATTGATGCCACAAGCCCGCGCTGAGGCACGCCAACGGCGCTTAGCCCTTGAGAACAGCTAAGGGCTCCAAGCGGATGACAGGACGCACGAGATCCGCTTCGTCCTCAAGTACCTGCCCGACGTCGCGGTACGCAGCAGGTGCCTCCTCCACCAGAGATGCCCGCTTGCGGTCGTCAAATACGACACGACGCATGCTGTGAACAAAGCGCTCCGGACGGATTTGCTCTCGCGCTTCACGGCGCGTCATCACTCGACCGGCTCCGTGCGAGGCGGAACGGAAGGAATAGACTTCGCCTTTGCCCTCGACGATGTACGAGGCGGATGCCATCGACCCGGGGATGAGGGCGAGCTCGCCGACCGGCGCAGCGATGGCGCCCTTGCGATGTATGAACAGCAATCGACCGAAGTGCTCCTCGCGCGCAACAAAGTTATGGTGGACGTCGACCAGGCTGGATGCGTCGGGTGCCTGTCCAGTCAGTTCCGTGACGAGCGACGTGGCCCGGCGAAGCAGAGCGTCCTGATTCGCGCGGGCGAAATGAAGTGCCCAGTCGATGTCTGAGAAGCACGCCAAGCCTTGGTTTGAGTCGAGACGTAGGCCAGGTATGTCTCCGCCGCCCTCGGCTTGGGCCGCGTGTACGTGGTGTGCGGCAATTGCCGACCCCATTCCTCGGGACCCCGAGTGCACGAGGAGCCACAGGTCACCGCCGCCATCTCGGTCCAACTCGATGAAGTGGTTACCGCCACCAAGCGTTCCCAGGTGTCTCGGGGCAAGCCGTTCGCGGGCGTGTTCGAGCGTCGTCGTGGAGCGCGGAGCAGCCAGAAGGCCCTCAGGAACCGAGAGCCCTTTCCCACGATGGGTGGCATTCCCAGCTGGGATAAGGTGGCTCAGTCGATTGAGCAGCCTTCCCAAATCGAGCCTGGTGAGGTTTGCTGCCCGGTAGTCGAAACGGACGGCACTCATTCCGCAGCCGAGGTCTCCGCCGAGCGCGGCTGGCACGATGGTGTCCTCGGTGGCGAACACCGTCCCCACGGCGATTCCGTTTGCGACATGGAGGTCGGGCATGGCAGCTACGTGCTCGACGACGTACGGCTGTGAGGCTACTTGTCGAAGCTGCTCCAGCGCTCCGTCGGGGACGGCCCGTCCCCAAAAGATGTATGGGGACGTGTCGGTCTCCGGCGGGCGGGAGGATTACTCGGGGCATGGCTCACCTCCAGTCGCTCCTTCGCGCTGCACGACGCCGACGAATGTGAAGGTCAGCTTGGGCAGCTTCTTCAGGTCGAGTTGCTGCGCCAGACGCGCCCGCAAGAAGCCAGTGGCCCTGAGCAGGCCCGCTTGGCTTGTGCGCTTTGCGTCTTGTTCCTCCTCGAGACGTGCCACGACGGCCTAGGGAATGCGCGCATGACCGCCGTCTGGTGAGAGGTGAACAGCGAGAAGAGCGACACCGTCTACACAGGGGTCCGTTGCTTCATCGCGAATGAGGGCTTGGATTTCATCTCGCAGAATGTGTTCGAGGCGGCCCTGACGATGGCCGAGTGCATCCTCCGGTTGGTTTGCAGGTTGAAAGGCAGACAGCTCCGACAGCGCGTGACGCATTTGCGTACGACGAGAGTTTTTGGACATGAAACGGTTTTCCAGCTAGCGCCAGCCGACCGGCCGGTGCACGAGGGTCAAGAACGCAGCGCTACTTGGCCGCGCGCCAGCTAGACGACCGTCAATTGGGAATGCGACGACCGACGCCTATCCGCGCTCCAAGAAGCATCCCGGGAAACCGTTTGGCTGAATAAGCACGGGACACCTCCTTGCCCGCGGGTGGTGCCGCGGGTCGCAACGAGAAGTACCCCCGGTGGTACGCGGCGCGCGCAGAGTTCTAAGTGGCTTTGGCGGGGACGCCATCGTCCCAATTGAGATAACTGGGACTCCAGCCGCCCCGGATGCTGCGACCATCGAAGTCCAAGCGAAGCGTGTCGTGAACCACATTCGCTTCGATGAAGTCGAGCCAGACGACGAGCCACGGGTGTCCGAACCGAAACTCCGGCCTGAACTTAAGCTGGGGAACGCGCTTACGAAGGACAGCTGTGACTGCGCGCCAGAGTCGGCACACGGGCATTCAAGCACGAGGTGGACGCCGTACTGCCGTCGCCAAATCGGACGGAAGGGACGTCTAAATCCCGAGACCAAAATCAAATCGCATCCTTACTGGGTCGTGAATGTCTGAGGGACACTGCCGCCTTCGTATAAGACTGTCGTGCCGCGCGGGGGAAACGTCTGTGCTCGCTCCGCGAGCGCGTCCATATCAGCATACGGAGCAAACCCCTCAACGTACCAAGTGTAGGTCGCACCACCGCTCGCCAAGCCGACCCCGAACACACTGAGGTCTGGAATCGTCGTAGTCGTCGCAGCAGTCACGATGGCGATGGTGGGGACGTAGCGGCCTTGAGGAATGACCCGGACGTAGCTGATTCCGCCGGTGAAAGCGGTCCACGTGAAATCTGACAACGTCGTGATTGCGGTACCCCCATCCACCGGAGTCAATAGCTGGGGCGCGGTCTGAAATCGCAGCGACACGCCAGTTGCGTTCGGCGCTAGCCCAAACAAATAAGTCCAACTCTGTCCCGGGTGCGTTGTGCTTGCGCTGTAACTCATCGCCGACAGCGAGATTGTCCCAAGTCCGGAGGGAGTGAGGTAGTCGAAGCCGACTTGTGTCACTGGGCTGTAGGCGGAAGGGGTATCGAAGACGATGCGAATTCTCGCTCCGTCATCGAACTCAAGATAGGCAAGCGCACCATTGTATTGAAATGGCTCTGCAGCCGTAATTGTTCCCGAAATATGTTCGGCAGTCACCGGCGTGAGCGTGATGTCCTGAGTCGTGTTCCCACCGTCGGTGACCGTCACGTTGTGGACCGTGGCGGAACCCTTGTACACGCTCGCTATAGAGGACAGGCTCGAGGAATCTTCTCCATAGCACAATACGTGTAGGGTCCCAGTGGTCGAGGCTGGCTCCGACCAACTGGTGTACACAGTGTACGGGTCTGGATACGCCGAGCCGCCTTCTGCGGTTGTTTCCGGTGACGCGAACGACACGTAGTCTTGGTCTCCGTCTGCGCCAGGCGGGTCTTCGCCGGAAATCGTTCCGGTCACCCTCCCATTGTTGGGATAGGTCTGGGCAAAAAAAACAAGAATTGTAATGACTGGGTTGGTCCGCGTCAGCCCCTGGTACACCACGCTGGTCCCGGCAAGGGAGTCGGCGAAACCAGGAACGTACTCCGGCACAGTGGTCACCACAGTCAAATCGTACGGTGCTGCGACGTTGGAAATCGTGAAGTGTCCGCCAGTGTCGGTCGTCGTGCTCTGGCTTCCAATGACCACGGTTGCGTTTGCAGCTGGCAACCCATTTTGGAATACTGGAGTTGACCCGGTTTGGTGGAGTCGTTCCGGCTTCGCTGTGGAGTCGAGACCGGAAGGATACTTCGTAGCATGAAGAGGCGAGCGTTCTGCGTGAAGTCGGTTGATGCGCTCCAGCTCTGAGGACCCGAAAAGGGGGGTGCTGGAGTTCGTCCTGGGTTGAGATCGTCGTTCCTGGGGCCAGCCAGGGCCCCCGTTTTCTTTAGCTCGAGCTTCATTTCTTGGCTTTCGACTCACGCCGCGAGGTCCTCGCTATGGGCGCGCTCGAAATTGGCGGGGCTGAGGTAGCCCAGGGCGGAGTGCCGACGATGGGGGTTGTACCAACCCTCAATAAACTCGAAGACCTCAATCTCGGCCTCGGGTCGCGTCCGGAATCGACGCCTGTCGATGAGCTCCGTCTCGAGCGTAGCGAAAAAGCTCTCGCACATGGCGTTGTCGTACGCGTCGCCCACCGAGCCCATCGATGGCTGGACGCCCGCTTCGCGACAGCGCATCCCGAACGCAATGGAGGTGTATTGACTGCCGCGATCCGAGTGATGAATGACAGACGCGGGCTGGCGCTGGCGGATGGCCATGTCGAGCGCCTGGGTGACGAGCTCGGTGCGGAGGTGGGGGGCCATGGCCCAGCCGACGACGCGCCGGCTCCAGACGTCGAGGACGACAGCGAGGTAGAGGAATCCGGCCCACGTCGGCACATAGGTGATGTCCGCCACCCAGAGGCGATTCGGCCCCTCGGCGGCGAAGTTTCTATCCACCAAGTCCGGCGATTTCTTGGCCCCAGCGTCCTGGACGGTGGTGACGCAGAAGCGACGGCGACTCACGCCCGTGAGAGAAGCCCCTCGCATGAGACG
>JADGRA010000012.1 GCA_017881265.1 Myxococcaceae bacterium | reverse complement strand
TGCCAGGACCTCGCCCGTCGGCGAGGACGGCGAGGGTTCTGCGTCCGGCCCCGGCACGCGGTCGGACGCCGTCGGGAGCAGCACCGGCGGCGCGGGCGACGGGACCGGGGCGGCGACGCCCGCCGCGGGGGGCACCGGCGCGGTGGCCGTCTCGCCGCCCGCTTCGGTGGCGTCAAAGCGCGCTGGAGGAGGCGAGCCCAGAGGCGGGGGCGCGGCGGCCCCGCCAAAACGCGCCGCAGTGGGGGCCGGGCTAGCCCCGGCGGACGCCACCGGCCGCGGCTGCGCAGGGACCAGGTTGGGGGGGGCGACGGGCTTGGGCGCCCGCGCCACCGACGCCGGGCCCCAGCTGGCCGTGGCCTCCCCAGCCCCGGTGTCGCCCGCTGCGGCCTCCAGCAGCTTCTGCTTCGCCTGGTCCAAGGCACTCGGCGCGGGCGGCGGCGAAGGAGGGGCCGGCGGGTCACGCCCGGCGAAGCGCAGCACCCGGGCGCCGGACTCCCCCGCGCCCGGCGGGGAACCGGCCGGGGCGGCACCGGCCGCAGAGCGGGGCAGCAGGGGGAGCTCCGGCTCGGCGTTGGCCAACTCGGCCGCCACCGCCTCCAGCTCCGCCCGGGCCAGGCCCACCGGCAGCGGCGCCGGTGCGGAGGCGGGCTTGGCCAGCCACTCCTCGAAGGCCGGGCGGCGTGCATCCCGCTCGCCGGAAGGGGGCGAGCTGCCCAGCTCGCGGATGAGTCCCTCGAAGTACAGCTTGCTGATGATGCCGAGCGCCGCCAGGTCCTCGAAGTTGGAATCCTCCACGACGCGGGTGAGCGAGCGGCGTCCGTCGAAGAGACGCAAGAGCGCGTTCACCTCGTCCGGGATTTCACTCAACCGCTCGGCCAGCTGTCGGTAGTCAATCTCGAAGACGGTTTCCAGGGCGGGCAGCTGCTCCAGCATCCGCCCCCACTCGTCCAGCCGACGCATGCCCTCGAGCAGCAGCCCCTGGGTGGAGACTTCAATGCGGTCGGCCTGCTCCACCGGCTCGAAATGGACGTCGAACTTCCCCTCGAAGGTGTTGAGAATCCGGTAGAAGGCATTTTCGCCCACCAGCTTGCCGAGCTCGGCGTCCACCACCCGCCCGTCGCGGAAGTAGATGGCGCCGGTGTGCTCGCCTTCAATATTCACCTTGCCCGTCTTGCGGCCGACCTCGAAGGTCTGCACCAGGTCCACCACGCCCATGTCCGAGAGGTCCCCGACGAAGCCGCCCTTCGACTCGCGCCGCTCGAAGCGCTCGTCGGCCTTCTGCAGAATCATCTTCATCCGCATCACAATCTCCCGGATGTAGATGGGCTTGGTGAGGTAGTCCTCGCCCCCCAGCTCCAGCCCCCGCACCTTGTCCTCCAGGGCCTTCTGGCTGGTGAGGAAGACGAAGGGAATTCCCTCGAAGCGGGGGTCGGCCTTCATCCGCCGGCACAATTCGAAGCCGTCGAGTTCCGCCAGCCGGGTGTCGGAGAGCACGAGGTCCGGCGAGCTAATTTGCACCTTCTCCAGGGCGTCCCGGCCGTTGACGGCCGTGGTGACCTGGAAGCCGGCCTTCTTCAGGCTGACCTCCATCACCCGCAAGTTTTTTGCGTCCCCGTCGACGAGGAGCAGGTGCTGCTTGGCCACGCGTGCACCCAATCTTCACACAAACCCACGGGCGACGACGTCCCGGGGGGGCGGTGAATTGGGATGATTGTGGGCGTGCGCACCGCCCGTCAACGCTGCCACCGGGGCCGGAGTGCCCAAGGACCCGCCGCCGGGGCCCGGCGCACGAGCACCTTGACACCTTGCCGGCCGACTGGTTGAGGGGAAGCTTGTGAGTGGAGCCGAGCAGCGCCGGCACGTCCGCCGCGCCGTGAGCGTGGAGTTTCGAGGCAAGGACGCCGGCGGCGAGGGCGAGCTCACCCTCGTCGGGGCGGACCTCTCCGCCGGGGGCACCTTCCTGCGCTCCGACGTGCTGCTCGAACCCGGCGAGACGCTGGCGCTGGAGTTTCACCCGCCCGGCGCCACCGGCCCCCTCTCGGCCCAGGCGCGCGTGGCCTGGGTCCGGCGCTTCCCGGACGCCGGGGCCCCGGCGGGCATGGGCATCGAGTTTCTGGCCATGCCCGAGGCGGACCGGCGCCTGCTGGACCGGGCGCTGGGGGCAGACTGAAGGCCCCCGTCGGCCCTCGCCGCTAGCGGGGCTTGCGCGCGGGCCCGCCGCGCTTTCGCATCTCAATCAACCGCAGCTCCTGGCTCGCCTCCAAGTGGCGCGGGTTGGACCGGAGCGCTTCGCGGAAGTGGCGCTCGGCCCGCTCCACATCGCCTTCCACCCGCGCGATGACGCCCAGCTGGTAGTGGGCGCGGTCACACGCCGGGTCCTCTTTAAGGGCGTCCACCATCATCGCCCGGGCCGTGGCGGCGTCCACCTTGCGGTTGGGGTCCATGTAGATGGCCCAGGCGCGTGCGGCCAGCACATGGGCGCGCGGGTAGAGCCGGTAGGACTCGGCGAAGGCGGCCTCGGCCGCCGCGTGGTCCCTGCGCCGCAGCGCCGCCTCGCCCGCCCGGTAGGCCTCGGCGGCCTCGGCCTGGTCGCGCACCGGTGGCCCGCTGGCCGCCGCCGCCATCTGCCGGGCGTGCACGGCGCGGCGCTCATCGTCCAGCAGGTACTCCTGCGCCTCGCGCAGCGAGTCGAAGATGGCGGTGGCTTGCGGCGTCAGGTCCGCCAGGTTGGGTGGGAGCCGGTCAGGGTGAAACACCTTCACCAAGTCCAAGAAGGCCACCTTCACCTGCTCGCGGGTCGCCTCGAGGTGCAGGCCGAGGATGTCGAAGCGGTTGCGCGTCCCAGACAGGCCGGCGAAACGCTCCTCCATCTGCCGCGCCAGGCCCTGCTCGGCAGGCGTCCTCGGCCCCAGCGGGACGGGCACCGGCGCCGGCGTCGGTTCCAGCGGGGTGGCCGACCCCATGGTGCGCGGAGCACGCGAGACCAGCGACCCGAGGTTCTGGATGGCGCGCCGGAGCAGCCGCTGGCGGCGCTCCCGTGCCGCCTCCCCAGGGACGCCGCCCGAGGGGGTGAGGGCCGGGGTGGCCTCGAAGGGAGGCGGGGCGGGCTGCGGCGACTCCTCCACCGGCGGCAGCGTCTCCATCTGCCACGCCCCGGCATCCGCTGAGGCCTGGAGGATGGCGTCGACGGGCAAGTCGGTGTGGGTGACGGCCTCCTCCGGAAGCCCCACCAGCGAGGACAGGTGCGCATCGACGTTGGCCAGCGCCTCCTCGAAGGAAGCCGCCGCCGGGACGGGGGCTGCGCTGGGCTCCTGGACGAGGCGCCACAAGTCCTGTTCGGACTTGCCCGCGTCCGGCCCGAAGTGCAGCGGCGGGCGGGACGCCTCCGGGGCCCGCACCTCCGTCGGCGTCACCGAGGACACGACGCCCTCGGTGGCCTGCAGCCAGCTCTCCGCGGGGCCCGCCGCCCCGGCGCGGCGCAGCGCCTCCGTCATCTCCTCAACCAGCTCGGCCGGGCTGCGCGGGGCCGGGGGAACCTCGGCGTCGGCGAAGAGGAGGATGGGCTCGCCCTGCGCACTCCCCTCCGCGGCACCGGGCATCGGGATGACTTCCACAGACTCGGCGGCCTGCAGCAACGTCTCGGACGCCGCGCGGTCATCCTCGTCGGACCCCCAGACGGGCGTGGGCCCCTGGGGCCGGTTGGCAGTCTCCGCCAGCACGGGCGCCTCGGACAGCACCGGCGGGGCCGCGAAGGGGCGCAGCGTGTCTCGCGGCTTGCGGACGACTTCGGCCGGGGCCGGGATGATGGTGGGCTCCTGCGTCTTGGTCCGGGAGGGAAGCGGCGGCTCGTCGGCCAGGGCCTGGAAAGTCTTCTGCGTGTTGGTGCGCACGATGACTGGACGCAGTGAATCCGGCTCGAACACGGGGCCGACCGAAATGGCCTCCGCGGCAGTGAGGCGCGGCACCTCCTCCGCAGGTGGCTGGGGGAAGGCCGGGTCGGTGGATTCAAGGGGCGCCATGGCGGTCTCAGTGACGCTGGCGGGACTGCCCCGCACCAGCGTGTCCGCCAGGGCCTCCTCGACGGGCGTCTCCCGGCGCGGCACACTGGCCTGGGCCTCGCGCCAGGCGGCCTCCGCGGCCCGTGCCGCTTCCAGCGCACGGCGCGCCTGCTCGGCGCGCTGCCGTTGCTCGGCGCGGCGCGACTGCTCTGCATTGCGCGCGGACTCGATGGCGGCCCGGGCCACGTTCCGCCGGGCCTCCTCCTCTGCGCGGCGCGCCTCCGCCTCCCTCTCCGTGGCGACGCGCGCTTCCCAGCCGGCGGGGTCGAGGATTTCCACCCGCCCGTCGTGCAGCAGAAGCCGCAGCAGCGCCCCCTCGCCAGGCTGCAACTGTCCCGCCGGACGGAAGGTGGCAAAGCGGCCGAGGAGCGCCCGCTCATCCTCCGCCAGCAGCCACCCGGCGCACTCCTCCACGTCCCGGCAGAACACCAGGGCGTCGGCCGGCAGCGGCCCGAGCGCCTCGAAGGCCACCCGGACAGCCCGCGCCCCGGCCACCCGCGTCGACTGTGCGTCCACCAGGGCGGGCATGAAGGCGGCCTCGCCCCCAAAGCTCACCAGCCGGCGCACCGAGGCCAGCGTCTGGAGCTCCTCCGCCACGGCGGCGTCCCCGCCGCAGGCCGCCAGCAGCGCGGGCGAGCCGGGCCCAGCAGCGCCCTCCGCCCAGAGGGCGTCCAGCGTCGGCAAGTCCAGCGCGCCGCTGCTGAGCAGCGCCTGTGCCAGCGTCTGGTAGCCGAAGCCGAGTCGCGCGCCGACGACGTCACCGGCTTGCAGGTACAGCCGGGCCTCCGCGCCCTGCGAGGCGAAGGTCAGCCAGCCGGTGGCGTGCTCCCGTGCCGCGCGGAACAGCGCATCCGCGGCCGGGGGGGGGAGGGAGGTGCGGGACTCCATGCGGGGTTTTCCGGGCCCCTAGTCTAGCCCAAGCTGGCGCAGCGCCTCGTAAGTGCCCACGCCGGCGGCGGTGGAAAGGTTGAGGCTGCGCCGTCCGGGCAGCATGGGGATGCACACCGGGACCCCCTGACCACCCTGTAGTACCGCCTCGGGAAGCCCGTCCGCCTCGGCGCCGAAGACGAGGTGGTCGCCCGGGCGGAAGCCCACGTCCCACAGGGCCGTCGAGGCGCGCCCGCTGAAGAGAAAGCGACGGGCCTTCGGGTGTGAGGCGACGTAGGTGTCCCAGCTGGGGTAGAGCGCCAGGAAGACGTGCTCCCAGTAGTCCAGCCCGGCACGCTTCAGCTCCCGGTCGGCAATGGAAAACCCCAGCGGCTCCACCAACACAAGACGGCAGCCCGTCACCGCGCACAGCCGAGCGATGTTGCCGGTGTTGGGCGGAATCTGCGGGGCCACCAACACCAGGTGCAGGGGTGGCTCGACGGGGCGGAGCATGGTCCTGTCCGGCGGAGCAAGCCCGACTCTTGAACCGGGCGCCAGTTTCTGGCCACTGAACGTTCCCTCACACCGGCGCTTTGCCCCCCCGCCCTTGCTTGGTAGCGTGGTTTGACGCTCATGCGGATTGAGGTCGCCGGCCGCAGTCACGTTGGGATGAAGCGAAACCACAACGAGGACGCCTTCCTCGTCTTGGCGGACGAGCAGCTGTACTGCGTCGCCGACGGGATGGGCGGGCACGCGTCGGGTGAAATTGCCTCGCGCATCGCCATCGAGGAATTGGAGGACTTCTACCGGCGCACCTCCAAGGACGCGGACCTCACCTGGCCCTTCAAGATGGACCGCGCCCTCAACTACGAGGAGAACCGGCTGGCCACCGGCATCAAGCTGGCCAACGCCCGAATTTTCGAGGCCGCCGGCACCGACCTCAGCTACCGGGGCATGGGCACCACCATCGTCTCGCTGCACTTTGCCGACGACGGTGTGTACGTCGGCCACGTCGGCGACAGCCGCGCCTACTGCCTGCGCGACGGGCAGCTGCGGCAGATTACCGAGGACCACTCCCTCCTCAACGACTACCTCAAGGCGAAGAAGCTGACGGCCGAGGAGATTGACGCCTTCCCCCACAAGAACGTCATCGTCCGGGCGCTCGGCATGAAGGACACGGTGCAGGTGGACGTCGAACGCGTCGACGTCACCGACGGTGACCTCTTCCTGCTGTGTTCAGACGGGCTTTCGGGGATGGTGCATGACGACGCCCTGGGGGAGGCGGTCAAGGCGTCGGGAGACCTCGAGGCCACCTGCGAGAAGCTGATTGAGCTGGCCAATGAGGCCGGCGGCAACGACAACATCACCTGCATCCTGTTGCGCTACAGCACTGACTGACGGCACGCGGCCCGTGCCTTGGGGCGCTTCAGGCTTCGTCCGCCTGCAGGCGCCCGCCCGGCCAGACAAGCACGCGTTCCATGGTGCCGGCGGGCACGCTGCCTTCGAGGAGGGCGGCCTGCGCCACCCGGCTTCCCGCCGGCACGCGGACGCCCGGGCCTAGGTACACGTTGGGGCCCACCTCGGCCCCCTTCTCCACCACCGCCCCCCGGTCCAGGTACACCGGCGGATGCAGCGTCCCCTGGGCCCTTGCTTCCGGTGCCTTGCAGACGGGGGGCCCGCTTGCGGCCCGGACGAAGGGTGAGGCCTCGCCAAAGACGTCCGGGACGTCCCCGGACAACAGTGCCGATTGGGCGTCGAGGTAGCCCGCTGCCGTCCCGACGTCCTTCCACGCGGCTTGCACCACCGCCCCGCGGATGAGTTCGCCCTGCGCCAGTAGCCGCGGGTAGACGTCCCGGTTGATGTCTTCCGGGCCAGCCTCGGACATGGCCGAAAAAATACGCGGGGACAGCAGGTGCACCCCGGTGAAGTGCCACGTGCGAAGCGCCGCCCCGCCCGGGCCCCGCCCCGAAATCCGGCGCACCCGGCCGCCGGCGTCCGTCTCCACCGAGGCGTAGCGCGCACCCACGGGCATCGGCATCAGCACCAGGGTGGCCGTGGCGCCCAGGGCGCGGTGCTCGGCCAGCAGCGGCCCCAACTCCGGCGTGAACAGCGCATCGCCATTCCACACGACAAAGGTGTCCGTGTCCTCCACCACCCCGCGCAGCCCGCGGATGCCGCCGGCGGTGCCTTGGATGACGCGCTCGTGCGACAGGGTAAGCGCGAGACCGGCACGGGCCGCCTCGGCCTGCGCCACCTGGGCCATGACGTCGGCCAGGTGGTGCGTGTTGAGGCCCACCTGCGTGACGCCGGCGCGCGCCAATACCGCCAGCGTGTAGCGAAGCAGCGGCTGACCGAGCAGCGGGACGGCCGGCTTGGGCCAGGTGTCGGTGAGCGGCCGGAGCCGCGTCCCGAGGCCCGCGGCTAGCACCAGGGCCTTCACCGGAGCCCGGGGATGTAGCCGGACACCACGCGGCGCAGCGCCTGGACTGCCTCGTCGCCGGGGAGCCGCTCGAAGGCCCTTCGCACGTACGCCAGCGACTGGGGGATGTAGGGCAGGAAGCCCGGGTTGCGCTTCACCCGGTGGATGTACTCGAAGCGGGCAGCGTCCTTCAGCTTGCGCTGCACGGTGAGCAGGTCGAAGAAGTGACGGAAGGCCTCGGGCTGGGCGCGCTCGCCGGTGGCCCGGGCGAGCCGCTCCTGGTAGCGCCGCAGCATCGCGTCCACCAGCTCCTCGTCGAGTGCCACGTAGCTGTCGCGCAGCAGCGCCACCAAGTCATAGGCCCGCGGGCCCTGCAGCGCGTCCTGGAAGTCAATCACCACCACCTCGCCGTCCTTCACCATGAGGTTCCGGCTCTGGTAGTCGCGGTGGGTGAAGCCGCGCGGGGTTGCAGCGAGGCGCCGGGCGATGTCGCGGAAGGACGTCTCCACGACCGCGCCCTCGGCTGCCGTGGGTACCTTGCCGCTCCACGCCTCCAGCCCCCACTCCCGGAAGTGGTGGAACTCCCACAGGTACAGGTCCTCGTCGAAGGCACGCCGAAAGGCGATGCTGCCCGGCTCTGGCTGCGCCTCGGCGGCGACGCGCAGCCCCGCCAGGAGGTCCACCGCGGTGCCGTACAGCATCTCGGCGGCCGTCCCAGCGAGCGCCTTCTCCAGCGTCACGTCGCCGAGATCCTCGAGCACCATCATGCCCGCCGGCTCGTCGTAGCGGAGGATGGACGGGACGCGGACGCCGAGGCGGGCCAGGTAGCGCTGCACGTCTATGAAGGGCAGCTCCTCCGGCACGGCCCTGTCGGAGACTTCCTCGCTGGCGCGGGCCTGCGGCGGCATCACCATCACCACCAGGCTGTCCGGCCAGGTGCCGACCCGAAGGTAGCTACGGTTGCTGGCGTCGCCTTTCAGCTGCTGCACCGGCGCGGCGTCCTGCGGCCGGCCGGTGGCCTTGGCAACCTGGTCGCGCAGGGCGGCCTCGAGAGTCATCCTGCGCACGGACGCTACACGGCCTGGCGGCGCTGGGGCCACCTTTGGAAGGGGCGACCCCGAGAGCGGCCGCAGGGACATGAGCAGCAGGGCGGGGGGGACGTGGCAGGCCGCCCCGAAGGCCATGGCCCACGGTGGCCAGCCCAGCCGCTTGAGCTCGCGCGCCTAGTCCTCCGGGGCGTGGACGGCCGCCCAGACAAGCCGGGGGGCCCGGAGTCGGGGCGCCACCACCATCGTCTGCGACCCCAACAGGACGACGAAGCCAGCCTGCGCCAGCACCGGCAGCAGCCACCCCTTGGTGAACAGGAGCAGCAGCACGTAGCCGACGACGAAGCCGACGCAGCCCGGGCCCCTCGCGGGGCCGGGGTGCTAGCTTCCTGACCCGCCATGAATGTCCTGCCCAACATCCTCGCCGCCATTGGCCGAACTCCCCTGGTCCGCCTCAACAAGGCGGTCGGTCCGGAGGACGCCGCCGTCTACCTCAAGTGTGAGTTCATGAATCCCGGCGGCTCCATCAAGGACCGGATGGCGCTGCACATCCTCGAGAAGGCCGAGCGCGAGGGCAAGCTCAAGCCCGGGGGCACCATCGTCGAGAACACGTCGGGCAACACCGGGATGGGCATCGCCATCGCCGCGGCGGTGAAGGGCTACCGCTGCATCTTCACCATGCCGGACAAGATGTCGACGGAGAAAATCAACCGCCTGAAGGCCCTCGGGGCCACGGTGGTGGTCACCCCCACCAACGTCCCCGCCGACAGCCCGCAGAGTTACTACGAGACGGCCAAGCGCATCGCCCGCGAGACACCGGGCAGCTTCTACCTGAACCAGTACCACAGCCCCGACAACATCGAAGCGCACTACGTCACGACCGGCCCCGAAATCTGGGAGCAGATGGGCGGCGCCATCGACGTCTTCGTCGCCGGGCTTGGCACCGGCGGCACGATGAGTGGCGCCGGGAAGTTCCTCAAGGAGAAGAAGCCCGGAGTGCGCAACGTCGGCGTCGACCCAGTGGGCAGCGTGTACCAGGGCTACTTCCAGACCGGAAAACTGCCGGAGCCGCACGTCTACAAGGTGGAAGGCATTGGCGAGGACATGCTGTGCAAGGCGCTCGACTTCTCCGTCCTCGATGAGGTCCGCCAGGTAGACGACCAGCAGTGCTTCAGCACTGCCCGACGGCTGGCGCGAGACGAGGGCATCTTCGCCGGCGGGAGCTCGGGCGGTGCCGTCCACGTCGCCGTGGAGCTGGCCAAGGAACTCGGCCGCGGGAAAAACATCGTCGTGGTGCTCACCGACACCGGCAACAGCTACATCAGCAAGTTCTATTCGGACGAGTGGATGCGCGACAACGGCTTCGTCGTCGACGACAAGGGGACGGGCCGGGTGGGAGACCTCCTGCGGGACCGGCCCATCACCGTGCACTTCGCCAGCACCGGCCAGCACATCGACGAGGTGGTGGATGCCATGCGACGGCACGGCATTAGCCAGATGCCGGTGAAGAACGCCGCCGGACGCGCGGTGGGCATGATTCACGAGTACGACTTGCTGAACGCCCTGGTGGCGAAGACGCAGCGTTTCTCGGACGCCATCGACCCGCTGGTGGCACCGCTGCAGGGCGTGGTGAGCCCGGAGGCCAGCCTCTCAGCGCTGCGCGACGTCTTCGCGCAGGACAACGTGGCGGTGGTGAAGGAGCGCGAGCAGGTGGTGGCCATCATCACGAAAATCGACCTCATCGAGTTTCTCGCCGCGCGCATGTGAGGACGCCCGGGGAGCCAGTTGCCGCGCGCCGTCCCCGGCGAAGCAACAGGGTCTGCCTCTCAGCGTCGTGGTCTACGACGAGCCGGACGGCGCCCCCTCCCGGGACAGGGCCCGCGCGTCCACCCTGGAGCACCTGCGACGCGCCGACGCTGACGCCCTCTTCCTAGTAGTGCTCGGCAGAGAGCACGCCCGCACGGTGCTCCGGCCGGGCGAGACGGAGGACGCCGCGCCGCTCGGCTGGTACCTCCGGCGCTGGGGGCTCGAGCCGCTGGCCCTCGCGCCATGCTCCCCGGGGGGCGAGCGGTGGGCATGCCCGGTTGCCTCCAGCCCGGGGTGCGGGCCCATGCCGGTGCGCGCGACGGGCCCAGCCAGCGCCAGGGGGGTGCGCTCCGTCGACCTCTCTGCCCACCCGGACGCGGAGGGCTTCCAGGGCGTGTACTGCGTGGGGTCGCTCACTTCCCCCCCACGCCTTGAGGGTACCGGGGGGCCCGGTGGCTACGGGCCAGCCGCAACGAGCAGGGCCCGGACGGGGTCGGCCAGCGCCCGGTTGGTGGCGATGGTGTCTCCGCCGAAGGCCGTCCGCCGGCCCTTCCAGTCCGTGAAGACGCCGCCCGCCTCCTCCACAATCGGCTTGAGCGCGGCGGCGTCCCAGGGCGCCATAACGCCGTCCACCATCGCCTCGGCCCGGCCGGTGGCCACTAGCAGGTAGCCGTAACAGTCTCCCCAGCTGCGCGCCTGCGCCGTGCTGTCCACCAGACGGCTCCAGCGCGTCCGTTGGTGCAGGTTTCCGGCAAAGCGCTCATCCGTCGCGAGGACGGTCGCCTCGGACAGACGCGCCACCTCTGAGACATGGGCCGGCACGCCGTTCCACAGGCACCCTGCCCCGCGCGCGGCTACCACCAACTCCTCGACGGCCGGGAAAAACGCCGCGCCGGCCAGCACCTCGTCCCCCTCCACCAGCGCCACCAGCGTGCCCCACAGCGGTACGCGGCGGACGAATGTCTTCGTCCCGTCGATGGGGTCGACCAGCCACCGCCGCCGTGCCTCGGGGCGCGCGACACCGAGTTCCTCGCCGACAATTCCGTCCCGGGGAAAGCGCGCTTCGAGCCAGCTGCGCACGGCCTCCTCCGCCTGGCGGTCCGCCACCGAGACGGGCGTCCCGTCGCTCTTCGTCTCCACCACCACGCCCCTCCGGTAGTGGGCCAGCGCCACCGCGCCGGCCACCCGGGCCGCCGCCTCCGCTGCCTCCATCCATTCGGACTGCTCGCTCATGGCTCCTCGGCTTCCCCGCGACAGGCTGTCCTGCCCACCCCGCGGAGAAGGGCTGGCTCGCGCCCCTCGCTTCAGGCCTGCGCGAGCGCCGCCTTCAAGTCGTCCGTCAAGTCGGCGGCGTCCTCAATCCCCACCGACAGGCGGATGAAGCCGTCGGTGATGCCCAGCTTGGCGCGGTTCTCCGGCGGCACCGAGGCGTGCGTCATGATGGCGGGGTGTTCAATGAGGCTCTCCACGCCACCAAGCGACTCGGCACAGGAGAACACCTTGCAGGCGCCGAGGAAGGCCCGGGCTGCACTGAGGCCCCCTTGAATCTCGAAGGTGAGCATCCCCCCGAAGCCCTTCATCTGCCTTTTCGCGAGCGCGTGGTGGGGGTGGTTGGGGAGCCCGGGGTAAACGACGTTGCGGGCTTTGGGGTGGGCCGAGAGGACTTCAGCCACCTTGAAGGCATTCTCCTGGTGGCGGGACATGCGGACACCCAGCGTCTTCACCCCGCGCAGCACGAGGAAGCTGTCCATCGGGGAGGGAACACCGCCCACCGCGTTCTGAAGAAAGCCAATGCGCTGCGCGAGCTCGGGGCTGCTCGTCCCGACGAAGCCCCCCACCACGTCGCTGTGCCCGTTCAAGTACTTGGTGGTGGAGTGCAGGACGACGTCGATTCCGTGCTCGAGGGGTCGCTGGAAGTAGGGCGACATGAAGGTGTTGTCGCAGACGCTCACCAGGCCGTGCTTGCGCGACACCTCCGCCACCCGGGCCAGGTCCACCAGCTTGAGCATCGGGTTGGTGGGCGTCTCCACCCAGACGAGCTTCGTCTTCGGCGTCAGTGCGGCCTCCAGGGTCCCGGGGCGGGACAGGTCCACGAAGCTGAAGCTCAGCCCGAGTCGCTTGAAGACCTTGTCAAAGAGACGGAAGGTGCCCCCGTAGACGTCGTCGCTGCAGACGACGTGGTCGCCACTGTCGAGCAGGTGCATCAGACAGTCCGTGGCGGCGCACCCGGAGGCGAAGGCGAAGCCGTGCTTGGCTCCCTCGAGGGCGGCGAGGCAGGCCTCCAGCGCGGTGCGGGTGGGGTTCCGGGTGCGGCTGTACTCGTACCCCTTGTGTTCTCCCGGCCCCGCCTGGACGTAGGTGGAGGAGAGGAAGACAGGCGTCATGATGGCGCCGGTGGTGGGGTCCGGATGCTGGCCGGCGTGGATGGCGAGGGTGTCGAAGCGCATGGCGGGCGCCAACACACCAGAAAGGCCCCTCCCTGTCAGCTGTCCCCCTTGACGATGGGCCACGGAGGGTTCGCCCTCGGCGTCCCATGCAGGGCGGCCAGGGACTCGCTACAACGCACCCCACCGACCTTCTCCTTCCCCTCGGAGCTGCCCCATGCCCTCTCTGCCCGCCGCAGCCAGCGGAACGTTTCTCCTCGGAGGCGACCTCGGCGTTGCCCGCATCGGCTTCGGTGCCATGCGCATTACCGGACAGGGCATCTGGGGGGAGCCCCCGGACCGCGACAAGGCCAAGGCCGTGCTACGCCGCGCGGTCGAGCTCGGCGTCACTCTCATCGACACCGCGGATGCCTATGGGCCCGAGGTGAGCGAGCGCCTCATCGCCGAGGCGCTGTTCCCCTACCCCCCGGGACTCGTCATCGCCACCAAGGGCGGCCTGACACGTTCGGGCCCGGGCAGCTGGGAGCGCAACGGCAAGCCGGCCCACCTCGTCGCCGCCTGCGAGGCAAGCCTGAAGCGGCTGCGCCTGCCGCACATTGACGTCTACCAGCTGCACGCGGTGGACCCGGCCGTCCCCTTCCTCGACTCGCTCGGGGCGCTGGTGCGGCTGAAGGAGCAGGGCAAGGTGCGCCACATCGGGCTCTCCAACGTCAGCGTCGAGCAACTGGAACAGGCACGGAAGCTGGTGACAATTGTCTCCGTGCAAAACCGCTACAGCCTGAGCGACCGCAGCGCCGAGGCGGTGCTGGACGCCTGTACGCACGCTGGCATCGGCTTTCTGCCGTGGTACCCGCTGGCCGCCGGCGCACTCAACCAGCCCGGCGGCCCGCTGGACACCATGGCCCAGCGGCACCACGCCACCCCAGGGCAAGTCGCGCTCGCCTGGTTGCTGCGCCGCTCGCCCGTCATGCTGCCAATTCCGGGGACGTCCTCCATCGCGCATCTCCAGGAGAATGTCGCCGCCGCGGCACTCACGTTGAGTGAGGAGGAATTCCAGACGCTGGCGCGCGGCTGACAGCGTCACGCCGGGCAGGGGCTGTCACCCGTTCGTCACGGGACGTAAACTTGCGACGCAGGCCTCCTCCCGGCAACGCTGCGGTGCAGGCATGGCCGCTCCCCGTCCCGTGCGAGGCCTTCAGGCCTCCACCCGCCTTCTCGACGCGGCGCCCGTCTTCCTGGCTGCGCGCCAGTCCGACGTCGCCCGCCACTGCGCTGCGGTGGCCCAGCGGCTGACGCCGGAGCGCGTGCATGACTTGCGTGTCGCCATCCGCCGGCTTCGGAGGGCGGTGCGCCTGTTTGGAAAGGGCAAGCCGGTGCGCCGGGCGGACGAGGAGTTGAAGGGATTCCAGTCCGCGCTCGGCACCCTGCGCGACTTGCAGGTGCAGCTGGGGCGGCTGTCCCGCCTCGGCCGGAAGCTGCCGCCGGAGGAGGCGGCCGTCGTCCAGCACGTGCGGGACACCCTCAACAAGACGCGGGCCCAAAGCCTCGACTCCGCGCGCTCCGCCCTCAACCGCTGGGCCAAGCGCGGCCCGCGGGCCCTCGCCCAGCTGCAGGGGCTGCGGCCCAAGGGGAAGCTGGGGGGGCACCGTCTGCGGAAGGGGCTGGTGCGTCAGCTGGAGGAGTTGGAGGAGTGCGCCCAGGCGGCCCTGGCGGACCCTGGGCCCGTGCCCATGCACCAGCTGCGAATTGCCGTGAAGCGCTTCCGCTACGCGCTTGAGTTCCTCGAGCCGGCCATGCCGGATGAGACGGCGGAGATTCGAGGCGAGATGGTGCCTTTGCAGACGGCCCTCGGGGAATTGCATGACTTGGACGTGCAAATCGCCCTCGTCGACCAGCACGCCGCCCCGGGGTCGCTGCCGGCAGCGGCCGAGTTGCTGCGTCGGCTACGGGCGGAACGCGAGCGGCTAGGGGCGGACCTCGTCGCCGTCCTCATGCACTGGGAGGAGGAGGCGAGCGCACTCCGGGCGCAGCTGCTGCTCGGCTCGAGCCCCGTACGCATCCACCGGCGGTTGCGCGCTTAGGCCGCTTTCGGCCGACGCGACGCCACCCAGAACAACAGCCCGGCCAGGCCCACCAGCGGCAGGATGGACCAGTTGGCGGAGGCCTCGATGGCTCCCCCGCGCGCCTCGCCAAACAGCTTGTAGCAAAGCTCGAGGCCCCAATGCTTGAGCAGCGTCACCTGTCGCGGAAGCCCGTCCGGCCCGGGCACCGTCGTGTCGACGCCCTCCAGCGCAGCGGAGAGGAGGCCAATGAGGGCGCCCCCGGCGATGAGGCCCGAGGCGAAGAGAACGCCCGGGGAGGACTCGGACTCCTCGGCCGACACCTTGGACCGTTTGTCCGCCAGCCAGCGGGCGATGCCGCCCAGCCAGATGGTGGATGAGGTGGACAGCGGCAAGTAGGCGCCCACCGCGAAGGGCAGCACCGAGACGCCGCACAGGTCGAGCAGCAGTGCGAGGAAGACTCCGATGAGGACGAGACTCCAAGGCAGGTTCCGCTCCAGCACCCCGTCAATAATCAGCTGGAAGAGACGCGCCTTGGGGGCGTCGAACTTGGACACCACCTTCTCCACCGAGCCGTCCTCCCGGCGCTGCACGGGTTCCACCCCGGAGACACCCGGGTCGGCAAGGAAGGCAATGTGGTTGTCGCGGCCCACCAGGTACTTTCCGCGCGGCACGCCCCCCACCTCGTTGCGGACGTACAGCACGCGGTAGTCCGTCCCCCGGAAGGCGTAGGGCTCCGGGGCGAAGGCGAGCAGGTCCCCGCCTGTGCTTGTGGCGGTGGCCTCGCTGGCGACGAAGCCGGGGTAATTCTTGGGCACGTAGGTGGTGGCGGCCCGGTTGAGTGCCACCAGGGTGAATCCGATGACGAGCGCACTGGTGAGGACACCCACCATGATGGCGATTTGCTGGTTGCGCGGCGTCGCCCCCACCAGAAAGCCCGTCTTCAGGTCCTGCGACGTCGTGCCGCCGTTGCTGGCCGCCACGCACACCAACGCGGCAGTGCAGAGGGCCATCTCCTTGTAGGGGACGCCCGTCCAGCCCACCGCCAGGAAGAGGAGACAGGTGATGAGGAGGGTGGCCACCGTCATCCCCGAGATGGGATTACTGGAGCTGCCAATTTCGCCGGTAATGCGACTGGACACCGTGACGAAGAAGAAGCCGAAGAGGATGATGAGCACCGCGGAGAAGGCGTTGATGCCCAGCGACGGGGCGATGGCGATGGCCACCACCAACGCCAGCGAACCTCCCAGCACCACCCGCATCGACAGGTCCTGCTCGGTGCGTGGGACGGCGGCCGGTTTCTCCCCACCGAAGCTGACGTTGCCGAGCCCGCGCTTGAAGGCGGAGATGATGGTGGGCAGTGAGCGGATGAGCGTCAGGACGCCGCCAGTGGCGACCGCGCCGGCGCCAATGTAGAGGACGAAGGCGTTGCGGATTTGCCCCGTACTCATCGCGCTGACGGGCGTCCCCGCTCCGTACAGCGCCGACGTCATGCCCGGGCCGAACAGCGTAATCAGCGGGATGAGGACGAGGAAGGACAGCACGCCTCCGGCCATCATGATGTTGGAGGTGCGCGTGCCGATGATGTAGCCGACCCCCACCAGCGCCGGGTTGGACTCGAAGGACAGCGAACCGCCCTTGAACCACTTGTTGAAGCTCCAGCTGGGGTACTCGCCCCAGAACTTGAAGACCTTGCCGAGCGTGTAGAAGAGCGCGCCAGCGCCGAGGCCACCGAAGACGGTGCGGGCGCTCATTCCGCCCTTCTCGCCGACAATCAGCACCTCGGCGCAGGCGGTGCCCTCGGGGTAGGTGAGCTTGCCGTGCTCCTTGACGATGAGCCCGTGGCGCAGCGGAATCATCATCAGCACACCCAGCGCGCCGCCGAGCAGCGCCACCAGGGTCGCCCGAAGCGCGTTCATCTCGAAGCCCATGAGAAGCAACGACGGCAGCGTGAAGGCGACTCCCGCGGCCAGCGACTCGCCGGCCGAGCCGGTGGTCTGGACGATGTTGTTCTCGAGGATGGTGGCCTTGCCGAAGGCGCGGAAGATGGTGATGGAAAGCACGGCGATGGGGATGCTCGCCGAGACGGTGAGCCCCACCTTGAGGCCGAGGTAGACGCTCGAGGCCGCGAAGACGATGCCGAGCAGCGAGCCGACAATCAGGCCCCGCACCGTGAGCTCGGTCATCTGCGTTTCGGCGGGGACGTACGGACGGTGCACGACGGCCGCTGCGGCTTCCCGATTGTCCATGTGGCCCCCAGGCTCAAGGATGGCGGCGGGAGTGTCAACGATGGATGCACACGTCCCCGGCGCTTTCCCTTCCCTCGGAGGGCACGGGACGCGCGGCCCCTGGCGCAGACCGCCCCGTCCGTGCGAGGAGCTTCCCCTCTTGCCCACCGCCTTCCGGAACCGGCTCTCGAAGAACGCCCGGCACTTTCGCCGTTGGGCGGAGCACCAGCGCCTCAGCGCGTACCGGGTGTACGACCGGGACGTCCCGGACTTCCCCTACGTCGTCGAGCGCTACGCAAGCCGCGTCCACCTGGTGGAGTACCCCCGTCGCGCCGAGCGACGCGAAGGTGGCGAGAACGAGCGCGAAGCTATCCTCCAGGACGTGGTGGAGGTGCTGGAGGTGCCCCCGGAGGACGTCTTCACCAAGACGCACCTGCCGCAGCCGTGGGGGCGCGCCCAGTACCCACGGCTCGCCACGTCCGGCGAGGACTTCGTCGTTGAGGAGCAGGGCTTGCAGTTCTGGGTGAATCTCGCCGACCGGCTGGACACCGGCCTCTTCCTCGACCACCGCCTGACCCGCGCCCGGGTGCGGGGCGAGGCGCGCGGCAAGCGCGTCCTCAACCTCTTCTCCTACACCGGGGCCTTCACCGTGTACGCCGCCGCCGGGGGAGCCGAGGGCACCACCAGCGTCGACCTCTCCAACACCTACCTCGAGTGGACGGGGCGCAACCTGGCGTTGAATTCACTGGAGGGACGTAGGCACGTCCGGGTCAGGGCCGATGTCCTGCGCTGGCTCGCGGACGCCGCCACCCAAAAGGCGCGCTGGGACGTGGTGGTGCTCGACCCACCGCCCTTCTCCACCAGCAATGCCATGCGCGGAACCTTCGACGTCCAGCGCGACCACCTGCGGATGCTGCGGCATGCGCTCACCCTGCTGGCGCCCTCCGGGAAGCTGTACTTCTCCACCAACTACCGACGCTTCGCGCTGGATGAGCGCGCCGCGGCACTGGGGACGTTCGAGGAGTTGACGCCGGGGATTCTCCCCCCGGACGTCCAGCGCAAGGACGTACTGCGGTGCTGGGAAGTGCGGCCCGGCCCGACTGGTGTAAGGGAGAGGGATGGCTCCACGAAACCCGCCCCCGCCCGCCGGCGGCCCACGCACCGCCCCCCCGAGTAGCCCCCGTCGCCCCGGGCCCGGCGCGCGGCTGAACATGGACCCGAGGGACTCGCGCTTCGCCGCCCAGCGCCAGGCATCCGCCCCGCCGAGCCGGGGGCTGCCCGGCCTGGAGGGGCGCGGTCCGCGGACGCAGCGGCCGGCGGACCGGCGCAGCCCGGCCGCCCGGGAGTCCCACCGGGCGCTTCCCCCGACGGGCGCCGACGGTCTGCCCAACGTCGTCATCAGCCGCCGCGGCACCGAGCGGTGGCAAGCGGGACACCCGTGGATTTACCGCGCGGACCTGGCCGCCGAGCCTGCCCTGCAGGGCGGCGAGGTGGTCCGCGTCCTGGACGCCCGCGGCTGGTTTTTGGGCAAGGCCTTCTATTCGAAGGCCTCCAAGATTGCGCTGCGCTGCCTGACGCTCGAGGACGAGCCGGTGGACCGCGCCTTTTTCGCCCGGCGCATCGCCCAGGCGGATGCGCTTCGCCGACGCATCGACCCTAGCCAGACCACCTACCGCGCGGTGCACGCCGACGCGGACCTGTTGCCCGGGCTGGTGGTGGACCGCTTCGGGGATGTGCTGTCGGCCCAGTTTCTGGTGAAGGCCACCGACGACCGCCGCGAGCTGTTTGCCGACCTTCTCATGGAGCACTTCGGCGCACGGGGGCTGATGGACCGGAGCGACGTGGGGGTTCGTACGCTCGAGGGGCTGGAGCCGCGGCGCGAGGTGCTCCGCGGCGAGGTGCCGCAGACGGTGCCCTATGCCGAGGGCGCGGTGACGCTGCTGGCCGACGTCCGGTCGGGGCAGAAGACGGGCGCCTTTCTCGACCAGCGCGAGAACCATCTCCTGGCGGCCACCTACGCCACCGGCCAGGCATTGGACTGCTTCGCCTACCACGGAGGGTTCGCCTTGCAGCTGGCACGGGGGGCAGCCCGCGTCACGGCGGTGGAGATTTCCGGCCCGGCCTGCGAAACGCTGCGGGAGAATGCGCGCAACAACGGCCTGCCCAACGTGGAGGCCGTGGAGGCGAACGCCTTCGACTTCCTGCGGGACGCCGTGGACGAGGGCCGCCGTTTTGACACCATCGTCCTCGACCCACCGTCCTTCGCGAAAAACAAAGACGCCCTCGACGCGGCGCTCCGCGGCTACAAGGAGATTAACCTCCGCGCTCTGCAGCTGCTCGCTCCGGGCGGCGTGCTGATGACGGGAAGTTGCACCTACCACGTGGATGAGGAGCGCTTTGAAGCCATGCTGGCCTCGGCCTCTGCCGACGCCAAGCGGCGGGTGCAGATTGTCGAGCGGCATGGAGCGCCCCGAGACCACCCGGTGCTGGTGCACCTGCGCGAGACGCGCTACCTGAAGTTTTACGTCCTGCGCATCCTGGCCTAAGCACGCGCTGTCTGGAGGACCTGCGGAGGACCTGCTGCTTGCGCCTGCCGCCCCGGGGGTGCCAGCCTGAACGCCACCCCATGACACGGCCGGCGGAGTGGGACACGCAACGCAGCCAGCGCGCCCGGGCCAGGCGGGCCGCGCTGCAGGAACTGGCGGCCGTCTACCAGCAGGCCGACGCGGCCTACCGTCCCTATGGCTGCCCGGCGACCGCCGAGTGCTGTCAGCTGGCCACCTCGCAGCGCGAGCCCTGGTTGTGGCCTGTCGAGTGGGAGCTGCTGCTGCAGGCCAAGGGCGGACAGGTGCCGGCGGCCCGCACCGACGGCGGCTGTCCCTTCCTCGAGGCAGATGGCAAGCGCTGCAGCGTTTATGCGGCGCGCCCTTTCGGTTGCCGTACCTATTTCTGTCACCGCGTGCAGGGCCCGGCGCGCGAGCCCATCGAGGCCGTGGCCGCCCTGTCCGCGCGTCTGGAGCGGGTGTCACAGACGCTGGACGCGGACTGCGCCGGCCCGCGGCCGCTGCTGGTGTGGGCCCGGGAGGCACGCCAAAGCGACGCGCCTCACCCTGCCCGGGTTCCGGAGGCCTTGCCGTGACGCGCTACCTGGTGGCCCCCCTGGAATTCAAAGGAAGCATGACGGCGGCCGAGGCGGCTGAGGCCATGCGCCAGGGCCTGGAGCGCGCCGGGGCCGGGGGACAGGTGGACGTGCTGCCCCTGGCCGATGGCGGGACGGGAACCGCCGAGGTGCTGGTGGCCGCGCTGGACGGCCGCTGGCACAGCACCCCGGTGCACGACCCGCTGGGGCGAACGGTGGAGGCCAGCTTCGGCACCTGGGCCGGTGGCGCCGAGGGCGTCGTGGAGATGGCGCAGGCCTCCGGCCTGTTGCTGCTGGCCCCGGGCGAACGCAACCCGCGGCGGGCCACCAGCTTCGGGACGGGCGAGCTCATCCGAACGGCCGTCATGGGTGGCGTACGTTCACTGATGGTGGGCCTGGGTGGAAGCGCCACCAATGACGGTGGGGCCGGGGCGCTGCAGGCGCTGGGGGTGCGGTTGCGCGACGTGCAGGGCCGGGAGCTGCCCCCCGGCGCCACGGCCCTGCGGGACCTCGCCCGCATCGAGGTCGACGGCGCCCTCCGGCAACTGCGCGAGGTCGAGCTCACCTGCGTGACGGACGTCACCAACCCCCTCACCGGCCCCTCCGGCGCCTCGGCCGTCTACGGCCCCCAGAAGGGGGCCACCCACGCCGACGTGGCCGTGCTGGACGCCGCGCTCGCTCACTTCGCCGAAGTGGTGCGCCGCCAGCTGGGCCTCGACGTCGCGCGCGAGGCTGGGATGGGCGCGGCAGGCGGCCTCGGCTTCGGACTGCGGGCCGTCTTCGGCGCAAAGCTGGTGCGCGGCTTCGCGTACGTCGCCGAGCGCGTAGGCCTGGAGGACCGCCTGGCCAGCTGCGACCTGGTGCTCACCGGGGAGGGCCGACTCGACGCCCAGTCGCGTCAGGGCAAGGGGCCGGTGGCCCTGGCCGAGAGAGCACGCGCCGCCGGGAAGCGCGTGGTGGCCTTCGCCGGCAGCATTGAGGGCGTGTGGCAGCCCGGCGACTCGCCCTTCGACGAGGTGAAGCTGGCCGGCGCGCCGGGCTGGGATGAGAGGCTGCCGGAGGCCAAGGCGCTGGCCGCCGACGCGCTCACCCAGGCGGTGGCCGGGTGGGCCGGGGCTGCCTCACCCTGACCCCTTCTGCAGCAGGGTCCGCAGCTGGGAGAGCCGGGACGCGGGCTCTCCGAAGTGGGTGTGGTAGTCGGCCTGACTGCGGCGGATGACGTCGTACGCCTCCTCGCGCCCGTAGACTTCCGGGATGCTCACCTTTCTGGGGACATCCCCGGGAATCTGCTTGTAGGTGAGGAAGTAGTGGCGCAGCCGCTCGATGAGGGGGCGGGGGACGTCGCCGAGTTCGCGCATCGCCCCGTAGGCGAGGTCCCCCTCCAGGACCGCCACAATCTTGTCGTCGGCCTGGTTGCCGTCCACCATGCGCAGTCCGCCGATGGGGTGCGCGCGCAAGAGAAACGAAGCGTGGGTGAAGCCGCGCTCGCTCAGCACGCAGATGTCCATCGGGTCGCCGTCACCTTCGATTCCCTGAAGCCCGGTGCGCTCGGCACAGCGCGCCCCCACCCGCTCGCCGCAGTACGTCTGCGGGATGAAGCCGTACAGGGACGGGCAGAGACTCGAATAGCGTTGCGGTCGGTCGAGCTTCAGCTCGCCGCTGTGCTTGTCCAATTCGTACTTGACGGTGTCTGCCGGGACAATCTCGATGTAGGCGACCACCTGGTCAGGCGCGTCCGGACCGGCCGAGATGCCGTGCCAGGGATGGGCCTTGAAGAGGAGGCTGAGAAGCGTTTCCAGCGCTGCGTCGTCTCGGTCAGCCATGGGCCTGAATCTCCTCCACCCGGGCGCTGGCCGAGGCGAGCAGCTGCGCCACCACCGCGTGCGCTTGGTCGGTGAGGCGGTCGCGGTCCTGGAACGTCATCCCGGCGGTGGAGATGGGGTCGCCCACCATCAGGACCGCCGGGCGGCCGCCGTGGACGAGGATGCTCTGCTTGTGCAGGACGTCCTTGGTGCCGGCCACGCAGAGCGGGACGAGCGGGACCTGTGCCTGGATGGCCAGCACGGCAGCGCCCTTCTTGAAGGGGCGCAGGCGGCCCTCCGGGTCACGCGTCCCTTCGGCGAAGAAGAGGATGCTGACCCGGGTGCGCACGGCATCGACGGCCTTGGCGATGGCTTCCTTGTCCCGGTCGCTTCCGGTGCGGTCGACCGGAATCATCCCCGTCGCCCGAAGGGCCGCACCGAAGATGGGAATTTTGAAGAGCTCGCGCTTGGCGATGAAGCGCAGGTGCTTGCGGAGGCTGGCGTACACCAGCACTGGGTCGAAGTTGGACTGGTGGTTGCAGACGTACACCGCATGGCCTGCCGGAAGCCGCTCCCGCCCCTGCACTTCTATCCGCATGCCCGAGGCACGCAGCAGGTTGTTGCACCACAGCCGCAACAGCCGGTCCGGCGCGGTTTCATTGACGAAGGACAGGGCCACCACCAGGGGCGCCACCACGGCGGTGCTGGCAGCGGCGGCCATGGTTGCTGCGGTGTGCAGAGTGTTCCTCATAGGAACGCGTGCGCCGGAAAGAGGAGCACGTCGGCAATGTCCTCTGTCCCGAGGAGGAGCATGAGCAGCCGGTCGAGCCCCACCGCCACACCCCCGGAGGGAGGGAGGCGGCCCACCGCCTCGAGGAACGCCTCGTCCAGGGGGTAGACGGCGCGCCCGGCCGCACGCCGCTGCGCCTGCTCCGCGACGAGCCGGCGCCGCTGCTCGTGAGCATCGGTGAGCTCGGAGAAACCGTTGGCGAGCTCGAGCCCGTACGCGTACAGCTCGAAGCGCTCCGCCACCGACGGGTTGTTCGGCTTGAGCCGGGCCAGGGAGGCCATCACCGCCGGGTACTCGGTGAGGTAGGTGGGCCGGTCTCTGCCCAGACCCGCCTCCACCCGCTCGAGGAAGAGGCGGAAGAAGACGTCCTCGAAGCTCTCGCCCTCGGGGGGGTCCAGCCCGACGCGTCGGACGGCCGCGCGCAGGCTACTGGCATCGGGACACAGGGCCAGGTCCACGTCCGCCGCGCGACGCACCGCCTCCCGCACCGTCAGCCTTTCATAGGGCGTCCGGGCGAAGAAGCCACTTGCCCCGAGAGCCACGTCCGCGGCGGAGAGCGCTGCTTCGAGGTCCGCCATGACGGCCGCCTGGTCGGCCTGCGGCCGGTAGAACTCGAGCATCGTGAATTCGGGGTTGTGGGTGCGGCTCACCTCGCCGTTGCGGAACACCTTGCAGAGTTGAAAGACGGGGCCAGCGCCCTCGGCGAGCAAGCGCTTCATCGCGTACTCGGGGCTGGTGTGCAGGTACAGCGTGCGCCGCTGGCCTACGTCCGTCTCCGGGACGAAGGGAACCTCGAAGGCCGAGATGTGGGGCTCCATGCCCGGTGCGGGGACGAGGCAAGGCGTCTCCACCTCCAGGTAGCCCAAACGGCCAAGGGAGGCCCGCAGCGAGGCGTAGAAGCTCTGGCGGGCGCGCGCCGCGTCCCACCGACTGGGAATGGGCATGGACAGCGCTCGACGCTACATTGCGCGGCCCCCATGCGTCCAAGCGCACCACTCTGCACCGCCCTGCTGCTCTTCGTGGGCTGCTCCACGCCCCCGCGGCCCGCCGCCCCGCCTCCCACCGCGGCGGAGGCCGCCCGCGCGGGGCTCGCCGCGGAGGTGGCGGCCCTGTCCTCGAAGGCCGAGGCCCTGCTGCGCACCCAGGACGAATTGGTCTGGAAGAGCTGGACCGAGGGGACGCCGGCGGACCTGGCCAAGACGTACGCCGGCTCCGACGCCTGGCTGACGCCGGCCGCCATCGCACAGGTGCAGCGGCTGCGGGAGATGACGACTGGGCCGACCGAGCAACTCGCGCTCAGCCACCTGCACGCCTACCTCGTCACCGAGTGGCTGGCCCAGAAAACAGCACCACTCTCGGAGGAAGCGGCCAAACTCGAGCAGACACTCACCTTTGGTCCGGCCGGCGCCGAGCGCCCGTACCGGAGCCTCGAGTCGCTGCTCGCCTCGGAGCGCAGCGCGCTACTCCGCAAGACGCTGTACGAGAGTGCCACCCCGGCGGTGGCCAAACTTTCCGAAGTCCTCACCCGCCGGCGGGAGCGCACCGAGGCGCTGCTCGCCGAGCTGGGCATCTCCTCGGGCGCCCTCCTGGTCGAGCTTCGTGAGAGCGAGCTCGAGCCACTGGTGGCCCTGGCCAATGCGGTGCTGACACGAACCGAGGGGGCCTTCACCACCACCCTGGGCCGCCTCTCCTGGACGGAGCTGCAGCTCCCCGTGGAGCGGGTGAGCCGGGCGGACATCCCCCGACTGTTCCGGCTCCCCGCGCTGGACGCCGCCTTCCCCAAGGCGGACATTTTTCGCCGGGCAGCCGCCACGCTGCAGGGCCTTGGCATCGACGTCGCGGCGATGCCCAACGTCACCCTGGACCTAAAAGAGACACCCGGGAAAAACCCCCGGGGCCTGGTGCTGGGCGTCGTCGTCCCGAGCGACGTGCGCGTCTCGCTGCGGCCGGTGGGCGGGGCACGGGACGAGCGGGAGACGCTGCACCAGATGGGGCACCTCCTCTGTGACGCCCTCAGCCAGCAGAAAGCGTGGGCGCTGGCCAAGCTCGGAAATCGCACGGTGGGAGAGGCCTGGGCCTTCTTGCTGGAGGACCTCACCGTCGACCCGGTTTGGCTCGAGCGGGTCTCGGGCCTCACCGGCGACGCCCAGGTGACCTGGCGAACCTCGGCCGACGCACAGCGCCTGTTTCTGCTGCGCCGCGCCGCCGGCAAGGTGCTCCTCAACGCGGGCGCCCGGGCCTCCGGGACGAACGTGCCGGCGCTGTACCGAGACGTCATGAAGCGCACCTACGGCTTTCCCATGACGGCTGCGGATGAGGCGCGTGCAGAGCTGGACCGCGAGGAGTTTCTCGCCTCGGCGGACTACCTGCAGGCCTTCGTCCTGGCGGCGCAACTCGAGCAGCAGCTGCGCGGACGCTTCGGCAATGCCTGGTGGCAGGAGAAGACTGCCGGGGACTGGGTGCGCGGACTGCTGGCGCCCGGAAACTCCCGGACGGCCAGCGGCCTGGCCCACGCCCTGGGCCTGGATGGGCTGGACGTGGAGGCCTTTGTCACCCGCGTCCCCGCCACGCTGGGTGGGAAGCCGCCGGCTGTGCCTCCCACGCCGGGTCTGGCGCCGGACGCGGGCCCACCCAGTCCGGTCTCCTCCCCACCAGATGCCGGCGAGCCGCCGGCCATACCGCCCGACCCGAACACGCCCCTCGCCACGCCGGCCGCCGCGCCGGCCACCCGGCCCACCGCCCCGCTTTAGAGGGTCCGCGGGCCCCTTAGGGGCGGCGGATGCCCTGACGCGCACCGCGACCATCCCCTACGGTGCAAGTCGGCACTGGGCGACCCACCGGCGATGGGCTACGACAGCAGCTGTCCACGGACTCGACCCAGTGCCCGACTCCACAAGCGTGCGCCGGTTTCTGGCGCCCCTGGTCCTGCTGGGCGCCGTGGCCTGCTCGCGAAGCGGAGTCACGCCGGGACAGGACGCCGGGGGGGTGTGCACTACCCTCTTCGGACGGCCGAATGCGCAGACGGGACTGAACGCCGCCCAGTGCGGGCCCACGTGCGGCTGCGGCGCCGCCCTGTACGTCGCTCCGGACTACAGCGACAGTTTCATCAATTCACTCCTCACCAACTGGACGCTCCAGACGCCGTACCCCCCACTCACCACGGACCCCTACGCCTTGCCCGCGCCGCCAGTCGACCCTCCCGACGCAGTGTGCGGCGTGCTTCCGCTGAGTGCTGGGGACGGCGGGCCGCGGCCGTATGCCCTGGTCAGCTATGCCTCCGCGACAGATGCCTACGCGGCCGGCGCCATCCCGACGAATTTCGGCCACTGCGGCCTGTGTTCGACGCTGGTGAACCTCGCCGTCTACATGCGCGTGAATGACCTGACCGCGCCGGTGCGCGCATGCGGCTTCAACAGCAGCACGGCGGAGGAAAACATCGCTTGCCTTCAAGCCCTCGGCTTCGACCTGCCCTGCGCGCAGATTTATTACTTCAACACCGTTCACACCCGCTCGGTCTGCCTCTCCCCCTGTCTTGCGGCACTCACCCAGCCCTACAACCTCCCCGACGGCGGCCTGAACGACTGCTTGCAGTGTGACGAGGACCAGAGTGGCCCCGTCTTCGCAGGCGTGGCTGGTCGCACCCGGCGGAATTCGGGGCTGGCCAACGCCATTTGCAGGCCCTGCAGCGAGGTCCGCCCGCTGCTACACGATTACTGAAGCACTACGGGGTGTTTTGCACCCCGTGCGGAGGTGAGGCAGTGGACCCCCGTGTCGAGCACCCAGGTGGGCCAGCCCGGCCGACGTTCGCCGTCGGGGGGCAGGCCGTCGACCCCGTCTGCAACATGGTGGTGCAGCCTGGCGCCGCCCGGGGCGGCAGCCACGTGCACGCGGGCGAGACGGTCTGGTTCTGTGGCCCGAAGTGCCGGGAGAGCTTCGCCAGAGAGGCGGCGAACTACTTCCAGGCTACCGATGTCGTCTGCGGGATGGCCGTCGACAAGCACGCGCCTGCCGCCTTTCACGCCCACGCTGGCCGGATGTGGTTCTTCTGTAGTGACGGCTGCCGTGACCGCTTCGCTGCCGAGCCCCGGACGTACCTGCCCGCTAAAGGGAAGCCCCGCCCGACACCCGCCGTCGGTGTCGTGTGGACCTGCCCGATGCACCCTGAGGTGCGCAAGCCCAGGCCCGGGCCGTGTCCCATTTGCGGCATGGCGCTCGAGCCGGAGAACCCTGCCGCGCTCGGGGATGCGCCAAACCCCGAGCTGCTCGACATGCAGCGACGCTTCCTGATGGGCCTGGGCTTCAGCCTTCCCCTGTTCGCCCTCGCCATGGGCGAGATGGTGCCCGGCATCGGCCATCTGCTGCATGGGGCCTGGCTGCCGTGGGCGGAGTTCGCGCTCTCGCTCCCGGTCGTGCTGTGGGTCGGCTTCCCGTTCTTCGAGCGGGGCTGGCGGTCGATTTTGTCGCTGCACTTCAACATGTTCACGCTCATCGCCCTGGGCACCGGCGCGGCCTTTCTCTTCAGCGTGGTCGCCACGCTGGCGCCCTCCTTGATTCCCGAGGCGTTCGCCGGGCATGGCGGCCGCGCTCCCCTGTACTTCGACTCGGCGGCGATGATTGTCACGCTGGTCGCCATGGGGCAGGTGCTGGAGCTCCGGGCCCGGGCCCAGACCTCCGACGCCATTCGCGGGCTCCTCGACCTCGCGCCGAAACGGGCGGTTCGGGTGCGCCCGGACGGGGCGGACGAGGAGGTGTCGCTCGAGCTGCTCGCCGTGGGGGACCAGGTCCGCGTACGCGCGGGCGACCACGTGCCGGTCGACGGTGTGGTGCTGTCGGGCACAAGCACCATCAACGAGGCCATGGTGACCGGCGAGTCGATGCCGGTGGAGAAGAGCGCGGGCGCCCGCGTCGTCGGGGGCACCGCCAATGGTTCCGGTAGCTTCGTGATGCGCGCCGAGCGCGTCGGCCGGGACACCGTGCTGGCTCAGATTGTCGAGCGAGTCGCGGAGGCACAGCGCAGCCGCGCGCCGCTCCAGAAGCTGGCCGACCGTGTCGCCACGTACTTCGTTCCGGCGGTGGTCACGGCGGCCGTGCTGTCGGCGGTCGCCTGGGGGCTGTGGGGGCCCGAGCCGCGACTCGCCTATGCGCTGGTGAACGCGGTGGCAGTGCTCATCATCGCCTGTCCCTGCGCGCTGGGGCTTGCAACGCCCATCTCCGTCGTCATCGGTCTGGGGCGCGGCGCACAGTCGGGCGTCCTCATCCGCAACGCGGAGGCGCTGGAGCTGCTCGCCAAGATTGACACCCTCCTGGTGGACAAGACCGGCACGCTGACCGAGGGTCGGCCGAGCGTCGTGGCGATTCACGTCTTCGGTCACGAGTCCGAGGAGCAGCTGCTTCGGCTGGCCGCGGCGGTGGAGCGGGGCAGCGAGCACCCCATGTCCTCGGCCATCGTCGACGCCGCCCGTTTTCGCCACGTCCCGGTACCCGAGGCGGATGGCTTCGCGTCTTCGACGGGCAAGGGCGTGACCGCGACAGTGGACGGGCACCGCGTCGTGGTCGGCAACGCCGCGCTGCTGGACGCGCTGCAGGTCGCCACCGCCCCGGCCCGTGACGCCGCCGAGTCGCTTCGGGCCCAGGGCATGACGGCCATCTTCGTCGCCGTCGACGGCCACGTCGCCGGTGTCCTGGGGGTGGAGGACCCGGTCAAGTCGACAACGCCCGAGGCGCTCGCTGCGCTGCGGGCAGACGGGGTACGGGTGGTGATGGTGACGGGCGACCAGCGCAGCACCGCCCAGGCCGTCGCTCGGCGCCTCGGCATCGAGGAGGTGCACGCGGAGGTGCTCCCCGACCAGAAAATCGCTCTGGTCAAGCAGTTCCAGGCGCAGGGGAGGCGGGTGGCGATGGCAGGGGATGGCGTGAACGACGCGCCCGCGCTGGCGGCGGCGACGGTGGGCATCGCCATGGGCAATGGGACCGACATCGCGAAGGAGAGCGCCTCCGTGACGCTGGTGAAGGGCGACCTGCGCGGCATCGTCCGTGCGCGAACGCTGAGCCGCGCCACGGTGCGCAACATTCGCCAAAATCTCTGGTGGGCCTTCGCCTACAACACCATTGGCGTGCCGATTGCCGCCGGCATTCTTTTCCCGTTGTTTGGCCTACTCCTGAGTCCGATGATTGCGGCCGCCGCGATGAGCCTGTCCTCGGTGTCCGTCATCTTGAACGCCCTGCGTCTGCGGACCGTTCCCCTCTGACACCGAAGCGTTCGCGACCAGCCCCCAGGGCTGGACAGGACCGCGAGAACCGTAGGCCGGTCCTGCGGGCCCTCTCCTGTGGTAGCAGGGTACCGACCGCCGCTACCCCACTGGCATTCCCGGACACTCGTCCCTAGCTCAATATCGTGGGCTCTTCCCTCACATGCGTCCAGGCCGAAGGCTCACAAGGTCGATAGCCCGGTCGTCAAGCGCCCCATCGACTGAACCTTGAACCTGCACCCGCTCAAGCGCTGGTTTGAGAAACGAGTTCCCGAGGGAGCAGAGCGCCCGCTGCGGGACGAGTTGCTCAGCATCGAACGACTGGACGAACGCGCCCGGGCGCTCGCTGCCCGGTTCACCATCGACTCGAACGCGCGACGCCGGGCCCGAAATCTCTTCCCCCGCTTCGAAGACAACGCCCGGGTCTTGGCTCATGCCTACCGGACGCTCTCGGAAGCGGTCCATCGAGGCGAATTCATCACGCCCGCGGCCGAGTGGCTCCTCGACAACTTTCACCTCGTTGCCGCGGAGATCAGCAGCGTCCGTGAGAGCTTGCCGCGAAGCTATTACCGCGAACTCCCAAAGCTGGCTCTGCGGGAGCTCGCAGGACATGCACGCGTCTACGCGCTGGCGATCGAGATTGTCCGCCACAGCGACAGTCGGCTCGAGCAGACGCAACTGGTCCGTTTCGTGAACAGCTTTCAGACGGTGGCTCCGCTCACCATCGGAGAACTCTGGGCTTGGCCAAGCATGTTGAAGGTCGCTCTGATTGAGAACCTACGGCGCCTCGCGGTTGGAACCTTGGCGGCAGGTGATGCCCGGCGCGCCGCGGACGCTTACCTCGAGCGAGTCGAAGAGAGCGGCGCCGTGGAACTCCCCTCTTCGTCTCCTCGAGGACTGCATCCTGCCTTCACGGCCCAGCTCCTGCAGCGCGTTCATTCCTACGGAAGCAGGCTCTCCAAAGTGGCCCTGTTGCTGGAGAAGCACCTCGCTGCCCATGACCGGACCACGGAAGAGGCAATCCGAGACGAGCATCAACGTCAGGCCGCCACTCAGCTTTCGGTTGGAAACGTCATCACCAGCCTCCGACTTTGCTCAACGCTCGACTGGAGCCAGTACGTGGAATCGGTAAGCCTGGTCGAGCAGGCCCTCAAGCGAGACCCGGCCAACGTTCACTCGAGCATGGATTTTCTGAGCCGGGACCGCTACCGGCAGGCGGTCGAGGAGTTGGCGGATCCATCAGGGGAAAGCCAAATCCGAGTCGCGCTGCGCGCCGTCGAAAGCGCTCGACAGGCCGCCGAAGCTGCCTCTCCGGCGACTCGCGCAGCGCACGTCGGCTACCACCTGATTGGGAAAGGACGCCGAGATCTCGAAGTCGACCTGGCGTACCGCCCCCCTTGGGTGAAGCGCCTCCGCCGGTTCTGCTTCGCCCACGTGACCGCACTCTATCTCGGCACAATCGGGGCCCTCGTTGCGCTGCTCCTCGGCGTGGGAGCCGTCTATAGCTGGTGGGCCGGCGGTACCATTGGGATGCAAGTGGGAGTCTCCCTGGTCCTGCTGATTCCGGCGAGCGAACTTGCCATCGCTGTCGTCCAGCGCCTGACCGCACGCTTTGCGCCCCCGCGGCGGCTCCCACGGCTGGACTTCTCGGGAGGCATTCCGGAGGGCGAGCGGACCATGGTGGTCGTCCCGACACTCCTCACAGACGTGGCCGAGGTGAACCGGCTGCTCGAGCACATGGAGGTCTTGGCGCTCGGCAACGCGGACCCCTTCATCCACTTCGCCCTTCTCGGCGACTTCACGGACGCACCGTCGGCGGAGATGCCCGAGGACGAAGCGATTCTGTCCGTCGCGCGGCAGGGCATCGCGGCCCTCAACGGGCGCTACGGCCAAGGTCGCGATGACCGATTCTACCTGTTTCACCGCTGTCGAAAGTGGAACCCGGCCGAGGGCGTCTGGATGGGCTGGGAGCGTAAGCGGGGCAAGCTCGAGGAATTCAACCGTCTGCTGCGGGGAGCGACGGACACGAGCTTCACTGTTCAGCTGGGGGACCCTGCGGTACTGCCCACCGTCCGCTACTGCCTGACGCTGGATTCGGATACGCGCCTGCCGCGCGATGCTGCCAAGAAACTGGTTGGCATCATCGCGCACTCGCTGAATCGCCCGTCGTTCGATGCAATCTCACGACGCGTGACCGAGGGCTACGGTGTGCTTCAGCCTCGCGTCAGCGTCACTCTGGCCAGTGCCGCTGGGTCTCTCTTTGCGCGCCTCTATGCCGGACACACGGGAGTCGACCCATACACGACCGCGGTGTCGGACACCTATCAGGACCTTTTCGCGGAAGGCATCTTTACCGGGAAAGGTCTGTACGACGTCGATGCATTTTCCGCCGCGCTTGAGGGCCGCGTTCCGGAGAACGCCCTGCTCTCGCACGACCTCTTCGAAGGTCTCTACGGGCGAACGGCGCTCGTCACGGACGTCGAGCTCGTGGACGACTACCCCTCGAGCGTGCTGGCCCACGCTCGGCGCCAGCACCGCTGGGCGCGAGGCGATTGGCAGATTCTTTGGTGGCTGTTCCCCGTCGTTCCCACCCGTTCTGGCTTCGAACGCAACCGGCTTCCGCTGATTTCTCGCTGGAAGATTCTCGACAACCTGAGGCGAACACAAGTCCCGCTGGCAACGGTGGTTCTGCTCTTGATGGGCTGGACCGTGCTGCCGGGCAGTCCTCTGGTTTGGACGCTCGGGGTTCTCGCGGCACTTGCATTCCCGGTGTACCCATTGCTGTTGGGCGCTCTCGCTCGTCTGCCTTCGAACCGCCCGTTGACGGTCAGCATGACCGCGCTCTCAGCGGACGTCGGGGCTGCCCTCGCCCAGGCCGCGCTCCAACTCACCTTTGCCGCTAGCCAAGCCTACGGCATGGCGCATGCCACCGTCACGACACTTGTCCGTCTCGCGGTGACGCAGCGGCGCCTGCTCCAATGGGAGACCGCGGCGGCCAGCACGGCCCGAGGGGCTGGCTTGCAGCTGAAATCAGGAGCACGGGCCTTCGTCCTGGAGATGGTGGCCAGCCCGGCGGGGGCAGTCCTCGCGACCTTCATGGTGGCCAGCGTTCGACTGCGCGCGTTACCGGTCGCAGCTCCCATCCTCGTCCTGTGGGCCCTCGCGCCGCTCATTGCGTACGCGTTGAGTCGGCCGAGACTCGACGTCCGCGAGGAACTCAGCGCCGAGGACCGGCGCCTGTTGAGACAAGTTGCGCGTCGCACCTGGCGGTATTTCGAGGAGTTTGAGACGGCGGTGCATCACGGCCTTCCGCCCGACAACTTCCAAGAGATCCCTGAGGCCAGGATGGCGGCTCGGACTTCGCCAACAAACATCGGCATGGGATTGCTAGCCAGCCTGGCGGCCCACGACCTCGGGTTCATCCGGACAGCCCAGCTGGTCAACCGTTTCGAAGCCACGCTGGAGACGGTCAACGGCCTCGAGCAGTGCGAAGGCCATCTCCTCAATTGGTATGACACCCAGACCCTCGCCCCGCTTTCCCCCGCCTACGTCTCTACTGTCGACAGCGGGAACCTCGCCGGAGCACTCATCACGCTAGCGCAAGGCCTTCGCGAGCTTGAGACGAGGCCACAGTCAGCTTCGAGTCTTTGCGCCGGCATTGCGGACGTCGCGGCGCTGCTCCGCTTGTCGCTGGAACAGCCTGCGGCCCCCGGCCCGGCTCGAGATTCGATTTGGCGGTTGGCCGCTGCGGCTGGGCGAGTCGAGCAGGGGCTATTCGCCGAGGAACTGGGAGCCGAGGCCAGGTTGGAGCAACTGCGGTCCGAGCTCCCGCGCTTGGAGGCGGCGGCGCGCGTCGTCGAGTCGAACAAGGGAGGACCTCTGGCCGAAGCGGCGTACTGGGGCCACCGCTTGATTTCGGACATCTCCGCCGCGCTTGAACCACCCGCGGAGCTGTCAGGCCGACTCAAGCGTCTGGCCGGGCAATGCCTTGCCTTGGCAGACCGGATGAATTTTCGCTTCTTGTACAACCCGCTGCTCCATCTCTTCGCGATTGGCTACCGGCTGCCAGACAGCGAGGGCCCAGGGCGGCTCGACTCGTCCCACTACGACCTTCTTGCCTCGGAAGCTCGGCTGGCGAGTTTCATCGCCATCGCCAAGGGAGACGTTCCGGAGACGCATTGGTTCCATCTGGGGCGGCTGCTGACCAGTGTGGATGGACGGCCGACCTTGCTCTCGTGGAGCGCAACGCTCTTCGAGTACCTGCTTCCATTGCTCTTGATGCGGAGCTACCGGGAAACGCTCCTCGACCAGAGCTGTCGCATGGCGGTCCGACGGCAGATTGAATACGGACGGGAGTGCGGCGTGCCCTGGGGCGCCTCTGAGTCCGCCTACAACGTCGTCGACCGGAATGACAATTACCAATACAAAGCTTTCGGCGTTCCTGGTCTGGGTCTCAAACGGGGACTGGGAGAAGAGGTGGTGGTCGCCCCGTACGCGACTGCTCTCGCGTCGCTGCTCGAGCCGACCGAGGCCGCGAAGAACCTACGACGGTTGGCGAAGGAAGGACTGGTCGGCAGTCATGGCTTCTACGAAGCCATCGACTACACGCACACCGGCTTGGAATTCGCCGTCGACGAGTCGAGGCCGTCGAGTGCACGACGCGGGGTCGTCGTCCGCGCCTACCTGGCACACCACCAGGGAATGACGCTGGTCGCGCTCTCGAACGCAATCCTTGGTGACCTGATGGTCAAGCGGTTTCACGCAGACCCTCGAAACGAAGCCACGGAGTTGCTCCTTCAGGAGCGGGTTCCTCGACGCACCCCGATTGTTCCGCCGAGGCCGGCCGAGGAAACCAGGAAGACACTCATTCCAGCGGTCTCCATTCGGCGATTCCGGTCGCCCCAGACGCGTTTCCCCCACGCCCAGTTCCTCTCCAACGGACGGTACGCAGTCGTGCTCACCAATGCCGGCGGGGGCGCCAGCCTCTGGCGCGGCATCGCTGTCACACGTCAGCGACTGGACGCGACCGAGGACCCCGGGAGCCAGTTCACCTATCTGCGCGACGTCCGGAGCGGGGCGGTGTGGAGCGCTGCCCACCAGCCCGTGGGCCAGGAGTCGGATGATTACGACGTGACGTTTGTCGCTGAGAAAGTGACTTTCCGGCGTCGTGACGACGACATCACCACCCAACTGGACATCGCTGTCTCGACCGAGGACGACGTCGAGGTTCGCCGGCTGTCGCTGAATAACCACGGCAGCCGTCAACGAGAGATTGAAGTCACAAGTTATGTCGAGGTGGTCCTCGCGCCGTTGGCGGATGACGTGGCGCATCCGGCCTTCGTGAAGCTGTTCGTCGAGACGGAGTACCTTCCGGAAAGCAACGCGCTCATCTGCCGGCGGAGACCGCGGTCAGCGGAGGATGCCGAGCTCTGGGCAGTTCATGTGCTGAGTCAGGAGAGCCGAGCGCAAGGCCCGGTCGAGTGGGAAACTGACCGATCACAATTCCTGGGCCGCGGGCGAAGTCTGAAGAGGCCCCAGGCCATGGACGGCCGCGCGCTCTCGGGCACGACGGGCGTCACCCTCGACCCGATTCTCTGCCTCCGACAACGCGTTCGACTGGCGCCCGGCGCCTTCGTCCGTCTCTCCTTCTTCACCGGGGTCGCGCCAAGCCGAGGGGCTGCCCGCGCGCTTGCGCAAAAGTACCATGACCCCAGTGCCGCGAGCCGAACGTTCGCCATGGCATCCGCCCGCGCGCAGAGCAGCCTGCGTCATCTCAACATCTCCGAAGAAGAGGCGGCACTGTTTGAACGGCTGGCCTCGAGAGTGCTCTACGTGGATGGTTCCTTGCGCGCGAGTCCGGACGTCCTGGCGCAAGTCAGACTGGGCCAAGCGGGTCTCTGGCGTCACGGCATCTCGGGTGACCACCCGGTGGTGTTGGTTCGACTCCTGAAGGCCGAGGACCTGGCGCTGGTGCGCGAGGTCCTGGTCGCGCAGGAGTACTGGCGTCTCAAGGGACTCACCGCCGATCTAGTCATCCTGAACGAGCAGCCCGTCGGCTACCTCGACGAGGTGCAAGCACAGCTCGTCTCCCTGCTGGAGGAGGGCAGTTGGCGAAGCTGGAAGGACCGTCCGGGTGGTGCCTATCTCCTGCGGTCCGACCGGATGGCCGAGGACGAGCGAATCCTCATCGCCAGCGTCGCGCGTGCCGTCCTCAGCGGAGAACACGGCACGCTGGCCGCTCAGCTGAGCCGCCCAGTGCGGAGCTTGGACCATCCAGCGCCATTTGTCCCTTCGCGTCCACACAGGGCAGCACCGCTGACGGCGGGCGAACCAATGACTCCAGTCCCACCTCTGCTGATGGGCAACGGCATCGGTGGCTTCAGCGATGAGGGCCGTGCCTACGCCGTGGTGCTGGACGGGGAACGTGAGACGCCCCTTCCCTGGGCGAACGTTCTTGCCAACGCTTCCTTTGGAACCATCGTCACAACGTCAGGAGCTGCGTTCACCTGGTCCGAGAACAGTCGCCAGAACCGCCTGACGCCCTTTGCGAACGACCCGGTCGTCGACCCGACGGGAGAGGCTCTCTTTGTTCGGGATGAGGCCGGCAGCGGCGCCTGGTCGGTGACCCCGGGACCGATGGCCCGGACGCAGGCCAGCGGTCGCCATGTCATTCGCCACGCGCCCGGGTTGACCAGCTTCGCTGGCGCCCACACCGGAATCCGGCACGAGCTGGATGTCTTCGTCGCGCTGCGAGACTCGGTCAAGTTCTCCGTCCTGAGCCTTTTCAACGACGGCGAGGAGACGCGCCGCCTCAGCCTTTTCTATTACAGCGCGTGGGTCCTGGGACCGCCCCAGGCTGGAACCCAGCTCAACGTGGTGACCGAATTCGACGATGCCTCCCAGGCCGTGCTCGCGCGGAACCCTTACAACGGCGAGTTCCCGGACCGAGTGGCCTTCGCTGCCTCGAGCGAGGAGCTCTTCTCCGCGACCGGCGATCGCTCGACGTTCATCGGGCGAAATGGCGACATCGCCGACCCGGCGGCGCTCCGGGAGCGGCGGCTCGCCGGAAAATTCGGGGCCGGGCTCGATCCATGCGCAGCACTTCAGGTCTCGGTCGAGCTCCCACCCGGCGAAAGACGGCGGATGGTCTTCGTTCTCGGCCAGGGACATGACCGCGAGGCGGCACGGGCGCTGCTACGACTGCACGCCACGCTGCCTGCAGCAGACTCCGAGTTGGCCGCCGTCAAGTCCGCGTGGGACGCCAGCCTGCGGAATATCCAGGTGCATACCCCGGACGACTCGTTCGACCTCCTGCTCAATCAGTGGCTTCTCTATCAAGCCATCAGCTGTCGGATGTGGGCGCGCTCGGGCTACTACCAGCCGGGTGGTGCCTTTGGCTTCCGCGACCAGCTCCAGGATGCGATGGCGCTCGCGCAAGCAAGGCCCGACCTGCTTCGGGACCATCTGCTGCGGGCGGCGGCCCGACAATTCTCGGAGGGCGACGTGCAGCATTGGTGGCACGAAACGAGCGGCGCAGGAATCCGAACGCGCTGCTCCGACGACTTGCTCTGGCTCCCCAAAGCCGTGGCCCACTACGTCGACACCACGGGAGATACCGGGGTCCTGGACGAGCCGGTCAAATTCCTGGAAGCCCCACCGCTGGCCGCCGACGCGCAGGAGGCGTACGGGACGCCACAGGTCTCGTCCCAGTCGGCTCCCTTGCTGGAGCACTGCCTCCGGGCCATCGACCGGGCTCTCACCGTCGGAGCGCACGGGCTGCCGCTCATCGGCAGTGGCGACTGGAATGACGGATTCAATCGTGTGGGGAGAGCGGGGCGCGGTGAGAGCACCTGGCTCGGCTTCTTTCTCCATGGGGTGCTCACCGAGTTTGCTGCGCTGTGCGAGGGGCGCGGCGACCGCTCCCATGCCGAGCGCTACCGTCAGGAAGCCGGACGGCTGGCGACGGCCTTACAACTGACGTGGGACGGCGAATGGTACCGGCGTGGCTATTACGACGATGGCTCACCCCTCGGGTCTGCGCAGAGTGACGAGTGCAAAATCGACTCGATCGCCCAGACCTGGGCCGTCCTTTCCGGCGCCGTTCCGCGACGTTTCGCGGAACAGGCGATGGACGCAGTGCGGACACATCTCTTGCGGCGCGCGTCCGGGATTCTCACCTTGCTGACGCCACCTTTTGACCACAGCGCTCAGGACCCCGGCTACATCAAGGGCTACCCGCCGGGCGTGCGCGAGAACGGTGGCCAATACACACACGCGGCAGTGTGGACAGTGATGGCACTCGCCGACCTCGGGAATGGCGACGAAGCAGCCGAGCTGTTCCACATGCTGAATCCAATCAATCGTTCACGCTCGCCTGCAGATGTCGAACGCTACCAGGGCGAGCCGTTCGTCATCGCAGGCGACGTCTGTGCCCACCCGAATCATCTCGGACGGTCCGGCTGGACCTGGTACACGGGCTCGGCCGGTTGGATGTACCGCGCTGGCCTCGAAAGCATGCTCGGCCTTCGGCGGCACGGGTCGACCTTCGAGGTCAATCCATGCATTCCCTCGTCGTGGCCCAGCTTCACCATCGACTGGCGATTCGGAGGGAGCCACTACGAAATCGTGGTGTCGAATCCAGAACGGCGCTGTCAGGGAGTGCTCGAGGCCAGGTTGGACGGTGCACCGGTCAATCACCTGGCCATCCCCTTGGTCGATGACGGGGCTCGCCACGCCGTTCGGGTGACGCTGGGAAACCTCGCCGCCCACTCTGGCGACCATGGCCCGGGCCAGGGGCCATCCACCGGAGCCACCGCCCGCGCGGACGACCAGGCTGCTTCGGGGACCCGACGCCCCGGGCCCCCAGTGGAAGCCTCCACCGGGGGCCTCCGCGGGCCGCCACACCCCCAAGCCTGAGGCCTACCTTTGGCCGTCGGCTTGCGAATGCGGGCGCATCGAACCGACGGAGGGAGGCACGTCGAAGCCCTCCACGCCGTTCTCGTCACGCTCTGTGGAGAACCGACGCCGGACTTCGCTCCGCAATTCCTGTCCTGACCGTGGGGTCAGCAGGAGCGCGCACGCGGCTCCCACGAGGAGGCCAACAGCGGCCCCGGCGACCGCGGGAGCAACCCAATCCCTCGTTCCGTGCCGCTGGAGACCGACTGTCTCAAGCAGCGCGTCACCATCGAGATTCTTCAGGTCTTTCAACGTCAGCATGATTGTCTCTCCATTCTAGGGATTGCGCACTGCGTGCTGAACTGTCCTGTTGCGATCGAGCAACCCGACGAGCGAAGGCACCATCGCCAGGCCGGCAAGCACCTCCAGCAGACGGCCAACCCGTACGACGCGAAGCCCCAAGGCGACGGAGAAGCCGAGGCCAGCGCCGGCGGCGACCGCAAGGTAAGGGTATTGGTGAATCTTCTTCGTCAGGACCGCCGGAAGTCGGCGCGCCCGGGACGATGGCCGGGCGAGCGCTGTACTGCCAGTGCGTGAGCGCATTTCTTCTCCAAATTGCAAGAGCCGAAGCTCGCGCCGCAACGACGGCGGCGGTCCAACACTCAGTGAGAGGTAGAGCTCACGGGAGAGCTCGGCAAGCCCCTCGTCTCTTCGGCGAGGCCGCCAGAGCGAAGGAAATGCGTCTGTCTACAACCTGTTGCGCCGCGCAAGCTGTGCGCCAACGAAGACGACCGTGCCGACAGCGCTCCCGAGCAGTCCCAACGGATGGGGTACGAGCGCGGGGATGCTCGACTGATGGAGCAGCGCGCTCGCAAAGACGATGCCGCCAAGAATGCACCCGAAGGGGCCAAGACCAATGGTGGAGGCCCAGGGAGCCGGCTTGTCGACGGGGAACAAGGCCCAGACACTTGGGCGGCTCTGACAGCCACGATGTCCATCGCAACGAAGACCAGAATGCTCCCTCCCCAGGTTTTCGAGAGTCCCTTCTCGAGGGTTGACGCGGGTTTTGCCAATTCCATGCCGGAGCCTCATCGAGGAGCAGGACACACGGGGCGTGTCGCAAACTGCCCCACTGCGTCGCCTGGTGCCGTGGTTTGGCCTCGGCGCGGCGGGACGCCGGCGCTGGGCCTCACCAGGCACGCGCACCTTCGCTGTCGTCCTGTGAACGCCGAGTGCGGCGCTGGTCGCCCCTGCCCCTGTGCGCGGCAGGCACCGATGCCTATGTCCTTTCCTTCGAGGAGGCGGACCGTGGAGCCAGCAGAGCCAAAGCAAGACACGCGGCTGGATGAGAGCCTGTTGGTTGCTCTCGGGCTGAACGAAGACTGGTGGGAGCCGGAGTTCGTCCTCGAGATAGACCTCGACCTCAGCGAGTGTGAACCCAAGCCTCGAGGAGAAGCGTAATGCCCGCAGCCGCTACCCGTCACCGCGCAACGCGGGCCAAGCAGCGTGGAGACAAACCGTCAACCCAGGCCGGCGCCTTCGTTCGCGAAGAAATGCATCACAAGCGCACCAAGAAGCACGGGCGAATGACGCGAAAACAGGCCATCGCGATTGGCCTGGCGAAGGCTCGAGAGGCGGGAATCAACGTCCCTCTCAAACGGCGCTAGCAGCGCTGAGCCATCGTCGGTGTCCCTGGGCTGCCGATGCTGGGAGCAGGCGGCCGCACCAGACTCAAGCTGACGTGGCCTGCCCACAGTTCCCGCAGAATTTGGCGCCAGGGGCGAGCTGGCCGCCGCACTTGCTGCACGCCAGGGCCACTGCCAACGGCGCCCCGCAGCTGCTGCAGAATTTCCCGGTGCCGGGCGTCCCGCACTTTGGGCAGGGGGGCCCTGCTGGACTGGTGGCGGCCGGCCGGGGTGCCCCTTGGGCCTGCTGAAGCATCTGCGCCATGCCCATCCCCACGCCGAGACCGGCGCCCTGGAGCATCCCGCCGCCCCCGTCGCCTCCCTTGGCCATCCCCTCAGCCGCGCCAAGCATGGCCTGCCCGGCCGCGTACTGCTGAAAGCCGCCGGCCATCTTCGAATAGGCCTGGTCCTTGGTGAGGCGCTTCAGCGTGGCCTCGTCCTCGGGCTTGATGCCGATGGTGAAGTTGCCGAGGCGCACCACGGTAAGACCATACCCGTCGATGTGGGGTTTCACCCCGGCCAGCACCTCCTGCTCAATCTCCTCGGTGTAGGCGCCCGAGGTGACGTCGAGCAGCGCCCACTTCTTCTTCACCAGGAGCTCGGCCACGCGGTCACGGACGACTTTAAGGACTTGGCTCTTGAACCAGGCGAGGAATTCCTCGTTGCTGGTACGGCGCAGGCCCACCAGGCCCACCACCAGCCTCTCGGGGTCCATCACCCGCACCGAGAAGTCTCCGTACACCATGGTGCCGATGCCCAGGCCCGTCTCCGGGTCGCGCACGTCCCCGATGGGCCCGCCGAACTTCACGCTTGGAAATTCGCGGGTGCTGACGAAGTACAGCTCGGCGACGAAGAGGTTGCCGCCGGTGAAGCTCTCCAGGAAGCGCGAGAGGAAGGGGATGCTGTTGGCGTCGAGTTGGTGCTTCCCCGGCCCCAGCTTTCCTTGCACGGTGCCGTCCTTGACGAAGAGGGCCACCTCGTCGGCGCCCACCGTGAGCTGGGTCAGCATCCGGATGTTGCGCTCCGGCCAGGCGTAGAGAATGTCGTTCTTCGCCTCGTCCGAGCGGGCGATGAAGTTGCGCTGGGCTTCCTGCTTCAGCGAGTCGAAGAGACCCATCCGGTGTACCTCCAGCGAGGGGCTGCGGGGGGAACGGCGGCAAGAGGCCTTGGGCCCCATTTCTCCCCGGCGCGAAGGATGGCACAGGCACGCGCGCTCTGCCAAAGCGGGGCAAGCCACGGCCCACGGGGCCCGCCTTCCGGCTAACTCCAGCGGCTGATGAGGCGTTCCCGGTCAAACAGACGGATGCTCGCCACCACCAGCCCGACGTCGAGCAGCAGTACCACCGCCCCCTGCAGGGCGTAGTAGCTGGTCCCAGCGCGCAGCCAGCCGGCCAGCTGGCCGGCTACCAGGCCCATGAGCGGCAGCACCACCAATGCCGACAGCTGCTGCGCCAGCCGCGCCTCCCCCACCCGCGCGGAGACGAGCACGGCGATGCCGTTGCCCAGAAAGGCGTAGAGGGGCGCCACCACGCCGACGCCGAACAGCCAGACGCCGTTGGGCAACACGGGCCCATGCACCAGCGGCCAGGCCACCGCGTCGACGGCGATGCAGAAGGCGACGAAGGCCACCCAGGAGATGACGACTGCAGGAAGCACCGCCGCCAGACTTTTCCCGGCCACCAACTCGGCGGACGTCACCGGCGAGGCGAGCAGCGGCTCGAGGGTGCGTCGTTCCTTTTCCCCGGCCACGCTCTGCGAGGCGATGAGGATGGGGGTGAAGAGCGGCATTAGGAGGAAGAGGCCGAACCAGTCGGTGAGGACCTTGTCCACGAGGAAGCGCACGGGGCTCGCTCCGGAGGGGAATTTCGGGTCGTAGTAGAGCGCCATCGCCCGGAAGGTGGTGTCGTCGGGCGAGTGGACCCACGCCCACACCATCAACGTCGGCACCACCACCAGCACCGCCGGCAGGGCGAACATGCTCCACACCAAGCCTGGATTCTTCGCCAGGTCGAGCCCGTCCTTCCAGGCAACGGCCTGCGCCCGCCGCCAGTGAAAGCTCACGTTTCCTCCTCAGCGGCTGCATCACGCACCAGTTCGAGGTACACGTCCTCCAGGGAGCGGGAGGTGGGTGCGGCGCTGCGCACCCGCACTCCGGCATGCACCAGCGCCGCCAGCACGTCCGGCCCCTGCTGTTCGTGTTGCAGCGTCACCCGCACAAGCGCGCCCTGGGTCGTCCAGTCCAGGCCAAGGGGCTCCAGCGAGGCGGCCGCGGCCTCGCCCTCCCCCTCCACCCGGACCTCGAGGACGCTGCCGCGGTGCCGCAGCACGCTGATGGGTCCCTCGGCCAGCAGCCGGGTGCGCACCACCGCCACCCGGCCACAGAGGCGTTCCACCTCGGCCAGGTTGTGCGAGCAGAGGATGATGGTGCGCCCGTCGGCGGCAAGTTCGGCCACCGCATCGCGCACCGTCCGTGCCGCCTCCGGGTCCAGCCCGCTGGTGGGCTCATCGAGGAAGAGCACCTCCGGCTCGTGCACCAGGGCGCGAACGATGGCCAGCTTCTGCCGCATGCCCTTGCTGTAGCTGCCGCAGGGCTCGTCCTCGCGGCCAAGCAGGTCAAACCGTCGCAGGTAGCCCTCGGCCCGTTGCCAGGCCGGTCCCTCGTCGAGTTCATTGAGGCGGATGAAGAAGCGCAGGTTCTCCCGCCCAGTCAGTCGGTCGTAGAGGCCCGGTTGCTCGGTGAGAAGCCCGACGCTGCGCCTGAGCGCCTCGCCGTCGCCCAGGCCATGGTCGCACACCCGGGCGGTGCCGGTGGTGGGGCGAAGCAGCCCGGCGAGGATGCGCACGGTGGTGGTCTTCCCGGCGCCGTTCGGTCCGAGGAGCCCGTACACCTCGCCGGACTGGACGGCGAAAGAGAGCCCCTCCACCGCTGTGCGACCGCCGAACTGCTTGCCGAGGCCGTGGACCTCGATGCGGGCGGTCACTCGATGGTCACCAGCACGAACTTGACGTTGAGGTTCCGGTCGATGGGGTTGACCGGCTTGTCCGGGCCGACGGCCTGCCGCAGCAGCCCGAGGCGGGCCTGCTCCACCAGCGCCCACTTGCGGCCGGGAAGCTGCCCGTAGATGGTGAGGCGTGGGGCGCTGTCCTTAATCTGTCGCACCGTGTTCCGGCTGTAGAAGGTCTCGCCCTTCCAGTCCATCATGTACGCGGTGATGGGCTCATACGGACGGCGCTGGTCGTAGTAGCGCCAGAAGAGGTCGCGCTGCGTCCAGTGGTGGGAGAGGTCCACCCAGTGGCTCCAGCTGAACCAGAGCGCGAAGCCGAGCGACAGCACGCAGAAGGTGGTGAAGAGCTCGGCCCGCGCACCACGCACCGCCGCCACCACCAGGGCCACCCCGGCCATCGCGAAGCACCACCCCATGGCGGTCTTGACGTTGAGCGGCTGTCGCAGCAGCAGCAGGAGCGGGTCATTGAGGCCGGCGCGCAGCCCGGCGAAGAGCAACGCCGCCGCGACGGCCGCGACGAACCACGCCATTCCCAGCGCCGAGCGGCGCGCCTGGCCTTTGAGACGCATGGCGACGACCAGCGCAAAAGCCGCGGCGGCGGCGACGCAGATGGCCCACACCAAGAGCGGCGAGACGCCGGCAACCTTCCCCGACACCAGCGCGGCCAAGCCAGTGGCACCGAGGACGGCGGCCGAGACGCGCGAGGACCAGCCGTCCTGCCGGTCCTTCGAGCCGTCGACGAAGAAGTACGCCGCGGCCGCCAGCAGGACCGCCGCCACGACGTCTCCGATGGCCAGGACGTGGTCCCCGAAGCGGATGCCGCGGGTGTCGAGCTCGACGGGGTAGGGCCGGTCATAGTTGTAGACGAAGAGGTCGGTGAAGTCCTTGGGGTTACTGGCGAGGTCCTTGCCCACCAGGATGAAGAAGATGAGACCGAGCAGCAGGCTGACGCCGTGCGCGGCAATACCGTCCTCCCACAACTCGTCCACGAAGAGCGCCACCAGGATGGCCACCCCGGGCAGCACCGGCAGCACGTAGTGGTGAAACTTGGTGGCCGAGATGTCCATCACGAAGAAGGCCACCACGGTCCAGGCGAGTGCGATGAAGGCCACCCGGGTGCGGGTGTCCTGAGCGCCCAGGCGCAGACGCACCACGCCGGCCAGGGCTCCGGGGACGAGCGCCACCCAGGGGAAGATGGCGAAGCCGCCCTGCTCAATGAAGTAGATGAAGGTCCCTCCGGGCGTCGTGGTGTGCACGCCCTCGAGGAGACGGTTCACGTGGTCGTGGATGAAGAAGCGGTAGAAGAAGGTCTTGTTCTCGAGGTCCACCGCCGGGAACAAAGACAGCGTGAGGTACCAGGGCAGCGCCACGGCGAGAAAGACCGCCACGCCCGAGAAAAAGTGCATCCGCCCGAGCTCGGCGAAGAGCACCGGCGTGGGCGTTCCGGCCGCCTGGCGCGAGGCGCGGGCAGAGGGCCACAGCCCCCGGGCTCGCTCGACCAGCCACCGGCCGTGGGCCTGCAGGCTGTCCCAGCTCCACGGGAAGACGAAGAAGGCTGCGTAGAGGAGCAGGACCGCCGCTGGCAGCGCGACCCCGAGGATGCCCTTGGCCAGCGTGGACAGCCCGAGCAGGACGTAGAAGGCGTACCACCATGCGGCGCGGCGGCGCGTCTTCGTGTCGAAGAGGCCCACCATCGCGCAGGCCATGGCGGCGATGAGGGTGGCGACGAAGGGCGTGTCGGTGACGGCCTGGCGGCTGATGAGGAAGTAGAGCGGCATGGTGGCTAGCACGAAGGCCGCCGCCAGGCCCACCCGTCGGTTCACCGTCCGGGCCAGCGCCCAGGCCAGGGTGGCCAGCGCACCGACGGACATGAGCGCGAAGGGCAACCGCATCGCCCACTCGGTGTAGAGCGGAAGCTTGCCGGTGCCGTGGTTGATGCCGACCAGCAGCATCCCGAGCACGTCAATCCACATGGTGAGGGGCGGCTTGCTGAAGAACCAGCCGCTTTCCCAGTAGGGGTACACGTAGTCGGCCCGGGCAATCATCTCCCGACCGACTTCGCCGTAGTGGGTTTCCCAGGGGTCCCACAGGCCCACCGCGCCAACGTAGGGCACGAATACCAGCGCGGCCAGAAGGCCCGCGCCACCGGCGATGCGCCAGCCCTCGGGGAGCGCCCGGAGCCGCTGCACCCAGGCGTGGTTCCATACCCATGCGCCCAGAAGCGTCTCCAGGACGCCCGAACGCGACACGCTCGCCTCTGCGGAAGGCTTCGTCACGGGGCGGGCTTCTACCACGGAGCCCCCGGCCGAACGGTTTCTCAAGCGACGAGAGGGATGGCTGCCTGCCGGCTCACCCCGTCGAGGAAGCCCCACAGCGCCTGTGCCGCCAGCCGGGTGGCGCGTTCGGCGCGCTCAGGCTCGGCATGGGCATCCACCAGCGCCGCCACCGCCCGGGAGTGCTCGACGTCGTACGTCAGGTGCGCCTGAAAGAAGCCGAGCGCCCGCTCGTCGGTGAGTCCGTAGAAGCGCCGGAGCCCGTCCATCTTCGTCCGGGCCACCTCGGGCACCTGCGCCTCGTAAGCGAAGAGGGCGCACAGCCCGTCCCGCCAGTCGCCCGAGGCGAGTTGGAAAAGGGTGTCGACGGTGGCGCGCGTCTCCGGAAGCAGCTCCGCCCGGTGAACGGCCTCCGGGCTGGCCCCCAGCGCCTGGGCAAACCGCAACCAGAGCTCGGGATGGTCTGCCCCGTGGAGCTCCTCGTCGATGAGGTTCTGCAGAAGCACCTTGCGCACCCGGATGTCCGGGCACTGGCTGTGGACGGTGGAGACGAAGCGCGGGAAGGCATCCACCTGCGCGAAATACTGCACCGCGTAATCCCTCAGTGTTTCCCGCGAGAGGGCCCCACGGTTCCACGCCTGGTAGTAGGGGTGGGACAGGAGGCTGTGCTCGGCCAGCACTTCGCGGAGGCGCGTGGACAGTTGCATGGCGGGATGGTGTCCTTTCAGGTGTGGGGGTGACGTCCGCCTCTGGTATACCCCGCCGAACCGGCGAAGCCTGCCCCCAACCCTCTGGATGAAGCTGGTCATCGAAGACGACGAGGGGAAGCGCCAGGAGATTCCCGTCGACGGGCTGGAGGAGGTCACGCTCGGGCGGGCGCCAGGCAACACCATCCAGCTGTCGGAACGCAACATCTCCCGGAGGCACGCCCGCTTCTATGCCCAGGGGGGCACGCTGGTGGTGGAGGACCTGCACTCCGCCAACGGCATCCTCCTCAATGGGAAGAAGGTGACGACCCCCCGGGCGCTCCAGGACGGAGACCTCCTGCGCATCGGCGACTACGGCATCGTCCTTCAGCATGACACGGACATCCACCGCATCCAGGTGGTGGAGGCGGACACCGTCGAGTCGCCGGTGTCGGCCATCCACGACACCGCGCCCCACCCGGTGGCAGCCCTGGTGGCGGAGGTCCAGCCCCGGCTGCTGGCGCTCAACGGGCGGCTGCGGGGGACGCTGTGGACGGTGGGACGCTCGGAGGTGCGCATCGGGAAGGACGCCCGGGCCGAGCTGTCCATCCCCCACCGCTCGCTGGCCGACCTTCACGGCAAGCTGGTGCAGACGGCCGCCAATGACTGGCACCTGCAGGAGGTGGGCGGGGCGGTGCGGGTGAATGGCGTCCCTGCCGCCGACACCCCCCTCAAAGACGGGGATGTCCTCGCGCTCGGGGCACTGCGGCTGCGCTTCGTCGGCCCGGGCGCCTCGGTGCCGCAGCTGCCCAGGCGCGCGCCGGCGCGTCTTCCCCTGGCCCTTTTGGGGCTTCTGGCCGCGGCCGTGCTGGCGGTGCTCGGCGTCCGGCAGCTGACCTCCCCGCCGCCCCCCGCCGGGCCCCGGCCGCCCACGCCCCAAGGGCCCCCCGCGGGCCATGAGGAGCCGGTCCTGGAGGTCTCCCCCTCCACCGTCGCCCCGGGCCCTGTCGCCGCGCCGCCCGCGGTGCCCGGGGACGCCGTGGCCCAGGCCCGCGCGGCCATGCAGGCCCGGGACTTCGCCCATGCGCTGCAGCTCCTCAACACGGTGAAGGACCCGCACCGGGCGGCGGAGGTTGCCTCGCTGCGGAAGACGGCCCGGGCCGAGGCCGCCGCCGGCCGCGCGGTGGCGGCGGCACAGCGGGAATTGGACGCGGGCCGTCCGGGTGCCGCGCTGCGGCAGCTGAAGGGCGCCCATGGGACGCACGCCTGGGCGCTGGAGGCAGAGGTGCTGAAGGCCCGGGCCACCGAGGCCCTGCGGCCCAAGCCGAAGAAGGGCGCCCTGGTGGCCGGTACCCCAAGTGAGGCGCTGGCCAGTTACCAGGAGGGGCGCCGCCTGTACGACGCGGGGCAAGTCCCGGCCGCCGTCACCTCCTTCTCTCATTGCTTGGAGAAGGACGCGGATTTCGCGCGATGCCACCTGATGCTGGGCTCGAGCTATGAGAAGCTAGGTCAGATGGACGACGCCGCGCGGCACTACCGACGCTTCCTCGCCCTGGCCGCGGCCGATGACCCAGAAGTGCCCCGTGTGAAGAAGATTCTTGAGGATTGGGAAAACCAGAAGAAAGCTACGGGGCAGGCCCCCCCGCGCTAGGAGACGCGATGCAAATACGCATCCTGGTCGTCGATGACGAGAAGGAGACCGGCGACTACCTCCAGCTGCTCCTGAGCAAGGCCGGCTACGAAGTGGTGGCCCTCACCGACCCGACCCAAGTCCTCGACCGCCTGCGGGCCGAGGACTTTCACCTCGTCATCCTGGACATGATGATGCCGCAGATGTCCGGGACCGAGGTGCTGGAGAAGATTCGCTCCTTCGACTCGGACATCGCCGTCATCGTCGCCACCGCCCACCCGGCAGTCGACACGGCGGTGGCCTCCCTCAAGGCCCAGGCCTCCGACTACGTGAAGAAGCCCGTCGAGCCCGAGGAGCTGCTGGCCGCGGTGGAGGCAGCGCTGGCCAAGAAGGGCCTCAGCAAGGACCCGGAGGCCGAGCTGCACCGGGCCATTGGGCGCACCATCCGCGAGGCGCGCAAGGGGCAGGAACTCACGTTGAAGCAGCTCGCTCGCCGCACCGGGCTTTCCGTCTCGCTCCTCAGCCAAATCGAGCGCGCCGAGTCGTCCGCCTCCATCAGCTCGCTGTACAAGATTGCGTCCGCCCTCCGGCTCCGGATGGCGGAGCTGTTCGGCGGCGCCTGAGGCGCCCTACTGGCCCTGGAAACGCCCCCGTCGTCGCTCCCGGACGGCCGCTCGGCCCTCTGCCGCGTCGGCCGAGGCGAAGGCCCGCGCCCGCACCTCTTCCAGCTCGAGCCGTTCGGCCTCCGAGAAAGGCGCGCGGCCGAGGCGCCGCAGCAGCAGCCGGGTGCCGGCCATGGCCAGGGGGGCTGCCGCGGCCAGTTCCTCCGCCAGGACGCGCCCGGCGGCCGCCGCATCTGCCTCCAGCCCGTCGAGCAGCCCCCAGCTCAGCGCCGCCTCGGTGCCCACCGTCCGCCCGGTGAGCAACATTTCCCGCGCCCGCTGCAGGCCCACCAGCCGCGCCAGCCGCCACACCCCGTCCGGGGCGTAGACAATCCCCAGCTTCAAGGGCGGCAGGCAGAAGACGGCGTCCGGGCTGCCGAGGCGAAAGTCACACGCACACGCCAGCTCGCACCCGGCACCGAAGGCCGCGCCGTGCACCAGCGCCACCGACGGGACCGGCGCCTCCTCTAGGAGCCGAAAGACGCGCTGCAGGTGGGCGTCCGGAGCACGCCCGGCCAGCGCGTCCGCCTCCAGGCAGTCCAAGTCGTAGCCCGCGCAGAAGGCGGTCCCCTCCCCTTCCACCACCAGCGCCCGGACGCTGGGGAGCGGCGCGAAGGCCTGCTCCAGCCCGCCGAGCATGGCCGGGGTGAGGGCGTTGCGGCTGGCCGGACGCACGAGCGTCACCACCCGGACGCCGCTGGGCAGGTCCGCGCAACGGACCGCGCCTTCGGCCCCCGTCACGGGTCGAGCACCACCAGCACGTCACCCTCGTTCACCGCCTGCGCTGGCTGACAGCGCACTTCCTTCACCGTCCCGGCCTCGGGCGCTTCGATGGGCATCTCCATCTTCATCGACTCGAGGATGACCAGCACCTCGCCGGCGGCGACCTTCTGCCCGACCGACACCTCCACCTTCCAGACCGTCCCGGTGATGTGCGCCGCCACGTCCGACATGGTGTGCTCCCCTTCCTTCGCTGTTGCAGCCGACCCCTCAACCCTTCGCGTGCTTCTCCAGAAAGTGCGTGTCCAGCGCCCCCTCCTGGAATGCCCGGTCGCGCACGATGCGCAGGTGCAAGGGCAGGTTGGTCTTGATGCCCTCCACGTGGAAGTCCACCAGCGCCCGCTCGGCTCGCTCGATGGCCTCGACGCGGTCGCGGCCGGAGACAATCAGCTTGGCCACCATCGGGTCATAGTGGGGTGTCACGACGTCCCCTTCGCCATAGCCTGCGTCTACCCGGACACCGTCGCCCTCGGGAGGCCGGAAGAGGGTGAGTTGCCCCGGGCTTGGAAAGAAGCGGACCGGGTCCTCGGCGTAGATGCGGAACTCGAGCGCGTGCCCCAGCCGGCGCACCTCCTGTTGCCGGACAGTGAGGGACTCCCCGGCGGCGATGCGGAGCTGCCAGCCGATGAGGTCCAGCCCGGTGGTGGCCTCGGTGACGGGATGCTCCACCTGCAGACGGGCATTCATCTCGATGAAGTAGAAGCCCCCCTCGCTCACCAGGAACTCCACCGTCCCGGCGTTGGCGTACCCGAAGGCCCGGGCCGCGGCGAGGGCGGAACGCCCCATGGCCTCCAGCAGCCCTGCATTCTGCCCGCCGAGGAAGAGCGGGCTGCCGGCCTCCTCCACCACCTTCTGGTGGCGCCGCTGGATGCTGCACTCGCGCTCCAGCACGTGGATGAGGTGCCCCTGGCCGTCGCCCAGGACCTGCACCTCGACGTGCCGGGGCGCCGGGAAATAGGACTCCAGGTAGACGCCCTCCCGCCCGAAGGCTGCCTTGGCGCGGTCCACCGACTGCCGGAAGGCCTTCTCCAACTCGGCCGCCGTGTGGGCCACCGACATGCCGATGCCGCCTCCGCCACCGGCCGCCTTCACCAGGATGGGGTAGCCGATGCGCTCCGCCTCCGCCGCTGCCATGGCCACGTCCTGCACCAGACCGGCGCTGCCCGGGACCAGGGGGACGCCGGCGGCGCCGGCCAGCTCGCGCGCCCGGGCCTTGTCCTTCATCCGCACCATCGCCTCGGGGGGCGGGCCGACGAAGACGAAGCCCGCCTCGGTGCAGGCCCGCGCGAAGTCGGCGCTCTCGGACAGAAAGCCGTAGCCGGGATGGACGGCGTCGGCCCCCGTCTGTCGCGCGGCGTCCAGCACCGCCTCTGTGTTGAGGTAGCTCTCGCGCGAGGGCGCTGGACCGAGCCGCACCGCCCGGTTGGCTTCGCGCACGTGCGGCAGGCCGGCGTCCGCGTCGGAGTAGACGGCGACTGTTTCCAGTCCCATCCCCTGTGCCACGCGGTTGATGCGCCGGGCGATTTCCCCCCGGTTGGCGATGAGCAGCCGGCGGAGCATTGGGCGGCGGACCCTAGCACGCGTCCCGCCCGCAGCGTTTGCGCCTTTCGATCTCGCTCGGCTACCCTCTCGTCACTCCCTGTGTCCCTGCCTTCGAAGACGCGAGCCCGAAGCACGAGCGCCAGACCCCGGGTGGTGCACCTGTCGGCGGTGCGGGCACGGGGCCGCCTCGCCAGCTACCAGCAGGCGATTGGCGCGGTCCTGGCCGCAAACCGAGCGACCTTTGCCCGGCTGCACGCCTCGGGGACGCTCTTCAGTCCGGAAGGCGTGCGCGCGGGTCGCGACCTGCTGCTCGCCCACCAGCACCTGCTGCGCGTGGTGGCCCTGCTGCAACGGCTTTCGGCGCGAACCCACCTGCGGGGCCCGACCGCGCTGGCGCGCCTGGAGGGCGTCTGCCGGGAGCTCGACCGGCTACTCGAGCGGAGCTCGGCGCTCGCCGAGCGCACCGGGACCCACCTCGGCCGCATGGCCGGGCACTGAGTCCTCGGGCGGGGGCGTCTGGTAGAACGAGGGAACACCACGCATGAACGTCCTCTCCATCTACACGCGCCTGTACCTGGACTGCTCGCGGCGGGCGTTGGCCAGCATCGCCAAGAGCGCCTGGACGCTGCTGTTGCCGATGGGACTCTTCTTGGCCCTGCAGCTGGCCGGCATGCTGGCCGCAACTCTGGGCGTCCTGGCCGGCTTCGTCCTCGGCTTGGTCCTCGCGGCGCTCGGTAGCTGCTACCTCTATTTCCTGGGAGAGGTGGTGGCGAACGCCAAGGTGCAGCTGTCCGAGTTCCGGAAGAGCATCGGCGCGTACTTCTGGTCGGTGGCCAACGTGCTCTTCGTCTACTGGGTGGCCTCGCTCATCCTCGGCATGATGCTGGGTCATTCTCCGCAAACCCGGGGCGCCGAAGTTGCCCTGCAGCTGGTGGCGCTGGTGCTTCTGAATGCGGTGCCGGAAGTCATCTACCAGCGGCACACCTACGGGGGCCTGGCCACCATCCAGCGTGCCGTGCAGTTTTTGCAGGCGAACTGGCTGGAGTGGGGCGTCCCCAACCTCCTCCTGCTCGCAGTGCTGTGGCTGGCCTTCAGCGACGGGCTCGGGCTGTTGATTCAGCTGGGCACCGCGGGCCGGGTGCTGTGGAGCATCCTCTTCGGCAGCCTGCTTCACGTGGTGATGGTCTTCCGTGGCCACCTGTTTGCAGCCCTGGACGGCAGCAGCCATCGACAGCGGATGTTCCGCTACCGCACCGCCGCCTAGCGCTCAGAGGAGCTGCTGCTGGAAACAACACCCGCTGCTTCGCGCGTCGCGGCGCTCTTCCTTCTCGCCCAGGTGGCCTGCACCGTGGGGCTGCTTGCCACCACGAGGCGCTCGGACAACGAGCGTCTGCTGGTGGCCACCTTCGCCGCCGTCGACGTCCTCCTCGCCTTGGCGCTTGCCCTGGGCTGGCGTTGGGCCCTCCGGGCCCTCGCGCTGCGCAGCCTGCTCGGGCTGGCCGTCTTCGGGGGCCTCGCGCTGCTGCGGCACGAGCCGGTGGGCGCGGGGCTGGCCCTGGCCGTGGCGGCCGGACTGCTGCTGCTCACCCTGGGCAGCGCGGGCGGGCTGCGGACGGCGGCAGCGGCCGCGGTGCTGTGCTCCGTCCTCACCGTCGAGGTGTGCGGCCTCTACGCCGTCGTCACCGGCGACGCCATCCTCGCCCTCCCCATCTACCGGTCCCTCGGCTGGGTGGAGGGGCAGCCGGTGGAGCTGGTGACGGGCCGGCGGCTTCCGTACCAGCTCCGACTCGAGCCCGGGCACTGGGTGTACGCCACCGCCGCCCTGCATGCCGACGAGGACGCCGACGTCCACCTGGTGTGGCCGCGCCGGAGCGCCCACCTGGTGGTGCGCGCCTTCGACGCGCCGGGAGCGGGGGGCTTCGACCTCTCTGAACTCCAGCACCGGCTGGAGGGCCTGCTCGCCGGCACCGAGTTTCTGGAAGCGGTGGACCTCGGGGGGGATTTCGAGGGGAGCCGCCTCATCCGGGTCCACAGCCGGACGCCCGACTTCGACGAGGACGGCTGGCTCGGCCTTTTCACCCGCGGCGACCACGGTTTTCTGGTGAGCGCCGCCACGCCCAGCCGCAACTTTCCTCTCTTGTCGGCGACGCTTCGGGCTGCCGTCACCTCCTTCACCTTCGACCTGCCGCCTCCTCCCACCATTCCCCAGGATGTGGTCGAGCGGGTGAAGAGGGCCGTGGTGCTGGTGAAGACGGCGTCGGGGTCCGGCTCGGGATTCGTCGTGGACGTGGTGGGCGGCATGGCGCGGGTGCTGACCAACGCCCACGTGGTGCAGCGGCCGGCGGATGCCGGACGGGACGAACTGGGGGTGGTCTTCACCGACGGTGCAGTCCGCACGCTGCAGCCAGCGCGGGTGGTGCACCGCGACACCGAGGCGGACCTCGCGCTGCTGGAGGCGCCGGTCGGGACGGCTTGGCCCCCCCGGCTATTGCTGCACACGGTGAGGATGGCCTCCGCGGGGCTGCCACTCTTCGTCGTGGGCTTCCCGCTAGGCCTGGGCGCCAGCGCCACCGCCGCCTTCCCGCCGCCGACGGTGAACGCGGGCCGGCTGGCGGGGGAGCCCGAGGCCACCGGCCCCATCCGGGTGGACGTGGCCATCAACCCCGGCAACAGCGGCGGCCCCGTGGTGGACGTCACCGGCGCCGTCCGCGGCGTGGCGATGGCGCACATTCGCGGCAGCGACACGAGTTTCCTCGTCCCGGCCGAGGAGGTGGGCCGCTTCCTCGGGCACCCGGCCTGGCTGGGCTGGAGTACCGTCGAGTCGCCCGAGCCGCTCCCCGTCCTCCCTGTGGTGACCGGCCAGCGCGACTGGGCCCTGCAGGCGACCGTGCTGGTGGAGGCGGGCGGGAAGCTGGCCCCGGGGGTGCTGGTGCCGTCGGCGGGCGCGCCCCTCGTGCTCACCAGTGCCGAGGCGGTGCACAACGTCGACGGAGGCGCCCTGGTGCGGCTGCGTCCCGGCTTCGACGATGAGCGGACGGTGCCCGCCACGCTTCTCACCAGCGAGATGGTGACGGACTTGGCACTGCTGCAGCTGGCGCCCGACGCTGGCACGCCGGCACCGCTCCTCGTCGGCGCCGCGGGACCGCTGGTGGAGACGGCGCCGCTGGACCTCGCCGGCTTCTTCCTCACCTCGCCCGGCGGCCGAGCAACGGGCCACGTCCGTGCTGTGGTGCGGCCGGCGGCACTTTCGGCGCGCAAGCGAGACCGGACGGGCCGCCTGGTGGCGCTGTCGGTGGAGGCCGGCGCGCTGCCGGACCTCACCGGAGGGCCGGTTCTCGCACCGGACGGGAAGCTGGTGGGGTTTGCACGGCCCCACCGGGACGCCAGTTCGTCGCTCTTCGAGGTGACGGCCGCCGAGCGCATCGCCGACTTCCTCGACGGCTCGCCGCGCAGCGTCGTCTTGCAGGCCGTGACGGATGGGGTGGGCCACTGCGTCTTCCGCGTGGACGTGGAACTCGAGGACCCCCTCGCGCGCATCGAGCGGGTCGGCATCCAGTTCCAGGACCCCCACCTGCCGGCACGGCGCGAGGCCCTGGCCCTCATCTTCCAGCCGCCGGCGGCCATCCAGCCCGCTGCCCATGGCCGGGCCTCCCTCTCCTTCCAGCCCCGCAGATGTCCGCAGGGACCGACGGCCTTTCGCCTCTTCACCGAGACGGCGCGCGGCCGCCGCACCGACATCATCTACCCGTTCCACCTCTCGGCAGGCCCCGGGGTGACGGAGTCTATGGCCTTCGGGGACCATCCCACTGCACAGCCAGAGCCGCTGCTGCTGCCGCCCGGGTGGGCCGGCACGGAGTGCACGCCGGGAGACGTGTCCGCCTGCACTCGTGCCTGCAAGCGCAAGCGGGGGGCGGCCTGCTACCTGCTGGGCGCCGCGTACGACGCCCGTGGGACACCGGAGCTCGCCGAGCGGCCGTACCGTCAGGCCTGCGAACGGGGCGTGGGATTGGCGTGCGTCACGCTGGCCCCCCGCGTCCCGACGACGGTGCAGCTTCTGGAACGGGCGTGCTGGCTTGGCCAGGCCGAGGCCTGTACCCGCGCGGCGTCCTTCGCCGAGCGACCGGGAGGCGTGTACCCAACCCACCTGTCGGCGCTCTTCCGCCGCGGCTGTTCCCTGGGCGACCCGCGGGCCTGTCTCGAGCTGGCGCAGAGCCAGCTCGCCTCCTCCTCCCTGGCGGAGGCGGAGGCGGCTGGCGGCTTACTACTGCAGGCGTGCGAGCGCTGGGAGGCCGACGGTTGCCTGCGACTGGCGCAACTGCTCCAGTCCGGCAGCCTTCCCGGACGCGGGCCCCTCACCGCACTGGCGCTCTACGACCGCTCCTGCGCGATGGGAGAAGCCCACGGCTGCGCCGCCCTCCAGCAGATGGGGCTTCCGGCCGGAGGCCCGCTGCGCTGAGCAGCACTGCGTCTTGCTCGCCCTGCCTCGGCCAAGGGCGCGTCGCGGTGCACCCCCCCGCTCAAGCGCTTTTGGCCTTGTTTCGCAGGGGAGCCGTACCTAGCTCTCCGAACGTCCAGCCTGCAAGGAGCGCTCAGTATGTCGTCCCGACTTTTCCGACTCTTGCCGTTCGCTTTCCTGACGTTCCCACTCACGGCGATGGCTGACACCACGTCAGCCACCGAGATGACCTTTGAGGGCCAACTCCTCAACTCCCTGCACGAGACCAACCTGATGGAAATCGCTGCTGGCCGTTTGGCAATGACACGCGGGGCCTCGGCCGCCATCAAGCAATACGGCGCGGATCTCGTGAAAGACCATTCTGTTGCCGACGAGCAAGTCACCCAGTTGGCCGCGAAGATGAACGTGCCACTCCCCTCCACGGGAGCACCCGAAGACGACGGACTCAAGCAGCTGTCCCTCCTCAGCGGCACTGCTTTTGACCGGGCGTTTCTCAAGATGATGGTGGACGACCACACCAAGGCCATCGCTCTGGTTCGGAGCTCCCAGCCGCGCGTGACGAGTGGGCCCATGCTTGCCCTCCTGACGAAGCTGTTGCCGATGCTGGAGAGCCACCGCGACATGGCGTTGGCACTGAGCAAGGGCCTGCAGAGCTGAGGACTGGCCAGCGCACGGCAGAGACCGGCTCGGCCAACGAGGGGCACATCCGGGGGGATTCGAAGGGGTGCCGCGGAGGGTTTCCCGTTGAGCCCGTTCACAACACGCGGAGGCTTGCGCGCGTCGTAGACGAGGTTGAACTCGGCGGCCGAGGCACGCGCACCCGACCCGGGGCGAATGAAGTGGCGGCCCCGGGTGCCGCGTCGCCGAAGCAGCACCTCGCCTGGAGGACGCCGACTCTCCGACGCCGAGCCCGCCCTTGGCCAGCGACCCTACGGTGGGTCGTTCTGCCCCTGGCGTCGCAGGAAGGTGGGGATGTCGAACTGGTCCTCGTCCACCGGCAGGGACGGGTCCCGGGCCGGCCGGGCGGCCGGTCGGGGCTCGGCCCGCGCCCGGACGGGGGCTGGCTGCAGCTCCGGCGCGGGACGCAAGACGCCGGTGGGCGCGGCCGGCATCGGCCGGCGTGCGTCCTTGGCCAGAAAGCCGGTGGCGATGATGGTGATTTTCACCTCTTCGTGCACCTCGTCATCGATGAGGCTTCCGAAAATAATCTCCGCTTCGGCGTCGGCGGCGTCGTGCACGAGGGTGAGCGCTTCGTTGACTTCCTGAAGCGTGAGGTCGCGGCCACCGGTGATGTTGATGAGGAGGCCGGTGGCACCGTCGATGGTGACGTCCTCGAGCAGCGGCGAGGCGATGGCCTGCTGCATAGCGGTGACCGCGCGCTTCTCGCCCGCGGCCCGACCGGTGCCCATGAGCGCCAGGCCCTTGTCCGACATGATGGTCTTCACGTCGGCGAAGTCGACGTTGATGTAGCCGTGGTACTGGATGAGGTCCGAGATGCCCTGCACGGCGTTGAGGAGGACCTCGTCGGCGCGCTTGAAGGTGTCGAGGAGCGGCATGGTCTGACCGCCCAGCGTCAGGAGCCGCTGGTTGGGAATGGTGATGAGCGTGTCCACCGCCGTCTTCAGCTCCACCAGCCCGGCGTCGGCCTGCTTGCGGCGCTTGTTGCCCTCGAAGTGAAACGGCTTGGTGACCACCGCGACGGTGAGCGCCCCGAGCGACTTGGCGATGTCGGCGATGATGGGAGCGGCACCCGTCCCGGTCCCGCCCCCCATGCCGGCGGTGACGAAGACCATGTCGGCGCCTTCCAGCGCCTGGGCGATGAGTTCCCTGCTCTCCAGGGCCGCCTCTCGCCCGATGTCGGGGTTGGCGCCCGCACCGAGGCCCTTGGTGAGTCCAGAGCCAATCTGCACCTTCACCTGAGCGTTGCTGGCAGCCAGCGCCTGGATGTCGGTGTTGGCGGCGATGAATTGCACCCGCTCGAGGCCGGCCGCAATCATCGTGTTGATGGCGTTGCAGCCTGCGCCGCCGACGCCCACCACACGGATTTTTGCGCCTTGCTTGTTCTGTTCCACGCCGTCCATCAGAAAATCTCCTCCAGCCACTCCCGCATCCGACCCTTCACCTTCCGGTAGACATTTTCCTCGCGGATGCGGAAGAGGCGCCGGTCCTGGTGGCGCGCTCCGTAGATGACGAGCCCCACGCCGGTCGCGTACATCGGGCTCTTCACCACGTCGACCAGCCCGCCGATGCCGCGCGGCATGCCGCGCCGCACGGGAAGGCCGAGCACTTCCTCGGCCAGCTCGGCCATGCCCCCGAGCAGCGTCGAGCCGCCGGTGATGACCACGCCGCTGGCGAGCAGGTCCTCGTAGCCGCACTTCTGGATTTCGCGGTGAACGAGCTGGAAAATCTCCTCCACCCGCGGCTCGAGAATCTCGCAGAGAATCTGTCGTCCGAGGACACGGGGCTGTCGCCCCCCGACGGAGGGGACCTCGATGGTCTCCTCCTTGTCCACCATGGAGGCCAGGGCGCAGCCGAACTTCTGCTTGATGCGCTCCGCCTCGTGCGCCGGCGTCCGCAGCCCGATGGCGATGTCGCTGGTGAGATTGTTGCCGCCCAGGGCAATGACCGCGGTGTGGACGATGCTGCCACCCGAAAAGATCGCGATGTCCGTCGTCCCGCCGCCGATGTCCACCAGGCACACGCCGAGCTCCTTCTCGTCCTCGCCCAGCACCGCCTCGCTGGAGGCCAGCGGCTGAAGGACGATGTCGGCGACGTTGAGGCCGGTCCGATTGGCGCACTTCACGATGTTCTGCGCGCTGGAGACGGCGCCGGTCACGATGTGCACCTTGGCTTCCAGGCGCACCCCGGCCATCCCGAGCGGCTCCTTGATGCCGCCCTGGTCGTCGATGATGAATTCCTGCGGCAGCACGTGGATGACTTCCCGGTCCATCGGGATGGCCACCGCCTTGGCCGCGTCGATGACCCGGGCCACGTCGGCGTCCCGGACCTCCTTGTCCTTCACCGCCACAATCCCCTGGCTGTTGAAGCCCTTGATGTGGCCGCCGGCGATGCCCGTGTAGACGGTCGTGATTTCACACCCAGCCATCAGCTCCGCTTCCTCTACCGCGCGGCGGATGGAGGAGACGGTGGACTCGATGTTCACCACCACGCCCTTGCGCAGCCCCTTGGAGGGGTGCGTGCCGATGCCGATGATGTCGATGCCGTTGTCGGTCAGCTCCCCGACGATGGCGCAGATCTTCGTGGTGCCGATGTCCAGGCCGACGACGATCTCCCCGCCCTTCTGCTTCGCCATGTGGTTTCCCCGTGCTCTCACTTCGCCGCGTGGTCCCGCGCCGGCGCACCGGCGAGTTGGACGGCGACCCAGGTGGGTCGCACCCGGTTTTCCAAGTGAACGGTGGCAGCGGTCAGCCCGCGTTGGCGTAGCTCGGCGCGCACACGCACCAGGCGAGCCAGGGCGTCGTCCGGCGCTCCAGCGGCCAGGGCGACCACTTGCCCATCGGTGTCGATGGCGCGCAGCCCCCCCTCCTCCAGATGGACCTCGGACACGCCTGGACGCTCCACGGTGCGCGCCCAGGCGGCCATCAGGCTGAGCGCCGCGCGAAACCGCGCGGCCGTCTCCTCCGGGGCCCGCGCCGCCTCCTCCCGGGTGACCCCGGTGATGAGTGGCAGGTCGAGGGCGTCGGCGCCGGAAACCTTCTTGAAGGGCACGCCATCGGCGTCGACGACGTAGAGGTCCCCCATCACGGCCAAGGCCGCCGGGACGTGCTCCTCCACCCGGACCTGCAACGCGTCGGGCAGCGCCCGCCGGACGTCGACCGTCTTCACCCAGGGGTGCGCGGCCATGGCCCGGGCCACCTCGGCCGCGTCCAGCGTCCAGAGGTTGGCGCCTCGCTGCACACCGCCGAGCGCCAGCAGTTCCGCCTCCTTCGCGCGCTCGGCTCCGGTCAGCTGCACCGCCCGAAGGGCAAAGCGTGGGGACTGGCGCGCCCAGGCGTCGACCCGCAGTCCACCCAGCCCCAGGCCAGCCAGGGTGGCGACGGCGAGTAGCAGCCGCGGGCCGTGCGTCAACGCCAAGCCAGGCAGGCGGGCGGGACGCTCGGGCATACGGCGGCGATTCCTGGGCGGGCCGGGGGGCATTGTCTGATCCACCTATGCTCAGGCTGGAATTGGACCGACGCCAGTTTTTCGCCACAGCTACGTTGCGCCGCGCGCCTGTAGGCCGCCCGCTGCCAGAGGCGCGCCCGTGCGTTGGACGGTGACGGCAATTCTCGCCAGGGGCGGAAAATGGCACGCGCGCAGGACGTCCCTTCCGCTTGCGGAAGACGGCCGCCAGCGCCCCGAGGGTGGGGGCGCCTTGGCGCGGGACCCGCGACGCAGCGCTCAGGCCTTGAGGGAGGCCCCCAGCAGCAGACGCTCGCACAGGCCCGGAAAGTCGATGCCGCGGCCGGCTGCGATTTTCGGCAGCAGGCTGGTAGCGGTCATGCCCGGCAGCGTATTCAACTCGAGCAGCTGCACCTCGCCGTCGGCGGTGACGATGCAGTCACTGCGTGTGGCCCCGGCGCAGCCGAGGGCCCGGTGGGCGGCCAGGCACACGGCATTCACCCGCGCGTACTGCTCGGGCGGCAGGGGCGCGGGGAAGAGGTACTTGGTGCCACTGTCGGCCGAGTACTTGGCCTCGTAGTCATAGAATTCGCGCGCCGGAACAATCTCGATGGCGCCCAGTGAGACGTCGTCCAGCACCGCCCCCTGCACCTCGCGCCCGGCGATGAATGCTTCCACCAAGAGCGCGCCGGCATAGCCAGCCGCCTTTCGCGTTGCCTCGGCGTAGCCATCGCGCGTCTGGCAGATGAAGACGCCCACGCTGCTTCCCTCCCGGGAGGGCTTCACCACCACCGGCAGGGGAAAGGGCAACGCGTCGAGCCCGGCCAGCGCCGCCTCGGCGGTGTCGAACGAGCGGAAGTCCGGCGTGGGGATGCCCCGCGCGAGGAAGACCTGCTTGCTGAACACCTTCTCCATGCCCACCGCCGACGCGAGCACGCCGGACCCGGTGTAGGGGATGTGCATGGACTCGAGCAGTCCCTGGATGCAGCCGTCTTCGCCGTACCGGCCGTGCAGGGCGATGAAGGCGACGTCGATGCTTCCGTCGAGAAGCCGCTGGGCCACGTCCCGCTGCACGTCAACGTCGACGACACGGTAGCCGAGGGACTTCAACGCCTGGGAGATGGCCGCGCCGCTCCTTTGGCTCACCTCCCGCTCGACACTCAGTCCGCCGCTGAGGACGCCCACCCGCTTGTGGGCCAGCTCTTCCCTGGTGAAGCGCTTCACGTGAATACCCCCACCCGTTGGACTTCCGGGACGAGTCTGATGCCGCTGGCCTCATGGACACGGGCCTGGGCCAGGGCGATGAGTCCGGCGACGTCGCGGGCGGCTGCATCGCCCAGGTTGACAATCCAGTTGGCGTGCAGCTCGCTGATGCGCGCGCCCCCCAGCGTGTGGCCCTTCAACCCGACGCTCTCGATGAGGCGTCCGGCGAAGTCCCCGGGCGGGTTTTGGAAGACGCTGCCGCAGTTGGGCTGATTCAAGGGCTGGGTGCGCTTGCGGTAGGCCAGGTCCGCGTCCATCGCCGCGCGCGAGGCCTCGACGTCTCCCTGACGAAGCCGGAAGCGGACGCGCAGCGCCACGGCGTGGGGCGGGAGCGCGGTGTGCCGGTAGCTGATGGCCAACTCGGAACGTGCCACCCAGCCCACGCCGTCCGGGGTGGCCAGCTCCACCGCGTCCAGCACCTGCACGCACTCGCCCTGCTTCGTCCCGGCATTCATCGCCAGCGCCCCGCCCAGCGTGCCGGGGATGCCGGCGAGAAACTCCGCGCCCACCAGGCCGCGGACGCGCATCTGGTTCACCAGCCGGACGATGGCCGCGCCGGCGCCCAAGGTGACCAGCCCTCCGTCTTCCAGGGCCTGGTGCTCTTCGGCGAAGAGGTCCGCCGGTAGCTTCAAGGTGAGTCCGGGAATGCCCCCGTCCCCCGCCAGGGTATTGGCCCCGCCCCCCAGCACGTGCAGCGGTTGCCCCGCCTCCCTGGCCCGCCGCAACAGGGCCACCACCGCGTCGGGAGTGCGGGGGCGGACGAAGAGCTCCGCCGCACCGCCGACGCGCAGACTGGTCTTGGGGGCAAGCGGCTCCTGCGCGCTCGCCTCCACGGCGAGGCCGTCGGCCAGCCGCGAGAGACTCCGGGAAGCAAGGGCGGGACCCGTCACGTTGACTCCCTTTGTGAGCGAACTCCGCGGATGGAGCAAGTCCCCTGCCAAAACAAACCCCGGCGCGCCGGGGGCTGGCCGGCCCGGGCCCGTGCTGCGGCCAACCCCAAAGGCGCGGTCGGCGGCCCGCAGCGGCGCGCGGCCAAGGACACACCACCCCCCAACGGCCACGGACGTGGTTGGATGCGCGAAGGCCCGGGCCATCTCCCCCCCGCGGGCCGGAGGGCCTCTGCCGTGAAGCTGCTCGCCCAAGCGCTGGTGCTCCTCGTCGCCGCCGAGCACCTGTGGTTTCTCGTGCTGGAGATGTTTCTCTTCACCAAGCCCATTGGCCTGAAGACGTTTCACGTCACCGAGGCGTACGCGCGCGCGGCGGCGCCGGCGATGGCCAACCAGGGCCTCTACAACGGCTTCCTCGCAGCCGGGCTGCTGTGGAGCCTTCTGGCCCCGCCGGCCTTGGCCTTCCCGCTGCAGCTCTTCTTCCTCTTTTGCGTGGTGGTGGCCGGCGTCTTCGGCGCCGCCACGGTGTCACGGGCCATCCTCTGGGCCCAGGCCCTGCCGGCGGCGGTGGCGGTGGCCCTGGTGGTGCTGACCCGCGAAGGCTGAGGGCTAGAGTCCCTCGGTGACGCCCTCGAAGGCCTGCTCGACGTGGGCCCCGAAGGCCACGTCCTCCCAGGAACCATCCAGGCACGGCGGCGCGGCCCACGGCTGACAGGAGTGGGTGCCCGCGTCCGGCGGCGCGCCCCGCTGCCCCCACCCGAGGTGCCGCTGGTTGGCGTCGTCGCTGACGCCGCGCTCCTCGTCCAGCCGGTGCATCAACTCATGGGTGAAGGAGGCGCCGTGGTCGGCGAGGTACACGGTGGCCTCGCCAAACAGCAGACACCCGGTGGCGTCGTCGCAGACGGACTCGGGGATGCTGACGTCGTCCGGCCACAGCCACACCGTGAGGCGCGAGACGGTGCCGTCGAACTGGGCTTGGCTGAAGAGGCCGTGCCCCAACAGCGCCAGCTGGCTGCGCTGCACCATCGCGTCGACGCCGGTGCAGCGGACAATCCGGGAGGCGTTCAGCGACATTCCGGCAGCAGCGCAGCTGTTGGCGGGCTGGAAGGGGGGGCCGGCGCACGCGACCAGGAGGCAGCAGCCCAACAGGAGGGGAAACGGGCGAGTCACGGCCGGGACAGCGTCGAAGCGTCCCTCGGCCCCAACCCGGCACGCAATGGCGGGTGTTCTACTACCCCCTCTGCTGGGGGGGGCAGGCCATGGCGCCGCTTGGCCGCCCCGCCGAGTGCTGTGAGAGAGTCCGCCGCTTGGCCCCCCTTGGCCGGAGGAGGTGTCGGTGACGCAGGACAGCGCGCGCGCGCGAGGAAGTCGGCTTTTGCCCATCGACTGGCTGCGCGGGCTGGTGATGGTGCTCATGACGCTGGACCACGCGAGCGACGCCTTCAACGCGGGGCGCCTCTTCACGGATTCGGTGAGATTGGACCGGCCGGTGCTTCCGGTGGCCGACTTCTTCACCCGCTGGGTCACGCATGTGTGTGCCCCCACCTTCGTCTTCCTCGCCGGCGCCTCCGTCGCGCTCAGCATCGCCCGGCGCAGGCGCGAGGGGGACCGCCCGTCTGACATCGACCGCCACCTGGTGCTGCGCGGCCTCCTCATCACCGCGCTGGAGGGCTGGATGTCCCTCGTCTTTGGGACCCACGGCCCGCGTCCGATGCTCGTCCTGCAGGTGCTCTATGCCATCGGCATGGGCATGGTGTGCATGGCCGCCCTGCGCCGGCTTCCGGCCCGCTGGCTTCTCGTCTTCGGCCTTCTGGGTTGGGTCCTCTCGGAACCGCTGGCGGGTTGGGCTCTCTCCCAGCAAGGACTCCTCGCCACTGCCGGGAAGCTTCTCCTCCTCGGCGGCAACGTCGGCCCCTCCGTGCTGGTGGGTTACCCGCTTTTCCCCTGGCTGTGCACCCTGGTGCTCGGCTTCTGCTTCGGGACATGGCTTGTGGCCCAGCCCGCCGAGGGCCGGGCCCAGCGCACGGCGCGGCTGCTGGTGGCCTGGGGCGTGGGGCTGCTTGGGCTGTACCTCCTCGTGCGCGGCCTGAACGGCGTCGGAAACATGGCCCTGTACCGGCACGGCAGCTCGCTGGTGCAGTGGCTGCACGTCAGCAAGTACCCGCCCAGCCTCGCCTTCTGGGGGTTGGAAATGGGGCTGGCGGCCCTGCTTCTGGCGCTCGCCTTCTGGGCCCACCGGGAGGCCTGGCCGCTGGTGCTGCTGGGACAGACGGCCCTCTTCTACTACCTGTTGCACGCCCACCTGTTGGCCCTTCTGTCCTACGCCCTTGGCCTGCACCGGACAGCGGGCCTTCAGGCCACCTACCTGGCAGCACTGGCGGTGGTGCTGGTGATGCTTCCTTTGTGCCGGTGGTACCGCGGCTACAAGCGCGCCCACCCGCGAGGCTGGCCCCAGTACATTTGACAACAACCAGGCGGCCCCGCCCGGAAGCCCCGGGGTGGTCGCCCCAGGGCCTACCTGCGCGTCGAGAGGAGCTCGAGCAGCTCCGGGCCCACCTGGGTGATGTCGCCTGCGCCAAGGGTGAGCACCAAGTCGCCGGGCTGCAGGCGCGGCAACAGGGCGCCGGCGACGTCGGCGCGCTTTTCGACGTACGTCACGTCGCGGTGGCCGTGCGCCCGCACCGCGTCCGCCAGGGCAGCGCCCGTCACGCCGGCGATGGGTTCCTCGCTGGCGGCGTAGATTCCCGTGACCACCACCACGTCGGCGTCGTTGAAGGCCCGCGCAAAGTCCTGCAGCAAGTCCCTCGTGCGCGTGTAGCGGTGCGGCTGGAAGGCCACCACCAGCCGGCGGCCGAAGGCGGCGCGCGCCCCGGCCAGGGTGGCCATCACCTCGGCCGGGTGGTGCCCGTAGTCGTCCACCACCGTGATGCCATGCGCCTCCCCCCGGACGGTGAAGCGCCGCTGCACGCCCTCGAAGCCGGCCAGCGCCTTGCGCACGACGGCCAGGGGCACCTCCATCTCGTCGGCGACGGCGATGACGGCCAGGGCGTTGAGCGCGTTGTGCGCGCCCACCATCCGCACCGCGAATTCGCCCAGGGGCTCGCTGCGACGGAAGGCGGAGAAGCGGGTGGTGAAGCCGTCGAGCACCACCCCCTCCAGCCGGTAGTCGGCGGCGTGGGTGGTGCCGTAGGTGACGAAGCGCTTCTCCACGCCGGGAAGCAGCGCCTGCACGTTGGGGTGGTCCAGGCAGAGGATGTTGAGCCCGTAGAAGGGCACCCGGTTGCAGAATTCGACGAAGGCCTGCCGGAGGGCCTCCACCGTCCCGAAGTGGTCCAGGTGCTCGGGGTCGACGTTGGTCACCACGGCGATGGAGGGGTGCAGCTTAAGGAAGCTTCCGTCCGACTCATCGGCCTCCACCACCATCAGGTCGCTCTTGCCGAGCTTGGCGTTGCTGCCGAGGACGTTCACCTTGCCGCCCACCACCGCGGTGGGGTCCAGCCCGGCCGCATTGAGGACGGTGGCCACCATGGACGTGGTGGTGGTCTTCCCGTGGCTCCCGGCCACCGCCACCGAGTACTTGAGCCGCATCAGCTCGGCCAGCATCTCCGCTCGCGGGATGACGGGAATCTTGCGCACCTGGGCGGCGAGAATCTCCGGGTTGTCCCGGCGGACGGCCGAGGACGTCACCACCACGTCGGCCTCCCCGAGGTTCTCCCCCCGGTGGCCATAGGCCACACTGGCGCCCAGCTTGGACAACCGTCGGGTGGTGTCCGATTCTTTGAGGTCGCTGCCACTCACCCGGTAGCCGAGGTTGAGCAGCACCTCGGCGATGCCACTCATCCCGATGCCGCCGATGCCCACGAAGTGCACCCGGGCCGCGTGGCGCGTCTGGAAGAGGCTGGGCCGGGGACGGGCAGTCACCGGCCGGTCGCCTCCGAGGGGCCTGGCGCGGTGCGACCGCGGGCCCGCTCCACCAGCTCCACGCACACGTCCGCCAGCTCCCGGGCCGCCTCCGGACGGCCCAGAAGTCCGGCCTCCCGCGCCATCCGCTGCAGCCGCTCCGGGTGCAAGTAGAGTTCGCGGACGGTGCCCGCCAGCGCCTCGCCGGTGAGCTCGGCCTCCCGGAACATGACCGCCGCGCCGGCGGCCACCAGGGCGCGCGCGTTGACGGCCTGGTGGTCATCAGTGGCGCCGGGGAAGGGCACCAGCACCGAGGCCTTCTTACAGATGGCGAGCTCGGCCACGGTGGTGGCCCCCGCCCGGCACGTCACCAGCGAGGCCCGGGCGTAGGCAGCTGACATGTCCTCGATGAAGGCCACCACCTCGGCCCGGAAGCCCAGGGAGGCGTAGGCCGTCCGGACCGCCTCCAGGTCCAGCGTCCCCGTCTGGTGGACGAAGTCGATGGCGTCACGCAAGTCGGTGAGAAAGGCCAGGGCCTCCAGCACCCGGGTGTTGAGCCCGTGCGCCCCGAGCGAGCCGCCGAGCACCAGCACCTCGAAGCGGTCATGTGCCGTCTTGCTGCGCAGGTAGTTGTCCAAAAGCTTCCGCCGCACCGGATTTCCCACCAGGTGCGTCTTTGCCGGCGGAAACGCAGCGCGGGCCTCCTCGAAGGCAATGAAGACGGCCTGGACGAAGTGCGCCAGCACCCGGTTGGTGAAGCCGGGCAGCGCATTCTGCTCCTGCACCGCGGTGGGGATGCGCCGCAGCCACGCCGTCAGCACCACCGGGCCACTGGCGTAACCGCCGACGCCCACCACCACGTCGGGGCGGAAGCGGCTGAGGATGCGCCAGGACTCGACGAAGGACCGGGGCAGGGCCAGCAGCCCGAGGAGGAAGCCCCCCAGGCGCTTCCCCTTCAGCCCGCGGGCGGAGATGGTTTCCAGCTGAAAGCCCGCCCCCGGCACCACCCGGGCTTCGAGTCCGCGGCGCGTCCCGACGAAGAGGACGGCGTTGCCGGGGTGGCGGGTGGTGAATTCCTCCGCCAGGGCGATGCCGGGGAAGAGGTGGCCTCCCGTGCCGCCGCCGGCGATGAGCAACCTCATGCCAGCGCTTCCGTCGGCGCTCGCCGCCGGGTCACCGCGGCCCGCATCGGCGCGGTGGAGGCGCTCAAGGACAGAAGCGCGCCGGCGGCCGTCATGGACACCACCAGCGAGCAGCCCCCGTAGGACACGAAGGGCAGCGTCAGCCCCTTGGTGGGAAGCATGCCCATGGCCACGCTCATGTTCACCACCGCCTGCACCCCCAAGAGCGCGGTGAGGCCGAGGCCCAGGTAGGTGCCGAAGGTCTCCCCGGCACGGAGGGCGGCGCGGGTCCCGCGCCAGACGATGATGGCATACAGCAGCACCGTGGCGGCCGCGCCGAAGAGGCCCAACTCCTCACCGACGATGCTGAAGATGAAGTCGGTGTGCGCCTCGGGCAGGAAGAACAGCTTCTGCCGGCTCTCGCCCAGGCCCAGTCCCCAGAAGCCGCCCGACCCGACCGAGATGAGGGACTGCGCCACCTGGTAGCCGACGTCGTGGCGGTGGGCCCACGGGTCGAGGAAGGCGGTGATGCGCTTGAGACGGTACGGGGAGTGGGCGACGGCGTGGTAGGCGAGCGGCAGCGCCAGCAGCACCGAGCCGACCAGGTACGACAGCTTGGTGCCGGCGGCGAAGAGCAGCACGAACAGAAGCACCAGCAACTCCACCGCGCTGCCGAAGTCCGGCTGGGCCATGCACAGCACCACCAGCATTCCTCCCAGCAGCAGGTGGGGCAGAAAGCCGATGCTGAAGGACGCCACCTTCTCGCGCTTCTTGGCCAGGCTGTAGGCCAGGTACACCACCCAGGTGAACTTGGCGATTTCGGCCGGCTGGATGCTGACGCCCGGGAAGCGAATCCACCGGCGGGCCCCGCCCACCAGCGTCCCCACCCCCGGCACCAGCACCAGCACCAACAGCAGTACCGTCACCACCAAGAGCGGGTAGGCCAGCCGGGCCAGGCGGCGGTAGCCCAGCTTGAGCGCGGTGGCCATGGCCAGAAGGCCCACCGCCGCCGCCACCAGCTGCCGCTGCAAGAAGTAGAAGCCGTTGCCCGTTTTCTCCAGCGCCGTCACTGCGCTGGCCGAGTACACCATCACCAGGCCCAAGGAGAGCAGCCCCAGCACCGCGGACAAGAGGATGGGGTCCACCGACAGCCGCACCGTCTCGGTCCGTCCGTCGGGAAGCGCATGCGACGGCTGGGGGCGCTTGCGCCAACTCATGACAGCGCCTGCACCAGACGGCGGAAGGTGTCCCCGCGGTCCTCGAAGTTGCGGAACTGGTCGAAGGAGGCACAGGCTGGCGACAGCAGCACCACGTCCCCGGGGCGGGCGAGCTCCCGAGCGCGGGCCACCGCCCATTCCAGCGTGCCGCAAGCGTGGACGGTGTACTGCGTGGCGAACTCCTTTTGAATGAGGGGGCCATCCTGCCCAAGGGTGAGGACGGCGGCGACTTTTCCACCCGCCGCCTCCCGCAGGGGGGCATAGGGCGCCCCCTTCCCCTTCCCGCCGGCCAGAAGCCACAGCCGGCTTCCAGGGGGGAAGGCCTTCAGCGCCACCACCGCCGCGTCCACGTTGGTGGCCTTGCTGTCATTCACCCACTCCACCCCGTCCAGGGTGCGGATGCTCTCCAGCCGGTGGGGAAGCCCGGGAAAGTCGTCCAGCCCCTGCTGCACGTCGGCCGGCCGGACGCCCACGTGCAGCGCCAGCAGGGTGGCCGCCATGGCGTTCTGCAGGTTGTGCGCCCCGCGCAGGGCGCGGTTGTCCACCCGGTAGGACGCGTCCTGCCCCGTCACCCGGAAGCCCCCAGGCGAGGCCACCGCCGCCCCGGTGAAGCCGCCCGGTAGCGTGGTGCGCTCATCCAGGGTGAAGCCCGTGGCCGGGGCCCGCAGGTGCGGCACAAAGCGCGGCGTCCAGGGGTCGTCCAGATTGAGGACAGCGAGGTCCTCCGGCCCCTGCCTCTGGAAAATGCGGGCCTTCGCCTCGGCGTACGCTGGCAGCGACGCATAGCGGTCGAGATGGTCCGGGGTGAGGTTGAGCACGGCGGCGGCATTCACCCGCAGCGTCTGCAGCCCCTCCAGCTGGTAGCTGGACAGTTCCACGACGTAGGCCCCCGGCACGGGCCCCTCCACGGCGTCCGAGAGCGGCGTCCCGAGGTTGCCGCCGACGAAGGGCCGAAGCCCCCCGCCGCCCAAAAGCGCCCCGGCCAGCGCGGTGGTGGTGCTTTTCCCGTTGGTGCCGGTGATGCCCACCACCGGCACCCCGGGGGCGAGGACACGTCCGGCCAGTTCCACCTCCCCCCACACCGGGACCCCCCGGTCCTTGGCCTGTTGCAGGGACGGCAGCGCCAGCGGCACCCCGGGACTCACCACCACCAGGGCCGGCGTCCCGACGTCCACCTTGGCGAGGGGCTGGCCAGCAACCAGCGTCGCGCCGTGGGCGGACAGCGCCGCTGCCGCCGGGCCCAGGCTTTCACGCGGCTGCTCGTCGTATACGCTGACACGGGCCCCGGCACGGACGAGCAGGCGCGCGGCGGACAGCCCGCTCTTGCCGGCGCCCAACACCACAACAGCCCGGCCCGACAGCGCTGGCAGCAAGCTCACGGCACGCCTCTCAGCGCAGCTTGAGCGTGAGCAGGGCCACGCCGCAGCAGAGGATGGAGACAATCCAGAAGCGGACGATGATTTTCGGCTCGCTCAAGCCCTTCAACTCGAAGTGGTGGTGCACCGGGGCCATGCGGAAGACGCGCCGGCCGGTCAGCCGGAAGCTGGCCACCTGAATCATCACCGACAGCAACTCGGCCAGGAAGACGCCGAGGATGAAGGCCGACGTCACCTCCTGCTTGCTGAGGACGGCCAGGCCGCCCAGGGCCCCGCCGAGGGCGAGGGACCCGACGTCCCCCATGAAGACGGACGCCGGGTAGGCGTTGAACCAGAGGAACGCGATTCCGGCCCCCACAATGCTGGCGCAGAAGACGGCCAGCTCCGCGCCGCCCACCACCTGCGGGACGCCCAAATAGCGCCAGAGGGGGACACTCACCAGCTTCTGCCCGCCCCCGGCGGCGGCCACCAGGTCCGCCAGGTACAGCCCGCTGCCGGCGACGTAGCAGAAGATGGCGAAGGTGAGTGCCGCGACGATGGTGGGGACGATGGCCAGCCCGTCCAGCCCGTCGGTGAGGTTGACGGCGTTGGAGGCGCCCACCACCACTACCCAGGCGAAGAGGAGGTACCCCCAGCCAAGCTCGAGGTTGAAGTGCCGGGTGGGGACGAAGGGCAACGTGAGCCGGGTGTCCACCAGCAGGTGCGGCGAGCCGCCGTGCCAGGTGCAGAGGATTCCAAACACCCCCACCACGAAGAACAGCGTCTGCAGCAGCAGCTTCTTGCGCGGGGCGAGGCCCTTGGAGTTTCGCTTCGACAGCTTGAGCCAGTCGTCCAGAAAGCCGATGAACCCGAAGCCCAGCGTCCACAGCAGGGCCAGCCAGATGACGCGTTCGCGCAAGTCGGCAAACAGCAGCGTGGCCAGGGCGACACACAGCAGGATGAGCGCCCCGCCCATGGTGGGGGTCCCCTTCTTCGTCTGGTGCCGGTCCGGGGTGTCCTCCCGGACGTTGTTGGCCTCCCCTTGGGTGGCGCGCAGCTGGGCGATGAAGCGGCGCCCGAAGAACAGGCCAATCAACAGCGCCGCCACCCCCGCGGCCACCAGCCGGAAGGTGGGGTAGCGCAGGAAGTTGAGGAAGCGCCCGGCATGGGTGTCCTTGAAGGTCTCGTAGAGGAGAAAGAGCATTCAGTGCCCGGCGGCCGCAGCCGCCCCCGTGAGTCGCTCCACTAGCCGCTCCATGTGCATGCCCCTGCTTCCCTTCACCAAGACGACGTCGCCTGGCCGCAGGCGCGGCCGGAGCCAGTCCCACAGTGGCTCCACTTCCATGAAGCGTGCCGACTCCTCCACCCCCTCGGCCGGCGCCGCGGCCGAGCTTCGCGGTCCGAGAAACGCCCGGAGGGTGGCCAGCTTCGAGGCCACTTCCACCATCTGCCGGTGCCCCTCGGCCTCCCCCGGGCCGAGTTCCAGCATGTCCCCGAGGACGGCCACCACCCGCCCGGAGCCGGCCAGCTCCCGGGCCGTCTGCAGCGCGGCCGTCACCGAGGCCGGGTTGGCATTGTAACAGTCGTCCAGCACCGTCAGGCCGCCCGGGGCTTCGACGACGGTGAGGCGGCGGGCGGTGGGCCGGGCCCGGGCCAGTCCTTCGGCGCACGCGTCCGCCGAGATGCCCAGGGCCCGGGCCAGGGCGAAGGCCGCGGCGGCGTTGAGGGCGTTGTGCGCCCCCAGAAAACCCAGGGCCACGGCGAAGGTGCGGCCGTCCGACCGCAGGACGACTTCCTGGCCGGCGCGGCCCAGGGGCCGCGTCTCCTCCAGGCGGACGTCGGCACGGCCGTCCCGCCCGAAGGTGAGCCAGCGCGCCCGCGACGCCTTCGCCTGCTGCACCACCAGCGCCTCATCCAGGTTCACCACCGCGGTGGCGCTGGGGGCCAGCCCGGAAAACAGCTCTCCCTCCGCCGCGGCCACCCCGGCCAGGCTGCCGAGGCCCTCCAGGTGCTCCGGCTGGATGGTGGTGAGGACGGCAGCGTCTGGCTCGGCCAGGGCCACCAGCCGCCCCATCTCGCCCGGCGCATTCATGCCCAACTCCACCACAGCGGCGCGGTGCTCGGCGGTGAGACGCAGCAGCGTCAGCGGGACACCCACCTCATTGTTGAGGTTGCCCTCCGTCTTGAGGGCTGGGCCCACGGCGCTGAGGATGCTGCCCACCATCTCCTTGGTGGTGGTTTTCCCGTTGCTGCCGCCGACCGCGCCCAGCGGCAGCCGGAAGCGCCGGCGGTGAAAGCGCGCCAGCGCGCCGAGGCCGCGCAGCGTGTCGGCCACGGCGAAGAGGCCGAAGCCCGCCGGGACGGCCGGCAGGGGCTTGCCCCGGCGCACCAGGGCCCCGGCGGCACCGCGGGCAGCCGCCTCGCCCACGAAGGCGTGCGCGTCGAAGCGCGCGCCTTCCAGCGCCACGAAGAGGGCGCCCGGGGCCAGCGAGCGCGAGTCCGTCGAGACGGAGGGGAAGACGTCCGCCGAGGGCGGGGCAAGCACCTCGGCCGAGGTCGCCTCGAGGATGTCAGCCGGGGTGAACGACGCCACCGAGCGGTCCACCGCCCTAGGCCGGTCCCGGTTTCCCGAGGGCGGTGCGGGTCTCGGCGACGTCGTCGAAGGGCAGCTTTTCCGCACCAACTTCCTGGTACGCCTCGTGCCCCTTGCCGGCGACGAGGATGATGTCCTCCGGCCGGGCCAGCGACGCGGCCGTCTCCAGCGCCGTCCGCCGGTCCGCTTCCACCAGGTAGCCGCGCTCGCCACTGCGCGCCTTGCCCGCACTGATGCGCCGCAGGCCGCCCTTCTCCAGGCCCGGGGTGATTTGGGAAATAATCTCGCTCGGGTCCTCGGTGCGTGGGTTGTCGCTCGTCACCACCGCCAGGTCGGCCCCCTCACCCACCACCTGGCCCATGAGGGGCCGCTTGCCCTTGTCCCGGTCGCCACCGCAGCCGAAGACGGTGATGACGCGTCCCTTGGCCATGGCCCGCGCCGCTTCCAGCGCGCGCCGGAGCGCGTCGTCGGTGTGGGCGTAGTCCACCAGGGCCACGCGGCCATTCTCCTCCACGCGCTCCATGCGTCCGGGGACGCGCTTGACGCGTCCAATCCCCTCCTGTACGTCCCGGCGGCCAAAGCCCGCCCCCAGGGCCATGCCGGCCGCGGCCAGAATGTTCTCCAGGTTGTGCGGACCGAGCAGGGACGACTGCACCTGGATGTCCCCGGCCGGCGTCTTCAGCGTGGCCTTGATGCCGTTGAGGCCGAGCTCGACGCCGGCGGCAGAGATTTCCCCGGTCCCGGTGCGGCTGAATTTCCACGCCATGCGCCGGGCGTTTCTGACCTCGTTGTAGAGGCGCGCGGCGTAGGTGTCGTCCCCATTCACCACCGCCACCCCGCCCGGGGAGAGGTTGTCGCTGAAGAGCTTCCGCTTGGCCTGGAAGTACGCCTCCATGTCTGCGTGGTAGTCGAGGTGGTCGCGCGACAGGTTGGTGAAGCCGGCTGCCCGGAAGGTGAGGCCATGCACGCGCTCCTGGTCCAGCGCGTGGCTGGAGACTTCCATCACCACTGTGTCGGTCCCCGCATCCAGCATCTCCCGGAACAGGCCATGCAGCGCCAGGGCGTCGGGGGTGGTGTGCGGCGACTGCTGGGTGCGGCCCGCGAAGCGCACCTCGATGGTGCCGATGCGGCCCACCGCGGCGCCGCCGGCCGAGCAGATGGATTCGAGCAGGTAGGCCGTCGTGGTCTTCCCGTTGGTGCCGGTGACGCCGAGCAGCATCAGTTCGTTGGCCGGTCGCCGGAAGAAGTTGGCCGCGACCTCCGCCAGAGCCCGCCGTGCGGAGGGCACCTTGAGAACGGGCAGGTCGGCGACCACCGCGCGCTCGGCCAGCACCGCCACCGCGCCATTGGCCTTGGCCTGAGCGACGAAGGCCGTCCCGTCATGGGTGGCCCCGGACAACGCGACGAAGAGGTCCCCCGGGCGGACTTTCCGACTGTCGTGCGCGACCCCGGTGACGTCCAGCGCGGCCCGCGAGCCGGAGAGCTGCTCTGCCCCCACACCTGCCAACACATCTGTCAACTTCATCAGGGATTCCTAGTCTCCGGCGGCGGTGGACATCTCGAGAGTCACCCGCGCACCCTTGGCCACCCGGGCCCCGGGCGCCGGGCTCTGCGCCACCACGCGCCCACTTCCTAACAGCCGCGGCTCGAGGGCCAACGACAGAAGGCGCGCCACCGCCTCCCGGCCCACCCGTCCCTGGACGTCGGGAACGGCGACGGCCCCGGGCTGGAGGCGCTCGGTGAGCGTCTCTCCCGGAGTCGCCCCCCCCTTTACCTGCACTGGAGGCGGGATGGGGAGGGTTTTTCGAGGCTCCGGGGCCCGGGCCACCAGGTGGACCCCCCGCGAGGGTGGCACCCCCAGGGCCGGCAAGGCCGCTGCGGCAATCTCTTTGAAGGCCGGCGCCGCCACCAGGCCGCCGAAGACGTCCGTTTTCGGCTCGTCGATGACCACCAGCACCACCAGGCGCGGGCTCTCTGCCGGCACCATCCCGACGAAGCTGGCGATGCGCCGCTCGGAGTAGCCGCCCGCCAGGGGGTCCGGCTTCTGCGCCGTGCCCGTCTTGCCGGCCACGCGGTAGTCGTCCATGTGCGCGCGCGTGCCCGTCCCCTCCTTCTCCACCACGCCCTCCAGCATCGACACCACCGCGCGGGCCACCTTTTCCGACACCACCCGGCGCACTTCGGTGGGCTGGTTTTCCAGGAGCACGACCCCGTCCGGGTCCGTCACCCGCGCCACCAGGTAGGGCCGCATCAGGACGCCGCCGTTGGCCAGCGCCCCGAAGGCGGCGGCCACCTGGACCGCCGTGGCGCTCACCCCCTGGCCGAAGGACTGGGTGGCCAGGGTCACCTCGGCCCGCGGGTAGGGGACGCTGCCCCGCCCCTCGCCGGGAAGCGCCAGGCCGGAGCGGTCCCCGAAGCCGAACTGCCGCAGGGTGCGCACCATGCCGTCGCGGCCGAGCTTCTGCGCCACCTTGCCCATGCAGATGTTGGAGGAGACCTGAAGAATTTTGGGCAGGGCCAGCCAGCCGTGCGGGTGGGTGTCGTGGATGACGTGCTTGCCCACCTCCCAGGCGCCGTTCTCGCAGAAGAAGGCCTCATCGGCCCTCACCGCGCCGGACTCCAGGGCGCCGGCGGCGACGAAGGCCTTGAAGGTGCTGCCCGGCTCGAAGACGTCCAGCGCGGCGCGGTCCCGCAGGATGGGCGCCGGCACGGCCGTCGGGGAGTTGGGGTTGAAGCGCGGGGCATGCGCGACGGCCAGCAGCTCGCCCGTGCGGGGGTCCAGCGCCACCACCATCCCGTTTTGGGCCTCGCTCTCCGCCACCGCCTGGTCCAGCACCTTCTCGGCCGTGTACTGCAGCGTGCGGTCCAGGGTGAGGGTGACGTTGGCCCCCTCGCGGGCCCGCGTCGCCGGTGCCCCGTCCAGAAGGACGTTGCGCCCGCGCGCATCGCGGATGCCCTCGACCTTGCTGCCGGTGCCGGTCAGCTCCTCCTCGAAGGCCAGCTCCAGCCCCTCCAGCCCCAAGCCGTCCTTGCCCACCACGCCCAGCACCTGCGCGGCGAGCTCCTTCTGGGGGTAGAAGCGCTTGGGCTCCTTGGTGACGCCGAGACCCGGCACGCCCAGGGCCCGGGCGGCGGCCAATTCTGGGGGCGTCACCTGGCGCTTCACCCAGGCGAAGCGGCGGGCCCGCGACAGCCGCTGGGCGAGTTCCACCGCGTCCAGGTGCAACACCCGGGCAAGGTCCACCGCGGCGCGCCCCGGGTCCCCCAGCTGCGAGGGGTCCACCCACAGCGAGTCCACCTCGACGCTGGAGGCGAGACTGACGCCGCGCCGGTCGAGAATCTCTCCACGGCGGGCAGGGACGTCCATCTCCCGCGAGGACTGGTCGGTGGCCATCAGCCCCAGCTGCGCCGACTGGATGACTTGCAGCTGCACCGCCCGGCCCAGCGCCAGCGCCAGGCCGAAGAAGAGGAGCCCGCCCATCATCGCCACGCGCAGCCGCACCCAGCGGGTGGCGGCTTCCCCGCTGGGGCGCGCGGGACTGTAGCTGCCGGCGGCCATGGGTGTCAGGGACGCCCGGCCACGGCCACCGGATGGGGGAGAGCCGCGCGCTGCGGCGGCCGGGACAGCACGGTGACCGAGCCCGGCGCCGGGGGCGCCATGCCCAGGCTGTCCTTGGCCAGCTTTTCCAGGCGCGCCGAGCGCTTCAGCGTGGCCAGCTCCAGCCGCAGCCTGTCGTTCTCCAGGGTGAGGGAGCGGTTCTCCGCCTCCAGGTGGCTCAGCGCGTAGCCGGTGTCCACCACCTCGGTCCGGGCGGCGACGTGCAGAATGCCCACCGCGGCGAGCAGCGCCGCCACCGCCGCGCCGGGCAGCAGCTGGCGAAGCACGACACCCAGGCTGGGCCGGCGACTCTTGGGCCGCCTCACGAGAGTCGCTCCACCGCGCGCAACCGCGCGCTGCGGGACCGCGGGTTTCGCTCCACCTCGGCGGCGGAGGCCTTCACCGCCTTGCGGGTGAGGGGCCGGAAGCTGCCCCCGGCGCCGCAGACGCACACCGGAAGCCCTGGCGGGCAGGTGCACCGGCCTTCCAGGGCACGGAAGGCCTGTTTCACCCGCCGGTCCTCCAGGCTGTGGAAGCTGATGATGGCGGCGCGTCCCCCCAGCCGGAGCAGCCGCGGCAGGGAGTCCAGAAGGCGCTCGAGCGCCCCCAGTTCGTCGTTCACCCAGATGCGCAGGGCCTGGAAGGTGCGGGTGGCGACGTGCAGGCGCTCGGGCCAGGCGCGCCGCGGGACGGCGCGCTTCACCGCCTCCACCGCGGCGGCCGTGGTGGTGGGCTGGGCGCCCTTCAGAGCGCGGGCAATGGGCCCGGCAAAGGGTTCCTCGCCAAGCTCTCGCAGCACGCGGGCGAGGGTGGCCTCGTCCGCGGCGGCGATGGCCCCGGCGGCGGTTTGGCCCTCTTGCCCCATGCGCATGTCCAAAGGGCCGTCCCCCTGGAAGGAGAAGCCGCGGTCCGGGTCGTCGAGCTGCGGGCTGCTCACCCCGAGGTCCGCCAGCACGCCGTCCACCGGCAGCAGGCCCAAGGGGGCGAGCAGCGCCTCCAGGTCGCCGGCGTTGCCGCGCAGCGCCCGGAAGGTGGCCCGTCCGCCGAGCCGCGCGGTGGCCGCGGCCACCGCCGAGGGGTCCCGGTCCACGCCGATGACGGTCGCGCCGCGGTCGAGCAGCGCCTCGGCATGCCCGCCCCCGCCGAGAGTGGCGTCGACAATGGTCCGTCCGGCTGTCGGTGCAAGCACGTCCACCACCTCGTCGCGAAGCACCGTCTGGTGCGCGTACTCCACGCCGCCTGGCCCCCAGCGCGCTATGGGCCCTCGAAAGGGCTGGTCATCGCGGCGCGCGCATCGGCCGCATCGCGAAACACCTCGAAGGCCCCGTGCGCCCCCCCGGCGCGGAGCACCGCCTGTAGGTAGGGCGACAGGCCGCACACCTTGAGGTCCCCGCCCGCGCGCCGGAAGGCGTCGGCGCGGGCCGCCAGGGCAGACACGCCGCGGTAGTCCAGGTGCTCCACCGCCGTGAAGTCGAGCAGCACCCAGACGCAACTCTGGTCGAGCAGCCGGATGAGACGGTCGCCGAGCTCGGTGAGGGCGGCCTGGTCCAGCTCCCCGCGCAGCCCAAGGGTGGTGTGGCGCAGCCGAAGCCGCGACCTAGACCGCAGACTCAGCGCTGCCCTGCCGGCGACCTCGTTCACGTCTGCTCCTTGCTGTGGCGCAACTCTGTCAGGACTCGCATCACGTCCTGGGATTCCGCCCCCGCCCGGGCCTCGGCCTGGGCCTGGGCCCAGCCGTCGTGGCTCCACAACTCGATGACGCGCACCATGCCCGCCCACACCACGTCCTTCTCCAGCTGCGCGTGCATGCGCAGCGACGGGGGGACGAGCAGTCGGCCCAGCCGGTCCAGCGGGCACTCCTGCGCCGGCGCCACGTACAGGCGCATCAACGTCTTCACTCCCGGCTCCATGGGGTTTCTGTCCGCCAGCGACGCCTCCAGCCGCTCCCACTCCCGCACCGGGTAGGCGTGCAGGCACTTGTCCAGGGCCGTGGTGAGGATGAGCCGGTCGTCGTAGCTGCCGAGCAGCGTCTCCCGCAGGCGCGCCGGAAGGCTGGTCCGCCCCTTCGCGTCGATTTGATGTTCGAAGACGCCCCGAAACACGATGCACGGCCCGTCCTGGGATGGGAGTGTACGGCTGATCCGCTGCTTACCACTTCTTACCACTCCCGGCCAAAACCAAAAAATCCGTCCCCAACACCGGACCTTGTCTTTCGCCCGCAATCACGCGAGCTTGAAAAGTTATGGAACCCGTGCGGCTCCGCGTTTCCTACCGGAGCCCCACCTCTCTGTTGCAGGCCTTCACCCGGAGCGTCGGCAAGGGGGGCGTCTCCTTGCCCAGCAAGAAGCCCCTCGAGCGGGGGACGCGGTTCATCTTCGAGTTGGTGGCCCCGGACGTCGTCGAGCCCGTGGAGGTGACGGGGGAGGTGGTGGAGGTGCGGGCCGCGGCCAACGGCGAGTACGTGCTGGGCATTCGCTACCTGCCCGGTCGAAGCCGACGCGGCCTAGACGCCGTCCTGAGCCGCCTCTTCGAGCTGCACCGCGATGAACAGGTGCGCCGCTACCCCCGCGTGCCGGTGCACCTGCGGGCCCAGGAGAATTCCGGGCTGGTGACGGTGTGGAGCGTCCGGGACCTCTCCCGCGGCGGCGCCGGGGTGGAGCTGGAGGCCGGGGACTTGCCGTCCCTGGCGCAGATGGGTTCACCGGTGCTGCTCGAAATCTGGCTCGACTCGGGCAGCATCCTTCTGCATGGCGAGGTGGTGTGGATGACGGCCGGCAGCGGCCGGCCCCGCACCCCGCCGGCGCTCGGGGTCAGCTTCGGACGTCTGCTGCCGGACACGCTGCTCGCCCTGGACCGGGTGCTGGTCCTAGACGGCTTTCCCGCCGGGCCCTGGAAGGCCGAGCTGCGCTTCGGGCTCCATGCCGTCGAGCGCATGCCGTAGCGCCGGGGCCACAGGGAGGCACGCCGCCCGCCTGCGCGGCCCACCGCGGACCCTCCGTCCCAGGGCCGACTGTCGAAATAAGGCCCCCACCTGCGTCGTGGGGGCAATCTCGGATGGACCGAGAGCACAAGAAGGAGTCACCCCACATGCAATACATGCTTCTCATCTACGGCGACGAGCGGGTGTGGACGAAGCTGCCCCCCGGCCAACTCAACTCCATGTACGCGGACTACATGAAGTACAGCCAGGCGCTGGTCGACGCCGGTGTCATGCGCGGCGGCTCGGAGCTCAAGCCGACGTCGGCAGCCACCACCGTCCGGGTCCGCAACGGGAAGGTGACGACGGTGGACGGGCCCTTCGCCGAGACCAAGGAGCAGCTCGGCGGCTACTACGTCATTGAAGTCCCCAACCTCGAGAAGGCGCTCGAGTGGGCCGCCAAGTGCCCGGGGGCACTCACCGGCTCGATGGAGGTGCGGCCCCTTCCGGACCGGACCAAGAGCTAGGGCACCGGGGCCTGCGAAGTGCTCGACCGGCTCATCGACGAAGTCTTCCGGCGGGAGAGCGGTCGGGTGCTGGCCGCGCTCATCCGCACCTGCGGCGACTTCGAATTGGCCGAGGATGCCCTGCAGGAGGCCTGCGCCCGCGCGGCCTCCCGCTGGCCCAAGGACGGGCTGCCGGAACGTCCCGGGGCCTGGCTCACCACCGTCGCCCGCCGGTGCGCGGTGGACCTCGTGCGCAGGCGGCGGTCGAGCACCCTGGCGGTGTCTGAGCTGGCGTCGGAGACGGCGGTGGCGGCCGAGCCCGAGGAGGACCCGGCCGCCATCTCCGGCGTCGAGGATGACCGGCTGCGCCTCCTCTTCACCTGCTGCCACCCGGCGCTGGCGCAACCGGCCCAGGTGGCCCTGGCCCTGCGGACCCTGTGCGGGCTGTCTACACGCGAGATTGCCCGCGCCTTCGTCGAGCCCGAGTCCACCGCCGCACAGCGGCTGGTGCGGGCCAAGCGGAAGATTCGCGACGCGGCCATCCCCTACGAAATTCCCCGACCCGACGTCTTCCCGCAGCGGCTGGAGGCCGTCCTTTCGGTGGTGTACCTGGTCTTCAACGAGGGCTACGCCTCCACGGAACAGCAGGGACTTTTGCGCCCGGACCTCTGCGCCGAGGCCATCCGGCTGGGGCGCCTCCTCGTGGAGTTGTTGCCTCAGGAGCCCGAGGCCCGCGGTCTCCTCGCCCTCATGCTGCTGCACGACGCGCGGCGCGAGGCGCGTCTCGGGCCGGACGGGGTGCTGGTGCCGCTGGAGGAGCAGGACCGGACGCGCTGGGACGCCGCGGCCATCGGCGAGGGGACGGCGCTGCTCGACGAGGCCGTCGCCAGCCGACGGCCCGGGCCCTACCAGCTGCAGGCCGCGGTCGCCGCACTGCACGCCGGTGCCCCGCGGGCCGAGGACACGGACTGGCAGCAGATTGCCGTCCTCTACGGCGCCCTGCTGCGCTTTCTCCCCACCCCGGTCGTGGAACTCAATGCCGCCGTCGCCCTGGCCATGGCCGAGGGCCCGGAGCAGGGACTGGCCTGGATGGACCTGCTCAGCACGCGCGAGGAACTCTCGGGCTACCACCTGCTGCCGGCGGCGCGCGCCGACCTGCTCCGGCGCGCCGGACGGCTGTCCGAGGCCCGAGCCGCCTATGCCGCCGCGCTGGCGCTGGTGCGAAACCCGGCCGAGCGCCGCTACCTGGAACGCCGCCTTCTCTCCCTCGGCTGAAACGCGCGGCGGGCCCCGGGACGGGAGTAGCCTTCCCCTGGCCCATGTCCCCCGACACCCCACCGCCCCTGCCCGGCGCCCCCGCGGCGCCCCGACGTCCGTGGTTTGTCCGCGGCCTGGTGTGGTGGGTGCTGTTTGTGGCCGTCCTGGTGGTGGCCGTCCACGAGTGCAGCTGACGGGACCCGCGCCCTCCCCTCACTTGGCGGGTGCGCCGGCCACTGGCTGTGGCGCGTTCCACCAGCCGCCGCCCAGGGCCACGTACAGCGCCACCGTGTCCTGCAGCCGCTGCGTCTTGGCCTGGATGTAGCCCAGCTGCGATTGCAGGGCCTGCGTGTCGGCCAGCAGCACCTGGATGTAGGTGGCCACGCCGCTCTCGTAATTGGCCTGGATGAGCCGCAGCGCCTCCGCCGAGGACTGGACGGCCCGGAGTTGCGCCTGTACCGCCTCGGCGTCATGGCCGAGGGCGCGCAGCGTGTCGGCCACCTGCTCGAAGGCCGAGAGCACCGTCTGGCGGTAGGTGGCGGCGGCCTGGTCGCGCGCGTCGATGGAGGCCTGGTTTTGATAGTACAGGGTGCCGCCGTGGAAGAGGGGCTGCGTCAGGCCGGCGGCCAGGCCCCAGAAGCCGCTGGCGGCGGAGAACAGCTGCGTGGCGTCCGCGCTGGCCAGGCCGAGGTTGCCGCTCAGGGTGATGTTGGGGAGCATGGCCGCCGTCGTCACGCCAATCTGTGCGTTCGCGCTGTGCAACTGCGCCTCCGCCGTCAGCACGTCCGGCCGCTGGCGCACGAGCTCCGACGGTAGGGAGAGGGGCACCTCGCCGGGCAGGGTGAAGTCGCCGAGCGCGAAGGGGGACTGCTTCCAGTCCGCGGGCGTGCGGCCCACCAGGGCGGCGAGCAGGTCCTGCGTCTCGTCGATTCTTTGGCGCAGCGGCGGCAAGGTGGCCTCGGTGCTGGCCACGCTCGTCTCCAGCGTCAACGCCGTGGCGTACGGGACAATCCCGGCCTCGGCCTGGGTGGCTGTGATGGCCAGCTGCTCCTTCAGCAGCCGCAGCAGCTCCTCGGTGGCCCGCACTTGCTCTCGGTAGCCGGCCTGGGCCAGGGCGGCATTCACCACGTTGCTCGATAGCACCAGGTAGGTGCCGAGCAGGGCGTCGCGCTGCGCCTCCACCGAGGCGGACAGGGACTCCACCTGCCGCCGCTGGCCGCCCCAGATGTCGAGGGTGTAGCTGATGCTGCCGGACACGGTGAAGAGGTTGAAGGTGGTGCTCGGCTGCTTCTGGCCCAGCTTCTCTGGGTTGTACTGCTGCCGCGATAGCCCGGCCTGCGCGTCCAGCTGGGGGTAGAAGACGCCGTAGCCGGCCCGCAGGTTGTCCTCGCTGCGGCGGAGGCTCGCCTGAGCCGCCTCGACGGTGGGGTTGTGGGCGATGGCCTCCGCCACCAGGGCGTCCAGACGCGGGCAGCCCAACAGGCGCCACCAGTCCGCCTGGAGCTTCTGCTGCACACTGATGCGCTGCACCGTGCCGTCGGCCGCCACGGTGGCCGTCTCGGTGGCGTCGGCCGAGTAGCCGGCGTCGGGCGGAGCCTCCGGGCGCACGAAGTTGGGCCCGACGGCGCAGCCCGCCAACCCCAGCAGCAGGGCCGCTAACCGGGGGCGGCTACTTGGCCCCGACGAAGACACGAACGCTTTCCTTGTCGCCGACGTAGACGTCCACCAGCTGACCCGGGAACACCTCGACGCCCGGCGGCGGCGCGAAGCGGAAGATGACGGGCAGCACGCGGACATCGACCTTCTCAGTGCGTGCGTTGGAGAGCTGGATTTTCGGCGAGACGTACGGCTGCATCCGGACGAACTCGAGCGGCACGCTGATGCTGGTTCCGCGGATGAACATCCGCGCGTGGATGTCCGCCGGCGGCGGGAGCCGCGGGATGAGAATCTCGTCGATGTAGCAGCGCACGGCGAGGTACCCCGCGGAGCCCGCGCCCGACCCCGTCCCCAGCACCACCACGGGCCCGAAGCCTTGGGTGTAGGTGCCGTAGGCGCCCTGCGAGGAGATGTAGCTCCCCACCGCCGTCGCGATGGACAGCACCGTCCCGTCGTACGGGGCCCGCAGCGTGAACTTGGCCAGCAGCGCGCTCGCCGAGGCCACCGCCTTGGTGAGCGCCTCGTACTGCTTCTGCTGGTTGTGGATGTCGAACACCCAGGCACCGGCCCGCGTCAGCGCCAGCTGTCGCTGGGCCACCTCCACGTTCGCCCTTGCCACCTGGGTGGCATTCTTCGCATTGTCGTAGGCGTCCTTGCTCACCGACTTGGGCTCGAGCTCGATGGAGCGGCTCAGCTTGTCGAGCTGGTCCTGGGCCGTCTTGAGATTGGCGGCGGCGAGCTCGGCCTGCGCGCGCACCACCTCCAGGATCTCCTTGCGGGGCTGGGCCTTCAGCTCTCCCAGCACCGCCCGGGCCGCCTCGGCCTGCGACTCGAGCTGCTCGACGTTGGCCCGCTGCACCGAGTCGTCGAGCTGCAACAGCGGCGTACCCTGCTTTACCCGCTCGCCCTCGGTGACCAGGATGTGGGTCACCACGCCCGGGACCTCGGGGTAGATGTTCGTGTTCTCGCCGCTGGTCTGGTAGCTCTCGATGATGCCGTTCGCGTAGATGCCCTTGGGAAACGGGTTGGGGGCCGGGCTGAAGACGGGCGGCTGCGGCTTCTTGGGCGCCGAGTAGATGACCGCGCTGGCGATGCCCGCGGCAATCCCCAGGCCAACCAGCACGAAGATGACCTTGTTACGCATGGGCGCCGCCCTTCTCGCTTCCAATGAGACGACCGTCCTCCATCTTCAGGATGCGGTCCGCGTACTCGTAGATGCGGTCATCGTGCGTGACAGTGAGAATGCAGCGCTGCTCGGTGAGCACCTTCGTCCGCACGAATTCGAGGATTTTCCGGCCGGTGTCTCCGTCAAGTGAGGCGGTCGGTTCATCGAAGATGAGGATGTCCGGCGCGCTGACGATGGCACGGGCGATGGCCACCCGTTGCTGCTCGCCACCGCTGAGCTTCGACGGCGGCAGGTTGGCCCGGTTGGCCAGACCGACCACCTCCAGGTACTTCTGGCCCTCCTTCAGCGAATCATTCCAGTCCTGTCCCCTGAGGATGAGGGGGATGGCGACGTTCTCGACCGTCGTGAGCTTGTTGAACAGGTGGTAGTCCTGAAAGACGAACCCCACCTTGTGCAGGCGAAAATCCGCGATGCGGTTCTCGTCGAGTGCCCAGATGTCGACGCCCTCGACGCGCACGGAGCCGGCGCTCGGCCTGAGAATGCCCGACAGCATGCTGAGCAGCGTCGTCTTTCCGCTCCCGGACGGTCCGACGATGTACAGCATCTCGTGGAAGGCGGCCTCGAAGCTGACGTCCTTGACGGCCTGGGTGCGCGTCTCGCCGCTCCCGAACCACTTGCTCAACCCGACGGCTTGGATGGCCACGCCCACCGTCATCCCCGGAAGATGTCGAAGGGCTCGATGCGCAGGACCCTTCGCACGGCGAAGTAGCTGGAGAGGCTGGCGATGACCAACACCATCCCCAGCGCCATCCCGAGGTTGTTGAAGGTGATGATGGACGCGTAGTCGCGCACCCGGAACTTGGCCAGCGCGATGAGCAGCGCGCACAGGCCGACGCCCAGCCCGTAGCCGGCCAGCGCCGTGATCCCGGCCTGAAACAGAATCATGTAGACCAGTTCGCGTCCCTTGGCGCCGATGGCCTTCAGCGCGCCGAACTTCTCCAGGTTCTCCAAGACGAAGGTGTAGAAGGTCTGCCCGGAGATGGAGAGGCCGACGACGAAGCTGATGCCGGTCATGATGAGCAGGTTGATGCCCATCCCAGTTCCGAACATGTACCAGTGGGTGATTTTGTCGATGAACTCGGCCTCGGTGAGACTCTCGTAGCCGAGTTTCGCCACTTCCTGCTTGATGCCCGGAATGGCCGCATCGCTCGCCGGCTCCACCAGGATGTAGGAGACGGTGTAGCGCATGGACGGGATGTACTGAACGGCGCGGCTGAACGTCGTGTAGAGCGTCGGCATGCCGAAGAGGCCGCTGGCCGGCACCTTGGCGATGCCGACGATGACGCCACGGTTGTCGTTAATCTCGAACTCGGTCCCGATGCCGGGGTTGTGCAGCTTGCCGAACTCCTCGTCCTTGACGACGAGGAAGCCGTTCTCGGCGTAGATGTCGGAGATTTGCCCTTGCAGCAGCACCGGCCGCCCAAAGAGGCTTGTGTCGTCGAGGCCGAGGATGCTGACCGCTTGGTAGGTGCCGTCCTTGAGCCTGACCAGTCCTGCCCCGGAGTACAGCGGCACCGCGTACTTCACCCCGTGGATGCTGCGCACCGCATCCAGCACGTAGTCCGGCAGCGGAATGCTGGAGGCCACGTTGGTGACGGACGAGTCCAGCACCCACATCTTCGCCCCGGTGTTGGTCACCGTCGCGCTGGCCTTCTTCATCATGCCCGCGAACATCGACGTCACCTGAATCATCAGGAACACCGAGAAGGTGATTCCGAGCAGCAGCGCGATGAACTTCCCCCGGTCGTTGACGAGAAGCCGGTAGCCAATGCGGAGAATGCCTCTCATACCGGAGCATGGGTGTTGCAGCGGCCATGCCGCGAGACGTCAGAACTTGCGCAATTGTCCAGGGCACCTGCCCCACCCCGACCGAGGCGCGGCGCAGCTTCTGCGACGCTGAAGCGCGCCCGCGCATTTCCTGCAAGGGCGCAGACCAGCACTGGCGGCGCGTGTCAGCGCGCGTCGGGCAGCGTGTACTCGAAGTCGTAGAAGTACTGTCCGTCGACAATCTTCCCCGACAGCCTTCCCACAATTCCGCGCAGCTGCCCCGTGCCGGAAGCCGGCACCACGGTGATGCTGAGCTGCTGGCCGCCCGCCGTACTCATCGTCCCCGAATGCTGCAGCACGAAGCTGCCGGCCCGGCCGTCCAGGGTGCCCGTGACGCGCCCGATGGCGACGTAACCGGCCGACCCCTTCACGTCCGTCACGGCGGTGAGCATCTGGCCCTCCCCGGTTGCTTCCAGGGCCCGGTGGTAGTGCTTGTCGATGGAGAGCCGGCCGAGCGTCGCCCCCTCCGCCTTGTCGTCCGCCCCTTGGGGCACCAGCTTCACATCGAAGGTCCCGCTGACATGCTTTGCCATGGTGCTCCTCGCCTTGGCCGTCTCCTGGGCGGGCGCCTCGGCGCGCGCCGCGCAGAGGGGGCGGTCGACCTGCCTGAAGCACGGTTACCGTGTTCCGGGGCCGCGCGTCCAAAGGCACGAGGGCCTCTTCGGGCGGCTCGCCAGCCCGGCTGGCTCAGGTCACGGCCGCCGGGTAACCGCCGGCGGTCTCGATGGCAGCCACCACCGTCTCCCGCAGCGTCGCGGGGGCATACGGGCGGAACTGGATGAGGGGGGCAATGCGGACCAGTTGCAGCTCGAGCGCTGCACCCTCGGCGCAGGCGCACAGCGCGCGCCGGGCCCGGTCGGTGCCACGGGCGTGCGCCTCGACGGCGTAGGCCGTCGTCATCGCCACCCGCACCGGGTCCTGCCCACCAGCGCCGGCCGCCTGTCGGGTGCGCGTCACCATGGAGTCCACCGCGTAGGCGTCGATGACGATGTCCGAGACGGTGCCCAGCACCTCCTGGTGCTTCTCCTGGTCCGTCCCGAAGGCTTCCACGGCAGCCCTGAGGGCCACCACCGCCAGCCACTTGAGGGACTCGGCGGTCTGCGCCGCCGTCGCCAGCGCATCCCGGCCCACGGGGGCGGGTCCGGCCTTGGCAGCCAGGGCGCGCTCCACCGCCTCGGCGTGGGCAAACAGCGGGAGGGCCCCCTTGGCGGCGCGCTTGAGCAGCATGCCGGTCACCAGCATGCGGTTGATTTCGTTGGTGCCCTCGAAAATGCGGTTGATGCGCGCGTCGCGGTAGGCCCGCTCCACCGGGTAGTCCTCGATGAAGCCCGCGCCACCGTGGATTTGCACGGCGTCGTCCACCACCAGCCCGAGGGCCTCGCTGCCGGCCACCTTGAGGATGGAGGCCTCCACCGCAAACTCCTCGATGGCGGCGATGGTCATCGCGTCGTAGTCGGCCGCGCTCCGGTCGTGGTTGGCCAGGGCCGCGTCAATGAGGCCGGACGTCCGGTAACACATCGACTCCACCGCGTAGATGGCGCCGGCCATGCGCGCGAACTTCTCGCGCAGCAGGGGAAACTTGCCGACCGGCGTGTTGAATTGCTTCCGCTCGGCGGCGAAGCGCACGGCGTTCTCCAACTGGTGCTTCATCCCGCCGAGAACGGCGGCTCCCAGCTTGAGGCGGCCGAGGTTGAGGATGTTGAAGGCAATCTTGTGCCCCTTGCCAATCTCCCCGAGCACGTTCCCCACCGGGATGCGCGCGTCCTCGAAGAAGAGCGGGCAGGTGGAGGAGCCCCGGATGCCCATCTTGTGTTCCTCCGGGCCCACACTGAATCCCGGCGCGCCCCGTTCCACGACGAAGCCGGTGAATTTCTCGCCGTCCACCTTGGCGAAGACGATGAAGACGTCGGCGAAGGCAGCGTTGGTGATGTACAGCTTGCTCCCGTTGAGGACCCACCACTTCCCGTCGGCCGACTTGACCGCCTTCGTCTTCGCCCCCAGCGCGTCCGAGCCACTGCCCTGCTCGGTGAGCGCGTAGGCGGCCACCTTCTCACCGCTCGCCAGGGCCGGCAGCCACTTCTGCTTTTGCTCGGCCGTGCCGAACCAGGCGATGGGAAGTGTCCCAATCCCGGTGTGCGCGCTGAAGGTGACGCTCCAGCTGCCATTCAGCCCATTGGCATCGGCCACCAGCATGGACGTCGTCTTCTCCGCCTGAAGGCCACCGTAGGCCTCGGGCAGGTCGAGGCCAAGCAGCCCGAGTTCCCCGGCCTGGCGCACCAGGGACTTCAACAGGGCGTTGTCCTTCGCCTCGATGGCGGCGGCCTTCGGCAGCACCTGCTCGCGGCAGAATTGCAGCGCCGTCTTGAAGTACAGCCGCTGCTCCTCGCTGAAGGACTCGGGCGTGGTGATGCGGCGGCGACCAACCTCCTCGAGGAGGAAGCCACCTCCCTGGGCGGGGGCCAGCGACGCGGTGGGCTCGAGCACGGCGGCCATGGGGGCACCTCTTGCGGGGACTGACTTGGATGTCAATGCTGGCTCTTAACGCGGGCCGGGGGCCGCGCGCCAGCCTGGCGGACGCGGGTACACGAGACAGAGCGAGCCGAAGAGGGGCCGGTCCGGGGCCGCCCAGGCGGCGGTGAGGAGCGCGGCCGTCTCGCGTAGTTCCGTCGCGAACGAGGGAACCACGCACAGGCCTTCTGCCTCCGGAAAGCGGCTCTTCATCCGCTGTAGCCCCTCGCGGGCCAGGGCCACGTCCGGCTGCCCTCCCCGCCGCGGGACGGTGGGCCCGTTGGCGTCCCCACCGGGCAGCTTGCCGACGTTGCTCACCAGTTCCAGTCCGTCCTGCCGCTGGATGATGCGCAGCGCCCCGGGCGCAGGAAGGTGAAGCCAGGCGTCGAAGGCCCGGGCGTCCCGCAGCGTCAGCGGGAAGGCCACCTGGCCGCTCGGGTGGACCAGCCACGTCGGGACCGCCCCATCGTCCAGTGCCGCCAGCAGCGGGGCCACCTGGGCCAGGTAGGTGGTGGCGTCAGGGACGAGAAGCACCGGCCGCTGGCCCACCGCGGCCAGCACGTGGGCGCGCCCCTCGGCACTCTCGACGTCGACGCGGCCGTCCGCAAGCTGCACCGCCGGGCCCTGCAGCAGAAGCCGCACGGCACCGACCGGCAGCGCGGGTCCCCACACCGCCGCCGGCTCCACGCGGTAGGCGGCCTCCCGTCCAGCGTCCGCCGCCGCATTCGGCTGCAGCGGCAACAGCGGCGCCGGGGCCAGCGTCTTGAGCGGCGGCGCCTTCGGCTGCTCACAACCGAGGAGTCCCGCGACGCAGAGGAGACAGCGAAGACCCATTCCTTGGCAGTGTAGGCGGTTGCCGCCGTTCCACCGCAAGCGGAACCCATGCAACGTCGCGCACGGAATTCCGGGTGCTTGCTGGGGACGGAACGCGGGCGCGCCGGCGCTCACGCACCGGCGGGCCGGGCCCCCCGTGCCCTGCGTGTTACGCTTGCACGCCATGCAGGAAACGCCGGTCCCGTTTGGTCGCTACCAGCTGCTGGAGCGCCTCGCCGTGGGCGGGATGGCGGAGCTGTACCGGGCGCGCAAGGTTGCCGCGGCAGGCGTCACCAAGGCGGTGGTGGTGAAGAAGATTCTTCCCGCCTTCGCTGGCCAGCGCGACTTCGTCCGGATGTTCATCAACGAGGCCCGCATTGCCGTCACGCTCAGCCACGGCAACATCGCCCAGGTGTTCGACTTCGGCGAGGTCGACGGCGAGTACTACCTGGCCATGGAGTACGTGCGGGGCCAGCCCCTGTCCAAAGTCATCCGCCGCGCGCACGCGCTGGGGCTGCCCTGGCTGCCGGAGGAGTACGCCGTCTTCATCGCGCAGGAGATGAGCAAGGGGCTGCAGTACGCGCACACCCGGACGGATGAGCTGCACCATCCGTTGAACATCATCCACCGCGACGTCTCCCCCCAAAACGTCATCATCGGCTACGAGGGGGAGGTGAAGCTGGTCGACTTCGGCATCGCCCGGGCGCGGGGGGCCACCGACTCGGAGCTGCGCGAGGGCGCGGTGAAGGGCAAGTACCCCTACTTCTCGCCGGAGCAGGCGCGGGGGGACGACGTCGACCTCCGCACCGACATCTACGCCACCGGCGTCGTGCTGTACCAGATGTGCTGCGGGCGCCTGCCCCACGAGGGGAAGATGGTGCAGACCATGCAGAGCATTCTGCGCGGCGACTTCCCCGCGCCGCGCACCCTCAACCCTGGCCTCTCCGAGGAGCTCGAGCGGATTGTGCTGACCGCCATGGCCCCCACGGCCGACGGCCGCTACGCCAGCGCCGAGGCCTTCGGCCACGCGCTGGGCGAGCACCTGCACCACGGCGGCGTCCGCGTCAGCAGCCGCTCGCTGGGAGAGTTGATGGCGTTCCTCTTCGAGCCGGAGTTGCTCGCCGCCGGCGTCCAGTTGCGCCAGGCGCGCCGTGTCCTGGAACAGGTACCCACCTGGCGGCGCGGCGGGCGCCCGCCGGCGCCCGACACCGACGCCGGGCACACCCTGTCTGCCCCCACCGCGCCGGCGGTGAACGCCGCCACCCTGCAGGCGCTGTCGCAGGCCCCCGCGGGCCCGGGGGCGGCGACGCCCGTGCCCCGGTCCAAGCGCCGGTCGGGCGCCTCCTAAGGGGCCTGGCCCGTCCGCCCTTCGCGGGTCCCCGCCGCCTCAGGCAGGGGCGACTGACTGCAGGGCCGTCGGCGTAACCCATCGGAATTCGGTTGCTTGTGCCCTTGGCCTCGCCTTCGCAAGAGAGGGAAGCAGCATGGGCTTCGACGACGGCGCGCACGCACTGCTGGAGGTTTCCGCCCCCCGGCACCGCGGGGTGGCCCGCCGGCGCGGCTACGTCCTGGTGGTGGACGACGAGCCGCTCATCGGGGCCTCCGCGCGCCGGCTGCTCAGCCGCGAGCACGACGTGGTGGTGGTGCAGAGCGGCGAGGCGGCGCTCAGCGCGCTGGATTCCCCGCGCCCCTTCGACGTCGTCCTCTGCGACTTGATGATGCCGGGCATGACGGGCATGGAGTTGCACCAGACCCTCGTCCGGACCAGGCCCGAGCTGGCCGAGCGGATGGTCTTCATCACCGGTGGCGCCTTCACCGAGGCAGCCGAAAGCTTCCTGGAACACGTCGCCCGCCACCGGATGGACAAGCCCTTCGACCCGCGCGCCCTGCAGGCGGTCGTCCGGGAGCTGGTCGGCGACTGACAGCAGCGGTAGGCATGGCGGGGCCCGAAGGGATGGTGTAGGAACCCGGCCCCGGCATGTCAGACCAAGCGCCGCCCCTCAAGCTCGCCGTGGGCGATCGCGTGGTCTACCCGAACCAGGGCGTCTGCCGCGTCACCAGCGTCGAGGCGAAGGAAGTGGCCGGGCAGCGGCTCACCTTCGTCACCCTGCGCCGGGAGGAGGATGGCGCGGTGGTGATGGTCCCCGAGGCCAAGGTGCAGGCCATTGGCGTGCGCAAGGTGGCGGGACGGCAGGAGGTGGAGCAGGTGGTGGCCTTTCTGCGCTCCGACAGCGACCGGGCCACGCTCGACTGGAAGCAGCGCGCACGCACCAACGTCGAGCGGATGAGCCAGGGCGGTGTGCTGGGCCTGGCCGAGGTGGTGAAGGGGCTGGCGGTGCTGAGCGAGCTGCGCCCGCTGCCCACCAAGGAGCGCGAGCTCTACGACAACGCGCGCCACCTGCTGGTGGCCGAGCTGGCGGCCGCCCTCGATGCACCAGGCTGCGATGCCGAGGACACCTTCGACCTGGTGCTGTTTCCACCCGGCCGCGAGCGTCCCAAGCGCACCGTGGAGGAGTTCGCGCGACCGCCAGAGGAGGTCGACCTCGAGACCCTGGGCGACGAGATGCTGGACCTGGACGCGGACCTCGAGATTGTCCCGGAGGAAGGCGCGGGCGAGGCAGAAGCCACCGAGGAGGAGGCCGAGGCGGCCACGCCCGCCGTCACGGCGCACGCCAAGGCCAAGCCCAAGAAGCCGGCGCCCAAAGCGAAGAGCGCGCCGGCCAAGGCCAAGGCCAAGGCCAAACCGGCCGCCAAGAAGAAGCCGGCGGCCAAGCCCAAGGCCAAGCCGGCCGCCAAGGCGAAGAAGCCCACGGCGAAGGGAGGGAAGAGGCGGTGATTCGCGTCGTCACCCTCGACCCGCATGAGCCGGTGGCCGTCCAGCGGCTGTGCCGGCTTCTGTACCAGGCCTTCGGCGTGGGCTGCGATAGCGCCGGGGACATGGAGCTGCCAGCCGGGCTGACGGCACCCTTCGACGCCGGGGCCCTCGTCCGCGCCGCCCCGGCGCCCAAGCTGTACGCCGATGACCGGGTTCTCTACCTCACGGCGCGCCCGCTGCAGGAACGTACCCTCGTCTCCGGGACGGCGCCGACGCACGGCTTCGCGCAGTATGGCGGCCAGCGCGCGCTCATCACCACGGTGGCCATCAAGGACCTCGAGGCCTCGCTGAAGCTGGTGGCCCGCCACGCCATGCACCAGCTCGGCCACTGCTGGGACTTGCACCACTGCCTGGACCCGCGCTGCGCCATGTACCCGCCCTGGACTCCGTCGTTCGGTGCCGGGGACGCCATCTTCGACACGTTCTGCCGCGAGAAGAGCGAGCAGAAAATCCGCCTTGCCAAGTCCTGAGTCTGCTGCGCCGCGCCTGGCCGCCGCCGAGGGCGCGGGCTTCCTCGTGGTGGCACTGCTGGCCCTGGGGTTTCAGGCCTGGCTGCCGAGCGTGCTGCCCCAGGACGCCGATGAGCGCGCGGTGGCAGAGGTGCTTGCCCGCGAGGCCCAAGCCGGCGACGTAGTGCTGCTGCACCCCTGGTGGACGGAGCGCGCGCGCCTCTTCCTCCCGGAGGGGCTGAGCGTCACCGCCTACCTCGGCGACGAGGGCGACGCGCTGGTGGAACACCCCCGCATCTGGGTGCTGTCGCAGCCGGCGCTGCCGCGCACCCCCGCCGACGCCTTCGCCAGGGGCTTCCTCCCGGGCCGCACTCCCCTCGGCCCGGACCGCCGCTTTGGGCCCCTGGTGCTGAGGCTGTACCGGAATGGGCGAGCCCGTCCGGTACGCTTTGTGGCCAGCGAGGCGCTGCCGACGGCCTCTGCGGCGGTGGAGCTTCCCGGTGGAGGACGCGTGGAGTGCCTGCGCGAGGGCGCGGGCTTCCGCTGTCCGGGCGGTGCCCGCGTCGAGGCGAGCTGGCACGAGGTGCTGTACCGCCCGAGCCGCTGCCTCTTCGTGATTCCGCCGGGCGGGCCCGGCGCGGTCGACGTCACCTTCGAGGCCGTGCCGTCATCGGCCGCGGTGCGCCTGGAGGCGGCCATCGTCTGGGAACATGCCTGGAAGCACGGAAGCCATTTGACGCCGCTCCATGCCGAAGTGGCCGACGCGGACACGGGCGCCGGGCTGGCGTCGGTGACGGTGCCGCCGGGACGCGAGGGCTTCGTCGCGGCCGAGGCACCGGGGGGCACGCGGCGCCTGCGGCTGCGGGTCCAGTCGGACAATGCCCACGAGCGGGAGGCCTGTATTCTGCTTCGGGCCTTGGACGCCGAGAAGGCGGCGGCGCCGTGAGCCGGGCCCCGAGCCGCACGGACCGGCGTCTGGCCTTCGGCCTGTTCCTCGGCAGCTTCGCCCTGTTGTGGGCCACCGAGGCGGCGGTGGGCTTCGTCCGGGACGAGAGCGTCTACTTCGCTGCCGGGGAGCAGGCGGTGCGCTGGCTGCATTACCTCTTGGTGGCGCCCGGACGGGCGGTGACGGACGCCATCACCACCCAGGCCTTCGACTTCAACCACGAGCACCCGGCCGGCATGAAGCTGCTGTTCGGCCTCTCCTTCCAACTCTTTCACCAGGGCTTGGGCTTGGTGCGGCCAGCCGCCGGCTTCCGCCTGCCGGCCTTCGCCCTAGCGGCCTGCATTCCCGCCGTCCTGCACGCTTGGGGGGCCGTGCTGTACGGCCGCCGGGCCGGGCTGTTCGCCGCCTTGTGCTTCCTGGCCATCCCGCGCCACTTCTTTCATGCCCACCTGGCCTGCTTCGACATGCCGGTGGCGGCGCTCTGGCTTTTGGTGGTGTACGCCTTCTGGCGCGCCGAGACGGACGCCGGGTGGTGGCTGTGGACAGGCCTTCTTTTCGGCGCGGCGCTGGCCACCAAGCACAACGCGCTGTTTCTGCCGCCGGTGCTGCTGCCCTTCGTCGTGGCGCGCGCGCTGCGTGCCAGCCGGGGGAAGCCCGCGGCGCGGGCGCTGCTGCAGCAGGGGCTGCTCGTCGTCTGCGCGGCCGCCGCCCTCCTCGGCCTGTTGGTGCTGGTGCTCACCCCCGAAGGGTTTGTGCGCAGCTGGAATCTCCTCAGCCCGGCCACCGCCGTGGTGGCCCTGCTGGCCGCGGCCCTGTGCACCCTGGGCCTGCGCCTGTCCCGCGCCGACGCCGCCACCTTTCGCGCCGTGGCGCCGCTCGGCGCCATGGCGCTGCTGGGCCCGGCCGGCCTGTACGCGGTGTGGCCGTGGCTCTGGTACCACCCGGTGGACCGCTTCGCCGCCTACCTCGCCTTTCACGCCACCCACGTGCACTACGCCTGGACGTACCTCGGCACGGTGCTACGCGAGCCGCCCTTTCCCCTCACCTACGTGCTGGTGGTGACGGCCCTTACCCTCCCCGTCTCCCTGTTGGCGCCGATGGGCGTTGGCCTGCTGTCCCTCGGACTGCGTGCCCTGGCTGGCCTGCGCTCGGCCTCTCGGTCGCGCCTGGGCGCGCCGGCGAGCGCCTCCGAGGTGCTGGTGGGCTTCAACGCCCTGGCCTCCATCGTCCTCATCTCCTTCCCGGACGTGCCGCACTTCGGTGGCGTGAAGCACTGGCTGCCCTCCATGCCGTTTCTGGCCCTGCTGGCCGGGCGCCAGGTGCAGCTGGCAGGCGACGCCCTCGCCGCCTTCCTCGCCCAACGGGTGCCGCGGCTGCCCCGGGCGGCCGTGACGCCCGTCCTCGGGGCGCTGCTGCTGTTGCCGGCGGCGACGCTGACCGCCCACCTGCATCCCTACGGGACGAGTGCGTACGGGGAGCTGGCGGGCGGAGTTCCCGGTGCGGCCTCCTTGGGCATGCAGCGGCAGTACTGGAGCAACAACGTCACCGGTGTGCTGGGGTGGGTGAATGCGCACGCGCCGCAAGGCGCCCGCGTCTGGCTCCACGAGGTGGTGTCCTTCCGGGACTACCAGCGCAACGGGATGCTTCGCGCGGACTTGCAGCCCGCCGGCGGCCCGGCGGATGCGGACGTCGCCGTGGTGCAGTACCATCAGGAATTCCGTGAGCAGGAGGTGGCCGTCTGGCAGGCCTTCGGCACGAATCGCCCGGTGACGGGTCTCTACATTGACGAGACGCCGCAGGTGGTCGTCTACCAACGCCGTTGACCCCCTGCCCCCGCGAGCCCTCGCATCGCACAAAGGGGAGAACCCCATGTCGAGAACTCTGGTGGTGGCCGTCGGGGCTGGTGTCCTTCTCGGGGGATGCAGCAAGCCGACGCCCGCGGCGCCGCAGCACCGCATGGAAATCCGCACGGTGACGGGCAACACGGTGCAATTCATCCCCGCCCCAGACCAGCTGCCGTACTGCCTCATCTACACCCAGTCGGAGAAGGGCGTGACGCGGCAGATGACGATGACGCAGAGCAACCACTCCGTGCCCTGCCCTGCCGGAGAGCCCGTCCTCGGCCGCCGCTTCCGCATCCCCGCCGACGAGGGCAAGGTGCAGGTACGCGTCCTCTTCTCCGACCAGCGTCTGGACGCGTCCACCGTCGCCTCGCAGGTGGTGGACATGGCCACGCCAGCCTTCGACCCGATGGACCTCCGGCTGCCGGGCCGCGCCCTGCTGGACTCCCAGGAATTCCTCCCCACCGAGGAGCTTCCTCCCCTCGTGGGCGAAGTCGTCAAGCCGCCGCCGGGGGACGGAGGCCCCTTTACCGCGCCCCGCTGAAGCGTCCCCCCGGGGTCAGGGCACCGGAAGCTTCGTCCACACCGTCTTCATCTCCAGGTAGTTGTCCAGGGCGTGGTGCGACAGGTCGCGCCCCCAGCCGGATTCCTTGACGCCGCCAAAGGGCGCCGCGTCGTCGAATTCGTTGAAGCAGTTAATCCACACCACGCCCGCCTTCAGCTGCCGCGCCAGCGCGTGCCCCCGCGCCACATCCCGTGTCCACAGGCTGGTCCCGAGGCCGTAGCGCGTGGCATTCGCCACCCGGACGGCCTCGGCGACGTCCGCGACGCGCATGCAGGCCAGCACCGGGCCGAAAATCTCCTCCTCCGCGATGCGCATCCCGCCCCGCACCTCGCCGAAGACGGTGGGCTGGAGGAAATTGCCCTTGGCCTTCGTCCCCTCCACGTCCCGCGCGCCGCCGGCCAAAAGCCGTGCCCCCTGCGCCTGTCCCGAGGCGATGTAGCCGAGGATGGTGTCCAGGTGGCGCGCGGAGATTTGGGCCCCCATCTCCGTCGCCGGGTCGAGCGGGTCGCCGACCCGCAGGCCTCGGGCCCGTTCTGCCAGCCGGGCCACGAAGCCTTCGTAGGCCTCGGCCACCACCAGCACCCGGCTGCCTGCGCTGCAGACCTCGCCTTTGCAGCCGAAAATCCCCCAGAAGCACGCGTCCGCGGCTGCTGCGAAGTCCGCGTCCGCGCACACAATCTGCGGACTCTTTCCGCCGAGTTCCAGGGACAGCCGCTTGAGATTGGTGTCGGCCGAGGCGTGCAGCAGCCGCCGCGCGGTGCCGACGGAGCCGGTGAAGGCCACCTTGTCCACTCCGGGGTGGCGGGCCAGCGCCTCGCCCGCCGGCTCGCCCTCGCCGGGCAGTACGTTCAGGACGCCGTCCGGAATCCCCACCTCCCGCGCCAGCTCGCCCAGCTTCATGGCCGTGTATGGCGTCACCTCCGAGGGCTTGAGCACCACCGTGCACCCGGTGGCGAGCGCGGGCCCGATTTTCCAGCAGGCGAGGCTGGTGGGGTAGTTCCACGGGACGATAGCGGCGACGACGCCCACCGGCTCGCGCACCACGTAGGTGAGGAAGGGCCCATCCACCGGCACCACCTCCCCAAGAAACTTGTTGGCCCATTCGGCCGCGTAGGCCAGGGTCGCAGCGCCGGGGGCCACGTCGCCGCTCACCGCCTCGCGGAAGGTTTTCCCGTTGTTGAGCGACTCCACCAGGGCAAATTCCTCACGCCGCTCCGACAGCGCGTCCGCCAGCTTCCGCAGAAGTCGGCCGCGGGCAGCGGCATTCATCCTCGGCCAGGGCCCCGCGTCGAAGGCCTCGCGCGCCGCCCGCACCGCCGCCTCCACGTCCGCTGGGCCCGCGGCGGGCGCGTCGGGGAGCCGCACGCCGGTGGCGGGATTCGTCAGCTGGAGGCGTCCGCCCTCGCGCGGAGGCACCGAGGCGCCGCCGATGAGCAGCTGAGGGGCGGGCCAACGCGGTGTCATTGTGCGCGGGTCGGTCATTGCTGACTCTCCGGGGCCGTCCGTCGGCTGCCCCCGGTTGGGCGACACCAAGGGCCGTCCGTGGCCCGAAGCCCCTCAGGCGGCATGCAACGCTGCACCCGAGGTGCGCGTCAAGACGGACCTGCCGTCCGGGACCGGCCGGCGGCGCTTCTTGCAAGCGCTGTCCTGCACGGTGGGCAGGTGGTCCAGCACGGTGGCGAAGTGGCGGCGGCAGGCGCGGTACCTGCGCGGCTACCTGCGCTTCGACCGCGGCGGCAACCACATCCGCCGGCGCACGGACTTCTCCGACTGCCCGCGGCCGGTGCTGCTGCTATACGGGCTGCTTAGCACGCGGCGCAGCTGCGAGGTGCTCGAGCGCCGGCTGCGGCGGGACGGCTACGGGGTGTTCTCCATCGACCTCGGGGGACTGGCGGGAGTCTTCAACACCCGGGGCATCGACGAGAGCGCGGAGTTGGTGCGGGACAAGGTGGAGCGCCTCTACGCCCGCTACCCCCTTGGGCCGCTGAGCATTATTGGCCACAGCAAGGGCGGCCTCATCGGCCGCTACTACGTGGAGCGCCTCGGCGGGGATGCGCGGGTGCGCACGCTGGTGACGCTGGGGACGCCCCACCAGGGGACGCCGCGCGCTTATTTCGGCTGCGCCACGGTGGGCTGGTTTGCCCCCAGCGTCTGGCAGATGACGCCGCGCTCGGCCTTCCTGCGGCGCCTCAACCTCGGCCCCTGGCCGGACGGGGTGCGCCTCGTCTCCGTCTACTCCCCGGCCGACGGCTGCACTCCGTTTCCCTCCGGCCGCTTGGGCCTGCACGGGACGCAGGCCGGGGAAAACGTCGAGCTTCCCGGGCTACGCCACCGGGACTTCCTCGTCGCACGCTCGGCCTACCAGGTGGTGCTGCGCGCGCTCGCCGCGCCTGGGCCCGGTCGTCTGGAGGCACCGGCCGCGGCGAGCGCCCAAGGCTAGCCTTTTACGCCGGCAGCTTCGCCGCCAGCACGTCCACCTCTTCGATGGTGGGGGCGACGGCCAGTAACTCAGGTGCCTTGGCCATGAGAGCGGCCGCCAGCCGGCCCGCCAGGTGGGCCTTGCGGCCCGCGGCGTCCGGGAAGGCGTCGAAGATGCCGAAGGTGGTGGGCCCCATGCGGATGGCAAACCAGGCCGTAGTGGCAGGCTCGGCCTGCACCAAGGCGAGGCCGGATGCGAGCAACTTGGCGACGTCTGCTTGCTTGCCCGGCTTGGCCTCGAGACGAACCAACAACGCGACAGAAACCATGGGTACGGCCTCCTGTGGACGGGAATACCTGGTGTTACCTACGAGGGAGGAGCGCGGCCACTCGGGTTTGGCCTCCCCCCCAAACAGGGGAGACGGGAGACTCCCGGAGGTGGGGTGCTGGCGCGCGGGCAGGCAGCGTGCTTTGGCTTACCAGGGCACGCCATGACTCGCCGCTGGGAGCGCCTCCTCGAAACGAAGCCCATTCCGCTGCTGGAGCACCTCCTCGAGGAGGTGGCCCGGCTGCTAGCGGCCGAACTCCGCGCCTGGCCACTCAGCGTCCAGGAAGTCGACGTGGCCACCGGCCGACGCTTCGCCGAGTTGCTTTCTGGGGCGGGGCCACGCCCGTCCGAGGCCGTCTTCACCGAGGCACTGCAGCTGGCCCGCTGGGACGTCGAGCGGGCCACCGACGCCGTGGATGACTACTTCCGCAACCGCCGCTACCAGCAGGCGGGCCTGACGGAGGCGGACCGTCCGGCCCTCCTCCTCGTCAGCCGCTGGCTGGTGGAACAGCTGCTCAGCCTCGGCGAGGCCACACCGGACCGGGTGAGGCGCCCAGAGATGGCCAGCGTCCTGCGTCGGCTGGAGCGCGCCTTCAGCGCACCCGGGTGACCAGCAGCCGCTCCTCGGTGAATTCCTCCATCGCCGAGCGCACCCCCTCCCGGCCCAGCCCGGAGGCCTTCACCCCACCGTAGGGGGCATTGTCGCTGCGGTAGTTGGGCGCCTCGTTGATGAGGACGCCGCCCACTTCCAGCTGGTGGAAGGCAGCGCGGACATGGCCGAGGCTGCGGGTGAAGACGCCGGCCTGAAGCCCGTACGCCGAGGTGTTGATGGCAGAAAGCCCAGCCTCGAAGCTATCCACCGGCCACACCGCCACCACGGGGCCGAACACCTCCTCCCGCGCCACCCGGGCCTGTGCCGGGACGTCGGCCAGCACCGTCGGGGCGAGCAGCCGCCCACGCCGCGGTCCGCCGAGCAGCACCTTGGCACCGAGGCCCACCGCCTCGTCCACCCAGGTACAGATGCGCTCGGCGCTGCGGTCGTCGATGACGGGTCCACACACGGTGGCCTCCAGCGCAGGGTCTCCGGTGGGGATGGCGCGGGCGCGGGCGAGGAAGCGCAGAAGGAAGTCTGCGTAGACGGGGCGCTCGACGTAGATGCGCTGCACCTTGATGCACACCTGGCCGGCGTAGCCGAAGCCCGCCGTGGCGCAGCGCTCGGCGGCCCAGTCGAGGTCCGCGTCGGCGGCGACGAGGGCGGCGGCGTTTCCACCGAGCTCGAGCAGCACCCGCGCCGCGGCCTTCTGCTTGAGGGCCCACCCCACCGCCGCGCTCCCGGTGAAGGACAGCACCCGCACCTTGGGCGAGGTGGCCAGCTGCTCGGCCACCGCGTTCGCGCAGGGGAGGACTTGCAGGGCGGCCGCGTCGGCTCCGGCGGCGTGGGCGAGTTCGGCCAGCAGCAGCTGCGGCCCGGGCGCCTGGGGCGGCGGCTTCACCACGATGGGGGCCCCCACCGCCAGCGCCGGGGCCACCTTGTGCGCGCCCAGGTTGAGCGGGAAGTTGAAGGGGACAATCCCCACCACCACGCCCGCCGGGAAGCGGCGCACCTCGCATTCCACGCCCGCCGAGGCTGCGTCCAGGTCCACCGGCACGACGCTTCCCCCGAAGCGCGAGAGTTCCGCGGCGGCCAGGCGGAACACCTCGGTGGCGCGGCGGACTTCCACGCGGGCCAGCGTGCGCGGCTTTCCCGCCTGCTGGCAGATGAGCTCCTCGAATTCAGAGGCGCGGGCCGTCAGCCCGGCGGCGATGTCTTCGAGGATGGCGCGCCGGCGGAAGGCACTCTGCGCCTGCAGGCGCGGGCGGGCCTCGACGGCGAAGTCCAGAGCGGCCTGCACCTGGGCCGGGCTGGCCTGCGCCACCCGGCCGAGAAGCCGTCCGTCCCAGGGCGCATGCAGCTGAGCCATCTCGGGGCTTTCCACCCAGGCGCCCTGAAGCCACAGCCGGCCGTCGTCCATTGCCTCTCCTCCTTCAGAAAGAAGCGCCTGTTTGCGTCGGGCGCGCCCCTCGCGCGAACGGCATCCGGCCGTTGTACGTGAGGCCGTGCCTCTGCTTTAAGCACCGGCGCCCGGCCGGGCGCCATGGAGACCTCCGCCCCACCGCCCACCACCCGAAGCCTCCGCCGGCGCGCGTGGCTGCTTGGCTCGCTGTGGCTGTCGCTGCTGGTGCTGTGCCTGCTCTTCCGCTCGGCGCTTCTTCCGCTGGTGGGAGCAGCCCTCATCGCCTACCTGGTGGCCCCGCTGGTGCGGCGACTGGAGCGCGTGACGGTGGCCAGGCGGCGGCCTCCGCGCGCGGTGGCCATCCTCCTCATCTACACGGCTTTCTTCGGCGCCGTGTACCTCTTCGCGGTGGCGATTGTGCCGCAGCTGTACCGAGAGCTCACCCGCATCAGCGGCAACGCCGTGACCTTCGCGCAGTCGCTCACCCCGGACCGCATCCAGCAGATGGCCCAGGACACCGAGGAGTGGTTCGCCCAGCGCGGCATTCCGGTGGCCCTTTCCGAACGCGCCCTGGAGGGCACCGACGCGGACTCGGAGAACACCGGGCCGTCCTGGAGCGTGCAGTTCGACCTGGAACGCCTCATCCGCCATCTCGCCGGACGCTTCTCCGGCATCGTCCGCGACAACGTCGGCAACCTGGTGGACGTCACGCGCTCGGTGGTGACGGGCGTCTTCACCGGTGTCTTCACCTTCTTCATGATGCTGTTTGTCGCGGCCTTCCTCTCTATCGACGCCACGGCCATCAAGGCCTACGTCTGGACGCTGGTCCCGCCGGAGTGGACGTCCGACGTGGCGGGTCTGGTGGAGCGCATCGACCGCTCCCTGGCTGGCGTCGTGCGGGGGCAGGTCACCATCTGCTTCGTCAATGGCACCCTCACCTTCATTGGCCTCGTCCTCTTCGGCGTGAAGTTCGCGTTCCTGCTGGCCACCATCGCCACCGCCTTCAGCCTCATCCCCATCTTCGGCACCATCCTCAGCTCGGTTCCCATCGTCGTGGTGGGGCTGTCGCAAAGCTGGCGGACGGGGCTGGCGATGCTGCTGTGGATTGTTGGCATCCACGCGCTGGAGGCCTACTTCCTCAACCCCAGAATCATGGGCAGCGCCGCGCGCATTCACCCCATTGTGGTGGTGGTGGCGCTGGTGACCGGAGAGCGCAGCTACGGGCTGGTGGGGGCGCTGGTGGCGGTGCCGGTGGCGGCCATTTTGGTGGCCTGTTTCGACTTCGTCCGGCAACACGCCCAGCCCAGCGCCGGGGAAGCCGTCTAACTTGCCGGTCGTCCCCGGGGTTTGGTGTTTCGAGGACGCTAGAAGGTCTGCCGTGGCGAAGCGGCTTGCCTGCTGCATCGAGCGAGCCGCTGGGGCGGCGCGGACGCTATGCGGGGGCAGGCTAGCGGCACGGGTCCTGGTAAGGGCCGACCATGTTTCCAGCCGGGTCGCGCACCCGCGCTGTCACCTCTCCGCCACCGGCACTGGCGAGCTGCCCCCGTCGGGCCAGAACACCCTTGGCGGCGGACCCCCGTGCCATGGGGGGAGGGGCGCCGGAGCCGGGCCCCGGCCTCCGCTGCGCCGGGCGTGCCGCCGTCCTCAAACGCACGGGCCAACCCTCCGTGCAACGCCAGGCCCGTTACGCCCACGGCGAGGGCCAGTGGCAGCGGGGGCAAACGCCCTTCCCCCTCCCGAGGCCCTCGCTCGGGGAAGCGGCGTGGTCATGGGCGCTAGCGATTCATGGAGCCGAGGAACTCCGCGTTCGACTTGGTGGGGCGCATGTGCTTCAGCACGAATTCCATGGCGTCGATGGGCGTGAAGGGGTGCAGCACCTGCCGCAGCGCCGTCACGCGCACCAGGTCCTCCGGCTTGAGGAGCAGCTCCTCTTTCCGCGTCCCGGACTTGTTGATGTCGAGGCAGGGGAAGATGCGCTTCTCCATTAGCTTGCGGTCCAGGACAATCTCCGAGTTCCCGGTGCCCTTGAACTCCTCGAAGATGACTTCGTCCATGCGGCTTCCGGTGTCGATGAGCGCTGTGCCGATGATGGTGAGGCTGCCGCCCTCCTCGATGTTGCGGGCCGCGCCGAAGAAACGCTTTGGCTTGTGCAGGGCGTTGGCGTCGACGCCGCCGGAGAGAATTTTACCGGAGGGCGGGACGACCGTGTTGTAGGCGCGCGCGAGCCGGGTGATGGAGTCGAGCAGGATGCAGACGTCGTGTCCCTGCTCCACCAGGCGCTTCGCCTTGTCGATGACCATCTCGGCCACCTGGACGTGGCGCGTCGCCGGCTCATCGAAGGTGGAGGAGACCACCTCGCCGCGCACGTTGCGTTCCATGTCCGTCACTTCCTCGGGCCGCTCGTCGACGAGGAGGACGATGAGGACGATTTCCGGATGATTCTTCGCCACGGCGTGCGCGATGTTCTGCAGCAGCACCGTCTTGCCCGCCTTGGGGGGCGCGACGATGAGGCAGCGCTGGCCGAGGCCGATGGGGTCGAACAGGTCGATGATGCGCGTCGTCATCTCCGAGCCGTCGTGCTCGAGCATGAGCTTGCGCGTGGGGTAGAGCGGCGTGAGGTTGTCGAAGAGAATCCGCTCGCGCGCCTCGGTGCTAGTCGGGTCGACGAAGTTGACCCGCTCCACCTTCTGCAGGGCGAAGAAGCGCTCCCCCTCCCGCGGCTGGCGGATGGAGCCGGTGATGGTGTCTCCGGGCCGCAGCGCGAAGCGACGCACCTGGCTCGGGCTGACGTAGATGTCGTCCGGGCTGGGCTGGTAGTCGCTGTCGGCGCTCCGCAGAAAGCCGAAGCCGTCGGAGAGCAGCTCGAGGACGCCCTCGGCGTGGACCTCGAACTTCTTGTCGGTGATGCCGGAGAGGAGCGCAAAAATCAGCTCCTGCTTCTTGAGTCCCTGCGTGCCGTCGATACCGGCGTCGTGGGCCATCTTCGCCAGCTCGGCAATCTTCATCCGCTTCAAGTCATTGAGGCGGAGCACCTGCATCGGTGTGCCGTCCGGCCCGAGCACGGTGGCTGGCGGTGGCCGCTCCTCCAGCAGCGGGGCTACGGCCGGGCGGAGAGCCGCCAGGGCGGGGGAGTCCTCGGCGTCGGGCCCGTGCAAGTCGTCGTCCCGCACCGGACGGCTGATGGCGGTGAGGACTGGCCGCAAGGGGGCCGTGGGCTCCTCGGCCAGCGGGGTGTCCGCGTCGGCAGCGGTGGCCCGAGGCTCCTCGTCCGGGGTGCGGGCGCGCCGGCGGCGCGGGCGCGGCTCCGCGCTGGCCTCCGCGACGAGGTCAGACTCGATGGGGGTTTTTTCTTTGCGGATGCGGGCTTTGGGCATGACAGGCGTTCGCCAGAAGGGCCAACCCCGACGGCAAAGGGCGTGACCTGCTGCGTGGCGAGCAGTAGAAGAACAGCGGAACGGGTTGGAAACCGGAGCCCCTGGAACGCAGCACAGCGCTCCGTACCCCGGTAACCAAGAACGTTATTGACGCCCCGTCGCCGTGTCAAGGCAGTCTCGGGGTCGAAAGCGCATGACACCCACCCACGCCCAGGTGGCAACAGCAGCCAAGCGGGTGGCCGAACTGCGCACACAAATCGCCCACCACGACCAGCGGTACTACGTCCTCGACGACCCGGAAATCTCCGACGCCGACTACGACGCCCTGGTGCGCGAGCTGCAGCACCTGGAGGCCGAGCACCCGGAGCTGCTTTCCGCGGACTCGCCCACCCAGCGCGTGGCCGGCGCGCCGGCCGAGCACTTCCGCACCGTGGAGCACCGCACCCCCATGCTCAGCCTGGCCAACTGCTTCGACGAGGCCGGGCTGGCGGAATTCGACGAGCGGGTGCGCAAGCTGTTGGGCATGGCCGAGGTGCCGTACGACTGCGAGCCGAAGCTGGACGGGCTGGCGGTGGAACTGGTCTACTTGTATGGCCAGCTGGCCGAGGGCTCCACCCGAGGCGATGGCAGTGTCGGCGAGGACGTGACGGCCAACCTGCGCACCCAGCGCAGCGTCCCGCTGGTGCTCTCGGCGCCGGCCCCGCCGAGGCGCCTGGAAGTGCGCGGGGAAGTCTTCCTGCGCAAGGCCGACTTCGCCCGCCTCAACGCGCGGCGCGAGGCCGAGGGGGAGCCCACCTTCGCCAACCCCCGCAACGCCGCCGCGGGCTCCCTGCGCCAGCTGGACCCCAAGGTGACGGCCGGCCGGCGGCTGTCCCTGTACGTCTATGAAGTGGGGGCGTGGGACGGGCCCCCCTTTGACAGTCACCGGGCGAAGCTGGCCTGGCTCGCCTCCCTCGGCCTGCCCGTCAACCCGGAGAACCGCCTGGCCACTGGCATGCAGGACGTGCTGGCGGCCCACCGCGACTTGCTGGAACGGCGCCACGCCCTGCCCTACGAAGTGGACGGGCTGGTGGTGAAGGTGGATGGGGAGGATGCGCGGCGGCGGCTGGGCACCGTGTCGCGCAGCCCGCGCTGGGCGGTGGCGTACAAGTTTCCCGCCGAGGAGGCCCGCACCCGGGTGCTGGCCATCGACGTCAACGTCGGACGCACCGGCGCCCTCACGCCGGTGGCCTTTCTCGAGCCGGTGCAGGTGGGCGGGGTGACGGTGTCGCGCGCCACGTTGCACAACCCCGGGGAGCTGGCGCGCAAGGACGTCCGGGTGGGCGACGCCGTCTTCGTCCGGCGGGCCGGGGACGTCATCCCGGAGATTACGAAGGTGGTGGCGTCGGTGCGCACCGGGGAGGAGCGGACGTACGTCTTTCCCGAGCGCTGTCCGGTGTGCGGCTCGGCCACGCTGATGGACGAGGACGGCGCCATCCTGCGCTGCACCGGGCTGGCCTGTCCGGCGCAGCTTTTGGGCCACCTCCGCCACTTCGCCAGCCGCGGGGGAATGGACATTGAAGGGCTGGGGGAGAAGCTGTGTGCGCAGCTGGTCGGTTCCGGCCTGGTGCGCCGGCAGGCGGACCTCTACCGCCTCAGCGTGGAGAGCCTCGCCGGGCTCGACCGGATGGGGGAGAAGAGCGCCCAAAACCTGGTGTCCGCCCTGCAGAAGAGTCGCCGGCCGCCGCTGCGGCGCTTCCTGTACGCCCTGGGCATCCGCCACGTCGGGGAGGCGACGGCTCGCACCCTGGCCGAGGCCTTCCCGGAGGTGCGCCGCTTGTACGACGCCAGCGAGGAGGACCTCACCCGCGTCAAGGACGTCGGCCCGGAGATGGCCCGCGCCATCTCCGCCTTCTTCCACGACGGGAAGAACCGGGAAAACATCGAAGCCCTGCTGGAGGCGGGGGTGCAGCCGGAGCCGCCGGGCGCCCCCACCGGAGGTCCCTTCAGCGGAAAGACGGTGGTCCTGACGGGGACCCTGTCGGCGATGACGCGCGAGCAAGCCAAGGAGGAGGTGGAGCGGCGCGGGGGCAAGGTGTCCGGCAGCGTCTCGCGGAAGACGGACTGGGTGGTGGCGGGGGCGGACGCGGGGAGCAAGCTGAAAAAGGCCCAGGAGTACGGGGTGAAGGTGGTGGACGAGGCGGGCTTCCTGGACCTGCTGTCTGAAACCGCGTAGGTCCTCGCTTCGGACATGTCGCGCCGGCGCATTCACGTACTGCTCGCTGGACGGGTCCAGGGCGTCTTCTTCCGGCGGAGCGCTGCCCAGGAGGCAGCCCGACTCGGCATCTCTGGCTGGGTGAAAAACCGCCCCGACGGCCGGGTGGAGCTGGAGGCCGAGGGACCCCCGAAGGCGGTGGAGGCCTTCCTGGCCTTCTGCCGCCTTGGCCCGGAGCGCGCCCGGGTGGAGGAAATCCTGGTGGTGGACCGGCCGACCGGCGGGGACGTCGGCTTCCAGGTGGAGGACGGCGGATGACTGGGCTGCCGGAGACGCTGGGCATCCGCCCCGGGGCGCGCCTCGCCGTGGTGGAGCCCCCGCCCGGCCTGGCCGAGGCGCTCGCGCCGCTGCCCGAGCAGGTGGCCCTGCTGCCCCTGACAGAGCCGGCCCTCGACGTCATCCTCTTCTTCACCAAAGACGCCAAGCACCTCGTCTCGCGCATGCCCGCGCTGGTGCGTTCCATGGCGCTGGCCGGCCGGCTGTGGGTGGTGTGGCGGCCGGAGGCCACCCCGGCGCTGGACGAGGTGCTGGTGCGCCAGGTGGGCCTGGAAGTGGGGCTGGTGGACGACCGGCGAGCAGACGTTCTGCCAGAGTGGACGGGGCTTCGGCTGCGCTGGCGCTCGCGGCCCAGGGTGGAGCGTCCCTCACCGCGGGCATGAGGTGGGCTTTACAGACGCCCCCGGCTGTACAATGGTGGCCTTGAAAGGACTGCCCCCCATTGGAGGGTTCACCCGGCTCTGGGCCGGGGCACCCTGGAAGGGCACGGACGTCCAAATTTTTCTGACGGGTCGTTTTTCCCCAGGGCCCGGTCTTCCCCAGCTCGGCAGTCGCCCTGACGGTAGGGCCAGAGGTTGGGCGGGAAGGCTGCCAGGGGAGCCAAAAACCGCAATCCGGGAGTTCCAAGCAGTCGGCATTCCCGGCAATTGCCTTCGGGAGTTGACGCGCGCGTGACCACCCTGCCCCCAGGTACCCAGGCCAAACAGGCCGCAGGTCCCCTCGGCGCGGTTGGCACGCCCACTCCCCTCGCGCAGACGCGAGCGCCGTCCACCGTTTCCCGTCCGGTGGGTGCCGCCCCGCGCCGTGTGCAGGCAGGGTCATCGCATGAGCAGCATTCTGGTCATCAACGCGGCTGGCCGCGAGACGCGGGTCGCGCTCGTGGAAACCGGCGACATCGCGGAGTTCTATCTCGAGCGTAAGAAGGACAAGGGGATTGTCGGCAACATCTACAAGGGGCGCGTGGTTCGCGTGCTCCCGGGGATGCAGGCCGCCTTCCTCGACATCGGCCTCGACAAAGCCGCCTTCCTGTACGTCAGCGACGTCGTCTACGACCCGGACTTCGCCCGGGCCGCCTTCGAGCTGACGGAGGGCGAGCACGACGAGGACGTGCCGGAGGTCCCCGAGGCGGCCGAGCTCGCCAACGGCAACGACGCGCCCCCCGAGGGCAGTGCCAGCGCTTCCGACGATGGGCCGGAGTTCGCCCAGGACATGGCGCACGAGGCGACGGCCGACTCGCCCAGTGAGCACGCCGAGGACACGCATGGCGAGGGCCACGCCGAGGAGGCCCATGCTGAGGAGGCCCACCTGGAAGGCCACGCCGAGGACACCCACGGCGAGGGCCATGCCGAGGAAGCCCACGGCGAGGCGCCGCCCGAGACGGCGGCCGCGCTGGCCGTGGACAGCCCGGCCACGGCCGAGGCCACCGACAGCGTGGCCGACACGGCTGCGTTGCCCCCCCAGTCCCTGCTGGCACCCGGGCAGGGCGCCCCGGGGCCGGAGGGCGGCAGCGCCGCACCGGCCAGCCCGGCCGTGGCGGCAGAGCCCGTCGCCAGCGGCGAGCGCCGCGCCCCACGCGAGGAGCGCGGGCGCCACCGCGGTGAGCGCGGCGGCGGGCGGCACCGCGACGAGCGGTCACGCGAGGACGAGAAGGCGCGGGCGCGCAAGTCCTCCCGCATCGAGGACCTCCTCAAGGTGGGCCAGGAAGTGGTGGTGCAGGTGTCCAAGGACCCGATTGGGACCAAGGGGGCACGCCTCACCTCCCACATCAGCATCCCGGGCCGGCACCTGGTCTTCATGCCCACCGTCGACCACGTCGGCATCAGCCGGCGCATCTCCAATGAGAAGGAGCGCCGGCGGCTCCGCGAGACGGTGGACCGGCTGCGCCCGCCGGGCACCGGCTTCATCGTCCGCACGGTGGCGGAGAACGTCCCCCAGGCGAAGCTCGAGAGCGACATCCGCTTCTTGATTGAAATCTGGAACCAGGTGGTGCGTCGCAATGAGCGGCGCAGCGGACCCGGCCTGATGCATCCGGACTTGGACCTCATCCTCCGGGCCACCCGGGACCTCTTCGCCAACGACGTCGAGCAGCTGGTGGTGGACGACCGCGATGAGTACCAGCGCATCCTCTCCTTCGTCACCGCGCAGGACCCGGCGCTGGCCAGCCGGGTGGTGCTGCACGACAGCGAGGAACCGGTTTTCGACGCCTACGGCATCGAGCAGGAGCTGCAGCGGGCCGCCCAGCGCAAGGTGTGGCTGAAGAGCGGCGGCTACCTCGTCTTCGACCAGGCTGAGGCCCTCACCGCCATCGATGTCAACTCCGGGCGCTACGTGGGCAAAAAGAGCCTCGAGGAGACCATCACCAAAATCAACGTCGAGGCCGCCAAGGAGATTGTCTACCAGCTCCGGCTGCGCAACATCGGCGGCATCATCATCTGCGACTTCATCGACATGGAGAAGCCGCAGAATCGCGACAAGGTCTTCAAGACGCTGCAGGAGGCCCTCGGCCGCGACAAGGCGAAGACCAACGTGCTGCGCATCAGCGAGCTCGGCCTGGTGGAGATGACACGCAAGCGGGTCCGCGAGTCGCTCGGGCGCATCCTCCACGAGGATTGCAGCTACTGCGGCGGCGAGGGCTTCGTGAAGACGGTCACCACCGTCGTCTACGACATCTTCCAGGAGCTCCGCCGGGAAGCGCCCAACCTCCGCGAGCCGACGCTGGTGGTGAACTGCAACGTCGAGGTGGCCCGGGTGCTACAGGGCGAGGAGCGCGAGGAGCTCCGCCACCTGATGGACCGCTTCAACAAGTCCATCCAGGTGCGTCCGCAGAACAACTACCACCGCGAGCAGTTCGACCTGTACGCGCGGACGGCGAGTGGGGAGGACCACCGCATCGCGACCTCCAAGACGGCCCTGCGCCAGCAGGAGGGGCTCGGCGCCCCCCCGGAGCGCAGCGAGCCGGGCCAGCGCGAGAGCGGGGGTGGCGGGGGTGGCCGGGGGCGCAGAAGGGACCGAAAGCGCGGGCGCGAAGGCGGTCCGCCGCAGGGCGGCCGGGGGCCGAACCAGGAGCGTCCCGGCCCCGCCAAGCCGCCGGCTGGGCCCCCGCCAAATTCCTGAGCAGTTGCATAGGCTTGTGTCCCAGGCCTGCTTGCAACCCAAGTCCAGCATGCTAGGCTTTGAAGGTCCCGCTCGCCCACGCGTCGGTCGGGGGGCGCCCCTGCGGCCCTCGAATGGGGAGTTCGCCATGCTCAAGAGCGACCTAATCAACATCCTGGTGGCCAAGCGCGGCATCACCCAGAAGCAGGCCGAGGCCACGGTGGAGACCATCTTCGAGGCCATGAAGGAGGCGCTCTGCCGTGGGGAAAACATCGAGATTCGCGGGCTTGGCGCCTTTCACGTCAAGAACTACGACGGCTACCAGGGACGCAACCCGAAGACGGGACAAGTCATCCCGGTGAAGCCCAAGCGGGGCCTCCTCTTCCGGACGGGCAAGGAGTTGCGCGACCGGGTGAACCGCGCCCCTGGGCCCAACCCCTCGGGCTCCGAGGGTGGCGGGACGAGCAGCGCCGCCTAGCCACCCCGGCGGCACGGGCCAACCGCCCGCAGCCGCGCATAAAGCCCTGCCCTGTGGTAGCTGGCCCGCCCGGGGCGCCTTGTCGGCCACGGGGTCCCTCCCCGCCCCACGGGGAAAAATTGCTCGGCCGGCCGAGCGGACCGACACTGCCTCGCCCGAGAGTCCATGAATGCGCGTCCCCTCCATTCAAGTCCCTGACGTCCCCCAGCGCACGCACCCGCGCGTCCCGGCCGGCTTCGCCGTGGAAGTCCGCACGAAGGAGGGCGCCTGGGTGGCACAGGCCCGGGACCTGTCCATGGCCGGGTTGCTCTTGGTGGGGTTTGCCGCCGAGACGGGCGAAGTGCTGCAGCTGTCCATCGCGCTGCCGTCCGACCACGTCCGCGCCTTCCGGGGCCGCGTGACGCGCGTCCACAGCGAAGGAGTGGCCGTGGAATTCGAGCGCCTGGACTGGGACGACCTCTTCGCCCTGGCCCGGTTTCTCCACCCCCGGCTGCCCTGAACGGCACCCCCCCCCGGCGGCGGCCATCAGCCGCGGCGCAGGCGGTGCTTGTCCACCAGTTCCATCAGCTCCGCGGCCCGGAAGGGCTTGTGGATGTAGCCGTTGGCTCCGGCCGCCAGGGCGGCCTCCACGTCCGCCTTCTTCACCTTGGCGGTCAGCATGTAGAGGGGAATGCCGGCCGTGGCCGGGTCCGCCTTCAGCATGCGGCACACGGTGACGCCGTCCATGAGGGGCAGCACGACGTCCAAGAGGATGAGGTCAAACGTCTGGGTGCGGGCGCGCTTCAGCCCGTCGACGCCGTTGGCGGCCGTCTCCACCTCCACCGGCCCGTCGTGCAGCATGCTCCGCACCAGCTCACGGATGACGGGCTCGTCCTCCACCACGAGAATCCGGAACGGCGCGGGTTCGCTCATCGAATCTCTCCCGTCTAGCCCGGGGCGCCCCTGGGCCGCCAGTGACTAAGAAGCCGTCCCGTGCCCTGCCCCCGGGGGGGGGCGAAGCGGGCGGCCTGCCCCCCCAGGGGCCGCGCGGACCTCCCCGTGCCGTTTCGCTCAGGGCATCGCCGTGTCGTCGACGCGGGCCAGCTCCCTCTGCTCGGCCCAGCCTTCGAGGCCGTTGGGCAGGCGCAGGCGGACGAAGGGCCCGGAGGCGGCCAGCAGGCGCACGCTGCTGCCAGCGTGTAATTCGAAGGCCACCTTGCTGGAGGCGTCCGGGGTTTCCCGGACGGGCAGCGTCCTGGCCAGCACCACCGCCTCGTGCACCGTCCCGCTCACCACGACGTGCGCCAGAAGCAGGCTCGCGCCGGGAAGGGACAACAACAGCAGCCCCACGGCCAGCAGGACCGTGGCCCGACTGGGGCGGTAGCGCCACAGGACGAGGACGAGGAAGCCCAGGGCCCAGGGCGCGACGAAGGCGAGCGCCGCGGCGGTGGAGCTAGTGGCGGCCACCACGCGCGCCAGCACGCCTTCTTCGGCGGTGGCGCCCACCACCTGGTCCACCACCCGGCCGCGGGCCAGGGTGAGGTTGGCGTCGACGTCCGCGCCGCCGCCCTGGCGGCGCGCCCGTTCCAGGAAGAGGACGGCCTCGCCAAGCTTGCCCTGGGCGAGCTCGGCCGTGCCCAGGTTGTATTCCACGTCGGGGCCGCCCATGCCGTGTGCGAGGAGCTTGCGGAAGGCCGCCTCCGCCGCTGGGGCGTCGTCCCGCCCGTAGGCCTCCACCCCTTCGGCGAAAATGCCGCGGGCCTCGGCCGGCGAGTAGCTCACCTGGGCAAGCAGCAGCGGGAGGAGCAGGGCATTCATGGCCAGCCCTCCAGCACGCGCTCGGCCTCGCTGAGCAGCGCGCCCCGGGCGACGCGGACCGCGCCAGGGGCGAAGCGCACCGCATCGCACGTGTCGAGCACGTGGGAGGCGCCCTGCACCACGGCTTCCGGGGCGCCAGCCTCCATCAGCTTCTGCCCGAGGGCCTGGCGCGTCAGCCCGGAAAGGCCCACGCCGAGACGCGCCTCGAGGAAGGCCATCACCGCCCGTTCCACCTCCTCGGAGAAGGCCCCGTCGGTGCCGGAGGCGAGCAGCCGGGCGGCCGCGGCAAGGCGGCCGCGGGCAGCGCGCGTGCCGCGCCGCTGTTCCGTGGCCGGGTCCCGGCGTCCGCGGTGCGCCTGCACCAGGCCCACCAGGGACAGCAGCATCCACGCCGCCGGCGGCGCCACGGCCGCAGCCAGGAAGACGGGACGACGCCAGGCCGGGGTGGGCGTCTCGAAGCGCGCTTCGAGGCGCAGCGGACGCAGGCCGCCCGCCGGCAGCACGTTG
>JADGRA010000004.1 GCA_017881265.1 Myxococcaceae bacterium | reverse complement strand
GGGTGTCGGTGGCGGAGGCGCAGAAGCTCCAGCACGACATCATGGGGTACCTGCCCGGGTTCGCCACCCCGCGCAGCAGCACCCCTTGATTGCGGATGTCGCGGAAGCCCATGGCCAGCAGCGCGTCGGCGGCCCGTGTCACCAGCGGGGTCAGCTGGCGGGCGCTGTTGACGTGGGTGTGGAGCGCGAGCTGAACGCCCTGGGCGCGCGCCTTCTTCGCGAGCCGGTCCAGCCCGGCCAGCACCGAGTCCTGCAGGAAATGCTGGGGGATGGCCATGAAGCCCTTGGTGGCCAGCCGGACGTCGCGGATGTTGGGGATGTCCAGGAGGGCGGAGACGAAGGCCTCCAGCGTGCCGATGGGGAGGTTGGCCACGTCGCCGCCCGACACCACCACGTCCCGGACGCCGGGCGTGCGCCGCAGGTACTCCAGAATCTGCTCGTACCGGGTCTGCTGCGGCACCACGAAGCGCTTCTTGTCCACCTGGGGCACGTCGTTGCCGACCAGGTCCATGCGCGTGCAGTGGCCGCAGTACTGCGGGCAGGTGGACAGCACCTCGGCCAGCACCTTGGTGGGGTAGCGGTGGGTGAGGCCCTCCACCACCCACATCTCCGCCTCGTGCAGGCTGTCGCGGCTGGCCCGCGGGTGGTTGGGCCAGTCCGTGCGCCGGTCGGCCAGGGCCGGCAGCATGTAGCGGCGCACCGGGTCGGACCAGAGGTCATCCAAGTCCATGGTGTTCACCATCTGCGGCGTCACCAGGATGGACATGGTGGCGCGCTCGCGCTGGTCACGGTCGATGCTGTCCGCCAAGTCGTCGGGGAGCAACGTCCCCAGCGCGGCCTTCACCTCGCGCAGGTTCTTCAGCGTGTGCTTGCGTTGCCAGAGTGCGCTCTCCCAATCGCTGCGGGAGGCGTTCTTGAAGCCGGCAATGCGCTTCCAGTCCGGCTCCTCGAAGGGGCGCTCCAGCGGGTACCGGAACGGCTGCGCTGCGCCCGAGGTCGCCTCCGCCGCCAGTGTGGCTGCGGCCTGCGGCACCGGCACCGGTGCCCCGGGGGGGACGGTGGGCTTCAGGGCAGGCTTCGGGTTCATACGCTGAGAGTCTCCTTGGGAAGACGTGAGGCCCAGGGGGCCGCGCCTTCTATCCTACCCGGCTTTCCGCGTCACACCTCGGACGCCACCGCCGTGGAGGACTCCCTTCCCCATCAGGCCCCAACGACGCACTGCGGCCGGGCGGGGGCCACCCGACGCCCCTCGCCTCTACCGACGCAGCGACGGGGCGCCCCCGGGGAACAGGCCGCCCATGTTCTCCTAGTGCTTTCGACAGCCCTCCTCGGACCTCAAGCACGAGGAGGCCTGCGGTGAGCAGCGTCGCGCCCACCAGGCTCCACCCGACGCGTCGCAGCTGGCGGGGTTCCGGCGGCACCGCGCCAAGCCACAGGCTGGCCACCACCAACGGGGCGAGGGCCACCACGTCCGCGGGGACGAGGAAGACCCCCACCAGGCCCACCGCCACGGCAGAAACGGCCACCGCGGGGAGCACCCTCCCCGCGGCCCCGGTGTGCGCGCGCCGGCGCGCGCCAATGGCCCGCACGGGGAACACCAGCGCCGACAGCCCGAGCGCCCACACGGCCAGGGCCCGGCCGGACTCGACTGCGCCCACCAGGGCCCCGACGGCGATGGGGAAGGCCATGCTCGACAGCGTCACAGCCGCCAGCACCTCGCCCGCGGCGGTCCGCTCTTGCCCGGCCCACAGCAGCGCCACGAAGGCCGCTGCAGGGAGTGCCGGCACCAGCAGCGCCCACCGCACGGCCGGCGTGCCGGCGACGAAGCCTGCTGCACCCAGGACGGCTGCGGCCCCTGCGAGGAGGAGGAGGCGCCCGGCCGCTGTGGGGCCTTCCTCGGCGCGCGCCCGCGCCCCGCGGCGACCGAGAAGCACCTGCACCGGTTCGGCCGCGAAGAAGAGCGCCCACGCGCCTAGGCCCAGCAGCACCGACGCTGGCCCTGGCTTCCCCGAAGCCAGCGCCGCCAGCATGGGAAACCCCAGCTGCGCGTAGGCGCCGTGCTCCCGGGGTGCGAACGAACGTCGCCGCGGCGTTGGACGAGGGCTGGCTTGGCGGTCGCGCATCTGCGGGCCTTCCCCTCGGGGCCAGTCTTGGCACGGCCAGCCGCCCCCGGCGGGGGCCGAGCTTCCTCCAACCCGCCCAACGCAGGGGGCTGTTTCTGGGGACGGAAGGCCCGCCCCTACTCGGCCGCTGCCCGCAGCACGGCCACGGCGCAGGAGGCCAGCCGGGCGCGGGCGGAGTCCGAGCGACTGGTCAGCACAATCGGCACGCGGGCGCCCAACACCACGCCGGCGAGTTCCGCGCCGCCCAGGTACTCCAGCTGCTTGGCCAGCATGTTTCCGGATTCGAGGTCCGGCACGAGGAGGATGTCCGCCACGCCGGCTACCGGAGACACCAGCTGCTTGATGGCCGCCGCCTCGGCGCTCACCGCCGTGTCGAAGGCGAGCGGACCGTCGAGGACGGCACCGGTAATTTGCCGGCGGTCTGCCATCTTGCAGAGCGCCGCGGCGTCCACGGTGGACTCAATCTTCGGGCTCACCGTCTCGATGGCCGAGAGAATGGCGACGTTGGGCGTCGGGATGCCCAGGGCGTGGGCCAGTTCAATGGCATTCTTCAGGATGTCCACCTTCTCTTCGAGCGTCGGGTAGATGTTGATGGCCGCGTCCGTCACCAGAAGCGGCCGCGGGTAGGCGGGCGCGTCGATGACGAAGACGTGGCTCACCCGTCGCGTCGTCTTCAGGCCCCCTTTGGGGTCGAGCACGGCGTGCATCAGCGTGTCGGTGTGCAAGGCGCCCTTCATGAGGCCCCGGGCCGAACCCTCCCGGCAGAGCGCCACTGCCCTGTTGGCTGCCTCCAGTTCATCCGGCGCGTCCACCAGACGCACCTTGGACAGGTCAATGTCGAGCTCGGCAGCGAGGCCGCGGATGCGGTTCTCGTCGCCGACCAGGATGGGCTCAATTAGCCCGGAGCTGGCCGCCGAGAAGGCACCGGAGAGGGCGACGTCGGTGGTGGGAGCCACCACCGCGAAGGGCACGCGCTGCAGTCCTTGGCACCGTGCGACGAGTCCGTCGAAGACGTGGAGGGAGGCCATGAATGGGCGGCGACCGTAACATGCGCGAGCGAGCGCCCAAGCGCCCCGGCGCCGTGCGTTCCGCAAGTGTTTCCCCGCGGACGGCCGCGGGCACATGCGGGCCGTCAGTGCAGCCGCTCGACGTGAATTCGGAAGGAGGCCTGGAAGGCCCCACCCGGCTGCACGAGGCGCAGCCCGTCCCCCCGACTGAGGGCATTCGTCGGGGCCGTCATCGGCTCGAGCGCCACGTAGGGCTTGTCCGGGGGCGTGAACACCTGCGCACAGGGGTAGCCGGAGAGGAGCTCCACCGTGAGGCGCCGGTCCGGCGCCGACAGGCAGAAGGCTGCCGTCTGTCCGCCAAGCACGAAGCCGTCGTCGAAGGACGACTCAGAGAGGGCCGCATCCCAGCCGGCGAAGGGCGTCTCCACGCCCGTCGGGATGCCTTGCGCATCCAGTGCCAGGCGGCGCATGGGCGGAAGCTGCAGTCGCCAGCGGCCGCGGGCATTCCCGGCTAGCGAGAAGTACGGGTGGAATCCGAAGCTGACAGGCACCGCGTCCCCGGCGTTCGCCCGCACCGCCGTCTCCACCAACAGTCCGTCCGGACGCAGGTCCACCGACAGCTCCACGCGGTGACGAAAGGGGAAGACCGCCAGCCACGCTTCCTCGGTCCAGTCGAGCCGGGCCTGAAGCGTCGCCCCGGTCGCCGCCGTCACCTGCCAGGGCAGTCGCGCCCAGGGCACGCCGTGGATGGGCAAGCCGTGCTCATCCAGGTGCAGCAGCGCCGAGTGCAGGTCGAGCGTCACCTCGCGGCCGGCCGCCCGGTACCCCGGCGCGGCCAGCCGGTTGGCCCAGGGGTACAGCATAGGAAGGCCTGCGGTGCCCCCCTTGGCGGCAGAGGACTCCAGGTTCTCGACGCGGCCCAGCAGCTCCTCTCCGGCGAGCGTCAGGGAGGCACCCAGCATCCCTTGGCCTGGGAGGAAGACGGCCTCGAGCTCGCCAGCGACCAGTGTGTGCGCCGGCTGCTGCCCGGTCCGGACGGGCGTCACGGTGCCGCTGTCCCTGCCGCCGCCACGTCGGCCAGCAGCACCGCCCGCTCGCTGCGCACGCGGCCTGCGGGGATGGTGCGGTCCCCCGCCTCGAGCCGGCGAAGCATCTCCACCTTGTCCGCCCCCGTCACCAGCCAGAGCACCTTCCGCGCCCGGTCGAGCGCCGGGAAGGTGAGCGTCATCCGCAGCCGGCCCTGGTAGGGCCCGGCCAGGGTGACGTCCGCCGCCGTCACCTCGAGCGACTTGTCTCCCGGGACGAGCGAGGCGGTGTGCCCGTCCGGGCCAAGCCCGAGGTGCACCAGGTCGAGCACCGGCGGCGAGCCGGCGACCGCGGTGAGGCTGCTGGCGTAGTGCGCCGCAGCCGCCGTCAAGTCCTGTGCTTCCACCGGCATGGCATGCAGCTGCGCCGCGGGGAGAGGCACCGTGCCGAGGAAGCTCTGCTGAAGGTGGGTGAGGTTCCGGTCCGGGTCGCCAGGGGGCGCGACCCGCTCGTCCACCTGGAAGAGGTGCAGGCCACTCCAGGGGACGTCCTCTTTGGCGAGCAGGCGGAGCATCTTCCAGGGCGTGTGGCCCCCGCTCACGGCAAACGTGAAGCGGCCCCGGGCGGCCACCGCCGCCCGGGCGTCGGCGGCGATGAGGCCAGCCGCGGCGCGAGCGACGGCGTCGGCGTCCGGAAAAACCTCCACCTTCATGGCACCTCCAACAAGTCGTAGCTCTCGTTCCACGCCCGGATGACACGCGTCTCCCGCTCATAGCCGAGCTTGCACAGGCAGGCGGTGTCGAGGCCGAGGTACCGGCCGCCGGTGGCGGCCAGCCCGAGCCAGCGCGCCGCCAGGATGCGCAGGATGTGCCCGTGCCCATAGAGCGCGACGTCGCCCGCGGCGGCAGACGCCCGAGCAATGACGCGGTCGGCCCGGACCCCCACCTCGTCCGCCGTCTCGCCACCCAGCGGACCGGCACTCCAGATGGACCAGTCCGGCACCTCCTTGCGGATGTCGGCGCTCGTCCGCCCTTCGTAGGCGCCATAGTCCCATTCCATGAGGTCGTCGTCCGGGATGGCCTCCGCCCCGTGACCCGAGAGGCGGCACGTCTCCCGGGCCCGGCGCAGTGGGCTGGTGAGGACCTGGGCGAAGCGCTTCTTCATCAGCCGGCGCCCGAGCAGCTCCGCCTGCTGTTCCCCCCGGGGAGTGAGCGGGATGTCGGTGCGGCCCGTGTGCTGGCCGCTCAGACTCCACGCCGTCTCTCCGTGCCGGACGAGCCACAGCTCCTGCATGGCCTATCCTCCTAGCTCTCCGCGACGAACCAGCCACCGGGCACCATCGCCTCGGCCTCTTTCGGGCCCCACGTCCCGGGCTCGTACTCGAAGATGGGCGTACCCGCCTGGATGGCCGGGTCCACAATCCGCCAGGCCTCCTCGACGTAGTCCTCACGGGCGAAGCGAGTCGCTTCGCCTTCCATCGCGTCGCCGAGAAGCTCCTCGTACGGGGCGAGGTCACCCGCCCGGGTGTGTGCCAGTTCGAGCTCCACTTCCTCGCCCTCCAGCTTCTCGCCGGGCGCTTTGATGAGCGCGCCCAGGGCGATGACGAAGTCCGGGCTCAGCCGGAAGCGCACGTGGTTGGGCGGGACGGCAATCCCCTCCACCAGGGACGGGGGCGCGCGCAGCCGGGCCACCACCTCGGTGCGTGTGACCGGCAGACACTTACCGGTGCGGATGTAGAAGGGCACCTCCTGCCAGCGCCACGAGTTGAGGTGGAGGCGAAGGGCGACGAAGGTTTCCACCGTCGAGTCCGGCGCCACGCCGGGCTCCTTCCGGTAGCCTCGGAACTGCCCGCGGACCATCTCCGTCGCGCGAATGCCGGGGATGCCCTTGAGCACCTTCACCTTCTCGGTGCGGAACGTCTCGAAGTCCTTCGTCTGCGGTGGTGGCTCCATGGCCACGTTGGAGACCACCTGCAACAGGTGGTTCTGCAACACGTCGCGGATGGCTCCGGCCTTGTCGTAGAAGCTGCCGCGGCCCTGGACGCCGAAACTCTCGGCCATCGTAATCTGCACGCTCTCGACGTAGTTGCGGTTCCAGATGGGCTCGAGAAAGCTGTTGGCGAACCGGAAGAAGACGAGGTTCTGCACCGTCGCCTTCCCGAGGTAGTGGTCGATGCGGAAGAGGTCCTTCTCCGCGAAGAATTCGTGCAGCGTCGTGTTGAGCTGCCGCGCCGACGCGCCGTCGCTCCCGAAGGGCTTCTCCACCACCAGCCGGGCGCCCTTGGCGCAGCCGGAGCGGGCGAGCTGCTTGGCCACCAGAGGGAACAGCCCCTGGGGAACGGCCAGGTAGTGGACTGGCCGCTGAGCGCTGGCCAATTCCTTGCGAAGGGTGTCGAAGACGGCCGGGTCGGCGTAGTCACCGTCGATGTACCTGAGCAGCGTGAGAAGCTTGGCGAAGGCGGCCTGGTCGAGGCCGCCGTGTTTCTCCACGCTGTCCCGCGCCCGCGCCTGAAAGTCGCTCAGCCTCCAGCCGCTCTTGGCAACCCCGATGACTGGCACCTCCAGCACGCCCCGCCGCACCATGCTCTGCAGGGCGGGAAAAATCTGCTTATAGGCGAGGTCGCCCGTCGCGCCGAAGACGACCAGCGCGTCGGCGGGGGCGGCACTCATGGCTTCTTCTCCTCATGACCGCCGAAGGCCCAGCGCTGGGCGGAGAGAATCTGGTTCGCGAAGTCCCCTTCCCCGCGCGAGGAGAACCTCTCGTAGAGCGCCGAGGTGAGGACCGGCGTGGGAACGCCCTCGTCGATGGCGGCGTGGATGGTCCAGCGGCCTTCGCCGGAGTCCGACACCCGCCCCGCGAAGGCCTTGAGCTCCGGGTCCTTCAGGAAGACCTGGGCGGTCAGGTCCAGCAGCCAGGAACCGATGACGCTGCCGCGACGCCACACCTCGGTCACGTCGGCGAGGTTGAGGTCGTACTGGTAGTGCTCCGGGTCCCGCAGCGGCGTCGTCTCGGCGTCGACGGCGTGTGTCCGTTTCCCGGCGTTCGCCCCGCGGAGGATGTTCAAGCCCTCGGCATAGGCAGCCATCAGGCCGTACTCGATGCCGTTGTGGACCATCTTCACGAAATGCCCGGCACCGCTAGGTCCGCAGTGCAGGTAGCCATGCTCCGCGGTGCCCCCCTGGACCTTGTCCCGTCCCGGAGTGCGAGGCGCCGAGGCCATCTCGGGCGCCAGGGTCGCGAACACCGGGTCCAGGTGCTTCACCACGGCGTCCTCGCCGCCAATCATCTGGCAATAGCCACGTTCGAGGCCCCAGACGCCGCCGCTCGTGCCCACGTCGACGTAGTGGATGCCCTTCGCCGACAGCTGCTTCGCCCGGCGGATGTCGTCGACGTAGTAGGAGTTGCCGCCGTCGATGAGGATGTCGTCCTTCTCGAGAAAGGGAAGCAAGTCCGAGAGCGTCTTGTCCACCACCCCCGCCGGCACCATCATCCACACCGCCCGCGGCTTCTTGAGCTTCTTCGCCAGGTCCTGCAGCGAGGAGGCCCCGGTGGCCTTCTCCTTCGCCAGGTCCTCGACCGCCTTCGGCGACATGTCGAAGACGACGCACTCATGGCCCGCCTTGAGGAGGCGCCGCACCATGTTGGCGCCCATCCGACCAAGTCCAATCATCCCAATTTGCATGACGTGTTCCCTCTAGTGACCACACAAAGGTAGGCGACGACAGCGCGCCCTCACCGGCCCGCCTGTGCCTGCCCGAAGACGTCGACGAATTCCCGGTAGCGGCGCGCAATCTCGGCCACTGCGGCCTCGCGCGACGTCTTCTTCGCCCGGAGCTGGACCAGGGGCTCCCAGAAGCACGTTCGCCCCACCGCAAAGCCAATGAAGCCAGGGACGCCGGCGGCAGTGGAAAGCCACTCCCGCACTTTCTGCTCGTCCTCGCCGTGGCCGAGGAGGATGCACCCCACCCGGCTCCGACCACCCCGCCGGGCGGTGCTCACCAGCTGCAGGCAGTCCTCGCGGCGGTCGAGGCCTTCCAGCTTCCACACGTCTGGCTCCACGCCGCCGGCCTGGAGCTCTTCGATGGCGCGAACCATCAACCCCGGGCGAAGCTGGCGGTCGTAGGCCTGGAGGTCGCCTTGCAAGCGCGCGAGCTGTGACGGCGTCGCCGGGACCAGAAGCTCGAACATGAAGCGGCTCGCGTGCTTCGAGCTGAGGTAGGCGCTCAACCGGGCCAACCGCGCGGCCTGAACGCGATTGACCGCGCCATCGCCCTCCACGTTGTAGCGGACGAGCACCTTGCAGAATGTCGGGTGAAAGGTCTCGATGTGGCGCGCGAAGTCCTCGCCGTACTGGAAGTCGAATTCCTCCTGCCCGCTCTTCTCGACAGGACAGCCGATGCTGTAGCCCTTCGCTGCCGCGTCCGTCAGGATGGCAGCGCCGAATTGTTCATCCACCAGAATGCCGGCCTTCGTCCTGGGCACCCCGGCCGCGACGGCGCGCTGAAACCCCTCGTAGATGACCTGCTTCGCGGCAGCGATTTCCGCGGTCTGTGCCGGGTTGAGCGTCCCGTGCCAGCCGAACATCTTCGTCTCGAAGGTCTCCCGGTGGTCGAACGGAAGGATGTAGAGGGGCTGCTCGTAACCACGAATCATGAAGCCGCGCCCTTGAGCTTCCGGTAGCGGCGAATGAGCGTGTTGGTCGAGCTGTCATGCCCGAGCTTCGGCTCCTCCTTGCTCTCCAGCTCCGGGATGATGCGCTGGGCGAGAACCTTGCCGAGCTCCACGCCCCACTGGTCGAACGAGTCGATGTTCCAGATGACGCCTTGGGTGAAGACGTTGTGCTCGTACAGCGCGACCAGCTTGCCAAGGGCACGGGGAGTGAGGCTGTCGAGCAGCAGCGTGTTGGACGGGCGGTTGCCCTCGAAGACGCGGTGGGGGACCAGCCAGTCCGGGGTGCCCTCGGCTTTCACTTCCTCGGCCGTCTTGCCGAAGGCCAACGCCTCGGTCTGGGCCAGCACGTTGGCGAGCAGCATGTCGTGGTGCCGCCCCAGCGGGTTGAGGGAATGCACGAAGGCGATGAAGTCCGCGGGGATGAGGCGGGTTCCCTGATGAATCAGCTGGTAGAAGGAATGCTGGCCATTGGTTCCCGGCTCACCCCAGTAGATAGGGCCGGTGTCCACGTCGACGCGCTCGCCCTCCAGGGTGACGTGCTTGCCGTTGCTCTCCATCGTCAGTTGCTGGAGGTAGGCCGGGAAGCGCTTGAGGTACTGCTCATAGGGCAGCACGGCCACCGTCTGCGCGCCGAAGAAGTCGCAGTACCAGACCGACAACAGGCCCATCAGGACCGGGAGGTTTCGCTCGAAGGGGGCCGCGCGGAAGTGCTCGTCCACCTGGCGAAAGCCGTCGAGCATGGCCTGGAATCCATCCGGGCCGATGGCCAGCATGGTGGACAGCCCGATGGCCGAGTCCATCGAGTAGCGCCCACCCACCCAGTCCCAGAAGCCAAACATGTTGGCCGGGTCGATGCCGAACTCCTTCACCTTCTCGGCATTGGTGGACACCGCGACGAAGTGCTTGGGTACCGCCTTCATGTCACCGCCGAGGCCGGTCAAAAGCCAGGTCCGCGCATCGTGCGCGTTGGTCATCGTCTCCAGGGTGGTGAATGTCTTGGACGAGATGATGAACAGCGTGTGGGCCGGCTCCAGGTCCCGCGTCGCCTCGACGAAGTCCGTTCCGTCCACGTTGGAGACGAAGCGGAACGTCATCGTGCGCTCGCTGCAGTGCTTGAGCGCCTCATAGGCCATCACCGGCCCCAGGTCGGACCCTCCGATGCCGATGTTGACGATGTTGCGGATTTGCTTGCCGGTGTGGCCTCTCCAGGCGCCGCCGCGGACGCGCTCGGCGAAGGCCGACATCCGGTCGAGGACCTGGTGCACCGCGGGCACCACGTCCTCGCCATCCACCCGGATGGACGCGCTTCGCGGCGCCCGCAGGGCAACGTGCAGCACGGCCCGCTTCTCGGTGACGTTGATTTTGTCGCCGCGAAACATCGCGTCGATGCGCCCGCGCAAGTCCGACTGCTCTGCCAGCTGCACCAGCAGCTTGAGGGTTTCCTCGGTGATTCGGTTCTTCGAGTAGTCGAGGTAGATGCCGGCTGCCTCGACGGCCAGACGCTCGCCCCGCGCCGGGTCCGCCGCGAAGAGGTCCCGCAGGTGCAGGCCCGAAACCTTCCGGTAGTGAGCTTCCAAGGCAGCCCAGGCCGGGCGCTGCCGCACTGGAGGGAGCCGCTTCATCGTCTGCTCGCCAGCCATGGTCTGTCCTTCCCCTCGCTCCGGAGCTGCAGGGTTCCTGTGCCTAGCTTGCCTTCTTCTCCATACTCGCGCTCTTGGATTCGATGACGGCCATCAACTCGGTCCAGGAGGCGACGAAGGCCTTGGCCCCTTCGTCCTGCAGTGTCGCGGCCAGCTTCTGCACATCCACACCCGCCTGAGCGAACTGGCCCAAGACGGCCTCGCAGTCGCCGCCATCGGCTGGCACTGCGTCGCCGACCTCCCCGTGGTCGGCGAACGCCTTCAGGGTGCCCTCCGGCATGGTGTTGACGGTGAAGGGCGCCGCCAGCCCTTTGACGTAGAGGATGTCGGAGGCCTTGGGGTCCTTCGTCCCGGTGCTCGCCCACAGGAGCCGCTGCGGTCGGGCTCCGGCGTTGTACGCCCGTTGCCACCGCGGGCTGTCCAGCATCTGGCGGTACGCCACGTACGTGCGCAGGGCGATGGCGAGGCCGAGCTGATTCTTCAGCGGCTCCGGCACCTTGCCGGCCACGGCCGCGTCCCACCGGCTGATGAAGACCGAGGCCACCGAGCCCACGTTGACCGAAAGCCCCGCGGCAATGCGCCGCTCGATGCCCCGCATGTAGGCATCCGCCGCCGCCACGTAGTGCTCGCGGGAGAAGAGGAGCGTCACGTTGACCGGGATGCCGGCAAAAATCGCCTCCTCGATGGCCGGGAGCCCCTCGGGCGTCCCCGGAATCTTGATAAGGAGATTCTTCCGGGCGGCCCGGGCGTGCAGCTCCTTGGCGGCGGCCAGCGTGCTGGCCGTGTCGTAGGCCAGCTTGGGCGACACCTCGAGCGACACCCAGCCGTCGACGCCGTCTGTCCGCTCGTGAACGCCGCGGAAGAGGTCAGCAGCCTGTCGGAGGTCCTCGATGGCGAGTTCGAAGAAGAGCCCTTCGCCCGACTTGCCCTCGCTGATTTTCGCCTGGATGGCGGTGTCGTAGTCCGCGCTCTTGCTGATGGCGTGGTCGAAGATTGTCGGGTTGGAGGTCAGTCCGGTGACGGACAGTTCCCCGATGTAGCGACGAAGCGTGCCCGAGGAGAGAAGGCTGCGGGTGATGTTGTCGAGCCAGAGACTCTGACCCAGCTCGTGAAGCGTCGTCGTCGCCTTCATGGTGTCCCCTCGGGTGAGAGTTCCTGCAGACACGGCGCCCATCGAACGGCCGCCCTCCAGCAACGCGGAAACGTCATACCCCAGTAAGTCGCGGATGTGCTCGACGGTTACATCCGGTCTCGGGGCGGCCGCAACCGCGGCGGCATCGTGCGCGTACTGCCCCTGACGCACGAAGACTGTCGTCACACGGCTGCCCCATACCCCCTTCACCGAGGAAAGAATCCGGGGCTTGTCGTCCACCAGGACATAGTGGCGTGCCGGGTAGCGCCGCGCGACGTCTTCCAGCTCCTGCTCCTTGTGAATGTAAATGAGGACGTTGCCGCCCACCGCCTCGGCGATGCCCGCCCGCTCGACTTTGCGCGGCTGAAAGACGACATCTCCATCGGAGAGAACGACTGTGTCGCCGAAGCCTCGCAGGCGCTCCAGCACGGTGAGCGCCGCCGGGAACAGCCGCTCGGCGAAGGGGTAATCCACCATCCAGGACGACATGCTGAGCAGTCCAATGTCCTGGGGATGCTCCACGCGGTAGCGCTGCAGTGCCCCCAGGTAGTCCCGGTAGCCGAGCTCCACCAACAGCTGCTCGAGAATGGCCCAGTAGCGGTCACGGCACGCCACACCGAAGTTCTCGACCAGATGCTCCTTGAGGTCCACCTGGACGCGGTCGTTGTCGAGAAGCGTGTTGTCCACATCCACCAGAAAGACGACTGGCTTAGCGGCAGGCATGGCGCGTCCCGTTCAAGGTCGCTCGAGGGCTGCGTGCACAATCCGCTGGGCTTCCTCCACCAGCGCCTCGAGATGGGCCGGACTTTTGAAGCTCTCGGCATACACCTTGTAGATGTTCTCCGTCCCCGAGGGACGGGCCGCGAACCAGCCGCTGGCGGTGGACACCTTGAGTCCCCCGATGGGAGCCCCGTTGCCGGGAGCGTTCGTCAGCTTCGCAGTGATGGGCTCGCCCGCCAGCGCCTCGGCGGCCACGGCCTCGGGCGAGAGCGCCTGGAGCCGACGCTTCTGCTCCGGCGTGGCCGGCGCGTCGATGCGGGTGGAATACGGCGTGCCGAGTTCCGCGGTGAGTGCGGCGAATTGTTCTCCCGGGTCTTTCCCGGTTCGTGCCGTCATCTCCGCCGCGAGCAGGTCGGGGACTATGCCGTCCTTGTCAGTGGTCCAGACCGACCCGTCCCGGCGAAGGAAGGTGGCCCCCGAGCTCTCCTCGCCGCCAAAGCCGAGCGTGCCATCCACCAGCCCGGCGACAAACCACTTGAAGCCGACCGGCACCTCGAACAGCCTTCGGCCCAAGCGCGCTGTGACCCGGTCAATCATGCTGCTGCTCACCACCGTCTTGCCGACGGCCACGGACTTTCCCCAGGCCGGACGGTTCGCATACAGGTAGGCAATGGCCGCCGAGAGGTAGTGGTTCGGCTCCAGCAGGCCGCGGCTACGGCTGACAACACCGTGTCGGTCCGCATCGGTGTCGCAGGCGAAGGCGACGTCAAATCTGTCCTTCAGCTCGACCATCCGGGCCATGGCGGAGGGGGAGGACGGGTCCATCCGGATTTGTCCATCCCAGTCCACACTCATGAAGCGGAAGGTGGGGTCGACCACCCGGTTCACCACCTCCAGGTTGAGACGGTACCGCTCGGCGATGGCTCCCCAGTAGCCCACGCTGGCGCCGCCCAGGGGGTCGACCCCCATCTTGACGTCCGCCTGACGGACCACCTCGAGGTCGATGACGGAGGACAGGTCCCCGACGTAGCCGTCGAGGTAATCGTAGGGATGCGTCGTGGCCGCGCTGCGGGCGCGGTCGAACGGAATCCGCCGGACTTCCTGCAGCCCGTCGGCAAGGAAGGCATTCGCCCGCTGCTCAATCCAGCTGGTGACCTCGCCATCCGCCGGCCCGCCGTGGGGCGGGTTGTACTTGAAGCCCCCGTAGCGTGGCGGATTGTGGGAGGGGGTGATGACGATGCCATCGGCCAGCCCACGCGTTCGGCCTCGGTTGTAGCCCAGCACGGCGTGCGAGATGACCGGCGTGGGCGTATAGCCACCGACCGCATCGACCATCACGTCCACGCCGTTGGCGGCCAGGACCTCGAGGGCGCTGGCGAAGGCAGGCTCGGACAGCGCATGGGTGTCGATACCGACAAATACCGGTCCGTCGATGCCCTTGTGCATGCGGTAGAGGCAGATGGCCTGGGTGATGGCCAGGATGTGCCCCTCGTTGAAAGCGGTGTCGAGGGAGCTGCCGCGATGGCCCGACGTCCCAAAAGCGACCCGCTGGGCGGGCACCGAGGGGTCCGGCCGATCGGTGTAGTAGGCCGTCACCAGGCGGGGAACGTTCACCAGGATGGATGCGTCGGCCGGCTTGCCGGCGAGTGGGCTCATCTCCGCCATGGGTCCCTCGGGTGCGGCCGTCACGTCACCGGGCAGGGCTTCAAGTCCCAGAGGTGGGAAGCGTATTCGGCGATGGCCCGGTCGCTGGAGAACTTTCCGGACCCGGCCACGTTGAGGATGGCGGTCCGCGCCCAACCCTCCGGGTTTGCATACAGTTTAAGCGTGGGGCGTTCACGGTCGGCTGCAGCGTCTGAAGTCTGGGCTTTGGGGCGGACTCGGCCGCACAACCCGGGGGCGTCCACCCGGGCGACTCAGGGCGCGCCGGAGGACTTAAGGAGCTTGAAGGCGTGGCTCCACTGGCCGCGGAGGAGTCCAGGGGCACACCAGAGCTGGCAGAGGGGTTCGATGGCGCGAGCCGACTCGACCAGCCCCATGTCTTCGCTGCTCCATCCGAATTGTCCGAGAATCTCTGCCACGTCCCCTTTCGCGGCGGGCTCGTTGCCGCAGATGAACATGGTGGGTGGGCCCCCCGGGAAACTCGGGTTCACCATGAACGCTGCGCCGACGGAGTTCCACGCCTTCACAAATCGCGCCTGCGGAAACGCCGCCTGGGAACGCTCCATCAGTGAGTCGTTCGGGCCGGTGAAGAACCGAAGCACGCCATGCTGAGCGGGCTCTTCCCCAATCGGGTTGGTCGCGTCGATAACCACCTTTCCTGCCAAGTTGGGCGCGCCGGCCAGCTGGAGAACCTCGGGGGCGGCCTTCCCATGCACGGCAAGAACCAGAATGGCGCCAAATGCGGCCGCTTCTGCGAAGGTCCCCGTCTCCACGTTCTCCCGGACGGCAAAGTCCCTCAGTTTCGCTGGCTCGCGACTTCCCACCTTGACCTCGTAGCCGTGCTTCCTGAAGCCGGCCGCTAGAACCTGCCCAACCTGGCCAGAGCCCAAAACACCAACACGCTTGCCCATCTCCGTTCCCTCCTGGCGTTACCGCGGCCGAGCATGCACGGCTGCAGCGGTCGATGGAATGGGTCTCATCGTTCGAGCAGAAGTTGGCTTTCAGGCGAAATCGCGTCGCCCAGGTTACTGCCGGTAAGACCAGCCGATGGTGATGGACAGCAGGTAGTCGGTTTTCGAGGCGGCCGGGTCCGGTGGCTTGGTGTCAAAGGTGAACGAGAAGTTACAGCCCACAAAAAAGTTGTAAAAGACCTCATACTTCACCTTGGCGGTGAAGTTCCCGCGCGTCCGCCACAGCTCGCTGAGGACGGGAATGATTTGCGTCGAGATGCCCGCCGATAGTTTCGGACTGTCATAGATGAATGCCTCCCAGTCCTCGCCCACGTACGCAGCGATGTTCACGTTTGGCTCACCGGTCGTGTACTTTTCCTGAGCGGCGACGAGCCCTGTAGAGAGCCAGAGCTCATTCCACTTGTTGCGGACGACGGGATAGGCAACGCCAGCACCGAGGTCGACCCGGTAAATCAGGTCCAGCTCGTCGTTGTGGTCGTACCCGAGCTGAAGCTGAAGGCGTAATTTTGGAAAATAATACGTCCCCGTGAGATTCATTGAGAGCTGGCCAACGGCGGTCGAGTTTTTGTCCCTTTGCCAATAGGTGTTGAAGTCGAAGGCGCCACCGAAGTGCTGCCCGCGGTAGGCAATCTCTCCGTCACCCGACAGCGTCGTGGAACTGTTCGACTTGGCCAAGGTGAAGCCGAGGTCGAGATAGGCCTTCACCTTTGCCCAGAAAAACTCGTCCATCGGCGTGACGGTGATGACCTCGACCATCGGGCACCCGTCGGTCTTCTCCGGACCGACCTGCAAGTCGTACTCCTGCGGCGACTGGAGCGTGCCGTAGTACTTCTTGCCCGTCGCGAGCTCCACCTCGAACGAGTGCGTACTGGTCAGGCGCGCAATCTTAATCCATTCGATGGACAGCCGGCCGGCATCGTCCGTCTTGAAGTCGAGCTGGCCGCGGCTCATACCCTTAATCTCGCCGGTGAAGCGGTCCCCGTTGCCGAGGACCACGACGTCCGTCTTCTCGGCATGGGCGGCGCTCGCCGCAAGAAGGCCGCCAAGGAACGACGCAAGACAGGCCAGTCGAACGCGGGGACGGGAGTGGCTCCACCAGCGGCCCTCACCGGGGAACGCCCGGGGCTCCGCGCAGAGCGAGGTCCTCTCTGGTCCCATTCCCGGGCGTGAGGCTACCACCCTGTCCAGTTGGTGCAGGAAACGTCTTCATCTCCAGTGCCCTTCCTCACGGGGCTTCCCCGCGTCCCTTGGGGCTCTTCAGCCGCCGCGCCGGGGGCGGCAGTTCCCCCCCGGGCGGCCACTACTCTAGAAGGTGAATTGAAAGTTCGTTTGCCCGCGCCAGGCCTGCCCCGAGGCGCCAGTCACCGTTTGGTTGTAGCCCCAGAGGCCTTCGACGCCGAGGAGGAAGCGCTTGGAAGGCGTGAAGACGAGGTTCAGGGAGGCGTACTGGGACCTACGAAACCCAGCACTCCCCACCGAGGCGGCGTAAGGCACGGTGTCCATGACGAGGTACCCGTAACTGGCGGTCGAGTTCCATTGCGCTGCCCATTGGTGGGTGATGCCCACAAAGGCCCCGAAGAGGGGAAGGGCCGTGAGCTGCCCCGCTGTGTTTTGCGCCGCGTCCAGGCCGAGCCCACCCGTGTCGTCGAAATAGGCCGCGACGCCCTGCCCTCCCGCGACTTGGAAGGAGAGGAAGTCACCGCCCCAGAGGTTGAGGTTGCTGCTGATGCTCAGGCCCCAGCCCATGACGGTCTGGCTCTGTCCACTCGACGTTTGGCTCCCGATGCCTCGGAGCACGGTCGCCAGTTGGATGTGTCCGAGTCGTCCTTCGAGGCGCAACGAGGCCGTCCCGTCCGGGGCGACGCTGCGAGGCGTCCCGGCACTGGCCGGAATCTGGGACGCCGGATTCTCCAGCGCGACGTTGAGCAATAAGTCGGCATGGCCCGAGCGCGCGAGCCTCAAGACGTAGCGCACCTGGAAGTGGCGGTAAGAAACCTCCGAGTTGGTTCCTTCGTAGTCCAGCGTCGAAGGCTGGGCATCGGGATCCGCGAAGACGGTCTCCGTCACCCCGACGAGGAAGTTCGCCGCCTGCACGTAGAACTCCTTCAAGTCGTATTTGAAGGCAGGCGAATCGGGCTGGGCGAAGTCGTTTCGGTAGACGACGCGCAGAATCCCCGCGGGCGTCGGCATGCGAAATTCGAAGTTGAGGTCTGATTGGTTCGCCGTGCCCGAGAACTGGAAAGGGCTGTCGAAATAGGGCTGTCCGCTCACCGGGATGGAGGACGTGACGAACCACTCCGTCGCTCCCATCAGCTTCGACGTCACCAGGAAGACCCCGATGGCATCTCCGCCAAGGCGCACCAACATGCCCGTGCCGGGAATGGCCCAGAATCCCGGTAGCGTGGTTGTCAGCGGCGCATTGTCTGGGCGCGGGGCCAGCTTCTGCTTCGGCGTCGGTGCCTGTTTGTCGACGATGAAGGTTTCGGGCCGTTCCTCCTCGAAGACGGCCGCGCCCAAGGCTACCCCCGCGTCGGTCGCAGCGGGCGCCGTGCGCTGCGTCTTCAGCGCCTCGATTTGCTTGGCCTGCTCGGCCAGCACTCTTTCCATCTGCTCGACTTTCACCTTGAGCTCATCCATCTCCTGGCTCTGCGACTGAGCGTGGGCGGCGCGCACCGGGCCCAGGAGGAGCCATCCCGCTCCGACCAGGCTCCACCATCCCCTCGGACCGGCGCTCTTTCCCCAGGAGGAAAGACGCCCTGCCCGTCCCGAGGCCTGCGGCCACGGCGGCGGTGCGGGCGGGCTGGAGCTCACCTCTGCGGTACCTCGACCGTGGCGCCCGCTTGCGGGCCCTTCCCCGCCATAAAATCCACCAACCGCGGCCGAATCCGTTCCACGCACGTCATCGCCGCGATGTGCCCGCACCCGTCGTACACCTCCAGCACCGACCCGGGGACGGCACGGTGCATCGCCTCGCCCAAGGAGAGCGGCGTCATCGCATCCTGTTTGCCCCAGATGAGCAGCAGGGGCTGCTTCAGGGCGGACAGCCTCTGGTCCAGGAGGTCGGCTCCGTCCCGCATGGAAACCAGGGCCCGTTCAATCACCCAGCGGCGCTCGCTCACGTGCCGGACGACGTCTTCCTTCAGGAAGGCGGGAATGGGCTCGGGCCGGGGCATGAGGAGCGCCAGCAGGGCATCCACCTGTGCCGGTGTCCGGGGGGCAAACAGTTCCGGGTCGAAACTCAGTTTGAAGGGAAAGCCGGCGCTGTCCAGCAGGACGAGGCGCTCCACGCGGAGAGGTTCCTCGAGGGCCACGGTGGCGGAAATCCATCCCCCCATGGAGATGCCCACCAGCGCCACCTGCTGCAGGCCCAGCGCCCGGAGGAAGGACTCGACGAAGGCCGCCTGCTCGCGCACGGAGTAAGTGCGGTCCGCAGGCCGGTCGCTTCTGCCAAACCCGGGCAGGTCCAGGGCGTAAACGTGGTAGCCCGCGCGCACCAAGTCCTGAAGAAGCGGTGCCCAGTCCAGGGCCTGCCCGCCGAGCCCGTGGACGAGCACGACGGGCTGGCCCCTTCCCCCTTCGAGGTAGTGCGTCTGCACCCCGTCCAGAAGCCGCAAACGACTGTGAACGCCCGCGAGCGCAAGTTGCGCCCGGGTTAGGGCCGTCAGGCACGCTAGCGGCCAGCGGGCAAAGGACCCGGCGGCGGCGGCCAGCAGCAGGGCGAAGAGCATCGCCCACAGGGGCCAGCGTGGGCGGCGGGGCGTGGCCGCCGGAGGCTGCGTCCCAGCGGGCCCATCAGCCGCGGGCTGCAGGGCGGAACTGCTATTGCTGTCTTGCGCCAGTGAAGTCTCCGGTGAAGGCGCTGGTCTGGCTACAGCCCGCCGCCGTCCCTTGGAAGGTCAAGGTGAGGGTCCCGCCGTCGACCGCCCCCGTCCCTCCGGTGATGGCGCTCACCACCGAAGCACAGCCCCCTTGCGCCTCCGCCGGGCAGAGGACCTTGCCGAGGGTGAAGGTGGTGGCGGTGGTGCTGGCGCCAGTCCCCACCGGGCCGCTTCCGTCCTTGCAGAAGTTGGTCACCAGTACCGTGGTGGAGCTGCTCGGCAGGATGACGTAGCGGCCCGGCCCGGCGGTGGTCTGCCCGCCCTGGGGGGTGACGGAGTTGGTGCCTTCCCAGGTGCCCTCGACGTTGGCTTCGAAGGCGCTGAGGATTTTGTTGGTGCACCCGGCAAGGCCCAACAGGACTGCGGCGACGACGGTGAGCCGGAACATGGGCGCTCCCCCGAGGGAACCTCACGACTGCGGAGGAAAGCTTCCGTGACCCCTCAAGGACGCGCAAGCAAAGACAGGCCCCCAAGAAAGACGGCCGGTGTCCCTGTACAGGGACACCGGCCGTCGAGACGTCAAAAAAATCCGGCAGCGACCTACTCTCCCGCGCGGTTTCCCGCGGAGTACCATCGGCTCTGGAGGGCTTAACTTCCGTGTTCGGGATGGGAACGGGTGGGACCCCTCCGATGTAGCCACCGGAAAAGCTTTACTGCATACGAAGGGTAGGAAATTTCAATTCTTGCCAAGAAGTGCTCGATCGGCGTCTCGCTCGGACAACATTTGTCCAAGTGGAGCCTCGACCTTGACCTCGAGTCCCGTACTCCCCGTGGGGAGCATGCAAGAAACAGAGGTAAAGTAAGCCTCACGACCAATTAGTACCAGTTAGCTTAACGCGTTGCCGCGCTTACACACCTGGCCTATCAACGTTGTGGTCTTCAACGGGTCTTTAGCGTCTTGCGACGGGGATGCCTATTCTTGAGGTCGGTTTCCCGCTTAGATGCTTTCAGCGGTTATCCAATCGGCACATGGCTACCCAGCGATGCCACTGGCGTGACAACTGGTACACCAGAGGTGCCTCCAACCCGGTCCT
>JADGRA010000063.1 GCA_017881265.1 Myxococcaceae bacterium | reverse complement strand
CTGACGCACAGCGTCACCGCGGTTGCGGCCAAGGCCAGCAGCACGGGTGGTGCGGCGCGGGAGAAGGCGGTGTAGGCGCCGAGGCCGAGGGCCCGGCCGAACGACACCGGCTTCATGGCGACGGTCCGGCCGGGGCGGGGGGCGGCGGGGCTGAACCTCCCACCGGCTGGCCGGCCTTCTGCGCCTCGCCCCCGTTGGTCAGCGTCATCCGCACCAGTTGCTTGAGGATGTAGTTGCGCTTGATGTTGCCGAGGATGGTGCGTAAGTCGTCGTAGACGCTCGGGTCGTTCACCAGCGCCCCGAGGGTCCCCTCCCCGCTTCGGATGGTGCCGGTGATGGCCTTCAAGTCGGCGGCGACGCCCGCCAGGTTGTCCATGAGGTGCTTGCCGTCGCCGTACACCAGTTGGTGGATGGCGCCATCAGGGCTGGTGCGGGCGTCGTGAAGCAGGGTGCTCAGCTCCGCGGCGGCCTGCCCGAGTTCCCCCACCGCCTTGCCCCCTTGCGCGTCGTAAAACAGCGCGTGCAGCGCGCCGGGGCCCTTGCGTGCCGCCTCGAGGAGGTCATCCACCTCGTTCACCGCGTGGTCCACCCGCACGGCGACGGAGGACAGGCGGCCGACGAGGGCACGGGTGTCATCGGCAGTCTGCTTGTCGTAGATGAGCGCGTGCAGCGTGCCGGGGCCTTTCTCCACCCGGCCGAAGATGCCCCGGAAGGACGACAGCGTGGCCGCGATGTCGTCCTTGAGGGCCGGGTCCGAGTAGGCGCTGACCGCCCGGCGCAGGTCCTTCGTAATCTGCACCGCATTCTCCAGCACCTCGCCGCCATTCTTGAGCAGCGCGGTGAGGTCCCCCGAGGGGCCGCTCGGAATCTCCCCGCCGGGCGGGATGGGCGCGGCCTTGGCAGACCCCATCGAAATGTCGATGGCCTTGTCGCCGAGGACGCCGCGCCCGCTGATGCGGGCCACCGAGTCCGCCCGGATGCGGCTGGCGAAGCGCCTGGCCAGCTCCACCTTTACGTCGATGCGCCGGTCCTCGACGTCGGAGAGGAAATCGATGGCGCTCACCCGGCCGACCTCGAGGCCTCCGACCCACACCGGCGAGTCGGTCTTCAGCCCTTCCACGTTCTCGAAATACATGTGGTAGCTGACCTGCCGTTCGAAGACACGGTTGGCCTTGCCGATGAGCAGCACCACCACCGCCAGCAAGGCGAGGGCCAGCGCCACGAAGACGCCGGCCCGGACGATGGTGCGGCGCTCCTTCTTCTCTGCCGTCTGCTGCGTCATGCCCCCACTCCCCGGCTTTCCGCGCGCGGCAAGCGTGCGTCGAGAAACGCGCGCACGTCGCTGTTCCGGCTGTGCTGCATCTCGTCCACCGTCCCGACCTGGACGATTTTCCGGTTGGCGATGAGGGCCATCCGGTCTGACACGTAGTACGCCGAGGGCATGTCGTGGGTGACGACGATGGAGGTGCAGCCAAGCTCGGCCTTCATGCGCAGGATGAGGTCCTCGATGATGCGGGTGCTGATGGGGTCGAGGCCAGTGGTCGGCTCATCCCACAGGATGACTTCAGGCTCGGTGGTGATGGCCCGCGCCAGTCCCACCCGCTTCTTCATGCCGCCGGAGAGGTCCGCCGGGTACATCCCCTCGATGCCTGGCAGGTTCACCATCTTGAGCGTCCGCGCCACGCGCTCCGCCAGCTCGCGACGGTCCATCTTCGGGAAGTGCTCGCGCAACGGGTAGGCAATGTTCTCTCCCACGGTGAGCGAGTCGAAGAGCGCGGAGCCCTGGAAGACGTACGCCACCTGCCGGCGGACGTCGAGAAACTGCCGTTCGGAGTAGTACGTAATCTCCTGGCCCTTGAAGTCGATGCCGCCCGCGTCCGGGTGCAAGAGCCCGATAAGGGACTTGAGGAGCACGCTCTTCCCGGTTCCGGAGCCGCCAATGACCGTCAGCGTCTCCCGGGGCCGCACGCCCAAGTTCAGGCCATCGAAGACGACCTTCGGCCCGAAGGCCTTCTTCAGTTCCCGGAAGCGGATGATGTCTCCGCCCTCACTCACGTCAGCACCAGGAGCAGCAGCTTGGTGAGGAAGAAGTCCGCCACCAGCACCGCCACCGAGGCCACCGCCACCGTCTCGGTGGTGGCCCGGCCTACGCCCTCCGTCCCGCCCCGCACCTGGAAGCCCTGGTAACAGCCCACCGCGCCGACGATGGCCCCGAAGACCACGGCCTTGCCCACGCCGCTGAAGAAGTCCTTCAGGTTCACCGTGTCCAGCGCCGACTCGTAAAACTGCACCAGGGGGATGTGGTACTCGAAATTCACCACGCCCGCGCCGGCGACCATCCCGGCCACGTCCGCCAGCACGGTCAGCAGCGGCAGGACGATGATGCAGGCCCAAATACGCGGAGAGACCAGCTTCTTCACCGGGTCGGCGCCGAGGGCACGGATAGCGTCCAGCTGCTCGGTGACATTCATCGAGCCCAGCTCGGCGGCGATGCCCGAGCCGATGCGGCTCCCGACGGTGAGCGCGGTCAGCACCGGCCCCAGCTCGCGGAAGATGGTCAGCACCGCCACCTTGCCGACGGTGTGGCCGACCCCGAAGCGACCGAGGAAGAAGCCGAATTGCAGGCAGATGACGAGGCCGGCGAAGACGGCGGTGAAGCTGGCGATGGAGAGCGAGCGCACGCCCAGCGACTCCACCTGGTACAGCAGGGCCCCGAGGTCCACGGGGGGCCGGAAGCCCCGCGCCAACGCCCGGGCGGCGAGCAGGAAGCAACCCCCGAGGGCGTCCAGGGCATTCCTGGCCCGATGCCGGAACGGCAGCAGCTGCTCCAGCTGCTCGCCCACCAGGCCGGCGATGGACTCGCGCTCGTCCGGCCGCGACACCGTCGGCCCCGTGCTCACTTCTGCGGCTCCGTCTGAAAGCCGGCAACGAGGGCCTGGAATTGCCCCAGCCGGTCCGGGTAGCGGCCCACCGGCGCGACGTAAGCGAAGTCGTAGATGCAGCCGTCCTTCTTCACCACCACCAGCCCGAGCTCACGCGCCACCCCGTCCACCTTGGCGATGTAGTGCGACAGCAGTGCGTCGCGGCCGTCGAGCATGTCCGTGCGCTGCTCGAGCTTCTGGACGTCGGTGAAGCCGATGAGGAGCTGCCGGTTGAGGGCCACTAGCGGCACGTCCTCGTACGCCTTGCAGGTCGAGTTGACCCAGAAGGCGTAGGCCGGCGGGCTGGTCACCCAGGAGAAGTCGCTGTCCTTGAGGTTGACCTGGTGCCAATCGGCGGGGATGGGGCCGACGCGGTAGCGGGTGTCCGGGGTGTACACCACTCCGTCCTGCAGGCTGACGCTGCGGCAGCCGCTGGCCAGCAGGCCCACGGCGATGACGACCATGGCGCCCGGGCGCCTCGGCGAGAGCACGTCCACGTGGGCCGGAAGCCTAACCTGGGCCCGCGAGGCGCGCGGCCCGGCTTTGGCGAGATTCGTTTGACTCTGCACGTCCGTTCAGGCACCCTGTCTCTGCTCGAAAACAGCCTGCGGCGCCCGCGCGGCGCCCCCTGGGGAGGGCAAGACGATGGAAGAACTCACCGGACGGCAGCGCGAAATCCTCCAATTCATCGTCAAGGAGACGGAGGAGCGCGGCTACCCCCCCACCATCCGGGAAATCGGGGAAGAGATGGACATCCGCTCCACCAACGGGGTGAACGACCACCTCAAGGCCCTGGAGCGCAAGGGCTACGTGCTGCGCGGTGAGCAGCAGTCTCGCGCCCTGGTTCCCACCAAGCGGGCACGGCTGGTGCTGGGCATCGGCGCCGGCCGCCGCGACGCCAACCTGGTGGAAGTCCCAGTTCTGGGCCGCGTCGCTGCCGGCGTCCCCCTGTTGGCGGTGGAGAACGTCGAGGACTCAGTCAAAATCGACAGTTTCCTCCTCGGCGGAACCGGCAAGGAAGTCTTCGCCCTGCGGGTGAAGGGCGAGTCGATGATTGAGGACGGCATCCACGACGGCGACTACCTCTTCGTCCGCAAGACGCCCACCGCGTCCGCCGGAGACATCGTCGTGGCCCTCATCGACGACGAGGCCACCTGCAAGCGCTACTACCCCGAAGGGGACCGCATCCGCTTTCAGCCGGCCAACCGCACCATGACGCCCATCTACGTCAACAAGTCCCAGTTCCGCTCGACGATGATTCTGGGCCAGGTGGTCGGCGTCTACCGCAAGGTCCAATGAAGCAGCACCCGCTGCCTGTCCCCGGCCGACGGGGCCGGGACCACCCTCCGACGGCGCCCACTAACAGCACCCGGCGCTGAGCCATTTCAGCGCAGAGCAAACTGTTGGTGCTGTACAGCGAAGGTGGACTCCGGCGGTGAAGACCGAGCTCGCCGCGCTGCGGCGCGCCCGCATTGTCTAGCTAGGGGGCCGGCACGGGCCCGAGAAAGCGCAAGGGGTCCACCGGCTCGCCCTCCACGCGGACTTCAAAGTGCAGGTGCGGGCCACTCGTCTTTCCAGACTCGCCGACGGTGGCGATGACTTGGCCTGGACGGACGGGCTGGCCGGTCCGCACCCGCAGGTCCCGGCTGTGGGCGTAGACGGTGACCAGGCCCTTCTCGTGGCCCACCACCACAATCAGGCCGTAGCCGGACTGCGGACCGGCAAAAAGCACCACGCCCTCCCCGGCCGTCCGCACGGACGTTCCGGCCGGCGCTGCCAGGTCAATCCCGTCGTGCGGCTCCCGGCCCTTCCTCCCGAAGCGCGCGTACAAAACCCCCCGCAGCGGCCACTGCAGCCCGCCCGCCGGGACGGAGACCACCGTCCCCCGGGGCGTCACGGCCATTCTCCCGGTGACGGCGGGAGGCTTGGGCGGCCCGACGGCCACGGGGGCCGGCCCAATGCTGGCGGACACCGCGGCGGACTTGCCCGGGGCGGTCGCTGCCGTCACTGTAGCCGCTGGGGCCAGCGCGGGGCGCGGGATGGGCGCTGTCGGGTGGTCGAAGGCCCGGGCCAGTGTGTCGGGCAGCGGGATGTCCCCCGGCGGTGGGGCCGGCACGCTGAAGGCGCGCAGCAGCTCCGGCGGCAGCGCCTGGCCAGCAAGCGGCTCCACTGGCGTCTCCCATGCCTTGGCGGCAGCCGACGGGGCCGGCGCCTCGGCTGCGGGGTGCCCGGCCGTGGCGGCCATCGCACCAGGGGCCGTGGCGGGCTCCACCGCACCCGGGATGAGGAGCTCCGTCCCCACCGCCAGGGCAGACGTGACGTCGCGCCCATTCGCCGCGGCCAGTTCCTCGGGCGACAGCCCATAGGCCTTGGCGATGCGAAACCAGGTTTCCCCCTTCTCCACGCGGTGCACGCCGCGCACCACCTCCGGCTCCCGGTGCGTCTCGGACTCGGGCTGGGCCCAGGCCGGAAGCGGCTCCCCGGGGGGTGGTCCGGCGCGGCCGCTGGCACAGGCGGCCGCAAGCAGGAGCCAGCCGGGCGCACCCAAGTGCCCGAGGCGGCTCCGGCCTTTCATCCGTCCTCCGCCAGGCGGCAGCGGAAACCTTCCACGTTCCAGCCGGCCAGACGCGGGCTGAGGGCCTCGTCGGTGAAGTCCAGCAACATCGGCGTCACTGAGATGAGGTGCTCATCAAAGACGGCGTTGCAGTCGCTGCCGGGCACGTCCTCGTGCTGGTAGGCGTTTCCGCCAATCCAGTAGTAGCGCCGGCCGCGCGGGTCGACGTTCTCCACCACGGCATTGCCGTAACTGTGACGGCCAAAGCGCGTCACGGCGTAGCCCTCGGGCTGGCCCTCCGGCACGTTGACGTTGAGGAGGACCCGCGCCGGCAGCACCTCGGCCAGAGCTGCGCCCACCAGGGCGCGGGCGAAGCGGGCCGAGGGCGCGAAGTCATGGCGGGACCGGGAGACGAGGCTCACGGCAATGGCGGGCACCCCCAGAAGGCAAGCCTCCATCGCCGCGGCCACCGTGCCGGAATAGATGACGTCGTCGGCCAGGTTGGGCCCGTGGTTGATGCCGGCAACGGCGATGGCCGGCCGCTCGTCCTTCATCAGGTGATGGATGGCCAGGTAGACGCAGTCGGTGGGCGTCCCGTCCACGCTGAACCAGCGCTCGCGCACCTTGCGGATGCGCAGCGGACGGTGGAGCGAGATGGCGTGGGAAGCAGCGCTCTGCTCCACCTCGGGGGCGACCACCCACACCTCGCCGAGGGGTGCCAGCGCCAGGGCCAGGGCCTCCAGCCCCGCGGAGAGGACGCCGTCGTCGTTGGACACCAGGATGCGGATGGCCTAGCCCTTTCCGTGCGCACGAAAGGCGCTCCGCCCAGCAAAGCGCGCCGCGCCCCCCAGCTGCTCTTCAATGCGCAGCAGTTGGTTGTACTTGGCGACACGGTCGGTGCGGGAGGCGGAGCCGGTCTTGAGCTGGCCACAATCCAGCGCCACTACCAGGTCGGCGATGGTGACGTCCTCGGTCTCGCCGCTGCGGTGCGACATCACCGTGGTGTAGCCCGCCCGGTGTGCCATCCGGACGGCGTCGAAGGTCTCGGTCAGCGTCCCAATCTGGTTCACCTTCACCAGCAGCGAATTCGCCACGCCGTCCGAGATGCCGCGGGACAGCCGTTCCGGGTTGGTGACGAAGACGTCGTCCCCCACCACTTGCAGCTTTTCGCCGAGCGCCTGGGTGAGCAGCCCCCAGCCCTCCCAGTCGTCCTCGGCCATGCCGTCCTCGATAGAGACGATGGGGTAGCGCCCGGCCAGCTCCTGGTAGTAGCCCACCAGGCCGGCCGCGTCGTATTCCTTGCCCTCGCCTTTCAGACGGTACCGCCGCGTCTTGCCGTCGAAGAATTCGCTCGCCGCCGCGTCCAAGGCCAGCGCCACCTGGTCCCCCGGCCGGTAGCCGGCGGCGGTGATGGCCTCGAGGATGATTTTGAGGGCCTCTTCGTTGGCCGGCAGGTCCGGGGCGTAGCCGCCCTCGTCCCCCACCGACGTCGAAAGCTTGCGGGCTTTGAGGCCTTTCTTGAGGGCGTGAAACACCTCCGCACCCCAGCGCAGCGCCTCGGCGAAGGTGGGCGCCCCGTGTGGCACCACCATGAATTCCTGGATGTCCACCCGGGTGTCGGCGTGGGCGCCGCCGTTGAGGATGTTCATCAACGGGACGGGCAGCGTGCGCGCATTCACCCCGCCGACGTAGCGGTAAAGCGGTAGCCCAATCGCGCTGGCGGCCGCGTGGGCGGTAGCCATCGACACGCCGAGAATGGCGTTGGCCCCGAGCTTGCTCTTGTTGGCAGTGCCGTCCAGGGCGATGAGGCGCTGGTCGAGCGCCGCCTGGTCAAGGGCGTCCATGCCCTCCACCTCGGGACCGAGGACGTCCTGGACGTTGGCCACCGCGCGCCGGACGCCCTTGCCGCCGTAGCGGCCGGGCTCCTCGTCGCGAAGCTCCACCGCCTCGTGCACGCCGGTGGAGGCTCCGGAGGGAACGGCCGCCCGGCCGAGAGCGCCGCCTTCGAGCTGCACTTCGACCTCAACCGTCGGGTTCCCGCGCGAGTCGAGAATCTCCCGCGCGCGGACACTGGCTATGACTGTCATTGCTAGGGGTTGTACGGCCAGGTGCAGGGTGGGGCAAGGACCTGGGCAGCCCGTCAGCCGAGCAGGTCGATGACCACGACGCCCCGCTTGGGCGGCTCATCCCCGGTATCAGTCCTCTTGGGGGGACGGTCGAGCTCGGGCTCGGGCAGCGGCAGCTGGACGGCGGGACGCTCCTCTCGGCGGCGGTCGCGCTTGCGCTGCTCGTCGATGATGAAGGTCTCCAGCGGCTCCACTTCCTTATGCCTCCAGTGTTTAGACGCCCAGGTTCGACAAAGGATTCAACCGCCTTCCCTCTGCGTCGAGTGACATTGTAATGGGTCCGGCCGGGCCCGCAAGGCTCTGACTGTGGGGAGGGTCCTCACCAACACCTCGGGTGAGGGCGGGCGCCTGCCGCCCCCAGCCGTCCAGGCGCCGGATTGGAATCGCTGAGCGGTGCCCTTCCTCTAGCAAATCCGAGCACATGGACGGCGTGCCCTCTTGGCTGGTGCGTCGCATCCGGCAGAGACCCACGGGCTCGACCTAGCGCCGCCGGAGGCAGTGCCGACCGCCGCCACACCCATGCACCGACTTCTTGGTTGGGAACTGACGACAGGCTCGCCCAAATCGCTTGGCGTCGCTCCCCCGACGCACTCACAGGAACTGCAGCGCCGCGAAGCCGCCCCACACGGCCGCCAACACCAACCCGAGACCGAGGAGCACTCGTCTCCGGAATGCAGCGCTCCCGCCCTGCCAGGCGAGAATGGCCTTCGTGACTGTGTTGGCACTAAACGCCGTCAGCATCGCCAGGAGCCCGAGTTGCGGCGACAGCTCGCCGCTGGCAACGAGCGAGGCGACCGCCGCCGACGGCGCGTGCGCATCGGCAAACCCGGCCAGCGCGGTTGTACCGACCAACCCGCCAGTCCCGAGCCACCGCTGAGCCAGCGTGGCGGCCACGTCCACCCCGGTCACCAGTAGGGCAAAGCCAAGCGCCATCCGTATGTTGAAGGCTCGGCCTTTCGGCGCCTCCATATGCCCGTTGCGCCCAGCCAGCATCGTCTGCACCGCCGCATACAAGAGCGCCGTCGCAGCGCCCGCGCCGAGCGGCAGGACGGCGGCCCGCAGCAGCGCCGGGCTCGCCGAGCCGACGAGGATCATCATCTGAAGGAAGGTCGCGACCATTGAAGCGCTCGCACCGGCGGCCGCGGGGCCAAGCAGCGCCGGCGAACTTCGCGCGAGGGCCGCCATGCTGCTTACCGTGGCTGAGGCGGAAACGAAGCCCGAGGCCAACCCTGAGACGGCGAGCCCGACGCGGGCGCCAGCCAGTCGCTGCGCGACATAGCCGCCCCCGGTCAGCGCCATCATCACCACAGCGAGTCTCCAGATTCGGTGGGGATTCACCGCACCCAACGGGTCGAGCGCGTGGTCAGGAAGCATCGGAAGGACAACCAGCGCCGAGACGCCAAGAATCAGCAGGTCGAGCAATTCCCGCTGCGTGAGGACGCCCCGGACGATGCGGTGCAAGTCGCGCCGGTACGCGAGCAGTGCGGTACTGAGGAGGCCGACCGCCAGCGCTGCACGCGGCTCCGATTGGGCAAGCACTCCGAGCCCGAACGTCAGGACGAGCGCAATCTCGGTGGTGAGTCCGGGGTCGCTCCGGTCGCCGAGCGCATAGGCGAGCACGGACGCCCCGCCGACGACGAGAGCGAAGGCGGCGGTGACCGCCGCGCCCAGGTGAAAGGCCACGCCACCGAGCGCCGCGGCGAGGGCAAAAGTGCGGACTCCAGCGGCGCTGCGGTTTCGGCCCTGACCCTTGCGGCGTTCGCGTTCAGCGCCAACAACCAAGCCAATCCCGACCGCGACGGCCAAACGCCACTCCGGACGGTCGAGGAGGTCCACGGAACCTGAGCATGCTACAGCCCCTCGAGGCCAAGGAGTGGGCGAGCAGCACCTCCGGGCCAGCTCTACGCTCGCCAGGTCCGCTCCGGTGAATGCCTTGGTGTTGGCTCTACTCGGGCCGACCACGGGCGCCCGAAGTAACAAGCCGCTCGGCCGAGGGCCCGTGGGGCCCCCCCTGGTGACGCCTCTCCGGCGTCGAAATGAGTTTCATCGGGGTCCTCCCTGGGGAAGAGTGCCGCGTCGATGCCGTCCGACCGAAACGGAGAGCTCCTCCGCTCCTACGCTGGTTCTCCGTCGGTCCGCTGGCTCTCGGGACTTGCCCTCATCACCCTCAGTTCCTGGGGCCGCTGGGTTGCGACCGGGTCGCTGAGGATTGACGAGAACTACCCGCGAGAGCTTCCCGGCTCGCTGCTCTACCTGACACTGCTGGCGGGATGGGGGCTGGTGGTGACCGCCTGGGTGGGCCTCCTCGCCCGACCCCCACAGCGCCCGCGGCGGCTCGCCTACGCCGGCGTCCTCGTCGTGGCGTTCATGCTGCCGCTCCTCAGCAACGACCTCTACGGCCTCTTCGCCTACGCCGGCCTCGCCGTCCGCGGGCAGGACGTCTACACCTCCACGCACGCCCTTCCAGCGAGTTCCTGGTTTTTCTGGATTGGCGAGCGGTGGCGGGCAAACCCGTGCCCCTACGGGCCCCTCGCCCTGCTCTCGGCCGCATGGCCGAGCATCGCGGGGGAGGGCAATGCCTTCCTGGCAGTCTTCCTCCTGCGGCTGACGTGGTGCGTCCCACTGCTTGCCGTGATGGAGCTCTCGTTTCGCGCGTTTGCCGACCGACCTTTCTTTCAGGCCATGGTCTGGCTCAACCCACTGCTTCTGGTGGAGGGGGTCGGGCAGCTGCACCTGGACCTGATGGGTGCCCTGGCCATCACCGCCGGACTCATCGCGCAGTCCACCGGACCGCGGGTGTGGGGCGCGATGGGCTGGGCCGCTGCCACTCTCTGCAAGTGGAACGACGTGCTCGCGGCTCCCTGGTTCTGGCTGGCTGGCGCCCCTCGCTGGGGGCAGCGGATTAAGAGCCTTGGGCTCATGGCCACCGTCTTGCTGGTGACGGCGACGGCAGCCTACCTCCCCTTCTGGCGAGGCTCGGAGACGGTGCGACAGCCGCTTCGCGCCTTGTTGCTCCAGACCTTGGTGCCGGGGGGCTCCATCGTGGACGGCATCGGTGAGTTGGGGAACGCACTGCGCCCGGAGGGCGACCGCTTCGACCCGAACATGCCCGTCGTCGAACGCGCTGCCCGCCAGCGGCAGGCCCGCGCCTCGCTCTGGCGCGCGGGGCAAGCGCTGATGTGGCTGGTCACCCTCGCGGCGCTGCTACCGCTGCTGCGGCGCTCGCTTCGCCTGCGCGACGACCAGGCCATCGCGCTGGCCAGCGGCACGTTCATCCTCATCCTGCTGACGCTGGCGAGCCCGAAGTTCGAATCCTGGTACCTGATGAGCGCGCTCCCCTTCTTCGGGTGCGCCTGTCCTCCGGTTTGGCGGCGGTGGTGGCCCTGGATGGTGTTCGCCGCGGTCTCGAAGGAATTCCCGCTGGCGCTTCCCCGAAGTGCATTCCTCTTCAAACCGGCAGTCGGCCTCTCCACCCTGCTGTCGATCGTGGTTTGCCTGTGGTCCTTCCGGCAGCGCTTCTGGCGAGCCCCCGAGCTAAACGGAGACTGAGCCTGTCTTCCCGGCGATGGGAACCGCATCCGGGAGCGCTCGCCGGGCCGTCCCGGCCAGTTCCGAAACGAGGTAGAGCGGCCGGCCCTTGGTCTGGATGAAGGTCCGACTCACATACTCGCCGAGGATGCCCAGCATGAAGATTTGGGCTCCGCCGAGGAACATCACGGCGACGATGAGGCTGGTCCAGCCCGGGACGGCTCTTCCCGAGATGAGGGAGATGAGCGAGTAGAGGATGCCCAGCCAGGAAAGGCCCAGAAGGCCCGTCCCGGCGTACAGCCCTAGGCGCAGCGGCCTGACTGAGAAGGCGGTGATGGCGTCCAGGGCGAAGGACACCATCTTGCCGAAGGTGTAGCTCGACTTGCCAGCGTAACGGGACTGGCGGTCGTACTCGATGGGGACCTGGCGGAAGCCGACCCAACTCACCATGCCGCGGATGTAGCGGTTGGACTCGGGCATGCTGAGCAGCGCGTCGAGCACCCGGCGGCTCATCAACCGAAAATCACCGGTGTCGCTCGGAATCTCGAAGTCGATGAGCCGCCGCAGCAGCCAGTAGAAGACTTTGGCGCTGACTTTCTTGGGCTGGGTCTCGCCGGCACGTGATACCCGTTTGCCGTACACCACGTCGGCACCCTCGTTCATCGCCGCCATCATGGAGCCGAGCAGCTCAGGCGGGTCCTGCAGGTCGGCATCCAGCATGAAGATGCGTTCGCCCTCACAGATGGTGAGTGCGCAAGTCAGCGCGGCCTGGTGGCCGAAGTTTCGCGTCAGGTCGACCCCCAGAACGTGCGGGTCCGTTTCCGTCAGCTCGGCGATGCGCTTCCAGGTGCCATCCGCGGAGCCGTCGTTGACCAGGACAATCTCGTAGTCCTCCCCGACCGCCTGGCGGCAGGCGGCGCTCATCCGTCGGTGGAACTCGGGAAGGACTGCTTCCTCGTTGTGGCACGGGACGGCGACGGACAACTTGCTGGGCCTCCGCGCTGCGAAGCTCTCGCGGAGATTCACAATGACGTTCGTGCTGCCACCGTCTCCGTCCGCTTTGCGCATCCGTGTCCTCCTCTAACCGGAGCCAACTACCCACGCAGGGGTTCGGTCGCCCGAGACTTCGAGGCTCCCTACTATAGCCGTTCGGGTCCGGTCGAACTGTTCGCGTCTACCGCCCACACCGTTGACCGGCGCGTGGCTTCTGGCGTGTCCAAACTGAGGGGAAGTTGTTAGCTTTGACGAATGCGACGGAAGCTCGTCACGGCCTTGGGCGCGCTTTTCTTGCTCCTGGTTGTGGGCGTCGTGGTGGTGATCGGCCCCCGCAACATCATCGGGATGGCACGCTACGACAGCCGGAGCCAGGGCGCGCTCGTGGTTGGCGACCGCGCACCAGACGTGGAACTCACCACGACAGACGGTGCACGGGTCCGCCTCCTCGACCGCCTCTCTCCGAAACCGACGGTCTTGATTTTTGGCAGTTTCACTTGACCCCCGTTTCGGCGCTCGGTCGAGCGTCTAAAGGCCCTCCACGCGAAGTACGCGTCGCGCGCGGATTTTCTCACGCTCTATATTAAGGAGGCACATCCCACTGACGAATGGCAAATGCCTGCGAACAAGACGGAGGACGTCTGTTATTTGCAGCCGCGCACCACTGAGCAGCGGGTTGCCATCGCAAGCGACTTCGTCAAGCGCTTCAACTACGACATCCCGCTTCTGGTCGATCCGCTCGACAATCAGGCCAACCGTCTGTATGCGGGATGGCCTGAGCGCCTTTACATCATCGAGAACGGCGTCATTCGGTACAAGGGAGGCCCCGGGCCGTTCGACTACCATCCGGAGGAAGTCGAACGCTGGCTCGCTGAGAGGTTCGCGGATGGGCATCTATAAGCGGTGAGGATGCAGTCCCTCACGGCACTTTCGCCGTGCCGTCGAAATAGGCTTGGTACTTCGGCCAGCTGTACATCGCAATCTTGCGTCCGAGGATGAGGCCTTCCTCGTTGTCGACGCGGACATGGTAGCCACCCCAGAGACGTGACATGGCAGCCATCTCGGCCGTCGATGTGAAGGTGGGCATGGAGAGTTGGACTTCCTTGGAGTCAGGGACGTCTGCTGCAACCTTCCCGTCGCGGGCTTGCATTTGTGAAGTCGGGAAGCCGGCCTCTGCCGTGATGTACCCAGCCTGCTGGAACGTGACGACGCCGAAGCGGTCGCTGCCCGTGAACAGCTCCAGCATCCGCGACGCTGCCCCGCTGGCGGTGGCGTGGCCCGACACGTAGCCGGGAAACGGAGGCGTCACAAATGTCGCCGGCGAGTATGGGCGCCAATCCTCTGCGGCGATCTTCTTGGTGCCCTGCCCGGGGCCTGCCCACCCCTCAATTCGCTTCCCCTTGTAATAGAGCTGGGCCCACCAATAGGGGCGACTGGCGTCGTACGCGCGCTTGGAGTCCCAGCAAGCGATGAAGGCATCCATCACCACGTTGCCGACAGAGAAGAAGAGCTTGATGTCCCGATCGAGATCATCGTGGTCGCGCCGCGACACGTCCTCTGCGAACTGTAGCCAGTGTCCGGATTGGCCAGTTGAGCGCGGCCCTTCGCGCATGAACTCCACGGTGGCCTTCTGTTGCAGGGTGAGATTGGCGTTCACGCGAACCGCCTCCTCGATGTCGGCGTTCAACGACGGCGAGCCCCAGGCTGGAGGCGGGGGCGGGCGAAAATGGTCGGGGCGCTCCAGCGCGAAGGGCGTCACTTTGCCCCACTGGGCGCTCAGGTACCCCGGCGTGACCGTGCCCCCCTTACCGTCCGAAAAAGGGATCGGCAGCCAGCGAATCGGATCAACAAGCTTCTGGGCAGTGTTCACCGGCTTGTAGCCGGTGTAGTCAGCATATGGCGTTCCGTCGCCGCCCGGCTCGTCTCCCAGTTGATTGGAGCCGTCGTGCTTGCGGTACTCAATCAACGCGCTCGCGGCGACGTTGCCGATGCCCTCTGGCGTCCTCACGTCGGTGGAACTGTCGTTGGGGTCAAAGCCCATCGCCTGGAACTGCTGGCGGACCCAACTTGCCTCCTCTGGATAGACGAAGAGCAATGCGCGGTATGCGGCAAAGGCGATGGCCTTCTCCTTGTTGACCAACGTGCGCTCGCTCTGGGGTCGCCGCAGCTTCGGACCGAGCCGGGTCCCAATGGCCTTTTCGTCGTAGGGAGCCCACGCGTCGTACATGGCCGTGAGGACAATCGCGTCCGTCCGTGAGAGGACCGTCGGGCGCGGCAGGTTTCGGACTGCGTCACGACCGGAGGCTTCCAGCAATAGCTCGAGCCATTGGTAGGCAGCCGTTGGCTTGAAATCGGCCGCCGGCGACCGGTGCATGAGGACGCCCGAGAGCGGTGATTTGAGGATTTGGCCGGTATCCTTGGAGACCGCCACGCCTGGCGCCTCGGCCAGAGCCCCGGCCGGGATGAGCGCAAGCGCCGTGACGAATACCTGTCTGAGCCAAGCCCTCGGATTAGTCACCTCGTCCTCCGCTCCAGCAGTCCGTTCTGCCGACCGCATCTGGCGGCGCTCGGCGGGGCGCGTCTGGGCTTGAAAACCTGTCATCTATTGCACCCAGCACACGTGGAGCGAAGCATCTTCATGGGCCTGCGGTCGGGCTTCGGCACGTCGCAGGGCTCGCAAAGACGCCCTTCTCACCGGACACCCAAGGTGACGCTCGTCGAGGCGAGAAGGCTATGGCGAGCAATGCGTCTTCACGGGTGCCGGGAACTTGTCTGCCTGCACGTTGAGACTCGTGGTCGTCGCACAGAACACGAGTCCCCCCGTGTCACGATCGACATAGGTATGTGTTCCGGCATCAGGGGTCCACTCCAGGGTGTCGCCGACGTCGAAGGTCGGCATCAGGCCTCGCAGGCCGGCGTCGAGATCGCCACTTGCGATCAGGTCGTCCAGGACATCTAGCCCGATCGGCGTAACGTGCACCTTGAGCGTAATTCGGTCTGGGGTGGTAATCGGCGAGCCCGACGGGGGGAAATACCGCTGCTTGTGGCCGAGATAGAAGTCGGGGCTCGAGATATCAAAAGTGACAATCGCTGGAAGCGCGTTGCCCTCGTAAGAGGCCGCCTGCCAAAACATGTCCACTTGGGCGCCTGTCCCGTCGAACATACAATCTCGTAGCAACCAGAGGTCCGGATCCGGGCTCGACACGACCGGAGTGCCGGCGGGGACGGCTCCCGATGAATACACCACATTCGAAGCAACGTACGCGGTGAGCTCAAACCAAGCGCGTCGGTCCTGCGCCGAGCCACTCGGAAAGGAGTGGCCGGCGGCCGCGTTATCCACAATCAGGCTGACCTTCGAACCACCAGCGAACCGCTCCACACAAATCGCCGTTTGCAGTGTGGGGTTCAAGGAGGCTTGAACGAGGTTCAGTTGCTCAGGCTTGTTCGGGAAATCGGTCAGAGCGACGTCGACACCCGGACTCGAATGGTCGTGGGCTCTGCGCAGCGGCGCATTCGGAACTTTGGCGACAGCAACCAGTTCGGTGCTCTGGGGCATGTGGCATTGGGCGCAGGTGTTGCCCAAGACAGCGGGGAACGCAGTCGCCTGCCATTCTTGAAAGGTGCGTTCGATGTTTCCGCCTGGAGGCGCCTGAATGTCATGGCACGCGCCACACATGCTTGCCGAGGCCGCGGTCTGCCGGTCGATGAGAGCAGAGTAGTCGGCCAGGTGCGACCGCCCCGCCACCAAGGGGTCCGCGAAGGAGCCTCGGAGAACATTGTCGGACGCCAGCGTCAGTGGATTGTTGTGAACGCCATCGACACTCGCCACCGAATGGCAGAAGAAGCACGTCACCCCGTGGAGCTGCTCGGGCAGCTGGTCGAGATTCAAGCCGTCGGTGGTGGCCCCTTCGTGGACTGCCATGGGCGCGTGGCACTTGACGCAGAAGGGGCCCAACTGCCCGGAAGTCTCCCGCTGCCCACGCTGGTTCATGGCGCGAAAGACGGGGTCCTTGGACGAGTACGCATGCATGCTGCCGGACCACTGAGAGTACTGGTCCGGATGGCAGCCCTGGCACGCCTGCGGGTCAAGAAGCTGGGCGCGCGTCATCATGGTGGGAGAGGACGAACTTGAGCAGGCCACGAGCGTCAGCATCGCCAGCGAGAAGAGTCTTGCGTCGACGACTGCCGCTGGCATTGAGGTCTACCCCTCCACGCAGAAGAAGAAGACAGCAGAATCGCTCGGACCGGATGCCGGGACGGTCGTAAAGGTGATGCTCCAAATGCCCGCCATAAAGAGATAGAGAGGCTGGACCGTATAGGTGCCATCGCTGTTGGCGCTCATCGACGGTGTGATGGAAGTTCCATGGCCCATGTCCGGCATGAAGGGCAGGACGTTCGCCACCACGTTCGCTTGATTCACCCCGGTGCCATTCGTGATTCGCATGGACCAAACGTTCGTTTCGGCAGCTGGTGGAGCCGGATTCGAGCTGAGAAGAACAAAGTTCAGGGCGCCACTCGTGGATTTCACCGTGAGATTCGGGGCGTACTGTGAGACGCGCGGGTCGTGGGTACAATCAATGAAGTTTCCTGCGTCGACGGGCGTGAGTCCTGTTGGCGACGAGCCGCACGCGGCCAAGCAGAATGCGCCAACCATCACCAACAGCGTCTTTCGGTGCATAACCTATTCCCTTAATTCTGAGGCGCTCCGCAGACGAGCCACTGCAGCAGAATCTGACGTTGAGCCGTCGTTGGCTGTGGTTGGCCGGACAGTGGCATTCGACACGAATAGACTTGGTTTAGGACTGCGCTTCGCATGCTGTAGACTTGACTATAGGTTTCGAGGGGAAAGCTGGCTTGCTGGCCGCCTGAAGAATGGCAGGTCACACAATAGGCATTGAAGACTGGCGACACTGCCGTCTGGTAACTGGGCGCCGGCACAGTGCAACTCGCGGGCAAGTCGTTTGGACAGTCTGTCACGGGGCTCGTGCTGGCACACACGGAGCCAGCGGCTGTCGGTTCACAGACCGTGCAGGCAACCACCGTGAGCGACAGTGCCATCGGGATTGAGCGCAAAGCCGTCCTTCGCGTCAGGGGACTGCGATGAAGAACGCCGCGTGGCCATGTGGCGAGTCGGGCGTCTGGTCCTGGCAATTCTGATGGAGGTGGAATCGGACGGTCCATTGTCCGGGACTGTCGAACTGAATCGGGCCAACTTGGTAGAGGCCCCCAAGCGACTCCACGGTCTTCTGACCGGAGTTCGGCGCGGGGTGCGTGTCGTTCAGGAAGACCTCGGCAATGACATCGGCTCCGGTGGCTGGTTGGCCGTCGACAAGCGTCGTCGCCGTGACGGTAAACGTCACGTTCGTGTTTTGACGCACTGGAGAGACCCGGAAGCCCACATGGTACTTGCAGTCGTCGTCATTGGCCTCCGAGTTGAACATGGTTGCGCCATACACCGTAGGCCCGGCGTCCTGCACCGGGAGATTGCAGGTCGAGATGTGCGTCACCTGCGCCTGCAGGCCGCCGTCGGGAAGGTCGCAGTGCGTGTCCTGCGCCCCGGCGACTGGTCCCCCCGTCGGTCCCGAGTCAGAGGTCGAGCATCCGAACACGGCCAGGGCAGCCGCGATGGCGCCGACGGAAAGGGCTTTCATGTCAGTTCTCATTCTTAGAGGCCCTCGGCTCTATCACGGGCGCCAGCGAGAGCGCCTTGAAGGGAAAATTACTCTGCATAGGGCTGCAGCGCACCCCAGTCGAAAGTACGAACGAGACACTCCCTTGGGAACGCGACCCTTGAGTCCTGATGCGGTTAAGTCGGAAGCGGACAGCTCACCCTGCGCTGCGTCAACTCGAGCCCGGAGACGGTTCCCCGCAGCGCGATCTCCCTCGCTAACAGATGTGTGGGCAACGCTTCAGCTCCTTACTCGTCGTCGGAAACTGGACAGAAGAGTTAGTGTGAGAAGGGCGAGCAAGCCTGCTGGCCCGGTCGGGACGGCCGCGCAGCTCGAACTCTTCGCGACTGGTTCTGGACCCGCATCGAACCCACCGGGACCGGCATCCTGTCTGCCGGGACCAGCATCTGGTCCGCCGTCGGGGCCGGCATCTGGCCCTCCGGGGGCAACGCCGCCGCCGTCGCTGATACCCAGAACCTGTTGAATTCGCGCCCAATGGGCAACGCAATTCGTGGCGACAGGGGAGCAGGTGAGTGGCCCCTGTATTTCGGTGAAGTTCATCATGCGCGTGAAGGTCCCGCCGTCGTCGTCGCTGTACCCCAGGCTGAATCCATCCCGGTTCATGTCGCCGCAAGCGAAGATGCGTGCGGTGCCGGGGCGCTGCCCAAGGCATCGGAAATGAGGCGCCGGGTGACTCGTAAATGCAGTCGTCCCGGGCGGTCGAACGTAGAGCTGCCCCGAAAGGGTGCCGGCGTACAGCGTGCCGTCCGTGGCGCGGAGAAAGGACGAAAATTGACCATCGATGGTGATGAGTGTCTGAAACGTCCGTCCGCCGTCGGTGGTGACCATGATCGAATCGGTCAGGGCGCTGACGATGCGGAGGTAGACAGTGTTCGAGTCCTCTGGGTCAATCGCTAAGATGAGCGGCTGGGTTTGTGCATCCGTCGGGATGACGGTGCTCGTCCATGTCGCACCGGAATCGGTACTTTTCAGCAGATTGGACCCTGAGCCGGTGAGCGAATTGCTGGTCGCGTACATGACGCCGGGCGTCGAGCGAGAAATCTCAACAGCCGTCAGAAGGTCGTTGGTCTGGTAGAGAGGGGGGGCTACAAACGTCTGACCTCCGTCGTGCGAGGCAATCAGGTAACTGCCCGACGCCAGTGCGACGATGGCAACCACCCGCGTTGCGTCGTTCGGGTCCGGAAATAGGTCAGTCACCACCTGGCCGACAATTTGCCCGCCGGACGCGGGCCAGGTGCAAGCGTTGTCATCGGAGCGTGTCACCTGGACGGCTTGAGCGAGGACGGACCCGTCGAGTGTCACTTGATAGAAGGAAACATTCGTTCCTGAGAGCGCCGCGTTTGACATCGTGGTGATCCACGGTTCGCAGGCGTATCGCCACGTCGCGCCATCGTCCTCGGAGACAACGAGACCGAAATTCGCACCCACATACATCCGGTGCGGAGCCGGCGCGGGAAAGTGAACACTGAACTCGTCAGGAAAGGCTCCATTCGCACCAGCCGACGGAACCAGGGCGAGGGAAACAAAGACGGCGGCCAACGCCGCCGTCCCAGAGGAACTCGTCGTCATCTTTCGCGCCATGCGTTGACGCGGTCTCGGTCGTCCAAAGTCAGAAGCGGCCGAATTCGCAAGCGCGCTACGACCGCCGGCGTCTCTTCCGCCACAACAGAAGGGCCAACGGAATCGCCAGGAAACTGATGCCAGCGCCGGGGGAAGCACTGCACCCACTGCTGGTGGAGTTGACGGGGGGCAAGCCGGGTTCGGTGACAGTGATTGCCGAGGACGCCTGCTTGGTGCCGTCCAGAATGCTGGTGGCAACCGCATGGAAGGTCCCGATAATCTGCCCCGTGACGACCCCGCTCGGACTGATGGCGAGACCGCTCCCTCCCTCCTGGACCGACCAAGTCACGCCGGCCGTACTGGCAGCCCCGGTGACCGTCGCGGTCAACGTCGTGGTCCCGCCGAGCTTTACAGACGCAGACGCTGGCGAGACGGTCACCTCTGAAAACAGCGAGATGACCATGAAGCCGTTGTCTTGGGACGTCGTCCAGATGTCACCAGTGGTCGCGTTGCGGTCCTTGGGAAAGCTCGGCTTTGATGTCGACCAGTCGAACTGTCGGACGTAGGTGGCCGGCGTGGTGAAGTTCGCATACCACGATCCGGGAAGGGCCTTTGCTCCTTGGGCGGGGGGCTTGTAATACGCCATCTCTTTCGGGTTTGTGGCGTCGTGGATGTCGAAGACGCGGAACCCGGAAGCAAAGCAGTTGCAGGCCGCGATCTTCGCATCGTCGACGTTGTCGACATTGCAGTAGTGGCACGAATGCCCAAAGAAGAACGGCCCGGTGGTCTCCACGACTCCGCCGTCGGCCAAGGTTGTCTGCGTCGCGACGACCGGGGCGGTCGTCATATGGACACAATTGGCCGGATCGGCCACGTCGAGCTGAATCTTCGATACGACGACGGGATGTGCTGGGTCGCTGATGTCGATTAGCCTCGGGAATCCGTTGGCAGAGATGCCCTGCAAACAGGCCGCTGCGCCGAGAAAGCCCGCGCCGGCCTCATCTGTGAAGAGAATGTAGGGATTGCCGGCGATGGTAATCGGCAGCGCATTTTGCGCTCCGAAACTGCCATCATCCCAGATGAGCTGGCTAATCACGCGGTACTTCGGATTGGCCCGCCGCTGCTGGAAGTCGCTCACGTCGAGGATGGCAAAACCGTTGTTCGAACCCACGCCGAACATCGTGATGTACGCGGTGTTGCCGTCCTTTGAGAATTCGAGGTCATGTAACGTTGAATTGGCGAGGCAATCGTCGCACACGCCGCCATCGGCTGGAGGAGGAGGAAACGTAAAAAGTCCCCCTGGGATTTCCGCCGGGTTCGTAGGGTCGGTGACGTCGACCGCGATGATGCTAGGGCTCGCCCGAAGAGGGGTGATGTAGAAGGTCTTCCCGTCCGGCGCCCATTGGCCCGAGTGGCCGAAGCTGCCTGGGAGTACGACTGCGGACTTGAGCACCGGCTGGGTGCAGTCGGCGGAGATGTCGTAGACAGAGAATCCATCGCCCGGCGAGCTCGCATTAAGTGGCCGCTGCCCGCCCGCGAGCAACTGCCGCGCCGGGTTGACCTTCACAGACTCCCAGGGGTCGATCATCGCCGGCGAGTTCAGCCAGGTGGAGGGAGTCGGGTGAGTTGGGTCGGCTACGTTAACGACGGCGACGCCCGGGTGGGCTTCATTCGTGCTCCCGGGGTTCCCGGGATGTCGCTGGTCGAAATAGGCGCACTTCTGCCAAGCGGTGAGCTGCCAACTCGCTCCCTCACCTTGGTACTGGCCCACCAAGTCCGCATTGCACTTGAAGCCCAGCGCGGGAGCGCCCGCATCGATCTCGGCTGCTGTGGTCTCCCCCGACAAGCCGGTTTCTGGACGATCTCCGGATGTGCGGCAAACCGCGTGGGGAATGCCCGCGCTCAGTGCCAGCGCGGGAAAGAGTACCGTTAGCGCCGCTGTGAGCCCGCTACGTTCCGCTCTGGTCATGTCCCCTCCGTCGCCGCGACGCTTGAGCAGCGCTGCGGGAGATTGAACTTTTGCGCACTTTTTGCGTGGTTCGACATTAGTCGCAAGTCCGATTGCGTTAAGTAGCTAGACTCAAAGCCGCTAGAGTGAAGCGCCGATTTCCCCAGTGATTTCGAGGGACTACCAACCAGACGTCACAGCCGGGACTTGACCACCGCCCAATCTCGCCGGCGGCACTCCGTCGAAGCAGGGCTAGGAGCAGGGAACGCCAAAAGCACTCCGAACGTGGAGGCAAGCAATTCGCAGCCGGGGAATGCTGTCCCAAGGGCGTCCCTTGCGAGCGCGACAACCTCAGGTCGAGGTAGATGGCTGATCCGGAGGAGCCTTGGGGAGAACGCCGCCTGTCTGCTTAGACGCTAAGCAGGCTCTCTCTCTCTGGTTGAGTCGACGCGGGCGAAGGAAGGGAAGACATGAACGTGGAGCCGACGGTTGTGCCCTCAGGGGTTGGTGTCCGGGAGCGCCGCTTCGACTTCCGGGTCCCTTTGACGCTCTGCATCATCGCGCTGCTGTGCGCATTCTTCTGGATTGGCTCCCGCTACCCGTCGCTCCAGGGGAAGGCCAGTGCCGACCCAAATGAGGCGCTCTCGACTCCGCTCGGCTTCGAACGGTTCTTCCCGGAGCCGCCGGCGGACCAAAGGCTGAAACACATCGGCTGGACGGCGGTGGAATGGGGACTCACGAACCGCCAGGGCATGACGTACGGCCTACTGCTCGCCGCAGCGATGCTGACCCTGCTGCCGCTGCTCCGTCGCTCCGGGGGCGGGAAATTGGCCGGCGCTGTTCGGGGGATGTTGGTGGGGACGCCTCTCGGCGTCTGCGTCAACTGCGCCGCGCCGATTGCCCAAGGGATGCTCAAGGGCGGCGCGCGGGTCGAAACCGCGTTGGCAACACTCTTTAGTTCCCCCATCTTCAACGTCATCGTGCTGGGAATCGTCGTCACGATTTTCCCGTGGTACCTCGCCGCTCTGAAAATCGTCTCCGGTCTTTTCATCGTGCTCGTCATCGCGCCCTGGCTGGCGCGACTCGCCGAACGGCCGGGGTGGACACGGGAGGTCCAGGCCCAGACCCGGCTCCCGGGCTTGGGTCTCTTTCAAAAACTCGAATCACTCCTCGGGACACCGGCCCTCGCAGCCAGCCGGAGCGACCCACGACCCGACGGGCTCTTGCGGTCACTCGGTTGGGTAGTGTTGCACTACCTGAGAAACTTGGGCCGCGTCCTCGTGACGGCCCTGCCGCTGATGCTGTTGGCAGGCGTCGCAGGTGCGGTCCTCGTCGAATTCCTGCCGTGGACACTCCTCAACCAAGTCTCGCGCGTCCAAGGTTTCGTTCCCAATAGCAGCATGCTGCTACTGGCGGCGGGCTTCGGCGTCCTTCTGCCCGTTCCGATGGCGTTCGACGTCATCGTCTGCTCGGTGCTGCTCAACGCTGGCATGCCGGTGCACATCGTCGCCGCATTGCTGGTGACACTCGGGAGCTACAGCGTCTATGCCTGGAGCCTGCTCGGGACCACACTCTCCTGGCGGGTCGCCGGTGTCGCCGCTGCAGCAATCTTCGCCACGGGCGTCGTCGCGGGTGCAGTCGCCGGACTCGCCGAGCATTGGAACGACCTCTACCAGACCGAGCAGACGGCTCAGCTCATCCGCCTGCAGGTCCCGAAGCAGTCCATGCCGCCGCTCTTGCCCATGGGCCGCTCCGCCAGCGCCTTGCGGAAAATGGCCACGCCCCTCCCAGCCGCCACGCAGCTTCCCACCGAAGGGGCTCTCGAACTCTGGTACTCGCCCTTCCAAGGCGCGCCTGGCCCGAAGGGCGACCAGCAGTTCGTACGCATCGACGGCTCGACCTTGGGGTTCAAGCGAATGCCAGCTCCGCGGCCCTACCAGACCATGCAGCCGGGTCCGATGCATTTGAGCTCGCTTGCTGCCGGCGACATCAACGACGACGGCTGGCCGGACGTCGCAGTCGGGACGCCCTTCGGAGCATTCGTCTACGTCAACGTCGGAGGGCGATTCGAGCTTCAAGAGATTGCTTACGAGCCGATGCGCACCTGGCAAGTCTGCGACGTGGCGCTGGTGGATCTCGACGGAGACGGTGCACTCGACCTCTACGTTTCGACATGGATGCACGGCAGTCACATCTTCTTCAACCGGGGAGGGGAGTTCTCAGGCGACGCGCATGCCGAGCTCCCCCGGGCGGGCGAAATCTGCGCAGCCGCGACGGCGTTTGCCGACGTGGACCGGGATGGCTTGCTCGACATCGTGACCGGTGGTGCGACCTTCGAGTCCTGGTATTTCTATCCAGAGCCAGCGGTAAACCGCCTCTGGCACAACAGAGGGGGAGGCAAATTCGAAGCGGAGGTGCTTCCCGGTCCGGAGGGCGACACGCTGACGCTGCTCTTTACCGACCTCAATGGAGATGGCTGGCCGGACCTCCTGGTCGGCAACGACTTCGACGAGCCCGACCGCATCTACCTCAACGACGCCGGCAAACTGCGGCCCGTCAAGGCGAAGGACGCTCCCCTCCCCTTCTCCGGGATGACCACCATGTCCTTCGACACGGGCGACCTCGACAACGACGGGAAGCCCGAGCTCTACGTTGGCCAGATTGCCATGGGACGGATGAACGAGTTGCCCAAGCGACTCGCACCCCCGGTGCAAAGCTGCGGCATCTACTCGGAGATGGCCGACATCGCCCGGTGCACCGCAATCGCCCGCTTTCAGGCCGCCGTCGCCCGAGGCCGGGACACCTGGACGGTTGGCCTCTGCAAGGAGCTCACTGACCATGTGGAACAGAGGGACTGCGCGGTGGTGGCGTATTACTGGACACGCATCCTGTTGCGACTCCCCGCATCCGGCGCCGACAAGGCCGCGGTGCTTGCCGACTGCGCGAAGATTCCGGCGGACTTCACAGAGATGCACGATGTCTGCGACGAAATGGCGAACAGCCCGATGGACTACAACCAGAGCCACAAGGTCTTCACCGAGGAACTACCCTCGGTGGCGCACGCCAACATCCTATTCGCGTCCGACGGCCAGTCGTGGGTGGACGCCACCAAGAAGTGGGGCGCCGGCTACGGCGGTTGGAGCTGGAACTCGAAGTTCGCCGACCTGGACAACGACACCTGGCAGGACCTGTTCATCGTCCAAGGGACACGTTTGCGGCTCTACAATCCGTCGAACGTCTTCTACCGGAACAAGGGCGGCACCACGCTGGAGGACTCTACCCGCGCTGCCGGGCTGGAGGACCACCTGCCGACGGCTGCCTTCCTCTTCCTCGACTACAACCTCGACGGTGCGCTGGACCTCATCACTTTCCCGCTCCAACTCACCCCTGTCGTCTGGCGCAACCAGAGCCCGCGTGGTGCCGGATTCGAGGTGAGGCTCGACGACCGGCGGACGGCCAATCGCTACGCCGTCGGCGCGCGGGTGGAAATCCGCGCCCCGGACGGCCGCCTCCAAATGCGCGACATCAAGGCCAGCGGCGGTCAGCAGTCGCACGACTTGCTGGTGGCTCGCTTCGGCCTGGGCGACTGGCCGCAGGTTGCGTCCATCAAGGTCACCTGGCCCGACGGCACGTCCAGCGAGGTGAAGGGCGAACTCAAGTCGGGTCGCTACCGACTGGCCCGGCTGGCGCAATAGGAGCCATCCGTCGCATGGCCGCCGTGCAGCAGAAAAAGTCGGCGCGTCAAGGGAACGCGGCTTCTGCCTCACGCGCCAGGGCACACCCAACCCTGGCCCACCTGTTCAATCGAGGCCGCTGGCCGTGGCTCGGCGCAATTCTCCTCGGCGCGGCCGCGCTGGCGCTCGTACTCTGGCTTGCGAAGAAACCGGCGGCCAACCTCCTCGCCCAACGCGAGCTCGCCCGTGCCCAGCGACTCTTAGCCGCCCGCCATCCGCAGGAGGCCGACGCGGCTCTCCGCCAGGCGCTCCGCTGGAGCCCGGCGCTGGCCCAAGCGCGGGGCTTGCTCGCAGGACTGGAGCTGGAGCGTGGGCGGCTGGAGCACGCCTTTCTCGAGTTTCAGTCTTTGACCGAGCTGCAGCCGCGAAATGCCGAGGGGTGGCTCGGGCTGGCTCAGGTCCGGGACAGAGCCGCGCAGCCGGAGGAGGCCGAGGCAGCGTTGGACCAGGTGCTCGAACTCGTTCCGGAACGCAGCGGCGCTCGCACGCTGCGCTCGGAACTCCGGTACCGACTGGGAAGGTACCAAGGTGCGTTCTTCGACGCGGAACACGCCGTGACAGCAAACCCCAAGGACGCCCGGGCCTGGCTCGTCCTGATTCGGGCAACGGCTTTTCTCAAGGGCACCCCCGCAGCGCTCGACGCTTCCAAGCAGGGCATCGCCTCGACCGGCGGCGACGCAGCACTGGTGCGGGAGCGCGCCTCCCTCCTCTCTGGCACGACCACAGCGGCCGTCACCGGGCCGCGCTTGAAGGAGAGTGCGGCGGACCGCGCCGAGAGATGGCCGGGAGCCCTCGGCAGCCTGATGCGGGACCTCGTCAGCAGGATTCAGCGACAGGAGTGGCAGGCCGCCGAACAGCTAGCGGTCTCTGCGCGCAGCACCTACCCGGCGACGCTGATGGGCCCCTGGCTCGACGGGCTCATCGAGCTCAGCCGTGGGCACCTGGATTTGGCCGAGAGAAGCCTTTGGAAGGCACTCGAAGTCGCTCCGCGTTCGCACCGTGCAGTCACCAACCTCGTGGCTGTTTGGTGGAAACAAAACGGTCCGCGCTACGCCGGGGACCAGCTCGTCGCGCTGAACAAGAAGGACCCCGGTTTCGAGTACCCACTGCCAATCGCGGCCCACGCCTATCTCGAGGCGGACCAGCCGCCCCTGGCCGAGAGCACTGCGCGTCTTGGCTTGGGCGAATTCGCGGACTCGGCGGTGCCGTACCGCGACGTCGCGGACTTGTATCTCGAACTCGACCGAGCGGGTGAGGCGATGGGCGTCTGCGAGGAAGGGCTCGCCCGCTTCCCCGACGATGCCGCGCTGCAGCTCCTCAAGGCGCGCGCCAGCCTTCTTCTCGGGGACAGCGAGGGCGCCATCCGGACGTACGAGCACGTGCTTTCGCAACAGAGCGACCATCAGGCAGCGGCCGGCGCACTCGCCAAGCTCCTGGTGGAGACGAGAAACGATGAGCAGTCCAAGCAGCGGGCCCTGGAGCTCGTTCGAAGCCTGGAACTCGATGGGCCGCTTGACCCCGAGGTGCTTGGCGCCATGGGCCGCGTCTACCTCGAGGTGGCGAAGGATTCGCCACATGCCAAGGCCTACTTGGGAGCCGCTGTCCGGGGAGCTCCCAATGATTCGACCTTGCGTTTCTACTTCGCGGTCTCGCTGATGCCCGACAGTCAGATGCTTGCCGTCCAAGAGCTCCGCACCGCCCTTGCTTCGGGCCGCAGCTTCCCGGAGGAAGCCGAGGCGCGCCGCTTGTTGGTCCAGCTCGGCGCCGCCGAGAAATGACGCACCCGGGCTTGGCGAGAACCATCGAGTGGAGACTAGAGCGCCGCGAGGAAGGCGAGCAGCGCTGCGCGGTCGGCCGCGTCGAGCGTCGCAAACGCGTCGCGTGCCGCCGCCCCTTGCCCGTCGTGTGCAGCAATCGCCTCGCTCACTGTCGTCGCGCGCCCATCGTGCAGCAGCCGGCCTTGGAAGGAGAGGCCCCAGAGCGGCTGGGTGCGCATCTCGCTCCCGCGCGCGTCTCCCTGGTCAATGCCATCTCCCAGGGTGCCCATGTCATGGAGGAGGAAGTCCGAATAGGGGTGGTACGCCACCTGGTCGAATGCCAAATCCGAGTTTGGCCCCGTCACCAGGGTGGGCACGTGGCACACCGCACAGCCCACCGCTTCAAAGACCTTGCTGCCCTGCACGACGGCGCCGACCAACTGCGGTGCTGGGGGCGGGCCAAGGAATCGCATGAAGTCGGTGAAGCGAGCCACATCCTGACCGCCAGGGTCGTTCATGCCGGGCTCGGGGTTGAAGGCCAGAGCGGTACAGTCACCCTGAGGGCAGACTTCGTTCGGGAATTGCGGGCTGGTAATCCCAATTTCGTTGAGAGCGGCGTCGCCCGAGAAGACGAGGAGCGTGGCGTCGGCGGCCTTCCAACCGAACTTGCCGACCGCCGGCTGGCCGGTGCTCAAGTCGGTGACCATGGCAGTCCGACCGGCCGCCTCCGGAGTGGAAAGTGCTTGCGCTTGGGCAAGCGCCGCGAACACCGCAGCCGGCGTGGCGTCGACGAGGCCGAGGCCGAAGACGGGCTGCGTTCTGCGGGACGTGACGACGTTGGCCTCGCTCGGAACGACCTCGGGAACAAACGTGTACCCACCGTCGACTGTGCCAATCGCATGGTCGTGCAAGAGCGGGCCGCCGACCGACGTCAAAGTGTCGAACCCACCATCGGGCGCCCGGCGCCCGAAACGGGTTTCGAACCGTTGGTTGGTTCCCCCGATTGCAGGGGGCGAATCATGGCAGTCGGAGCAGAACGGCTCATTGAAGACGGGGCCGAGCCCGGTGTTGACCGTCTCTAATTTGATGAAGGCGTTCCTGCCGGCCGCAAAGCGCGTGAGCTCGTCGGCGGTGAGGTTGGGGATGGGCTCGCCATACCGCCCATTCGTCAAGTCGAGCCTGGGGATGGCGCCCGCGTCCCCCGCATCCCCCCCGTCCCCTCCGGGCCCTGCATCCCCTCCATCTGGAAACGTCGGGCCAACTGATTGGCTGCAGCCGCAGACTCCGGTGAACGCCAATCCTGCGCCGAGCAGGATGGATGCAGCGGGATGGGCTCGGGTCAACAGCGGAGGCTTCTCCCAGAAGCGAGGCAAGAAAGGTTCGCTTGACCGCTGGCGTCACTTTCGCGCGAGCAGTTGGGGCAATGCAATGGCACGCACACGCTACGTCCTGCGTCGCCGTGATGGAGAGGTGCGTCAACGCCGCACTGAGAACCGCGCGCACCTGCATTGACAGACGCGTCAACCACCGAGCTAGTCTCCGGCGCTTCTTCGTGCGCGAAAGGCCCCCAGGTTCATGCAAACGATGGTTGTTAAGCCGATGCCGGCTGCCCGTCGATTCGACGCCCGCATCCTCGTCACCGTCGCCGCGATTGCAGCCATCTGCGCCGTCTTCTGGCTCGGGTCGCGCTATCCGTCTTTGCAGAGCAAGGCCGGCGCAGACCCGGACGAAGCGCTGTCCACGCCACTCGGCTTCGAGAATCATTTTCCCGAGCCACGCACCGATGAGAAGTTCAAGCGCGTCCTGTGGGTTGCAGCCGAGTGGGGCATCACCAACAAGCAGGGAATGATTTTCGGCGTGCTCCTGGCAGCCGGGCTGCTGACACTGGTGCCGCTGTTGCCCCGCCCACGCCGCGGAAAGTTCGCCGGGTCGGTTCAAGGGATGCTGATAGGCGCCCCACTGGGTGTGTGCGTGAACTGCGCGGCTCCCATTGGGCAAGCCATGCTCAAGGGCGGAAGCAGCGTCGAAACGGCGCTGGCGACCATGTTCGCGTCCCCCAGCTTCAACGTCATCGTGCTCGGGATGGTACTCACCCTCTTCCCCTGGTACCTAGCGCTGCTCAAGGTCACCATGAGCCTCCTCATGGTGCTGGTCGTGGTGCCGCAACTGTCGCGGCTGGCCGACCGATCGGGGTGGACCAAGCCTTCGGAAGCGCGTCCGGTGCCAGGCCTCCGGGTCTTTCAATGGCTCGATTCGCTCTTCGGCGGTGTCTCCAAGGCGCTGTTGACGCCGGCGGGCGACGCTCCCAAGGGATTCTTGTCTGCCGTTGGTTGGGTGCTGCTGCGCTACGCGAGAAATCTCTGGACGGTCATCCGCCTGTCCCTCCCGTTGATGATTGTCGCAGGCTTGCTCGGCGCCGTCCTTGTAGAATTGCTGCCGTGGACTCGGGTGGCGCAGATTGCCCAGGTTGAGGGCTTCCTACCGAACGCAGCGGTTCTCGTCTTGGTCGCCGCCTTCGGCACGCTATTGCCAGTGCCCATCGCCTTTGACGTCGTCATATGCGCGGTGCTCTGGAACGCCGGCGTGCCGATGTACGTGGTGGCGACGCTCCTCGTCACGCTTGCGCTCTACAGTGTCTATCCGTGGAGCCTCATCGGGACGACGCTCTCCTGGCGCATCGCTGCCCTTTGCGGCGTGGCCGTCTTCACGCTCGGAATTCTGGGTGGAGGTGTCGCCGCCCTCGCTGACCGCTGGCATGACATCCACACCATCCGCCGCGCAGCCGCGTTGCTCGATTCGCTGCCCGTGCCCCAACCGCGGCCCATCCTCTTGCCGACCGGCCGCACGAGTGTCGAACTCGCGGGCCTGGCTCCCGCACTTCCGGCGGCCGTGAAGGTGGCCGCCGACAAGGAACTCGAGCTCACCGGTGCGCCGTTCCTGCCCGCAAAGGCCGGCGGCCACGCCTCGCGATTCACCCGCGTGGAGGGCGCTTCCATTGGCTTTGACCGTCTGCCGTTGCCCCGCCCCTACCAGCTCATGCAGCCCGGCCCGATGCACCTGGGTGGAATGGCCGCCGGTGACGTAAACGGGGACGGCTGGACCGACGTCGTGGTCGGCACCAACTACGGCGTGTTCCTCTATGTGAATATCGGGGGGAGCTTCGCGCTGCAGCATATTGATTTTCCCGCAATGCGCGATTGGATTGTCTCGGTGGTCGCGCTGGTCGACCTCGACGGAGACGGCGCGTCCGACCTCTTCTTCTGCACCTGGATGCACGGCTGCCACATTCTCTTCAATCACGCCGGCACCTTCTCCGCCGCGGCACACGTCGAGCTTCCGCGTTCCGAGGAGACGGCGGTCACCGCCGTCGCGTTTGCCGACGTGGACCGGGATGGCCGCCTGGACATCGTGACCGGTACCAGCACCTCTCAGCCGCGCTTCTTCTACCCGGCTCCGGCCGTGAATCGCCTCTGGCACAACAGGGGCGGAGGCAAGTTCGAGCCAGAGGCACTCGCGGGTCCGGAGGGAGACACCCTGACGCTACTGTTCACAGACCTCAACGGGGACGGCTGGCCGGACCTCTTCGTGGGGAATGACTTCGACGAGCCTGACCGCGTCTACTTGAACGACCATGGGAAGCTGCGAGCGGTGAAGGGTGCGGCGAGCCCGATTCCGCAGTCGACGACAACCACCATGTCCGCGGACGCGGCGGACCTCGACAACGACGGGCGCAACGAGATTTACATTGCCCAAATCGCCATGGGCACCGTGAGCCAGATGGCGAAGCAGCTGGCGGCGCCCGTGGGGAGCTGCGAGGTTTACCCCGACATCGCCGAGCGCTCACGCTGCGACGCCTCAGCCCGTTTCCAGAGTGCATCCATCGAGGCTCGCAACATGAACAGCGTCGAGCCATGCATGGCGCTGAGTGACCCGCTGCAGCAGCGCGATTGCGTGGTCACGGCGCATCACTGGTTCCGTGTTCTGGCGCGGTTACCCGCGCTGGGGGCCAACAAGGCGGCGGTGATGGCCGAGTGCGCGAAGATTCCGACCGACTTCACCACCCTTCACGACGTCTGCGGAACCATCGCGCTCAGCCCGATGGACAACGAGGAGTCGGACGTCACCTATTCCGACGAGATTCCGTCCGTGAAGCACACCAACCTTCTCTACGCTCCCGGAGGGGGCGGCTACCGCGACATCACCCAGGGCTGGCACGCGGGCTTTGGCGGCTGGAGCTGGAACGCGCGCTTTGCCGACCTCGACAACGACACGTACCAAGATTTGTATGTGACGCAGGGCTCACGGTTGCGCCCCGGAAGCGTCTCTGCCACTTTTTACCACAACCAGAAGGGAGCGACCTTCAAGGAAGAGACGAAGCAATTCGGCCTGGAGGACCACGTTCCAACCGGCACCTCCGTTTATGTCGACGTCGACAACGATGGCGACCTGGACATCATCACCCACCCGTTTCAGCTGACGCCCGTTGTCTGGCGGAATGAGGCCGCGAAGGGTCCCGGACTCCAAATTGCGCTCGACGACCAGACCGTGCCGAATCGGCAGGCCATCGGCGCCCGCGTCGAAATCCGCGCCCCGGACGGTCGGCTGCAGGTGCGCGACATCAAGGGGAGCGGCGGCTACTCTTCCTTCGATGCGCCAGTCGCCTTCTTTGGGCTGGGAGATTGGCCGTCCGTTGCTTCGGTGAGCGTGACGTGGCCAGACGGAACGGTGTCAGGACTTCAAAGCCTCACGCTCGCCTCTGGTCGCTACACCTTGACGCGCCGGGCGCCGGAGAAGGACGTCACTTCGTCGCACGAGCAGACACCTTTGCCCCGGCCGTGATGGGTTTCGCCGCGGGCTGGTCTTCCCGAATCTCGTAGGTCTGGTCCGCAGCGAGCCCTTGGAAGGTTTGCACCGTGCCGCTGCCCGGCCATTTCAGTTCAAGCAGCTCGATGTTGGTGGACTGTCCAAGCCCGAGGTGCGGACGGAGACTGGAAGCGCCGAAGCTCCCGCCGCTGCTGACGGTGCTGAAGACTTCCCGGCGCGTTCCGTCCGGAGCCTTCAAGACCATTCGAATCCTCGCTCCGACGCCAAGGCGATTGGCTTTCACGCCCACCAGGTGCAGCTTCACCCAGTGGTTGCCGTGGCCCGGGTTTTTGTAAAGCGCCGTCCAGAACTTGTCGCTCGGGTAGACGCCGCCCATCACCTCGACGACGTCTTGGTTGCCGGTGTTGTCGATGTCGCCGAAGGCGACAGCGTGGCCCTTCTGCAAGTGGCCGAAGCCACCCGAGGTGGTGACGTCTTGAAAGGCCTTGCCTTCGGCATTTCGGAACATGCGATTGGGGATGAGGACCGACAGGTTCGGCTGTCCCGTGCCGACGTAGAAGTCGAGGAACCCGTCGTTGTCCAGGTCCCCGAAATTCGCCCCCATGGTGAGGAGCAGCTTGTCGAGTCCCACCGACTGCGAGACGTCGGTGAAGGTACCGTCCTTGTTGTTGCGGTACAGCCGGGGTTTCTCGCCCGTGGCCTGCGCCTGTTGTCCAATGTATTCGCGGACGAGGTTGGAGAGCGTCGCCGAGTACCCCGAGACGAAGATGTCCGGCCAACCGTCATTGTTGTAGTCCCAGAACCAGGTGGTGAAGCTCACCAATTGCTCGGCCACCCCGGCCTGGGCCGTGACGTCGGCGAACTTGGGCATTCCTCCGCGCGAGGTTCCCAGGTTGCGAAACAGCCGATTGCGACCACCGAGAATCGAAACGTAGAGGTCCGGCCAGCCATCGTTGTCGTAGTCCCCCCAGCTGGCGCCCTTGACCATGCCCTCGAGCTGGATGCCCGAGGCCGCACCGACTTCTGTGAAGGTCCCGTTTCCGTTGTTCAAGTAGAGTTGGGAGTTCTTGGTGCCGGGGGGCCAGTCCACTCTCTTGTCGATTTCATATCCGACGAAGAGGTCGACGTAGCCGTCGTTGTTGATGTCTGCCCAGGTGGCCGTCTGCGTCGGGTAGTAGCTGAGCAAGCCCGCCTGGGCGGTGACGTCGGTGAAGGTCCCGTCACAGTTGTTCCTCAGCAGCGAGGGCGGCAGCTTCCCGCTGTCGTGGCGCCAGGCGCCGCGCGGAATGAAGACGTCGATGCAGCCGTCGTTGTTGTAGTCGGTCTGGACCATGTTGAGCCCGCCGACGAGCCCCTTCAGCCCGGCTTGCTCGGTCATCCGGGTGAACGTGCCATCCCCATTGTTGTGGAAGTACTCCAATTGGTCGGTGAGGCCCATGTGGGAAATCATCACGTCGAGATGACCGTCGTTGTCGAAGTCCTCGAGGATGAGTCCACCGGCTGCTCCGAACTCGACGATGCCCCGCTTGGCGGCCTCCTCTGGAAAGCGGCCAATGTCGTATTCGGACTGGAACGCCTCCGGCGGAATCAACCACTGCGGGGGTACGTGGTCCGGGTACTGGCCCAGGGTCTGGTACCCGAGATTTAGAAGCCAGCGGTAGCTAAGCGCGTTCTCGGGGTCGGTCTTCGGGTCGGAGAGGAGTTCCCCATAGAGACGGACTGCCTCGGTCGAGCCCCGCTTCAGCTGGTGGACGCCTTCGCCCTGTATGGGAAAGAGACAGGAGGCGGAGGTGTGGTGTTCCGCGCAGTTCTCCGTCTCGCCACGACGCAAGTGAGCAAAGGCGAGGTCCGCCTTGACAGTCTCGGCGAGACGGGGGGGCAGGCTGCTTGCGTACTCGCGCAGCATCTCCTCCAAGGTCTGAATCGCAGCGTCGGCGTCACCTTGGTAGAGGGCGTGGGTTGCAATCTCGCGCTTCAACGCAAACCGCCGCGACGGGTCCCTTTCGGTGGAAAGCCCTGCGCGAAGCTCCGCTAACTTCTCGTCGATTTTGTCCCACTGGTTGTCCCAGACGCCCTCACGCGCAGCAAACTGCGCCAGCGTCGCCACCATGTCGAAGCGCGGGCGGCGCACCTGGTAGACGACCGCTGCTGCGAGCGCGAACACCACCCCGGCGGCGATGACGAAACGCAAACGCTTCAGTCTCGGCATGCGTGGCTCTCCATCCTCAACGCCGGCTGGAAGTTACACTTACCTTGCCCGTCGGTACGGGCGGAGTGTCGTTCTGTCGAAGTAGACGCGCGGCGTCGACGCGCTCCGGAAAGGGATGCGGAACGGCCAGCGCCGCCTGCAATTCCTCCCGCGCACGTGCCTTGTCGTTGTCCTGCGCGTAAAGGACAGCCAGGTGGTAGTGAAAGCTGGGCTCCTCGGGCGCGCCCCTCACCGCCGTCTCCAGCAACTCGCGCGCGCGACGGGTGTCATCCGCTTTGAAGCTGAGCCAACCCAGCGCATTGAGCAAAGACGGGTCGGACGGGGTGTCCCCCCGCAGCTTTTCAAGAACGGCGAGGAGACGCTGGTGTGCGTCGTCGCCAGGTTCGGAAGCGAGCACCATGGCGAGCTTGTACTGAGCGAAGTCGACATCCGGCTTTTTTTCCAAAAGTCCGTCATACGTCGCAATGGCAGCGCGCGGCTGCCCCGTTCCTTCCTCGATTTGCGCCAGCATCATCTGGAGCCCCGTGTCCCCCGGGAAACGCTCGACTCCTTGGCGAGAGATGTCGAACGCCTCCGCTGCGCGGTCCAGTCCGAAGTAGTAGTCCGTTAACTGCTGGTAGGGAACGGGCGATTCCGGCTGGAGTTGGAGACCACTTCGTAGTGCGGCCTCTGCGCGAGGTGGATCATGCGCCTCGATGTAGGCTCGCGCGGCCATATAACGGGCGAGGGCGAATTCGGGGTCGACGGTCCCGATGCGCAACAGCTGTTCCGCAGCGAAGGAAGGGCCTCGCTGCAGCGACCAAGTCCTGCCCAGGGCGGCAACGGTCGCCGGCAGGCGCGGCGCGATTGCCAGCGCTTGGCGCAGTCTTTGCTCGGCCTGGTTCACGTCGCCGCTTGCCAGTGCGAGCATCCCGCCGAGGAAGGGAGCGAACGGCGACCCGGGGGACGCGCTGGCGGCGGAGTCGACCAGCCGCTGGGCCTCCGCCCAATCCCGCCGTTCCATGGCCGCCTCGAAGGACTCTCGAATCTCCGCCAGGTGACCCGGCCAGTGCTCCCGGGTCCACGCTCCCAGATTGCCGCGCCCCGTCTGCGCGTCGGCGCGGAGTCGCCGCGGCGGGGCGGGTGGCGACCCGAGGTCGGGCGCCTTCGCGCCCGGCAGGAGACCCGCCCGCAGCGACACAAGCGCCGGCAGCTCGCCCAACCTTCCGATGGCCCGGGTCGCCATGTCGAGTCCGGAGGCGGCGCCCTGCGAGCGTGCTGCCGCCCGGACGAGCAGGACCCAGCAGTCCGCGTCGTCCGGGGTCGCAGAGACGGCAGTTTGAGCGTCTTGAAAAGCGCCGTAATACCGTCCGAGGCGAAGCCGGATGTTTCCCCGCATGAGCCGAAGGTCCCCTCGATGCGGGTCCAACTCGATGGCCCTGTCGAGGAGCGCTTCGGGGGCCTCCAGCTGCCCGCCCTTGACCATCAGCCCAGCGAGCTTGAGCCACCCGTCAACATCCTCGGGGTGCATCTCGGTCAGCGATTCGTACGCGAGAAAGGCCGAGTCCGTGTTTCCCACCGCAAGCTCCATGTCCGCCAGCTCGCGGCGCGCCATCGCCTGGCCGGGGTCGAGCTGAAGGGCCGCGCGAAACTCGGCCCGGGCTTGGTCGATTTGATGGGAAGCCAGGTGCGCCCGTGCACGTTTCAACGCGAATGCCGCGCGCTGCTGAGAAACGAGGCGGGACCTGAGAACGGAGGGGAGGCCAAGGCCAGTCGCCACCAACAAGACGAGGAGGGCAAACCACCCCCGAACTTTCACTCGGTCCTTCGGCGAACGGAGCACTTTGCGCATCGACTCGGCCAGGCGAGAAGACTTGCCAGTTGTCAGGGAAAAGTCCAAGGGCCGACTGGCCCAGGGCTCCCGGACGAGCCAACCCGCAGTCGTCCGGCCCCGTGGCGCGGTCCCGAAATGTCTTGCCGGACCCAACCCGGCCGCGCCGCGGCTTCGCTTTTTCGGGAATGGGTCTTCACGCGCCGCCCCGTCCTCGACGGCGCAGTAGGGCAAAGAGCACCAGCGCGACGACGAGGAGCCCAAGCACCCCGGAGGTTCGACCCCGGCCCGTCACGTTGAAGCAGCCGTAGGTGATGCCCGGATTGGAGTCGGTGCTGGGGTTGTTGGGGTCGACATTCTGCCGGAGGTAGGTGATGTAGACGCTCCCCTCCCCCTCCAGGGCCGCGAGCGCAGCATCGAGGGAAGCCAGGTTGTTGCCGCCCACCAGGCCGCGGGATTTCATGAGGGCGCCGAATTGGGTCGTCACCGTCCCGGCATCGGTGTCACCGCCGGCATGGCAGATGGAACAGGCCGGCGCGTAGGAGAGGTTGAGCTTCGCTTGGAGTTCCGCCGGGTAACCGGTCGACGCGTCCACCTGCGCTGGGAGCAGCGCCAGGGCGGCCCCAAGGACGATGGCAGCCAGGTCGGTGCTCGCCGCCCTCATAGGAACGTGTGCAGCTGCACGAGGAAGGAGAAGACATTGGAGGCGGCCCCGACGGCAGACGGCTCGAAGCGGTAGACACCATCCAGCCGGATGTCGGTGTGGGGCAGGCAGAACCAGTCCAGCGTCAGCCAGGTGCCGATGCCCGTCCCCCGAACGCCGTAGGTGTTGAGCGTCTCCACGGCCGGGGCCAGGTGAATGCCCTGAATGGGTTCCCAGTCCATCTGCAGCCATGTAGCCGCGTTGGTCTGCACGACTCCACTCCCGAGGTTGGTGTTGAGGAAGACGTCCCCTTCCAGCAGGAAGACAATGGGCTCGATGGGCGCCCAGCGACTGAAGAGGCCATACACCTGCCGCAGGCCCGGCAGGCCACGGAGGCCGGGCTGGCCGTCCGGAAGCGGAGGGGAAGGGACCACGCTGAGCTCGGCGCGCGTCACCAGCGCGCTGACACCCACCGTGGCGCGCGGCGCCACCGGCACTTCCAAGAGGCCGCTGAAGCCCCGCTGTCGGTAGGCGTCGGGACTGACATTAAGGTTTCCGAGAATGACCAGGACCTCGGTGCGCAAGTGCTCGTTCTCGAAGGCCAGCGAGAGACCGGACTGCTGCGAGTAGTTGATGTCGGTCTGGGTGTTGTTTCTCACCCAGGCCGTGTGCTCGACGTTGCGAAGCCCGAAGGGCAGGTTGATGCGCCCGAGCCGGACCAGAAGGCTGTCGTCGAATTGCAGTCCAACCCAGTAGTCACGGCTGAGCAGCTCGCTGGTCGCGTCGGGATTGCTGATGACACTCGCCGGTAGCGTGTAGGGCGTGTTTCCCCAGCCAAGGGAACCCCCGGCGCGGAAAATGCCGAACTTAATTTCCGCACGGGCATCGAGCAGCATCATGAGGAACAACTGCTGACTCGCGGTGGTACCCGGTTGGCCTCCCTGTCCGGGTCTGGTTGCGGTCAGCCAGAATTCGGCGCCCCGAAACGTCACCTGGGCCAGCAGCCAGTCCGGCATTGGGAGGACACCGAAGGCAAAGCCCGCGTACTTCGGGACCTCCCCGGTTTGTGGCACCGGCGTCCACGGCGTATTCATCTGCATGAGCAGGACGTTTTGGGCACGGCCATATTCGGTGAGCAGGCCGGCCCCGGACGGGTCGGTGTGGCACGCCCCGCAGCCCGTGTAGTCGTGCCGAATCATCCACGGGTAGGCGACCGCGGAGGCCGGGGAAAGGCCCAGGAGCAGGCCCAGAATGGGCAACGCCGCCCCGTTCCTCCCGCGTTTCCTTCCGCCCTGGGTCGCCACCGGACGCGCACCTTAGCGCTTGAGCAGCCGGAAGCTGACGCCGACGTCAACCGATGGCGTCCCGTTCGTGGCTAACCGGGCCGCGGCCGGCGGCAACTCAATTCTCCTTCTCAAACGGGCAACGACAGGGCAAGACCCGCTCGACGCCACGCTTGCCCCGGCACAGCCCAGGAGTCAGCAGTGACCGAAGGCCCGTCGCCCGTCGTTCGTCTGCGTCCGCTGCCACGGGCCGTGTGGCTCCTGAGCGGGGTGTCGTTTCTGGCCGATGTCTCGACCGAGATGACCTACCCGCTGCTGCCGCTGTTCCTGGTCGGCGCACTCGGCGCCTCCAAGGCCAGCCTTGGTCTCGTCGAGGGCGCAGCAGTTCTCATCGTCGCGTTGATGTCGGCCGTTGCTGGAGCACGCAGCGACCGGCACGGCAAGCGCGTGACGTGGATTCGCTGGGGCTACGGTTTGCCGGTTCTCGGCAAGTCGCTCATCGCAGTGGCGAGCAGCTGGACGCAGGTGCTCGGCGGGCGGCTGCTCGACCGAACGGGCAAGGGGCTCCGTGGCGCGCCGCGCGATGCGCTGATTACGGACGCCGTGACGCCCGACCAGCGAGGCCGGGCCTTCGGCCTGCACCGGGCGCTGGACACTGCCGGAGCGCTGCTCGGCTCCCTCGCCTCCGCCCTGCTGCTCTTCTGGCTCACCGGTGCTCCGCGCGAGGGGGCCTCAGCCGTCGAGGGCGCTGCCGCGATTACGCCAGCGTCCGTCTACCGCGCCATCTTCGGCGTCGGGGCAGGGCTCGGCTTGGCCTCTCTCTTCCTGACATTCCTCGTTGCCGAGGCCGACGGGGGGAAGGCGGAGGCGCCGTCGGCAGGGATGGCCGCGCCGGCCCTGCCAGTTGCTCCGGCCGCGCCGGGGCGCCTCGGGCTCCCGCGCTCCTACTGGAGCGTTCTGGCGGTCCTCGGCCTCTTCTCGCTCGCCAACAGCAGCGACACGTTTCTTCTCTTGCGCGCAAGCGACCTCGGCTACTCGCCCTGGGCCGTGGTACTCGTCTACGCCGTCTTCAACAGTACCTACGCAGCGTTCTCGTACGCAGCGGGTGAACTCAGTGACAAGTTCGGCCGGTGGACCCTCATCGGCCTGGGCTGGGCCATCTATGTGGCGGTGTACCTGGGCTTCGCGTTCCTGCCGCCCACGCTGGCCTGGGGCATCTGGCCCCTGATGGCGGTCTACGGCCTCTACATGGCCCTCACGGACGGGGTCGGGAAGGCCCTCATCGCCGACAAGGCCCCCCGGGAGAAGCGCGGCACGGCGATGGGCCTCTTCTACGCGCTCACCGGCCTCACCACGCTCGGCGCCAGCCTCCTTGCCGGTGCGGTCTGGGACAGCTTCGGTGCGACGCCGGCGCTGGCCATCAGCGCGGGAGTGGCCCTGCTGGCCCTGGTCGTCCTGCGCATCGTAAAGGACTGAAGGCCCCCTGGGGGGACGCCCCTCAACGTCCGGCGCCGCCCTCGATGCGCTTCTTGAAAGACTCCAGCATCTTGGGAAGGCTCGACTCCACCATGGCGTGGACGAGGGGCTTGGGGACGAGCAGCCCCAGGGTGACCTCGACCGTGTAGATGGCGTTGGTTTTTCCCTCGGGCGTGGCCTCGAGGACCCATCCCCCCCGGTTGTCCTTCATCACCTCGCCCTCGACGAAGGTCCACTGCAGGCCCCGCGGGCGGTCCTCCGTCATGTGCAGCGTGTAGTGGATGCGCTTCATGACGTCGACTTCGTAGTGGATGTTGACCTGGTTCCCCTCGCGGGCGGAGGTGCGGATGGACTTCACCTCGGTGAGAAACTCCGGGTAGCGCTCGTAGTCGACAATCACGTCGAAGACGCGCTCCACGGGTGCGTTGATGACGATGGAACGGGTGGCGCTTGCCATCTGGAAATGCTCCTTGCGGCCCAGCGCCGCTTACGGCGCGTAGCCCGGTTTCTTGTCGAACTTGTGGGTGGCCTGCACATAGCGGACGGTTCCCGTTTTGCTCCGCATGACGACGGAGTGCGTCTCCGCGCCACCGCCGAAGAAGCGCACCCCTTTGAGGAAGTCCCCGCCGGTGACGCCGGTGGCGGCGAACATCACCTCGCCCCGCGCCAGCTCCTCGGCCGTGTAGACGCGGTCGAAGTCCTTCACCCCCATCGCCTTGGCTCGCTCCGCTTCCTCGGCGCTGCGGAGCTTGAGGCGGCCCTGGAAGTCGCCGCCGACGCTCTTCAAGGCGGCGGCGGCGATGACGCCCTCCGGCGCACCACCGGTCCCAATCAGCACGTCGACCCCGGTGTCCTCGAAACATGTCGCGATGGCGGCCGCCACGTCGCCATCCTCGATGAGACGGATTCTCGCTCCGGCCGCGCGCAGCTCGGCAATCAGGCCCTCGTGTCTCGGCCGGTCGAGCACAATCACCGTCAAGTCCTCCACCCGCCGCTGCAGCTTCGCGGCCACCGCGCGCAGGTTGTCGGTGGGACTCTTGCGCAGGTCGATGGCGCCCTTGGCCCGCGGTCCGACCGCCAGCTTCTCCATGTAGGTGTCCGGGGCGTTCAGCAGCTGGCCGCGCTCGGCGAAGGCCACCACGGCGATGGCGCCCGGGCGCCCGTAGGCGCAGAGGTTGGTGCCCTCCAGCGGGTCCAGCGCGATGTCCACCGCCGGGTCGTCGGGGCCGCGGCGACCGACTTCCTCGCCGATGTACAGCATCGGCGCCTCGTCGCGCTCGCCCTCGCCGATGACCACGACGCCGCGGATGGGCAAGGCGTCGAAGGCCCGGCGCATTGCGTCCACCGCGGCCTGGTCGGAGAGGTCCTTCTCGCCCCGTCCCATCAACCGTGCCGCCGCGATGGCCGCCATCTCGGTCACGCGCACCACTTCCAGCGCCAGGTTGCGGTCCATCATGGTTCCCCCTTGGCACGGCTAGAGACGAGCTGGACAACGTACTCTGGAAGGCGCGCGGGCTTGCCGGCGGTGGTGACGCAGGCGTGCACGGTGTGCCCGGCGCAAAGCACCGCCGCCTCCCCCTCCCGGCGGACCTGGTAGACGAAGGTGAGGCGCACCCGAGAGGCCGCGGAAATCTCCGCGCCGATGAGGAGCATGTCGTCATACCGCGCCGGGGCCCGGTAATTCACCACGGCCTCCACCACCGGCAGCATGAGCCCCAGTCCCTCGAAGGCCCGGTAGGTGCTGCCATGGGCGCGAAAAAGCTCGTTCCTCGCATGCTCGAAGTAGCGAAGGTAGTTGGCGTAGTACACCACCCCCATCTGGTCGGTGTCCCCGTAGATGACCCGCTGTCGCGCTTCGAACACTGGGGCAACGGAAGGTACTCCACCCGCGGCCTCCGTGGTGACGGGGAAAGCGCGTTGCCCGCCCTTGCACGCACCAGGCACCGTGGGCTTCAACCAGCACCCAGAGCCCTATGCGCACCTCCCCTGCCCTCGTCCGTGGCCTTCTTCTCGCCGTCCTTCTCCTCGCCGCCCCCGCGCTCGCCAAGCCGCCCCGGCTGACGCTCTTCATCAGCGTGGACTCGCTCGGGACGGACCTCCTCCTGCGCAACCGCAGTCACTTCCGCGCCGGCCTGGCCACGCTGCTGGACCGGGGGGCCTTCTTCCCGGACACGCGCCATGAGCAGGCGGAGGTCGCCACCGCCCCAGGCCATGCAGTCCTGGCCACCGGCGCCTACCCGTGGCGCACCGGCATCGTCAGCAACCGCCTCCTCAACCGCAGTACTGGGAAGGAGGAGCCCATCTTCTGGGACCCCGGCCACCCCGTCCTCGGCGCGCCGCCGGGACCCGAGGACAGCTCGCCGGAGGCGCTGCTGGGCGAGACGCTGGCGGACCACCTGCGCATGTTCACCGCACGGGCGGGCAAGGCCGTCGTGCTGGCCGGCAAGGGCCGGGCGGCCATCGCCTTGGCGGGGCGTCTCGGCGCTCCCTACTGGTTCAGCGAGGCGGTGGGCCGCCTCGTCACCGGCACCTTCTACGCCAAGGAGCTTCCGGCCTGGGTGAAGGCCCTCAACGACAAGCGGCTTCCCGACCACGCGTTCGCCCTCTCCTGGACCCTCAGCCTTCAGGAGAAAGCGTACAGCGGCCAGGACGACCGCCCCTTCGAGGCCGATGCCTTCGGGATGAAGCGAAAGTTCCCCCACCCGCTGTCCGCCGGGCTCCCCGCCCCGGGCCCCCAGTCCTACGCCGCCTTCGCCAGCTCGCCCTTCTTCGACGAATTCCTGGTGGAAGCGGCGAAGGCAGCGCTGCTGGCGGAGCAGCTGGGCAAGGACGAGATTCCTGACCTGCTGGCCATCAGCTTCAGCAGCCTGGACCGCATCTACCACCTGTACGGGCCCTACTCCTGGGAGGTGCAGGACGCGCTGGTGCGACTGGACAAGGCCCTGGGGGACCTTCTGTCGGCCGCCGAGCGCGCTGCTGGAGGCCGCTCCAACCTCCTGGTGGTACTGAGCTCGGACCATGGCGGCGCGGCCATCCCCGAGGAACTCATCGCCGCCGGCCTTCCCGGGCTGCGCGTCAAGCCGTCCTCGTTCAAGACGGGGCTGCAGGCCGAGCTGACGCGCCTCTTCGGCGCACCGCTGCTGCTCGGCTTCCGGGACTTCAACGTGGTGCTGGACGACAAAGCCCTGGAGACGCGCCACCTGGACGGCCCGGCGGTGCGCCGTGCCGCCGCGGCCTGGCTGGCCCGGCAGCCGGGGGTGGCCCTGGCGGTCGCCCGCGATGACCTCGGCGGCTGCGATGACTTGCAGGGCTACCAGGGGGCGCTTCGCCGCAGCTACTTCCCCGGGCGCAGCGGCGATGTCCTCTTCCTGTTGCGCCCGTTTGCCGTCCTGGACGAGGAGGAGGATGGGACAAGCCACGGGCTGCCGTATGCCTACGACGCGCAGGTGCCGCTGGTGCTGTATGGGCGCGGCGTCCGCCCGGGCACCTACACCCAGCGCGTCCAGGCGGTGGACGTCGCCCCCACCGCGGCCACGCTAATGGAGATGGGCGGGCTGGCCGGGGCCGAGGGCGTCAGCCGCAGCGAGGCCATCTCCCTAGGGCACTAGCCAGCGCGTCCCAGCTTGGCGCGGTGCGTCAGCCACCCTGAGGGCTAGGGCTGCGGCAATAGCTCGAGCGAGAGGTCCATGGCGCGGGCAGAGTGCGTCAGCGCCCCCATGGAGACGAAGTCCACGCCCAAGGCGGCCAGCGTCGGCAGCCGCTCCAGGGTGACGCCGCCGGAGACCTCCACCTGCACCCTGCCGGCAATGCGCCGCACCGCCTCGGCCACGTCCGCATCCGCCATATTGTCCAAGAGGACGACGTCGGCGCCGCCGGACACGGCCGCCTCCAGCTGCGCGAGCGAGGTGACTTCAATCTCCACCTTCACCAGCCGCGGCGCCTGCGCACGCGCTCGGCGAAGGGCCTCCGCGACGTCCCCGCCCACCGCCGCCAAGTGGTTGTCCTTGATGAGGACCCCGTCGGAGAGGCCGAATCGGTGGTTCGCCGCGCCGCCGGCTCGCACAGCGAGCTTGCTCAGGGCCCGCATCCCCGGCGACGTCTTGCGCGTGTCCAGCACCTGGCACTTCGTTCCGCGCACCGCCTCGGCCGCCTGGGCCGCCAGCGTGGCGATGCCGCACACCCGCTGGAGAATATTGAGGGCAGTGCGCTCCCCGACGAGGAGGGTGCGAAGCGAGGCCGAGACGGATGCCACCACCGTCCCCGCGTCCACCCGGGCGCCGTCCGGGTACCGGAAGGCCACCGCCGCCGTCGCCTCGAGGCGCTGAAAGACGCGCGCGAAGGCCTCGGCGCCGGCCAACACCAGCCGTTCCTTGGCCAGCAACTCGGCGCGACCGCGCGCCGAGGCGGGCACCAGCGCTGCGGTGGTAACGTCCCCCGCCGCGCCGAGGTCCTCGTCCAGCGCGAGGTCAATCAGCCGGTCGAGGGCATCCATGGAGAAGCTGCCCACCCCCCGCGGGGAGGATGCTAGCGGCGGCCCCGGCGCTTGGTCGTGCGGCGCATCACCGTCCGCCGCCCACTGCGCTTGGTCGTGCGGCGCATCACCTTCCGCCGCCCGCTGCGCTTGGCCTTGCGCGCCGGCTTCTTCTTGGCTGCCTTCCGCTTCGCTCCGCGCTTAGCCTTCCGCGGCGCGGCCTTCTTCTTGGCGCGCTTGGCCTTGCGGGCCGGCTTCCTCTTGGCCGCTGCCTTCTTCTTGGCCGGCGCCGCCTTGCGGGGCGTGGGAGCAGCCGCCATCGGCGCCGGCGGCGCAGGCGCAGGCTCGCTCGGGATGCCGAACATGCCGCTCGATGGCGTCGTGGGCGGTGTGGATTGGAACATCTCCTCCGGCGTCTTTTCCGACATCGTTCCCTCCGGCTTGATGCGAGTCAGGTTTTCCTGCACCTTTACCCTTCGTTGCTCAAGCTCCGCGACGCGTGCGCGGTCCTTCTCGATCACCTCGGCAGGCGCTCTGGCGACGAAGCTCGGATTGTCCAGCTTTCTCCTCAGTCCTGCTAGATCTGTCTCCACCCGGACAAGCTCTTTCCCCAGCCTCGCACGTTCCTCGGCCAGATCCAGCAGTCCTGCGAGGGGAACGAAGACTTGCAGCCCCTCCCCCACCCAGCTGGCCGATTGGGGGGGCTGGGGCCCGGGACGCTGGACGTCCAGGGAGGCCAGGCCGGCCAGGGGTAGGACGTACCCGGAGGCCCGCTGGAGCGCCTCCCGCAAGCCCGGGCGCTCGGACTGCACCACCGCCCGGAACCGGGCCGCTGGCGACAGGTTGCTCTCGCCCCGGATGGTGCGCACCGCCTCGATGACGGCCACCACCGGGGCCATTTCCTGCTCCGCTGCCGCATCGCGCCATTCCCCGGTGGCCTCCGGAAAGTCGGCCCTCGCCAGGAACGCATCCGGGGCCACCCCCGGGAGGCGGTGCCAGAGCTCCTCGGTGAGGAAGGGCATGAAGGGGTGAAGCAGGCGCAGCAGCTGGTCGAGCACCCGCACCAGCACCGCCCGGGTGGTGGCGCGGGCGTGCGGGTCCTCCCCCTGCAGCGGGGCCTTGGCCAGTTCAATGTACCAGTCGCAGAAGGCCCGCCAGGCGAACTGGTAGAGGGCCGAGGCCGCGTCGGCGAACTGGAAGGTGGACAGGGCGGTTTCCACCTCCTCGGTGACGCGCTCGAGCCGGGCCAGAATCCAGCGGTCGGCCAGCGTCAGGCGTCCCCGCTGCAGGGGAGCGGCGTCGGGCTGGAAGTCCCCGAGGTTGAGGAGCACGAAGCGGGTGGCATTCCACAGCTTGTTGGCGAACGCCCGGTAGCCGTTGACGCGCTCCAGCGACAGCTTGATGTCACGCCCCTGCTGGGTGAGGGAGGCCAGCGTGTAGCGCAGCGCGTCTGCCCCGAAGGCGGGCATCCCGTCCGGGAATTTGTTGCGCAGGGCCGGTGGCAACGCGTCCGCCTTCGCCCCGTGGATGACGTCCAGCGGGTCGATGACGTTGCCCTTCACCTTGGACATCTTCTCGCCCTTCTCGTCGCGCACCATCGCGTGGAGGAAGACGGTGCGGAAGGGCACGTCCTTCATGAAGTGCAGACCCATCATCATCATCCGCGCCACCCAGAAGAAGAGGATGTCGTGGCCCGTCTCCAGCACGCTGGTCGGGTAGAAGGTCGCGAGCTCGGCCGTCTGCGCCGGCCAGCCCAGGGTGCTGAAGGGCCAGAGCGCGCTGCTGAACCAGGTGTCCAGGACGTCCTGGTCCTGCACCAGGCGACTGCCCCCGCACTGGGCGCAGCGCTCAGGGGCGGACCGGGCCACCAGGGGGGGCGCATCCGGGCCGCAGTCCTGGCAGAAGTAGGCAGGAATCTGGTGGCCCCACCACAGCTGCCGGCTCACACACCAGTCGTGGATGTTGTTCATCCAGTGGAAGTAGGTGGCCGTCCAGCTCTCCGGCAGAATCTTCACCCGGCCCTGTTCCACCGCCGCGATGGCCGGCTCGGCGAGCGGCTTGGTGCGGACAAACCACTGGGGAGAAAGCCGCGGCTCGACGATGGTTCCGCTGCGCTGGCACGTCCCCACGCTCAACACGTGGGGCTTCTCGCCCACCAACAGGCCCTGCTCGGCGAGGTCGGCCAGCACGCGCTTGCGTGCCTCGAAGCGGTCGAGGCCCGCGTAGCGCCCCGCCTCGCTGTTGGTGCGGGCCGACTCGTCGAAAATATTCACCATCGGCAGGTGGTGGCGCAGCCCCGTCTCGTAGTCGTTGAAGTCATGGGCGGGCGTCACCTTCACCGCGCCCGTGCCGAACTCCATGCTCACCAGCGCCGCGTCGGCGATGATGGGAATCTCGCGGCCCACCAGCGGAAGCACCACCTGCTTGCCCACAAGGTCTCGGTAGCGCGGGTCGTCCGGGTGCACCGCCACCGCGGTGTCCCCGAGCATGGTTTCCGGCCTGGTGGTGGCCACCACCAGGGACTGCTCGCTGCCCTTCACCGGGTAGCGGATTTCCCAGAGCGAACCCTTCGTCTCCTCGTGCTCGACCTCCAGGTCGCTGATGGCGGTCTTGCAGTCCGGGCACCAGTTGATGAGGCGCTGGGCGCGGTACAGAAGCCCCTCCTCGTGCAGCCGGACGAAGACCTCCACCACCGCGCGGGAGGCCCCGGGGTCCAGGGTGAAGCGTTCCCGGCTCCAGTCGAGGCTGCTGCCGAGGTCGGACTGCTGCTCGTTAATCCGGTGGCCGTACGTCTCCTTCCAGTCCCAGACGCGCGCGATGAAGGCCGCCCGGCCGAGCTGCTGGCGTGACGTGCCCTCGGTGTGCTGAAGCCCGCGCTCCACCACCAGCTGCGTGGCGATGCCGGCGTGGTCCGTTCCCGGCTGCCACAGGACGTTGTCGCCACGCATCCGCCGCCAGCGCACCAGCACGTCCTGCAGCGTGTTGCCCAGGGCGTGGCCGATGTGCAGGGCGCCGGTGACGTTGGGCGGCGGAAGGATGATGCAGTACGGCGGCTTCTCCGAGCTCGCCTCCGCCCGGAAACAGCCCGCTTCCTTCCACGCATCCGACCAGCGGCGTTCGACCTCGGTGGGGTCGTAGGCCTTCGGGAGCTCCTCCACGTTGTCTCCGCTCAGGCCTTGGGCTCCCGCTCCCGCATGGTGCGTTCCACGTACTCCTTGACGATGGTCTCCGCCAGCTGTGGCACCACCTCCCAGGCGATGCGCTCGATGACTTCCTGGGAGGCATTCCTGAGGGCGGCGCGCAGCGCGGCCTCCCCCCCGTCGGCCGCCGGCGGGGCTACCAGCGGGGTGGGGGCGTCCACCAGGCCCACGTCCAGCGTCATCTCCTCGACGCTCCCGGTAAGGGCGGCCGCCGCGGGGCCGGGCACCCCCGGGGTGGTGCCCAGCGCGAAGGACTCTCGCGCACGCGGCTGAAGGGACGGCAGCGGCGCCGGGGCCCGGGGCGCCGCCGCGGGCACGTACGGCTGGGGCGCGGGCGGCCGCGCGACTGCCGGGTTGCTCTGCGTCGGCAGCGAAGCGCCCGGGGGCCGTGGCAGGCCGGGACTCGTCAGGGGGGAAAACCCCGTCCGGGGGGCCGCCGGGACGTACGGCTGGGGCGCCGGGCGAGCCACTCCCGGCGCGGTGGGCATGGTGCCGCCCAGGGGGCGGGGGGCGGCGGGAAACGTCGAGGGGCGCGGGACGGCCGGTCCGCCGGACAGCGGTGTCGGCGCGCCAGCAGGCCTAGGCACGCCGGCCGGCCCCGGCATCGGCTGGGGGACGCTGGACGGGGGCCGTGAAAGTCCGGCCGCCGGGGTGAAGCCGCTGCCGGCCAGGGGCGGACGCGCCGGCATCCCCGCCATCGGCGCCCGCGGGCGGGGCGCGAAGGGGGCCTGCTCGGCAGCGGGGGACGGGGCGTAGGTGCGTGACGGGGGCGGGATGCCGGCGGGCAGGCCCACCAGCGCGCGCACCTTGTCGATGAGGGCCTGGCTTTCGAAGGGCTTGACGATGAAGTCGTCCGCCCGCACCCCGCGGGCGCGCGCCTCGTCGAACGGTTCAAAGTTGCCGGCCAGCAGCAGCACGCGGATAGACGCCGTGGCCGGGTCGGCCTTAAGCGCCTCGCACACTTCATACCCACTCTTGCCGGGCATCAGCACGTCGGCCAGGACGCAGTCGGGTTTCAGCTCACGCGCCCGGGTGATGGCGTCGATGCCGTTGTCCACAAAGGTGATGGACACGTCCTCCACGGCGAAGACCATTCCGATGACTTTGCGAATGGTGAGCGAGTCGTCGGCAACCAGCAGCTGCTTCGGCATGGGGCAGGGCCTCGAAGGAAAGCCTCAGGAATCCTTCAGCAAATTCCGGTCATTGGAAGGGCGCGATGCAACGGCTGTCAAGTTTGCGAAGGCCCAGAGTGCGCTGGTGTGCGGCTATCCCCAAGAAGGGGCTAACGGATAGCATTTTTCGCTGGTTCCTCCACCCATGGCGCGCGTTCTCCTGGTCGATGACGAGAAGGTGGCCCGGACAGTGTACGGCGACTACCTCGCTGACGCCGGGCACGAAGTCCACGCCGTCAGCGGCGTCACGGAGGCCCGCGCCGCCCTGGCGCTGCATGCCTTTGACATTGTGGTGACGGACCTCATCCTCCCCCAGGGGGATGGCATGGAGGTGCTCCGCTATACCAAGGAGCGCTACCCGGACGTGGAGGTGGTGCTAATTACGGCCCTGGACAAGGTGGGGCCGGCGGTGCGCGCCATCAAGAGCGGCGCGGCCGAATACCTGGTGAAGCCCGTCCGGCCCGAGGCCCTCCGGCATGCGGTGTCGCGCGCACTCACCACCCGCCAGCTGCTGCAGGAGAACGCCGCCCTGCGCCGCCACGTCGCCCTTGTGGAGGCCGGTCAGCGGCTACTCACCGTACTGGACCGCGGCCGCCTCGGCTCGGCGGCCGCCTCCGCCTTCGTCCAGCTGTGTCAGGCGGACGCTGCGCTGGTGTGGACGCGCGGCCCCAAGGGTGAGCTCCGGCACGAGGCCGCCGAAGGCGTGCCGGGCGAATTCCTCGCCCCGCTGCAGGCCGCCTGCGAGGCCCAGCTGCGGGACCCGCCGGCGCGCGCCTTCGAGATGGCCGGCCTGCCCCACTTCGCCCATGCCGTGGCCGTTCCGGCACTCGACTCCTCGGCCGGGCTGCGGGGCTGGGGGGTGCTGCTGCTGCAGGCGCAGGAACCGGCCGGACTGCGCGACACGGCGAGCTACCTCGCCCAGCACCTGGCGCTGGCGCTGCACCATGCCGACCGCATTGAACAGGCCGAGGACCTCGTCTACCTGGACGACCTCACCCGGCTGTACAACGCCCGCTACCTGGACGAGGCGCTGGAGCGCGAGTTCGCGCGGGCCGACGGCCGCCAGCCCTTCAGCATCCTCTTCCTCGACCTGGACTACTTCAAGAACGTGAACGACACCCACGGGCACCTGGTGGGAAGCAAGCTCCTCATCGAGGCCGCCCGGGTGGTGAAGTCCTGCACCCGCGACCAGGACGTGGCCGCCCGCTGGGGCGGGGATGAGTACGTGGTGCTGCTACGGGAAACCGACTCCGGCGGCGCGCTGAAGGTGGCCGAACGCATCCGCCGGGCCGTCGAGTCCCACCACTTCCTGGCGCGCGAGGGCTACGGCCTCAGCCTCACCACCTGCGTCGGGGTGGCTAGCTACCCCGAGCACGCCACCGACAAGCGTACCCTGGTCGACCAGGCAGACCGCGCCATGTACCGGGGGAAGCGGAGCTCGCGAAACGTGGTGTACGTCGCGAGCCCCAACCTCGACGCCGTGCCCGCGGCGCGCAGTGGCGCCGCGTGACGGCCTAATAGTCCATGTCGTCGGTGTAGTCCGGGCCGCCGCCGCCGCCGCCGCCGGACCCGCCGCCCTTGCCCTTCTTCTTGGGCTTCTCGGCCACCATTGCCTCGGTGGTGAGCAGGAGCGAGGCCACCGACGCGGCGTTCTGCAACGCGGTGCGCTCGACCTTCGTCGGGTCGATGACGCCGGCCTTGTCCAGGTCCTCGTACACCTCGGTGCGGGCGTTGAAGCCGTAGGCGCCCTTGCCCTCGCGCACCTTGTTGAGGACGACCGCGCCTTCGTGTCCGGCGTTGGAGGCAATCTTCTTCAGCGGCTCGGTGATGGCACGGCGCACAATCTCCACGCCGAAGTCCTGCTCCCCGCCCAGCTTCAGCTTCTCCAGCGCGGGGAGGCAGCGGACATAGGCCACGCCGCCGCCCGGGACGATGCCCTCTTCCACGGCGGCACGGGTGGCGTGCAGCGCGTCCTCCACCCGGGCCTTCTTCTCCTTCATCTCGGTCTCGGTGGCCGCGCCCACCTTCACCACCGCCACGCCGCCGGCCAGCTTGGCCACGCGTTCCTGGAGCTTCTCCTTGTCGTAGTCGCTGGTGCTTTCCTCAATCTGGTTGCGGATGAGCTTGAGGCGGCCTTCGATGTCCGCCTTCTTCCCGCCGCCATCGACCAGCGTGGTGTTGTCCTTGTCGATTTTCACCCGCTTGGCGTGGCCCAGGTCGTTCAGGGTCACGTTCTCGAACTTGTTGCCCAGCTCCTCGGAGATGACCTGCCCGCCGGTGAGGACCGCGATGTCCTTCAGCATCTCCTTGCGCCGGTCCCCGAAGCCCGGGGCCTTCACCGCGGCGACATTGAGAACGCCGCGCAGCTTGTTCACCACCAGGGTGGCCAGCGCCTCGCCTTCCACGTCCTCGGCGATGATGAGGATGGGCTTGCTGCTGCGCGCCACCGCCTCCAGCACCGGGATGAGGTCGGCCATGGCCGAGATTTTCTTCTCGCTGATGAGGATGTAGGGGTCGTCCAGCTCGACCTCCATCTGCTCGCGGTTGGTGACGAAGTACGGGCTCAGGTAGCCCCGGTCGAACTGCATGCCTTCCACCACGTCGAGCGTGGTCTCCAGGCCCTTGGCCTCCTCGACCGTGATGACGCCCTCCTTGCCGACCTTCTCCATGGCGGTGGCAAGAATCTTCCCAATCTCCTCGTCGCCGTTGGCGGAAATGGTGCCCACCTGGGCAATCTCCTTGTGGTCCTTGGTGGCCTTGGACTGCTTCTTCAACTCGGCCACCACCGTCTCCACGGCGTGGTCGATGCCGCGCTTGAGGTCCATCGGGCTGTGGCCGGCAGCGACCAACTTCAGGCCCTCTTCGTAGATGGCCCGCGCCAGCACGGTGGCGGTGGTGGTGCCGTCGCCGGCCTTGTCGGAGGTCTTGCTCGCCACCTCCTTCACCATCTGCGCGCCCATGTTCTCGAAACGGTTCTCCAGCTCAATCTCCTTGGCCACCGTCACGCCGTCCTTGGTGATGGTGGGAGAGCCGAAGGACTTCTCTATGACGACGTTGCGTCCCTTGGGGCCGAGGGTGACGGCCACCGCGTCGCTCAGGACACGCACCCCCCGCATAATGGCGTCCCGGGCATTCTCGTGGAAGAAAATCTCTTTGGCTGACATGGGCAACCTCCTGGATTTACTTATAATTTTTGAAAGTCGGGCCGGTTGGCACTCGACGGTCCTGCCTGCCAACCTAAATATCTCCCAGGCGTTGTCAACCCAGAATTCGACGGACTGTGTGGGCCCCCCCCGATGGCGCACGCCCGCCCGGCTTGCCGCCGCGGCAGTGGCTGCCTGCGCCTATGGTGGTGACCATGAGGGGAGCCTTGCCAGGGCGTGGCAGCCCGCAGCGCTGCAGCGCGGACGGCACGCGGCGAAGGCCGAGGCCCGGCCGCCCAGACGGGCGGCGCATGGCGGTGACTTCTCGGTGAGTACACCGTCCGCCTCGCCCACCTCGGGGCTCGTGCCGCTCCGGGTAGACGGGGCCACCTGCCGGGACTTTGCCCGCGCCTCGCGCCTGGAATGGCTGGAGACGAATGCGACGGGGGCCTTCGCCATGGGCACCGTGTCCGGCGCGAACACCCGCCGCTACCACGGACTCCTGGTTGCCTCGCTGCGCCCGCCGGTGGAGCGCATCGTCACCCTGGCCCGCCTCGAAGAGACGCTCCTTGGGCCGACGGGCGAGACGCCGCTGGCCACCAACCAGTACCCGGGGACGCTGCACCCGGCCGGCTACCGGCTGCTCGACTCCTTTCGCCTCGACCCCTGTCCGACCTGGACCTTCCAGCTGGGTGATGTCCGCCTCGAGCGTCGCCTCTTCCTCGTCCGGCGGCAGCAGACGCTGGTGGTGCTTTACCGCAGCAACCGTCCGGTGCGCCTGCGCGTGGAGCCTCTTCTGGCCTTCCGGGACTTCCACGGCCTCGCCCACCACAACGACGCGGTCAACGGCCACGTGCAGCAGGACGAAGGCGGCCAGGTCCGCCGCGTCGCGCTGCGGCCGTACGCGGCCCTGCCGCCCCTCTTCCTTCACCATCCGGGCGGGCCTTTCCAGCGCGCGCCGCTGTGGCACGACAACGTCGAATACCTCCTGGAACTCGAGCGGGGCCTCGACTACCGCGAGGACCTCTTCCTGCCGGGCAGCTTCCTCCTCGACGTGCAGCCCGCACAGCCAGGCTGGGTGGTCGCGACGCTGGATGCGGCAGCAGTGCTGGACACCGCCACCGTCCTCGCGGCCGAGGCGGCGATGCTTGCAGAACGCAACCAGCAGCCGGGAGAACCCGTCCGCGCGCGTCTCTACGCAGCGGCAGAGCAGTTTCTCGTCTTCCGCGCGGACACGTCACCCACCCTCATCGCGGGCTACCCCTGGTTCGCGGACTGGGGACGGGACACGATGATTGCGCTGCCCGGCCTGCTGCTCTCCCGCGGCCAGCTGGACCTGGCCCGAAGCGTCCTGGAGGGGTTTCTCCGCTACCTCGACGGTGGCCTCGTGCCTAACCGGTTTCCGGACCAGGCCGGCCCGGCCGAGTACAACACCGCCGACGCGACGCTGTGGATGTTTCAGGCCACGCGCGCCTACCTCGCCGCCGGCGGGGACCGGGACTTCCTGCGCAGCGTCTTCT
>JADGRA010000062.1 GCA_017881265.1 Myxococcaceae bacterium | reverse complement strand
CGGACGGCACAAGCCGCGCCGCGCCCGGCACCGGCGTGGCCTCCAGCCGCGGCGGCCCGCAGGCCACCACCGGACGGGACAGCACCGCCACCGGCACAAGGGCCCCGTCCTGCAGCGCCAGCACCTGGCCGGCGGCGTGGGCGCCGCTGAAGGCGTACAGAAGGCCGCCGCAAATGCACAGCGTCCCGAAGGCCTCCCGTGCGGGCACCTCCGCCCGCGGCAGGGCCAGAAAGGGACGGCGGGCCAGCAGGTGGCCGTCCCGTCCCAGCACCTCCACCGCCTCCTCCGTCAGCACGGCCACTTCCGGGCGTCCATCGCCGTCCATGTCCCCGGTGGCCAGGGCCGCCGTGCGCACGGGCCAGCTGGCCAGCGGCGCGGCGGCCAGCAGCAGCGCCGGGGCGTCCGGCGCCCGGGCCAGCGCCTGTACCGCGCCGTCCGGGGCGACTTCCGCAAACACCACCGCCGCCGGCTTCCCCTTCGCCTGCGCGCGGCCGGAGAAGATGTTTTCCCAGCTGGACAGGACGTCCCCGGCGGCGGACAGCCGGCCGTCCAGCGTCAGCCGCAGGCGCAGAAGCGCGCGGGCCCCGTGGGCGGTGGCGTGCGCCTCCGCGTCGCCGGCGGCGGGTAACGGTGCCGGCTGCAGTCCGGCCGCGGCCAGCCGCGCCAACAGCAGCGTGGAAAAGGCCTGGGCCAGCGCCGGGTGCCCGGGCGCCGAGATGCTGACGGCTAGCGGGGCCGGGGCGCCGGCGGCGAGCACCTGGCTACAGACGCCGTCGGCCAGCGTCTCCAGGGCGCCGGGGCCGGGGGCCTGGGCCAGTAGCCACAGCAACAGGGCGCCTCTCACAGGTGGCCCTTGTCCGGGTCCTCCATCAGGAAGCGGTCGGGGCTTGCTTCATTGGGGGCCGGGGCCTCGGACGTCGGGGCGGTGCCCTCGAGGAACGTCTCGGCGCGGCCGGGGACGTGCGGCCCGGCCAGAAGGCCCGTCGTCGGGTCCACCCGCACCAGCACCACCCCCGGCGGCATGGCGAAGTCCGTCACCGGACGTCCCTCGGTGGCGGACTTCATGAAGTGTAGCCACACCGGCAGCGCCGCCTTGGCGCCCGACTCGCCCGGGCCCAGCGAGGAATGGTCGTCGAAGCCCACCCAGGCCGAGGCCAGCAGGGACGGCGTGTAGCCGTCAAACCACGCGTCCCGGTATTCGTTGGTGGTGCCCGTCTTGCCCGCCGCCGGCCGGTTGAGGTCGCGCACCGCGGCCGCCGTCCCCTCCTCCACCACGCTGCGCATGAGGGAGGTGATGAGGTAGGCCACCGCCGGGGACGTCGCGTCCTGGAAGGCGGCCTGGTGTTCCTCCAGCACCGTGCCCGAGGCGTCGCTGACGCGCACCAGCAGCACCGGGTCCGCGTAGCGGCCGGCCCCGGCGAAGGTGGCGTAGGCGTTGGCAATCTCCAGCTGGGTGACTTCCCCCGTGCCCAGGGCCAGCGTCAGGTTGTCCGGCATGGGGCTGTGGATGCCGACCTTCCGCGCGAAGTCGATGGCCACCTGGGGCGTGAGGGCCTCGATGAGGCGGACGGAGACGGTATTCTTGCTGCGGGTGAGGGCCTGGCGCACCGTCATCGGCCCCTCGAAGCCCGTCCTCTCGTAATTCTGCGGCTTCCACACCTTGCCGGTGTAGGGGTCCCGCACCGCTTCCGGCGCGTCGTTGAGGACGCTGACGGCGGTGAAGCGCTGGCTCTGCAGCGCGGCCGCGTACAGGAAGGGCTTGAAGGAGGAGCCGGGCTGGCGGTGGGCCTGGGTGGCGCGGTTGAAGGGCGACACGCGAAAGTCATACCCGCCCGACAGCGCCACCACCCGGCGGGTGGCCGGGTCGATGGCCGTCAGGGCCCCCTGCACCTCCGGCACCTGGTCCAGCGTCACCTCCAGCGGCTTGGGGGCCGCCGGGGCGGCCACGACGCGCACGCGCACCACCTGGCCCGCGGCCAGCACGTCCGACAGCTTCTGCGGAGGCGGCGTCCACTTGCCCACGCCGCGCGGGCGGGCCCAGCCCACGGTGGAGAAGGAGAGGAGGCCGGTGCGCCCGACGAAGTCCACGCTGGCCGTGCGGGAAGCGTCGTCCACCCGGGTGACGTAGCCGCCCAGGGTGAGCCCCTCGTGCACGGGCAGCAGCGGCACGGCCTGGGACAGCGCCTCCTCGGGCGCGGCCTCCCCCTCGCCCTCCGCGTCCACCTCGGCCGCCTCCGCCTCCTCGGAGCGTGCGGCCGCGCTCACCAGCGGGCCGACGTCGGCCACCAGGGAGTTTTCCTTCTCGCGGCGGCCGGCCTCGGCCAGCCGTTCCTCGAGGAGGTGGCGCAGCGCCGCGTAGCGCTTGGCGTCCAGCGTCCCCAGGGGGCCGCGGTACCCCATGCGCCGGTCCAGCGTCTCCAGGCCGTCGCGCAGCGCCTCGTCGGCGAAGGCCTGCAGGCGCGGGTCCATGGCAATTTCCACGCGCAAGCCCCCGCCCAGCACCTGTGCCTCCCCGTAGCGGGCCATCAGCAGGCGGCGGATTTCCTCCACGTAGTACAGCCCGCCTGCCGGCGGCGGCCGGGGCGCCAGCACCACCGGCCGGGCCAGGGCCGCGCGCGCGTCCTGTTCGGACAGGAAGCCGTGCTTCACCATCTGCTGCAGCACGTAGGCCTGGCGGGCCTTGGCCTTGGTGAGGGAGGTGAGGGGGTTGATGCGGGACGGCTGCTGCACGGTGCCGGCCAGCACCGCGGCTTCGGAGACGTCCAGCTGCGAGGCGTGCTTGCCGAAGTAGAAGAGGGCCGCCTCCTCGATGCCGTAGCGGCTGTGCCCGAAGTTAATCTGGTTGAGGTAGAGGTTGAGAATCTGGTCCTTGGTGAGGGCCCGCTCCATGCGGGGGGTGAGAATCCACTCGCGCATTTTGCGACTCACCTTACGCTCCTGGGTGAGGAGCAGATTGCGGCAGGCCTGCTGGGTGATGGTGGAGGCGCCGGTGAGGTGGCCGCCCGGCCGCAGCGCCTTCAGCCCGGCGCGCAGCATCCCCAGGTAGTCGAGCCCCTCATGCCGGTAGAAGTCCGCGTCCTCCGCCGCCAGGAAGGCGTCGCGCACGTGCGCCGGAAGCGCGCTTGTGTCCACCAGCGTGCGGCGCTCGAGGAAGTACTCCGCGCACACGCTGCCGTCGGCGCACAGCACCTTCGTCACCTGGGGCGGGCGGTAGTCGCGCAGCGCCTCCACCGACGGCAGCCCCCGGCTGAAGTGGAAGTACAGGGCCGCGCCAGTAAGCAGGCACAGCGCCAGCAGCCCCCCCACCGCCACCAACAGGACGCGGAGGAGGCGGCCAAGCCGGGAGGGCTTCCGACGGAAGGAGCGGGCGGGGGCAGAAGCGGCCATGTCTTGGGGCGGGGCGTCTTTCGGAAGGCAACCAGGCGAAGCGTCGTTTGGAAAACCCTGGGGGGGACCACCACCCCTGTTGCCGGCGGGGACAAAAGCGCCGCGCCTTTCCAAGAAAAGCGCTGCGGCGGCGGGACAGGTTAGCAGAAAGGGCCCCCGGCACCGGGGGCCCCTGCCGGGGGGGAAGGGGGAGGGCCCGGCAGGGCCCGCCCCCCTGGTGGGCACGGCCTGCCTACTCCTCGCCCGTGTCCGCGGCCTCGTCCTCCTCAGGCGTCGGGGCGGCCCCGCCGTCCTGCGTGTGCAGCAGCGCCAGCCGGGCGCGGTTGACGAGGGCGCGGGTATAGCGGGGCGCCAGCGCCGCGGACTTCTCGAAGGCGGCGCGCGCCTCCTCGGTGCGGCCCTGGCGCTCCAGCGCCACGCCCAGGTTGTTGTGCACCACCGCCACCTCCGGCAGCAGTTCCACGGCGCGGCTCAGCGTCTCCAGCGCCTGCGCATTCTCGCCGGCGCGCAGGTAGGCGAAGCCAAGGTTGTTGAGGACCCAGCCGTGGGCCGGGGCCAGGGCGCGGGCCTGCTCCAGCCATTCCAGGGCGTGCCCCAAGTCTCCCTCCAGCAGCGCCGCGCGGCCGAGCACCTGGTAGGCCTCCACGTTGCCCTCGTCGCGGGACAGTGCCTGGGCGGCCAGCCGGGCTGCCCCCACCTCGTCGCGCAGCTGCAGGTGCAGCCGCGCCGCCTGCAGCAGCGGCACCGCATCCTCCTCCCGCAGCCCAGCCAGCTTCTCGAAGGCGGCGGCGGCCAGGCCACGCTGGCCGAGAGAGGCTGCGGTGCGGGCCACCAGCACCAGCGCATCCTCGTCCTCCGGGGCGTCGGCCAGGGCGCGGCGACCCTCCGCCAGCGCTCCCAGGCTGTCGCCCTCCTCGCGCAGCATCCGGGCGCGGGCCAGGTGGTTGGCCGGGCCGTTGTCCACGTGGACAAGCCCCAGCGTGGGGGGCACCGGGGCCGGCACGGGCTCCGCCACGGGGCCCGCGTCGGCGGGCGGGGCGACGGGCAAACTGGCGAAAGGTGCGCTGGCGGGCGCGGCGCCCAGTGGGGGACGCACGGGCGGTGGGGAGGACTTTTGACAGGCGGCGAGCGCCACAAGGGCGCCGAGGACGAAGGACGGGGTGCGGTGCATGGGGTAGCTCAGCCTCTTCGGGGTGTGTCCAGTCGGGCCCCCCGGGGACAGTCCCCGGAGCGGCACGGCAAATGCGCACTTGCGCGCGGCGTGCCACGGCCACCGCCACTGGTGCGCCCCCGCTGCGCGCGGCCCGGCACCCGCACGGGGCCAGGCCCGGGCGAGGCCGCGCTGCCACGCAGGCGCCCCTTCTAGCCAGCGGGCGCCGGCACCAGGGCGTGCAGCGTGCGCATCAACTCCTCGGGGTCGACCGGCTTGCCGACGAAGGCGGCACCCGTCGCGCTGCGCATTTCGACAATGTCCGGGTGGTGCGCCATGTAGCCCGTCATGATGACGGCCGGCAGGCCGGGGTGCCTCTCGCGCAGCCGCCGCAGCAGCTCCAGCCCACTCATGCCCGGCATCTGCACGTCCAGCACCGCCACGTCGAAGGGCTGGCTGGCGGCCATGGCCAGGGCCTGGTCGCCGCCCGTCGCGCCGCTGATGCGCAGTCCTTCCTCGCCCAGCAGCGTGGTGAGGGCGGCGACGGCGTTGGCCTCGTCGTCGACCAACAGCACGCGCAGCCCGGCCCGCCGGGGCATGCCGGCCGGGGCCCCGGGGGCCACCGGGCGGGCGGCGAGGGCCAGCGCCGGGGCCAGCGGGACGGTGAAGTAGAAGGTGGCCCCGTGCCAGGGCCGGCTGGTGACGCCGATGCGTCCGCCGTGGGCCTCCACAATCTTCCGGCTGATGTAGAGGCCGAGGCCCAGCCCCTCCTTGCGCTGGGCGCCCAGCGTCCGGCGGTACTTGTCGAAGACGAAGGAGGCGTCCTCCTCGGACAGGCCGGGGCCCTGGTCCACCACCGAGACGCGGGCCATGCCGTCCACCTTCTCCAGGCGCAGCACGATGGGAGTGCCTGCCGGGGAGTACTTCAGGGCATTCTGCAGGAAATTCGCTACCACCCGCTCGAGGCGCCGCGGCTCCACCAGCGCGGTGACGGACTCCTCGGCCTGCAGCCGCACCCGGTGGCGGTCGACGCTGGAGATGGTGCGCTCGAGCACCGCGTCGAGCAGCGGGCCCAGCGCAACGGGTTCCAGCTGCAGTTCCAGCTTCTCCGACTCCACGTAGGCCATTTCCAAGAGTTCGCGGACCAGCCGGTCGATGAAGGCCGCGCTCTCGGCGATGACCGCCACCCCGTGCGCCTCCTCCGGCAGCACGTGGCGGCTCAGCTGCCGCGCCAGCACCCGGGCCTGCAGCATGATGACGGACAGGGGATTCTTCAGGTCGTGCGAGATGAATTCCATGTACTCGTCGCGGAAGCGCTCGAGCGCGTGGCGCCGGGAGACGTCGCGCACCGCGGCGATGACGGCGGTGCCGTCCTCGGCCTGGAGCGGGCTGAGGCTGACTTCCACCGGGAACTGACTGCCGTCCTTGCGCAGGGCGAACAGCGTCAGCCCGGCGCCCATCGCCCGCACCGCCGGAGCGGCCTGGTACTGCGCCCGGTGCTGCGCGTGCTGGTCGCGCATGCGCTCCGGGATGAGGAACTCAATCCGCTGTCCGTCGAGCTCAGCCGGCGCATGGCCGAACAGCCGGTGGACCTGTTCATTGGCCATGGTGATGTGGCCGGCGCCGTCCGTAATCAGGATGGCGTCCGGGGCCGCCTCGAGGAGCCGCCGGAAGCGGGCCTCGCTGGCCCGGGTGGCGCTCACGTCGCGGAAGACGAGGACGACGCCCTGCCCGCGCCCGTCGGCGTCCAGGATGGGCGCGGCGCTGTCGGCGACGGGACGTTCCGTGCCGTCCCGGGACACGAGCAGCGTGTGGTTGGCCAGCGACACCGGAGCCCCGGAGGACAGCACCTCGGCCACCGGGTCCGGCTGGGGCGCGCGCGTCTTCTCGTGCACAGTGCGGAACACCTCGGCGAAGGGCTTGCCGGCGGCGTCCGCCAGCGGCCAGCCGGTCAGCTGCTCGGCGACGGGATTCATCTGCACCACCCGGCCGGCCCCATCCGTGGCGATGACGCCGTCGGCAATGCTCCGCAGGGTGAGGGACGTCCGCTGCTCCCGGCTGGCCAGGGTGTCCTCGGTGCGGGCCCGGCGCGACACCTCGCGGCGCAGCCAGAGGAAGGCCACCAGCAGCATCGCTCCGCTCAGGGAGAAGCCCCCCAACAGCGTGCGCCGGACGGCCACCGACTCGGCACGCTCGGCGGCCTCGCGCTCGGCCAACAGGCGCCGCTCCTCGTCGACCAGCGAGGCGACCAGCTGGCGGACGGCGTTGGACTGGGCGTTGCCCTCGGCGGTGACTTCCGCCTCCAGGCCGGGCTGGAGCCCCGGCCGCAGGTTGCTGTCCAGCTGCGCCATCCGGGCGCTGAGGAGCGGCTCGACCGCGTCCAGGCGCACCTGCTGCACGGGGTCGTCGCCGCTGAGGTGGCGCAGCGTCGCCCGTAGCTGCGTGACCCGCTCCACGGCCGCCTGGTAGGGGGCCAGCTGCGCCACATCGCCGCCCAGCGCGTAGACGCGCCGGGCAGCCACCGCGTCGTCCAGGGCGATGAGGAGGCCATCCAGCGTCTCCAGCACGGCATGGGTGTGAGACACCCAAGCCGCCGTCTCATCGCGCGAGGCGGTGTGTCGGTAGGCACGCGCCCCCACCGCCCCGATGAGCGCCAGGCCGATGCAGACGCTGATGCTCCTGAGCCACGCAAAACGGCGAGCCGCCAATTGCACCTCCGCCCGCGCGTGTAGAACGCGTCTGAAAAGCAGAAGCAAACGCTGTTTGCCCGCCGGCCCGCTCCTGTGGCACCGACGGTGAAGTCGGCCCGCCAAGGGCGGCCCGGAGGCGCACCCCGGGGTGGCTTGCAACCGGGGAAACCCCGGGCGCGGCACCCGGCGCCTGGTTTGGGGCCTGGCCCACCGGTTGCCCAGCAGGCGTCCTGCTGGCCCCGCGGGCCCGGCGCTGGAACAGGGGCTTTCTGTACTTGCCCCCTCGCCCCCCCCCCGGGCGCCGCCCCAGCAAAGCCCGGACGCCTCACGGAAAAGGCTGCCCTGCCGGCACCACTTGGCGCTCGTCCGGCCCTTCTCGCTCCAGTACAACCGCCGCTGACACCCATAGGGCGCCGGACGTCCCAGGGCCCGGGGCTGGCGCAAGGACTTCCATGGCTTTGACCGTCGCCTCCTGGAACATCAACTCGGTGCGGGCGCGCGTGGAGCGGCTGGAGGCCTACCTCGCCTCCCGCCGGCCCGACGTCCTGTGCCTGCAGGAACTCAAGTGCACCGAGCAGCAGTTCCCCGGGGACGTCGTGGAGCGCCTCGGCTACCAGGCCGCCGTGTACGGACAGAAGACGTACAACGGGGTGGCCATCCTCAGCACCAGTGCGCTGCAGGACGTGGAACGGGGGCTGCCCCTGGCCGACGACGACGCGCAGCAGGCGCGGGTGCTGGCGGCCACCGTCCAGGGCGTGCGGGTGGTGAGTGTCTACGCCCCCAATGGCCAGGCCGTGGACTCGCCGGCCTACCAGGAGAAGCTCGCCTTCTATGCCCGGCTGCGGCGCGCGCTGGACGTGCGCTACCGGGGCGAGGAACGCCTTCTCTTGTGCGGGGACTTCAACGTGGCACCGGAGGAGCGCGACGTCTGGGACCCGCAGCTGTGGGACGGGCAGACGCTGTTCTCCCTTCCCGAGCGCGCCGCGCTGCGGGAGCTGCTTGCCTTCGGGCTGCAGGACACCTTCCGCCTCCACCACCCGGAGGCCGGCCGGTACAGCTGGTGGGACTACCGCATGCTGGGCTTCCCGAAGAACCATGGGCTGCGCATCGACGCGGTGTACGCCACCGCGCCGCTGGCCGCGCGCTGCGAGGCCGCCGACATCGACCGCGAGGCCCGCAAGGGCAAGCTGCCCTCGGACCACGCCCCGGTGTGGGCCCGCTTCTCCTCAGCCCCTGGCTGAGCCCGGTGCGGGCGGGTTGGGGCGGGGCGACAGTGCCAGTTGCAAGCCGCGCACCCCTGGGGTGTGAATAGGGGGCAAGCGTCAGCGTCCTACCTGTCCGGAGCGCGAGCCGGTGTTTGTGCCCTCGCCCCCCACCCGGAGTCACCATGCGCCTTCCTTCCGCTGCTTCCGTGCTTCTCCTCTTCGCCCTCGGCTGCGCCGGGGCCCCCCCGGCGACGGGCCCCGCCCCGACCTGGGCCTTCGCCTCGGCCACCCCCTCGGCCGGCAAGGAATTGCGGATGCGTTCGCAGACTCGCTACATCCAGGTCTCCATCGACGGGGACGCCATCTTCGGGGCCACCTGGCAGCTCAAGCACGGCGGGACGTACCTCCGTGGCGTCGGCCAGGGGAACATGCAGGTCAACATCAGCCTCAACGGGACGAATGCGACGGGCAGCGTGCGCAACGCCCCCTTCAGCGTGGACCTGAAGCCGCTGGGCGACGGCGTCACCCAGGTGATGGGACTGTTCGCGGGGGCCACCCTGTCCGACTTCAAAATCAGTCCGAAAATCTTCCAGGGCAAGCTGGGGACGTGCAGCTACGACATGACCTTCAACGGCACCCGCTACGAGGGCAATTCCAGCTGTAACGGCGCCATCAGCTTGACGTCGGTGGAGTTCCCCGCGGCCATGGCCGGCTGGACCGACCTGGAAGTCGCCACCGTGCTGGCCCTCGTGCTGGGGACGTAGAAAAGGGGAGTGCGCCGGACCGGGGCGCCCTTCGGCGGAGCCGAATCCAAGTGACAGGGGCGGCCGGCAGGAGCGAGGCTCGGCCCCCTTGGCTTTCCGGGGGGGGCAGCTGACCTTCCCAAACACACGCTGCAGGAGGCTCACATGCGCTGTACACACCTGGTTGCGTCGCTGTCCTGTCTCGCCCTTGTGGCCTGTGCCACCCCGCCCGCGCCGGTGCCGTCCGGCCCGCCGCCGGACTGGAAGCTGGCCTCGGCCTCCATGTCGGCAGGGAGTACCCTCCAGGGCACCGGGGGCGCCGGTGGTGGCCAAATCTCCAACCAGATTGTTGGCCACAACATCAACGGCCCGATGGCCAGCCTCTACGTCAGCGGCGGCACGGTGCGGGGCAACGGCAACTCCGGGCGCTCGGTGCAAGTCAGCATCAAGGGCAACAAGGCCGAGGGCCTGGTGGGGAACGTCCCCTTCAGCGCCATCATCGACATCCTCCCCGACGGCAGCGCGCACATTGTCGGGTCCATGGGCGCCGGCAACAGCGACTGGACCCTCAGCCCGACGGCCATCAACGGCCGCATCGGCGTCGTCACCTACAACCTGCAGTGGAACGGCACCCAGTACGAAGGGCAGATGGTGCCGGGCGGCTACGGCTTCCTGGCCCTGCCGGCCGTCATGGCCACCTGGACTGACTATGAAGCGGCCACGGTGCTGAGTCTCATCCTGATGGGGGCCTAAAGGCCCCAAAAGCCCTTCAGCCCGACGCGGGCTCCCCCTCGGGGGGCCCGCGCCGCAGGCCGAGGGCCTTCATCTTCTTGTAGAAGTGGCCCCGCTCGAGGTCGAGCAGCCGGGCCGCCTCGGTGGCGTTGTCGCCGGTGAAGGCCAGGGTGCGGACAATAATCTCCCGCTCGGCGTCCTCCACCAACTCGCGAAAGGGCTTGCTGCCGACACCCCGCGCCGGGGCTGCCACCGCGGCAGGTGCGGCCGGGACGGGCCGTGGCGCCTCCGGGGAAGCCTGCCCGCGGGGGGCGGGCAGCAAGTCGCTGGCCTGTGCGGCGGACACCGTCGGGCCGTCCGAGAGGATGGCCAGCCTCTCCAGAAGGTTCCTCAGTTCCCGGACGTTGCCCGGGTAGGGCTGGGCAGTCAGCAGGGCGACGGCGTCGGGCAGAAGCCGCAGCGGCCGGCGGCCGTTTCGCCGGCAGGCCTCGGCCAGGAAGGTGGAGATGAGCTCCGGCAGGTCCTCCCGCCGCTGCCGCAGGGGCGGGGTGCGCAGGTGCACCACCGCCAGCCGGTAGTAGAGGTCCTCCCGGAAGCGCCCGGTGGCCACGTCCGCCTCCAGGTCGCGGTTGGTGGCGGCCACCACCCGGACGTCGGCGTGCAGGGTGTCCGTGCCTCCCACGCGCTCGAATTCGTTCTCCTGCAGCACGCGCAGAAGCTTGGCCTGCATGGCGGCCGGCATGTCCCCTACCTCGTCGAGGAAGAGGGTGCCCGCGTCGGCCAATTCAAATTTTCCCCGCCGCACCGCGGTGGCGCCGGTGAAGGCCCCCCGCTCGTGACCGAACAGCTCGCTCTCGATGAGGCCCTCGGGCACCGCCGCGCAGTTGACGCGGACGAAGGGGCCGGCTGCGCGGCGGCTGTGGCGGTGCAGCGCCCGGGCCACCAATTCCTTGCCGGTGCCGTTCTCGCCGCTGATGAGGACGCGCCCCTCGCTGGGGGCGGCCTTGGCGAGCAGCGCGTACAGCCGGCTCATCGCCGGGCCCTTGCCCACCATCTCATACTGCCCCGCCTCCGCCTGCAGTTCCTGTAGCTGCGCCACGGCCGCCTGGTGTTCCAGGGCGTTGCGCAGCGCGAGCAGCAGCCGGTCACGGGCCACCGGCTTCTCCAGGAAGTCGCGGGCCCCGGCTTGGGTGGCGCGCACCGCCGTGTCGATGGTGGCGTGCCCGGACATCATGATGACGCTGAGCCCGGGCCGCAGGGCGAGCAGTCGCTCGAGCGCCTGAAGCCCGTCCATGTCCGGCATCCGCACGTCCAAAAGGACGGCGTCCACCGGACGCGCGGCGGCCACCTCCAGGGCGAGCTGGCCGGTCTGCGCGAGCTCGGTGTGGTAGCCGGCCAGCTGCAGCGACTGGCTCAGCGTGAGCAGGATGTTCTTCTCGTCGTCGACGATGAGGACGCTTCTAGCCATGAGGGCGGTGCTCCAGCGTGGTGTGGGCCCACGCGCCCGGACGTCGCCCCACCCGCGCCGCCGCGAATTCCTTTGACCGCGACCATCCGTGGCGGTACAGGATTTCCAATGAGTTCCCTGCAGGGAGAGAGCATGCACCGCAATTCATTCCTCGTGGGTGTGGCGGCACTGGGTGTCCTTCTCCTCGCCGGCTGCGCTCCCACCTATCCCAAGTGCGACTCGGACGAGAATTGCAAGGAGCACAACGAGGTCTGCGTCCAGGGGCAATGCAGGGAATGCGCCACCGACCAGAACTGCAAGGCCGGCTTCGTCTGCACCAAGAATGCCTGCGTGCCCAAGCCGGAGTGCACCGACGACGCCTCGTGCGGGGCCGGCCGCAAGTGTGACAACGGCAAGTGCGCGGCCAAGTCCTGCGCCCAGGACAACGACTGCGGCCCCAACGCGCGCTGCACCAACAACGTCTGCGTCGCTAACAGCTGCGCCACCAACGACGACTGCCGCACCGGGGAAACCTGCCAGGCCGGCATGTGCGTGAAGGGTGCCGCCGCCACCACCGCCTGCGACTGGTCGCCCGTCCACTTCGCCTTCGACAAGAGCAACCTCGACGAGAAGGCCCGCTCCCAGCTGGACGCGATGGCCGCGTGCATCAAGAAGTCCAGCTTCAAGCAAATCACCATCGAGGGGAACTGCGACGACCGCGGCACCGAGGAGTACAACCTCCACCTCTCCATCCGCCGCGCGGCGGCCGCCAAGAAGTACCTGGTGGACTTGGGTGTCCCGGCCTCGCTGCTGCAGACGGTGGGCTACGGGAAACTGCGCCCGGCGGTGCAGGGCCAGACCGAAGAGGCCTGGGCCTCAAACCGCCGGGATGAATTCGTCGCCAAGTGACGTGGCGCGGGGCCATCCTGCTGCCCGTGCTCGCCCTCGGCGGGACGGGTTGCTACACGTCTGAGAAGGGCCACCAGCTGGAGTTGCGCGTCGACAAGCTGTCCTCGGACAACGACGCGCTGCGGACCGAGCTGAAGGCCCAGCAGGACAAGCTTCAGGAGTCCCTGCCCCGGGTGGACCAGAAGCTGGCCGAGGTGCAGAAGGCGCTGGACGGCCTGGACGCGGCCGCCCGCCGCAGCGACGCCGACATCGGCGTGCAGCTGCAGAAGACGGTGGAGGACATGGCCACCCTGCGCGGCCAGGTGGACGCCTACGTCCACCTGCTCGACCAGCTGCAGACCCAGGTGAATGGCCTGCCCGGCGTCCAGGCCAGCAAGCCCGCGGCCGTGGCCGGGGCGGACGTCGCCCGGCCGGCGGACAAGAAGGAATTCTTCGCCCTGGCGCTTTCCAAGCAGAAGGCCGGGGACGTGGCCGTGGCGCGCGCCCTCTACCTGGACTTCCTCAGGAAGTACCCCCGGGATGAATTGGCCGGCGAGGCGCACTTCCAGCTCGGCGAGTCCTACTTCGTGGAGGACCGCTGCGCCGAGGCCCTCCCGGAATTCGGCCAGCTGGTGAAGGCCTTCCCCAGCAGCAAGTCCATGCCCACCGCCCTTCTGCACTCGGCCGACTGCTTCCAGCGGCTGAAAAACCTGGACGCGGCCCAGGCGGCGCTGGACCAGGTCATCAAGCGCTACCCGGGCACCGACGCGGCGAAGAAGGCCAAGGCGCGCCTGGCCGAGCTGAAGAAGCCCACCCCCAAGCGCTGACGCCGGGTCCCACGGCCCCCGGGGGGCCTACTGGTAGTCCTCCGCCAGGGCGTGCAGGAAGGCTTCCAGGGCCGGGATTTCTCCCGGGCCCCAGGTTGACGCCGGCCAGCCGGCCGTCGCCGTTGCGCAGCGCGCCCGCGCGCTGCAAGTCCGACACCTGCTGGTACTGGGCCAGCACCGCGCCCACGTCGGGGGCGGAGCCGTCGTGCAGGTACGGGGCGCTGTCGTCGAGGTCCCGCAGCCCCGGCGTCTTGAAGCGCGCCAGCGTGCGGGGCAGCAGCGCCGCGGCCGTGCAGGCCGGCTGTGCCACCTCCGGACACAGCACGTCCAGAAGCGCGGCCTGCGGGGCCGGGACGTCCGGGTTGGCGAAGACGTTCCACAGGCCCAAGTCGGCCCGGGCCGCGTCGGCCGCCTCCGGCAGGGCGCGGAAGCGGCCACTGCCGTCCGGGTGGGCGGCGGACGCCGGCAGGAAGGTGTCCAGGCTGGCCCTGCGCGCAGCCAGGTCCGGCACGGGAAGGGCGAGGAAGGCGCCCGCGCCGTGCACGGCGTCGTAGCCCTCCTGGGAGGCGCCCGTGGTGTGGAAGCCGTGGTCCGTGAAGTCCGGCGGCGGGTGGCAGGCCAGGCAGTTGCCGACGCCGCCGCCCCCTTCGGCCGGCGGACGGAAGGGACCCAGCGGTTCCGCCAGAAACACCTCCAGTCCGTGCAGTTCCACCGGCCCGAAGGCGAAGGGCTGGGCGTGGTGGGTGAAGTGGCCGTCGGCCTCCGTCACACAGGCCGCCGGGTTGAGGGATTCGACGGCGGTGCGCAGCCGCCGGGCGTAGGCCAGCGGCGCCTCGCCTGGGTCCGGCGCTCGGGGCAGGGCATTCTTCCGAAGGAAGACGTCGTAGGGGGAAGCGTCGTAGGCGCCTGCAGCGTCACGGTGGTAGTGCAGCCCCCCCCATGTAGGCCGCCACCACCCGGGCCACCGCGGCCAGCACCTGCGCGTCGCTGGCGGCGAAGACGTCCAGCCGGTAGGCCGCCGGCAGGCGCAGGCGCGGAAGGATGCGGCTGTCCTCGGCGAGGAAGGCCACCGGGTAACTCATGGCGCTGCTGTCCGGGCCCTGGAACAGGTGCCCGTCGTCACCGCGGATGACGTGCGCCAGCTGGTGCAGTGCCGCGCCGGACTCCGCCGGAAGCCAGCCCAGGTTTCTGCCGGTGAAGGTGGAGGCGATGAGGTCCTCCGCCGTCACGAATTGCCCGTCCAGGTGCAGAAACACCGGGCCCGGGCGCGCCACCAGCGCGTCCACCATGGGTGGGCTGTTGCGCGCGGTGCCCGCCGTGCCGTCGCCCCTGTCCGGAACGGGGCTGGTGCGGGCGAAGTCCGCGTAGGCGCGCATGCGGGTGCCGTCCAGAAGGGCGTCCTGCTCCACCAGGTGGCAGGCCGCGCAGGCCACCGCCGTGCCGGCCAGCGCGCTGGGGAGGCCTGGGCCCGCGGCGTTGGCCGCGACGGCCACCGTCGGGTCTCCGGTGGTGGGGGGCGCATTCAGGCCAGTGGCGTGCGAGGCAAACCACTGGGAGAAGCGCGGGTCCCGAAAGATGCGCTCCCCCAGGGCCTGCTGGGCGGGCTTGAAGGGGTCCACCGGGTTTGCTCCCGGGCCCTGCAGGCAGCTGCTCCACAGAAGCGCGCAGCCGGCCAGGGCCGCCCCGGCCCCGGGCAGCCTCACAAGTCGAAGCCTGCCAGCAGCCGGATGTCCAGGCGCTCGTGCTCGTCCAGTTCCAGGCCGTCCACGGTGGCGTTGCCGAAGCCCACCACCTGCGGCGTCACGGACAGACTCACCCACCAGGTGGGACGGACGTAGGCCAGCACGGGCCCGAGGAAGAAGGCGCCGCCCAGGAAGCCCGGGCCCGTCTGCCAAAGCGCGTTGACGCGCGCCTCCAGCCCAAGGTGAAAGCCACCCCCGAGGTTGTACTCGGCGCCGAAGGTGCCCTCCAGCTCCTGCTGGTGCCGCCAGCTTCCCTGGAAGGCCGACTCCCAGCCGAGCGCGCCCACCAGGTTGCAGGCCAGAAGCACCGGGCCGAGGCGCTTGTCGAGGATGAGCTTGGCCTCCAATTCCTCCTCGGTGGGTCCCACCGTCAACTCGCCGTACAGGGCAAGGCCGAGGACGTCGGCCACCGGGTCCAGCAGCTTCCACTTCCACTCGTTGGAGAGACTCCACGCCTGCACGCTGGTGCCGCTGGGCCCGGCGTGCGTGGTGTCGAAATTGATGTACAGCGACGTCTGCAGCCCTTCCACCAGCCCCATTTCCAGCTCGGCGCGGTTGTCGAATTCCGTGTAGCCGCTGGGGCGGCCGGCGCGGAAGGTGCTCCACAACTCCAGCTCCTTGGAGCCCGGCGGCAGCACCGAGGAGTCATAGGACCAGGTGAGGGTGCGCTCGCCGGCGAGGGCCGGCGCACCTGCGAGGAGGCAGAGGAGGGCGGCGGCACCAGGGCGCATGGAGGGAGGACTCCTGACTGAAATTGAATTTGCGAGTCATTATTATTATTTTGAACGCGGGTCAACCCTCCTGTTTCACAGGGGGTTTTCCACTTTCGGGCAGAGTTGGGCGCTTGCCGGCCTGGCCGTGGGCTGTTATGAGGCCCACCCCTGCAGCACCCCCACGGGGCGTCCAGAACCTCGCGCCGCTCCCGGCGCGGGAAAGCGGCGCGCCCAAGAGGAATGGAAATGAAGCCGGACCTTCACCCCGTCTACCCGCCCAGCCGCATCGTCTGTGCCTGCGGCAACGTCATCGAGTCGCGCAGCACGCGCGGCTCCTTCCACGTGGAAATCTGCTCCAACTGCCACCCCTTCTTCACCGGCAAGTACAAGCTGGTCGACACCGAGGGGCGCGTGGAGCGCTTCCGCAAGAAGTACGAGGCCAAGCCGGCCGCCGCCGAGGCGAAGAAGGCGAAGGCCCCGGCCAAGGCCAAGGCCTAAGGCAGGGCGCTTCAGCGCTGTAGCATTCGGTGCGAAAACTCGCGCGCCCCGGCCGCGGGCCCGTACGGTGTGGCTCTTCATGGCCACTGCCGAGCGTCGCCTGCGCGAAGTGCCTGCCCGCGCCGCCCTGCTGCCCGCGGCCCGGTACGCCTCCGGGCCCGACTGGACGCTGGCGCAGGGCGACTGCCGCACGCTTCTGGCGCAGCTGCCGGCGGCCTCGGTGGACCTCATCTTCGCCGACCCGCCGTACTTCCTCTCCAACGGCGGCTTCACCTGCCAGTCCGGACGCCGCGCCCCGGTGCGCAAGGGCGCCTGGGACGCCTCGCGCGGCCTGGCGGAGGACCACCGCTTCAACGTGGCCTGGCTGGCCGCCTGCCAGCGGGTGCTGAAGCCGGAGGGGACCCTCTGGGTGTCCGGCACGCAGCACGGAATCTTCTCCGTCGGCTTCGCGCTGCAGTCGCTGGGCTTCAAGCTGCTCAACACCGTCACCTGGTACAAGCCCAACGCCAGCCCCAACCTCTCCTGCCGCTACTTCACCCACTCCTCGGAGCTCCTCCTGTGGGCGGCCCCGCAGGCCAAGGGCCCGCGGCTTCTGCACACCTTCCAGTACGCGGAGATGCGGGCGGAGGCGGGCGGCAAGCAGATGCGCGACGTGTGGGCGCTTCCCCGGCCGGGCGAGGAGGAAGTCAGCCCGGACGGCCAGGGACGGGTGTGGACGCTGACCGGGCCCCGTGCCGAGGAGAAGGCCCTCGGCCGTCACCCGACGCAGAAGCCGCTGGCGCTTCTGGAGCGCGTGGTGGGCGCCAGCACTGCCCAGGGTACGCTGGTGCTGGACCCCTTCTGCGGTTCCGGCACCACCGGCGTCGCCGCGGTGAAACTCAAGCGCCGCTTCCTCGGGCTGGACACCGAAAGCGAGTACCTCCGCCTGGCCGCGGCCCGCCTGGCCGCCATGTCGCCCCGCTAGCCCTTCGGCCGGCGCGCAGCGGACCGTCGGGCGCCCCGGCGCACCACCTTCGGCTTCTGCGCCCCGGCGTCGAGCGCGGCCAGCATGCGCTTCAGCGCCACAAGGCGGTAGCTCTCTAGAAGGAGCTGCCGCGCCAGCTGCCAGTCGGCGCGGCCATCCACGCGCATGGCCGTCCACCCGTGCTTGCTGCCGAATTTCGACGGGAAGAAGCGCCGGTGGTCCACCAGGCGCGCTTGCGTCGCTGCCCAAAGCTTGACGACCAGGCACAGCTGGCCCGGCTGTTCATGGTCGTCCAGGACGGCGAAGGTGCGCCCCTTGCCGGCCTGAAAGGTGGGGTGGCCGAAGGTGAGCGTCTCGAGCGACTCGGGCAGGGGGCGGCAGGCCCGGCGCAGCTGCGCCAGCGCCCGACGCTCGTCGGGGGGCGGCGCAGGTGGGTTGTCCATCGGGCGTCCTCCCCTCGGGCCCGGGGCCCCCGGCCCCCGGCGAGGACGAAAGTCTGACAGATTACGTCCACCATTCAATGACGGCCGGACGGGGCCCCGTCCTCGCCTTCGAGGGAACGCATGCGACGGATGCTGGGGTGGACGCTGGTAGTGGCGCTTGCCGTGCACGCCAGGGTGCAGGCGGACGAGGCGCCGCCCAACATGGAGAAGTACTACGTGGTGTTCCTCAAGCGCCCGCCCAGCGCCCCCAAGCTGGACGAGGCCGCCAAGCAGGCCCTGCAGAAGCAGCACCTTTCGCACCTGCGGGCCATGTACGAGGCGGGAAAGCTGGTGCTGGCTGGGCCCTTCGACGAGCAGAAGGACGAGACGCTGCGCGGCATGTGCCTGTACCGGGTGGCAACCCTGGAGGAGGCGCGCACGCTGGCCGAGGGGGACCCCGCGGTGAAGGCCGGCCGGCTGGCGGTGGAGGTGCTGGCCTGGTGGGTGGAGAAGGGCGCCGTCAGCTTCAAGCCGCCGCCGACGCCGGCCGGCAAGTGAGCAGGACGCCCCAGCAATGGGCGGCCTGGACGCCCGTACGGGCTGTAGGCGCGCTGGACACCGCCCGGGATGCGGGGTGCCCAGCACCGGCCCGGCGCTTCCCCGGGGGAGGCCCCACGTCATGAAGGCAGTGCTGAGCGTCCTATCCTTGGGCTTCCTCCTCGCCGGCAGCCCCGCCCTGGCCGCCGACGGCGCTGCCCTCTACGGTAAGCACTGCGCCTCCTGCCACGGCAAGGAGGGCAAGAATGGGAAGGACGTCGCCATCGCCGGCCGTCCAGAGGACGTCATCGCTGCCAACATCAAGGCCCATCCGCTTTCCATGAATTCCTTCAATCTGTCCTCCAAGCAGATTCAGGCCATCGCCAAGTACCTCGCCCATCTCAAGCCGTGACGGGCGGGCGCCCCCCCACCGGGGCAGGCGGCACCCGGCCCCGTTTCCCCCGGGCGAAATGGCCCCGGGCCCCGTCCGTAGACACAAAGCAGCGGGGTCCACCCGCACCCCGGGGCCACCGCCATGCTCACCGACAACTTCAGGCTCGCGCTGCGCACCTTCTGGGGGCACCGCCTCCGCAGCGTCCTGACGCTGCTCGGCATCGTCATCGGCGTGGCCACCGTCGTCTCGATGATGGCGCTGCTGCAGGGGCTCCGGAACAAAATCGACACCGACCTCTCCGGCCTCGGGGCCAACGGCTTCCAGCTGCAGAAGTGGCCCCAGGGCTTCGGCCAGTTCGACTGGGACAAAATCGACCGGAGGCCGAACATCACCCTGGCCGACTTCGAGGCCATCCAGAAGCAGCTGCCCGAGGTGGCAACGGTGACGGCCGAGGCCTACGGCGTCGGCCCGAAGAAGGTGGCGACGGCTGCCCGAGAGACGCGCCCCAACGTGCAGATAGGCGGGGGGACCTTCCACTTCTTCGACACCAACGCGCTCACCGTGCAGCGCGGGCGCAGCTTCAGCGAGTCGGAAGTCCAGGGCGGGGCTCAGGTGGCGGTCATCGGCATGGACGTCGCCGAGGTCCTGTTCCCCGACCTCGAGGCGGTCGGCCAGGACATCCGCATCAGCAACCGGAGCTTCCAAGTCATCGGCGTGCTGAAGCGCCAGGGCGGTATCTTCGGGTCCGGCTACGACAACTCCGCCATCATCCCCATCCCGGTCTTCTTCGACCTGTACGGGAAGAACCGGTCGCTCAACATCAGCATGCAAGCCTGGAATACCCAAGGCCTGCAGCGCGCGCAGGACGGTGTGGAACTGCTGATGCGCCATCGCCACGCCCTGCGGCCGGACCAGGAAAGTGACTTCACCATCTTCTCCAACGAGTCGGCGACCGAGGCCTTCAACCAGATTTCCTCCGTGGTGACGGCCGCCAGCTTCGGCGTCTGCCTGCTCTCGCTCATCGTCGGTGGCATCGGCATCCTCAACATCATGCTGGTGTCCGTCACCGAGCGGACGCAGGAGATTGGCATCCGCAAGGCGCTGGGCGCCCGCCGCGCCCGCATCCTCGGCCAGTTCGCCACCGAGGCGCTGGTGCTCTCGCTTCTGGGCGGGCTGGTCGGCGTCGTCATCGGCTACGGGGTGGCCTTCCTCGGCCGCTGGGGCTTCGGGTTCCCGACGGACGTCCCGGCGTGGAGCGTGGCGCTCGCTTTGTGCATGTCGTCGGCCGTGGGGCTGGGCTTCGGCATCTACCCGGCCGCACGGGCCGCCGGCCTCGACCCGGTGGAGGCGATGCGCAGCGAGTAGGGGCCTCTCGGCAGGCGTTGCGCGCGTGCAAAGCGCGCGGCGCAAACGCTGCGCCGCTCGGGCCTGTTCCGCGCGTCCCTGGACGGCAGCGTCCAGCCATGGACGCATCCCGGGCAAGTTGGCCCCGAGCTTGCTTGAGATGTACAAGCCATGCGCCGCCTCACGGTCGGGGACTTCATGACGTCCGCCCTCCTCACCATCTCCCCGCGGGAGACGCTGGCCGAGGCGCATGCGGCCATGCGCCGCGCGCGCATCCGGCACCTCCCCGTGCTGGACGGCAAGCGGCTGGTGGGCCTCGTCACGCAGTCCGACTTGCGGCTGATGGAGACGCTGCGGGACGTCGACCCGGCCGAGGTGACAGTCCGCGAGGCGATGAGTCGCGCCCCCTACACCGCCAGTCCGGCGGCCCACCTGGACAAGGTGTGCCGGCAGATGGCCGACCGGCGCATCGGTTCCACGGTGGTGGTGTCGCATGGAAAGCCGGTGGGCGTCTTCACCACGGTGGATGCGCTGCGGGTGCTCGCCATGCTGGTGGCGCCGCCGCCCAAGCAACGTCGGCGGTCCTAGAGAGCGGGACGGGCCGCTACGGCGGGTCGACCACCACCATGTCGACCTGGATGCGCCACTGGCCGTCCGGGTCGTGGTGCCAGACCGTCAAGTAGCGCCCGGTCGTCGTCACCGGCGCCGCGTCCCCGGTCTGGCGGGTGAGTTTGTTCGTCCCGGTTTCATAGGCCAGGTCCCCGTCCATCCCCAACGAGACGGTGGTGATGACGACGTCGAGGTAGCGTGCCGCCGCGAGGCGCTGCTGGAAGAGGGCAACAATGGCGGCGCGTCCCTCCACCCGGCCCTTCTGCGAGCCGGGAATGTACTGGGCGTCCTCGCGGAAGAGGTTGGCGATGGCCGCCGCGTCGCCCCGGGTGAGGGCCTGCCCGAATTGGGCCAAGTTCTGCTGGATGGCGGCTTTGAGCGAGGCCACGCTCGTCGGGGCGGGTGCCTCGTGTGCACAGCCAAGCAACAGGGCCAGGGACGGCGCGAGGACCAGGCGCATGGGACATCTCCTCATGTGAACGCGGCGGGCGGAAGACTTTCTTGAGCGGCCCGGCCTTGTCACCACATTTGTGACGTCGCCTCTGCGTCGGGGCAGGGGCCAGCGTCTCGATTCTGGGACAGTTGGCCGCAGAGGACGGAGCAAGGCCTCGTGCGGTGCGGGAAGTGCCGTTCAGGCCTCATTCGCGAGGTGGGCGAGGGCCTGCAGCTCGCCCGTGCGCTCCAGCTGCGCAACCCAAGTCGCGGGCAACTCGCCGAGGCCATTCACCGCTCCGACCAGGTCGCCCACCAGCGTCGCGATGCTGTCGCTGTCGCCTGGCGTATTGCCTGCCTCCAAAAGCGTGAAATGTCCGAAGCGGACTCTGGCCCCTGCCGGGGAGAGTCCCCCCGGCGTCTCTTCGTCGGTGGGGGGAAGGGCAGACGCCTCCGCCGTGGGCCGACGCCGCGGGGAAGCACGCCCCGGGGCACCTTTCTTCCCAGCTTGCGCTCGCGAGGGGAGATGCACGGCAGCGCGCCGGTGCGGTACACCCAACAGGATGAGGCACGCCCCGCTTCTCGTCCTCCTCGTCGCGGCCTGTGCGTCCGAAAAGGCGCAGAGTCCCTTCCCGCCCGCGCCGGCCCTCGCCGAGGCGACGGCGCAGCCCTCCGCGTCGCCAGCGCATGCCGTGTCCCTGCTCGGACGCGCTGCCGACGGGGGCGTGTCCATGGATTACCTCGGCTATGAGGCCACCACGGACACCGTCTGGGCGCCGGGCGGGAACACCGGGCGCGTCTTCGTCGTCGACGCGCAGTCCGAGCAGGTGCAAGTGGTGGAGGGCTTTCCCACCCGGGAAGTCAAGGGCCGCGTGGTGGGCCCGAGCTCGGTCACCTTCGCCCCGCACGCGGCCTACGTCGGGAACCGGGCGGACGCCTCGGTCTGCGCCGTCGACCTGTCCACGCGCAAGCGCGCCGCCTGTGTCACCCTCGACGTCCCGCCGGACGGCCTGGCCTACGTGGGCGCCACGAAGGAGGTGTGGGCCACGCTGCCGCGCTCGAAGTCCATTGCTGTACTGGCTGCGTCCGTCAGCGGACTGAGCGAGAAGGTGCGGGTCCAGCTCGACGGCGTTCCGGAGGGTTATGCCGTCGACCTGCGGCGCGGGCGCTTCTACACCAACCTCGAGGACAAGGACGAGACGCTGGCCTTGGACCTCACCACCCGCGCGGTGGTGGCGCGCTGGAAGACGGGCTGCGGGGGGAAAGGCCCCCGGGGGCTCGCCCTCGACGCCGAATCCGGCTTGCTCTTCGTCGCCTGCACCGACGGCTTCGTCGGACTGCTGCTCGAGCGAAACGGCTTCCAGGTGGCCGGCCTGGTGACGGGGGCCGGCGTCGACAACCCCGACATCCTTCCCGGGCCGAAGCGCCTCTTCGCGGCCTCGGGGGGCACCGGCATGTTGTCCTTCGTCGCCTACGACGACCAGGGTCGCCTCCGCCTTCTGCGGCGGCTGGCCACCGCCCCGGGCGTGCGCGTCGTCGTCGCGGACAAGCGCGGCAAGGCGTTCGCCGCGGACTCCGCGGCGGGGTGTCTGTGGGTCGCCGGCCCGTGAGCGAGGTAGCCGCGGTCCCGAGACCGGACGTTCTGCCCGGGCTGCTCCCGGCGGAGGCCAAGGAGGAGTCGCGCATGACGAAGCTCGCCGGGCCTTCGAACGGCACCCGCCTCGCCGCCGTGTGCGTGGCGCTCCTGCACGTCGCGAGCGCTTCTGCCGCCGGTGCGCCGGATGCCGGAGCGGCAGACGCGGAACTGTTCTCCTCTTTGGACCGCATCTTCGCGGACTACGCGCTGGACGCCCACATCCCCGGCCTTGTCTACGGCATCGTCGCCAATGGCCGCCTCGTCCATGTCCATGCGCTGGGCGTTCAGGACCTGGACACCCGGCGCGCGGTGACTGCCGACACGCTGTTTCGCATCGCCTCGATGACGAAGGCCTTCACCGCGCTCACCGTCCTGAAGCTGCGCGACGACGGGAAGCTCCAGCTGGACGCCCTCGCGGAGACGTACATCCCGGAGCTCCGGGGCTGGAAGTACCCAACCCGGGACTCGCCGCGCATTCGCGTCCGCGACCTGTTGAACCACACGGCCGGCTTCGTGACGGACGACCCATGGGGAGACCGGCAGACCCCGCTGCCGGAGGCCGAGTTCTCCAGGCTGCTGAGCGAGGGCGTCCCGTTCGCCCGCACTCCGGCCATGGCCTACGAGTACTCGAACCTGGGCTTCGCGCTTCTCGGGCGCATCATCACCAACGTCTCCGGGCAGCCGTTTGCGGAAACCATCGCCCGCGCGCTGCTGCGTCCTTTGGCCATGGAGTCCTCGGGCTTCTTCGTCGACGCCGCACCGCGAGAGCGCCGAGCGCTCGGCTACCGCTGGGAAGACGACGCGTGGCACCTGGAGCCGACGCTGGCCCATGGTGCCTTCGCCGCGATGGGTGGACTGCAAACCAGCGCCAACGACTATGCGAAATGGGTGGTGTTCCTGCTGGCGGCGTGGCCACCGCGGGACGACGCGGACACAGGACCGGTGCACCGGGCGACGGTGCGCGAACTGACGGAGGGTTCAAACTTTCCGCGGGTGCGGCAGCGCACCCGTGGGGCGGGCGAGGATGCGTGTCGGCTGGCGGTGACGTACGGCATGGGAATGTCGGTGTCCATCGACTGCGACCTCGGACTGGCGCTCAGCCACGGCGGCGGCTACCCCGGCTACGGGTCGCACGTCCTTCTCCTTCCGAACGAGGGCGTCGGCATCTTCGCGTTCGCAAACCGGACCTACGCAGGCCCCTCCAAGGCGGTGTGGGACGCAGCCCTCGCCCTGAAGAAGGCGGGGTTCCTCAAGGAACGTTCCGTCAGCGTCAGTGAGGCGCTGGCCGGGGCCTATCGCGCGGTTGGTGCCATCTACGCCAAGGGCGAGGTTGCCGCCGGTGGAGATGTGGTCGCGATGAATTTCCTATTGGACCAGGACGCGGCCGGGTGGAAGCGCGAGCTGGCGAAGCTCAAGCGGGAAGTGGGCGAGTGTGACACCACCACGCCCGTGGTCGCGACGAGTGCGCTGTCCGGTGACTTCACCTGGCGCTGCGTGCACGGGCGGGCGGCCGGCAGCGTGTCGCTCGCCCCAACGCAGCCGCCACGCATCCAGTCGCTGCAATTGGCGCGCAAGGAGTATTGACGGCGCATCCCGTCAGGCGCCGCACCAGCGGCGGGCCAGCTCTCGGTAGACCTCGGTCGTCTCCTCGATGCACTTCACCTCCGCGTACTCGTCCGTCTGGTGCGCCTGCACCAGGGCGCCTGGACCGAGCACCACGGTGGGAATCCCGCCGAAGGCAGGTGTCAGGATGCTGGCGTCGGTGAAGTAGGGCGCGCTGGCAGCCTCCGGACAGCGGCCAAGCCGTGGCGCGACCACGTCAAACACCTGCCGGACGAAGGGGTCCGTCACCTCGGTGCGCAGCCCCGGGACGTCCACCCGGGCAGTCAGCTCCACGTCCGGACCAAGCACCCGGGCCAGTTCCGCGCGCACCTGCGCGTGGCGCTGACTCGGGATGGTGCGGATGTCAATGCCCACCACCGCCTCGTCCGGCACCGAATTGACGTTCAGCCCACCGCGGATGGTGCCCACATTGAGGGTGGGCCGGCCCAGCAGCGGGTCAGGGGCGATGTCGAAGTGGAAGGCCTCCAGCGCAGCCACGGCGCGCGCCGCGCGGTAGATGGCGTTGACGCCACGCTCCGGCATGGACCCGTGGGCCGTCACGCCGCGCACGCGGGCGTCCAGCCACAGTGCCCCCTTGTGGCCGACCAGCGGGACGCCGTCCGTCGGCTCCCCCACCACCATGGCGCTGGCAGGGCCCAGGGCGCCCGCCGTGCGCGCCAGGTGGGCAGCCCCCTCGCACCCCGTCTCCTCCCCGGCGACGAAGACGAGCAACAGCCCCGCCTTGCGCAGCAGCCCGGACCGCACCAGGTCGAGCGCTGCGCAGGTGAGGGCGGCGATGCCACTCTTCATGTCACTCGAGCCGCGGCCATACAGCCGGCCAGCGTGCGTCTCACCGGCGAAGGGGTCGTGCGTCCAGGGGGCCACCCCAAGCGGCACCGTGTCCAGGTGTCCGGCGAAGCATAGCGGGGCCGCGCTGCCCCCGCCGGCGTGCGCCACCAGGCTGGTGCGGCCCGGGGCGAATTCGTGGAGGCGCACCGAGAAGCCGCCTGCCTCGAGGAGCTGCGCGAGGTACTGCGCACAGGGGAGCTCGGGACTGGTCGGGTTGATGGTGTCGAAACGCAATAGCTGCTGCGTCAGTGACACCGGGCCCGTGCTGGCACTCATCGCATTCCCTCCGTTGTGCTGGTTCCAAAATACGCCGCATGCACCTCCGGGTCCGCGCGCAGCTCGGCGGCCGTGCCCTGCGTCACGACTCGCCCCTGAGACAGCACGTACCCGTGGCTGGCGATGGCCAGGGTCTGGTGCACATTCTGCTCGACCAGAAAGACGGTGACGCCCTGCGCATGGATGCGCTGGATGACCCCGAAGGTTTCCTGGACCAGGAGCGGGGATAGCCCCAGCGAGGGTTCATCGACGAGAAGCAGACGCGGCGCCGCCATCAGCCCGCGTCCAATGGACACCATGGCCTGCTCGCCCCCCGACATCGTCCCGGCCAGCTGCGTGCGCCGCTCCGCGAGCTTCGGAAACGTGGCGAAGACGCGTTCCAGCCGCTCGGCCACCACCTCCCGCCGGGGCTCGCCATAGGCCCCCACCACGAGGTTTTCCACCACCGTGAGGCGCGGGAAGACCTTGCGCCCCTCGGGGATGCAGCCGATGCCGAGCCGTACAATCCGGTGAGTGGGTAGCCGGGTCAGCTCGGTGCCACCCAAGGCGATGCTGCCGCTGCGGGGCGCCGTCAGCCCGAGGATGGAGCGAATGAGGGTGGTCTTGCCGGAGCCGTTCGAGCCGAGCAGGCAGGTGATGGACCCAGCCGGGATGCGGAGCGAGACATCCACCAGCACGTCCGCCCGGTCATAGGCAGTGAAGACATGCTCGACGACCAGGTCCTGGGCCGCCGCGCTCATGCGAGCCCCAGGTAGGCCTGCCGGACTTCGGTGTTGGTGGACACCTCGGCATAGGTGCCCTCGCACAGCTTCTTCCCGTAGTTGAGGACGACGCAGCGGTCGGTGACGCGCGCAATGACCGACATCTCATGCTCGATGAGGATGATGCTCAGGTCGCCGAACCGTCGCCGCACCTCGAGGAGGTCGTCCATGAGGTGGGCGGTCTCGTCCGCCGTCATCCCCGCCGAGGGCTCATCCAGCAGCAGCAGCTTCGGGCGACTGATGAGGGCCCGGCAGATTTCGACCCGGCGCCGGCCAATCATCGCGATGCCGGCCACCGGCTCGAACAGGCGCGCTGCCAGGGGCGGGTCGAAAATCTCCAGCAGCTCCCGGGCGGCGGTGGCGGTGGCGTCGGCCTGCCGTGCCAGGGCGCGCCGGCGGAGCAGGTTGAAATACAGCCCATGGTCCAGCTGCTGGTGTGCCCCGACCGCCAGGTTGTCGAAGATGGACAACTCCAGGCACAGTCGGGAGCGCTGGAAGGTGCGCGTGATGCCGGCACGGTAGACGGCCTGTGGCCGGGCCCCGGTCAGTGTCAGGCCGCCAAACCGCACCTCGCCCCGGGTCGCCGGGTACAACCCGGTCAGGACGTTGAAGAACGTCGTCTTCCCAGAGCCATTCGGGCCAATCAGCCCGAGTATTTCCCCCTGCTTGAGTTCCACGCTGAGGCCGTCGAGCGCCACCAGCCCCCCGAAGGAGCGCGTGAGGTCTGCGCAGACGAGGAGGGGGGCGGGCGTCACGCTGCAGCACTCCCGAAGGAGCGTCGGGCGGTCCGGCGCACCAGGCCGGCGGGACGCAGGACGAGCACCAACACCACCAGCACGGAAAAGAGGAGGTAGCGGTACTCCTGGATGGGCTGAAGCTTCTCGGGCAGGCAGACGACGATGAGGGTGGCCACCGCCAGCCCCGCCAGGTTGCCCAGCCCTCCCAGAAGCAGGATGGACACGAGGACGAGCGACTCCTGGAAGGTGAAGTTGTTGGGGGCGATGAAGCCGACCATCATCGCCGACAGGCCTCCCGCGACGCCGATGAGCGCGTTGCCCAGCGTAAAGGCGCCGATTTTCCAGCGCGCGACTTCCACCCCGAAGCAGGCGGCCGCCGTCTCGTCGAGCCGGACTGCATCCAGGGCAAGCCCCAGCCACGAGCGCTCCAGCCGTCGCACAAGCGAGAGGGCTGCCAGTGCTAGCGCCAGTGCGGCCAGCGCATAGAAGGCGTAGCCGGACCACTCCAGGCCGAGGACGTGCCGGTCGTCGTTGAAGTGGAAGCCCAAGACCTCGAGACCGCCCAGCTTCAGGCCCTGCGGGCCGCCGAGGGACTCGTTGACCTCGAAGAAGGTCCGGAAGAGGAGGCCGAAGGCGATGGTGATGAGGGCGGCATAGTGGCCCCGGGTCCGCAGAAGCGGTAGCAGCAGCACGGAACCCACCGCGGCGGCCAGGGCCCCGCAGGCCAGCAGCACCACCGCGTGCGGCAGGGCGCCCTTGCCCAGCACGGCGGCCGTGTAGCCGCCCACCCCAAAGAAGGCGGCCCCGGCAAAGTTGGGCACGCCGGCGTCGGCCAGTTGCACGTGCAGCCCGAGGCAGGCCACCAGCGCGATGAGCGCCCGGGCCAGCAGCAGCAGCACGAAGGGGTCCTCGTGAAACGCGGCCACCAGGGCCAGCCCGGAGAGGGCGAAACCCAGCGCCAGGCCCCCTTGGCCACTTGCCCGGACCGCCCAGCCGAGGAGGCCGGTGCGCCACCCCAAGGCGGCGGCCAGCGTGGCCCCGGCGAGGACGAGGGCAACCTTTCCTTCGGACTCGGCGGCCAAAAAGCCGTAGAGGAGAAGCGTGCACGGCACGGCCAGTACCAGGGTTGCCAGTGCCGAGCGCACGCGGGCGCGTGCCGCCGTCATACCCGCTCGCCCAGCGGTTCCCCAATCAGCCCGGTCGGCTTCCAGGCCAACAGGAGGATGACCATCCCAAAGGCGAAGACGTCCTTGTAGGCCGAGGCGAACGGCATGACGACCGCGCCCAGCGTCTGCAGTCCGGCAAACAGGAAGCCCCCCAGCACGGCGCCCGAGAGGCTGCCCAGCCCGCCGACGACCGCGGCGCTGAAGCCAATGACGCCCAGCAGCAAGCCCGAGCCGAAATTGACTTCGTTGTAGTACAGGCCATTCATCACCCCGGCGAAGGCGGCCAGCGCCGAGCCCAGCGCGAAGGTGAAAAGCACCACCCGCCGAAAGTCGATGCCCATGGTGCGGGCCGTCTCCTCGTCCTGCGCCACGGCGCGGATGGCCAGTCCTGTCCGCGTCCGCTGAAGCAGAAGCGACACGCCCAGCACCAGGGCCATCCCCGCGGCCAGCATAAGGAGATTGTCGAGGCGGAGCGTGAAGCGGCCGAGTGCCCAGGCGGTGCTGGGCAGCAGGGCCGGAAAGCGCTGGGGCTGGGAGCCGCCCGGGTAGAAGAGGCGGATGCACTCGCGCAGCGCGGTGCCGCCCATGAGGGTGGCCAGCAGCACGTTGAGCGCCGGGGCGCCCTTGAGCGGCAGCACCAGCGTGCGGCCCAGCACCGCCCCGAGCACGGCCATCGACAGCGTCGCCGCCAGCACCACCGTCAGCAGTTGGGGCAAGGACGCCTGCACGCCGGCGCGCACCACCAGCGCATACCCGGCGAGGCCGGCGAAGGCGCCGGCGGTCAAGACGTCGCCGTGCGCGAACTGGATGACGTTGAGGACGCCGAAGAAGAGGGTGAAGCCCAGCGCCACCAGGGCGTACATCAGCCCGAGCATCACGCCGTTCATCAGGTATTGGGCGAGGAGGTCCATCGCTCTCTCGGCCCTGGCCGGCGCCGGATTTTCTTAACGGCCTTTCAGCTTGCGCCTACCGCTGGCGTACTCGCTGTCCTGCCAGACCACCCACTTGCCGTCCTGGACGACGTAGGCGGTGATGGCGGCGACGGTGTTCTGGCCGTGGTCGTCGAAGGTGATGGTGCCGACGATGGAGTCCTTGCCCTTCACCTCGCCCAGCGCCGACAGCACCTTCTTGCGGTCCGGGCCCACCTTCTCGATGGTGTCCATGAGGAGGGACGCTGCGGCGAAGGCGAAGGGGCCGTACGCCTCCGGGGAATTGGCGTATTTCTGCTCGGCGTACTTCTCGAGGAAGAACTTGCCGCCCGGCAGCTTCTCCGCCGGGCCGCCCTCACGAAAGGCCACCACGCCCTCCGCCAGCGGGCCGAGGCCCTTGATGAAGTCATCGGAGACGATGCCCGACGTCCCCTGGAACTGGGCGGCCAGGCCCAGCTTGTCCATCTGTGCCCGGATGCGGACGCCAATGGGTGTCAGGCCGCCGAAGAAGATGACTTCCGGATTCCGTGCCTTCGCCTGGGTCAGCTCGGCGGTGAAGTCCTGCTGGTCGGCGGTGACGCCGAACGTCCCGAGAACCTGCCCACCTCCGGCCGTGACGAATTGGGTGAAGTACTTGTTGTGCCCTTTCCCGTAGTCCGTCGTGTCGTGGATGACGACCCAGCGGCGGAATCCCTGCGCGAGCATCAGCTTGGCCGCCGTCTCGTTCTGGTTCACCATCGTCCCGTTGACGCGGTGAATCTCCTTGTAGCTGTGGCCGTAGGTGATGTCGGGCAGCACGGCGCCCCAGACGATGGTGGGCAACGCCAGGCGGTGGAAGGTGTCCACCGTAGCCATCGCCACCACCGAGCAGTAGTGCGTGACGCCGGCGATGATGGTGCGGTCAGCGGCGGCCTTGGTGGCCACCTGGACGCCGGTGTCCGGCTTGCACTCGTCGTCGAGCACCACCAGTTCATACTGGTACTTGGCGGTCGGGTCGGCGTTCCGCAGCTTGACCGCCAGGTCGGCCGAGTTCCGGCCCCCCAGCCCGATGGCGGAGTTGCCGCCCGTCAGCGGACCGATGAAAGCGAGCTTCACCGTCTCCTTCGCCGATGCGGGGATGGCGACCAGAACCAGGAAGCAAGCGAGGCGAAGCAGAAGCGCGGCTCGGCGTTTCATGTTCCTCCCGGGGGCAAACCCACGCTGGACTTAGCACGGCCCGGGCAGCGGGGGCGTCATCTGTCCCCCGGGGGATGGGCCGTCATCCAGGCGGCTGCCGCCAGCAGCGCCGCGTCGGCGTCGGCCTGCCCCACCAGTTGGAGCCCAACGGGAAGCCCCTCCGGGCCCAGGGCGCCAGGGACGTTGAGACAGGGCAGCCCCAAAAGGGTGGGGATGCGGTTGAAGGCCGGGTTTCCCGTCGCCTCCAGGCCAAGAGGCGCCTCGCCGGGCGCGCTGGGCGTCAACAAGACGTCCACGGTGCGGAAGACTTCCCGGGCCCGGGCGCGTCCTGCCTCGGCCAGCGCCAAGGCGGCGCGGTAGCGCTCGGGGGGCGTGGCGGCCCCCTCGTCGAGAAACGTCCGCAGCGTGGAACTCAACGCCTCGTCATGCGCGACGCGCAGCGGCGAGAGCGCCAGGGCGGCCTCGTAGCCCATGATGGTCCTCTGCGCCTCGGCCAGGCTGCCTGTGTCCACTGCCAACTCGACGTCGCGCACCACGGCGCCGGCGGCGTCCAGCGCGGCTGCCGCGGCCTCCACGCACCGCTGAGCCGCTGGCGTGGCCAGCCCCCAGACTTCGCTGCGCCAGAGGCCAAAGCGCGGAGGCCGCGACAGCGGAGTCTTCTGCAAGGCCAGGCCGAGCGCGTGAAGCAGCAGGGGCACGTCCTCCAGGGCCCGGGTGAAGACGCCCAGCGTGTCCAGCGACGGGGCCAGCGGGTGGATGCCTTCCATGGACAGCCGTCCGAAGGTGGGCTTGAAGCCATAGACGCCGCAGAAGGAAGCCGGACGAAGGATGGAGCCGGCCGTCTGCGTCCCCAGCGCCGCCGGCACCATCTCGGCCGCCACCGCGGCGGCGGAACCACTGGAGGAACCGCCGGGCGTGTGGCCGAGGCGACGCGGGTTGTGCGTCGGGCCCGGGCTGTAGAAGGCAAACTCCGTGGTGACCGTCTTGCCGAGGATGACGGCGCCAGCGGCGCGCAGGGCCGTCACGCAGGCGGCGTCCCGGACGGGGCGGCGGTCACGGTAGACGGGGGAACCGCAGGCCGTTGGGAAATCCGCCGTGTCGATGATGTCCTTGACGCCCACCGGAAGGCCGTACAGGGGCGCGCGCGGATGGGCGTCCGCCGCGCGGGCCTGCTCCATGGCTCCCTCGGCATTGAGGGACTCCCAGGCCTGCACGCGGGGGTCCTCGGACGCGATGCGCTCGAGACAGGCTGCCACCAGGGCCTGGGCGGTCAATTCGCGTCGGGACAGAAGTCCGACCGCTTCCTTCGCACCGAGGGTCTGCAGTGCCTTCACTTTCGGAAGGTTGACCGTTCTTTGCCCTTGCCGTCTAGAGGTGCCGTCCCGTCTAGACGTTGCAGCCAGGCACCAACATCCGGGTGACCGCGTCGGCGTCGACGATTCCCTGACTCGGCATGAAGTCGCCCGGGCTCTCGCCGCGGAGCCGGGCCAGTCGGCGCCGGGCTGCCGCCGCGTAGATGGGCATGTCCCGCTGCTGGAGCCCGGCGATGGCCGCGTCGAGGCGCTGGCTGGCGTCCTCGGGACGCCCGCGCTGGGCAGCAACGCCTGCCCAGAGCAGGTTCGCCAGCGGGGCCGCATACTGGATGGCGGCCCGCTTTGGGCGACGTGCCGCCTTCTCCAGGCGTCGGGCGGCCCAGGCGGCCTCCTGGAGGAGCGTGTGCTTCTCTGACGGGTGGACCTGTTCAGCGGCCGCGAGCGCGCAGCAGCCCCGCAGGTGGAGAAGCTGGACATTGAAACCCGGAATGTTGGCGCTCCGCCATCGCAGACACGTCTGTTCCCACGCCCCCACGCCATCCCCGCGGTAGAGGCGGACGAAGTTCTCCGCCATGAGAAACCAATAGCGCTGGACGGGGAATCCTCTGAGAGAACGCGCGTTGACTCCTGCGAGCATGCGACTCGCCTCGTCTGGCTCGTCCTGTCTCAGCCAGGCGGCCACGCCAAACGGTGAGCAGATGCCCGCCATTCCGTACGCATTCCCTCGGTCGCGCGCGTCTTCCAATTCCAGCGGGACGCGCCGCGAGAGCTGTTCCCACTCGCCCAGGAAGAATCGCGCCCAGATGCCGACGTGCCGAGACGTCAACAGTTCCCACAGCCGGCCTTCGCATTTCCGCAGGACGCTCTCGGCGCTGTCGAGCTGCTCGACGGCCTTGCGCCAGTCTCCGCGGAAGTAGGCGCGCAGTCCGCGGATGCCTGACAGGGTTCCAGTGACGGCCGGGTCGCGAAGAGCACCGGCCTGGCCGTTCATCTCCTCGAAGAGCCAATCTGTCGTCCTGGAAAAAGGCTCGCGTGCGCCGGCGTGGGCCGCGATGAGCGAGATGCCGAGGACGACCAGCCGGGCCTCGCCGAGTTCCAGCGCGCGCAGCAGATAGCGCGCGCCCATCTCTGCTCCGTCCCGTGGCAGTCCGACGAAGCTCATCACCGTCGCGACACTGCGCAGGTGCTCAAGAAAGGCGAAGGTGTCTGGCGCGATGTCACCGCGGTCGCGGGGGCTGAAGCGCAAGCGAGTCGCCTTGATGCGGGCACCGAGCCAATAAAGCGACACTCGGGTGCGCCACTTTCCAAACCGTACTGGAAGCCCGTGCGCTTGCAGGTCGTCGTGAATGAGTGCTCGGCCCTGGTCGATTTGTCCGGCGAAGAAGTACTGGTCAGCGGCGCGGCGTCGAAGCGCGATGCGTGCCTCGCGCTCCGCGGCCTCGGCCGCCTCTAGGTAATTCCCTGCCGAGTCCTTGCACCGGCCGGCGTTGCCCAGGGCTTCGCCGAGCTTCTCGAGCAGCTCCAACCGCTGGGGATGCTTCTGACCAACGAAGTTGACGGCCCGCTCAAGAAGCCGCACCGCCCGGTCGAAGGCGAGGGTATTGGTCGCCTGTGTCGCCGCGACGACGGTGAATTCAAGGGCTTTGTCGAGGTTTCCGGACGACTCATGGTGGTGGGCGAGCACTTCCGGGTCGGCACCTCCCGCCTGCTCAAGGGCAATCGCCAGGCACTCGTGGCACGCACGCGCGCGCTCCGTCGTGATGGAGGCGAGGACCGCTTCCCGGATGCGGTCGTGCAACGTCTCTACCAGCTGGGTCTCGCGTGGGCCGGAGAAGCGGACGAGATGCTCCTTAATGAGCGGGTCCCAGAGCTCGGGCGGTGGGCGCGTCGGGGCGGCCACGCGCCGGGCCACCGCGTCCCAGGCGACCGCCTCGGTGACGGGATGCCCTGCCACCGCCACCATCTGGAGCAACTCGAGCGCCGCGGGCGGGAGGCGGTCGACGCGGGAGCGCAACGCGGTGGGGACATCGAGCGACGTCGAGGAACCGTCTGCTGGCTGAAGCCCCGCGAAGTGGACAACCTCCTGCAGGAGGAATGGGTTCCCACCGGCCTCAGTGACGAGCCGCCGGACATCGAGCGTATTTTGTTTCGCTGGGAGTTGCTCGCGCACGAGAGCTTCTGCCGCGTCGCTCGACAGCGGTCCAAGGTGTACCCGGTTTTCCGCGCCGATCGGCTCCTTGGAGAGCACGCTGAGGCACGGGCTTCGCTCCTGGTCCTCGCTCCGGTAGGCGAGGATGAGCAACATGACGGGCGCGTCTGGCGGACGGAGGACGTCCCGGAGCAAGCCTGCCGTGTCGGCGTCTCCCCACTGCAAGTCGTCAATGTGGACGATGAGCGGGTGCCGGTCCGCAATGCGCCCGAGGAGCACTCTCAGCGCTCCAAAGGCCTGACGGCGCGTCTCGCGCTCGTCTGCGTAGCCGACGCGTTCCTGCCCGAGGCGCTCAGCGACTGCCGGAACCGCTTCTAGGACCGGGAACAGCCGCACCAGCGCTCCCAGATGACGTGGAAGGACAGTCACAGCCGCCACGTGGTCTAGGTCGCGCAGCAGCCGGCAGATGTCATCGATGAGGCTGTCGATGCCTTGGTAAGGCACCTGCTCCCGCTCGTAGCAGCGGCCGCGCAGGACGATGACGTCGGGCCGTTCAGCCGTGGTGAGGAAGTGTTCGACGAGAGCCGTCTTTCCGACGCCGGAGGTCCCATCGACGAGGACCGTGACGCCGGTTCCGCTCTTCAGCTGTGCGAGGGCATCTTCGAGTTGTCCGAGCTCGGCTTGGCGGCCGAAGAGCGCGCCGCGCCGCGCGGCAGGTCCAGGCCTTGGGGGAGGCCCTGGTCCACCGGGGGGGTAGCGACCCCGAGGCCCCCCACGACCCCCAGCACGGCCCTCGGGGCGCGCGAGGGGTTCTGTCTCGTTGGGGTCAACGGGGTCAGACATGGAACTCCCAAGTGGTGACCGACCTTGGAATCGGGGCCAAGCCGCGACCACGGACGGGGGAACCTACTCGTCGCGGATTTACAGAGAAGGACAGCGGTTGACACCTCCTACGCGTTGGGGAACCCCGGGACCAGCATCCGGGTGACTGCCTCGACATTCGCGATGTCCTGTCGAGGCAAGAACTTCGGGACACTCTCGCCCCGAAGCTGGGCCAAGCGACGCCGGGCCGCGGCTGCGTAGGCGGCCATCTCCTGCTGTTCCAGGCCCTGAATTGCGTCCTCGAGTCGCCTGGCCGCGTCGTCATTGAGGCCGCGTTGTGCTGCGATGCCTGCCCAAAGCAGGTCCGCGAACGGCTGCGCATAGGGCATGACCGAAACCCGTCTCAGACGCTCGGCAGCGCGCTCGGCCTCGCCGACCAGTCCTCGGCTGGTGGCGTTCCCTGATTGCTCGGCGGCTGCGAGGGCACAGCATCCGCGCATGTGCAGAAGCTGGGCCTTGTTGGTCGGGAACCGCAACGTCAGCGACGCCGCGGCGCTCTTCCAGCGCGCCCGGATTTGGTTCCAAGCCCCGAGGCCATCTCCGGCGTAGAGCTTCACCAGACTTTCAGCCATCAGGAACCAGTAATGCTGAATCTGAAATCCTTCGACGGACCAGGTGCTGGTGACCTCCACCAGCACCTGCCTCGCCTCGTCCGGTTTGTCGCGGCTCAGCCACGCGACCACCCCGAACGGCGCGCAGATGCCGGCCATTCCATAGGCATTCCCTCGATCTCGGGCATCTCGCAGGCCGACCAGGACACGTTCCCGCAGCTCTTCCCATTCGCCGAGGAAGAAGCGCGACCAGATTCCCAAGGCTCGGGTTGACCACAACTCGCAGATGACGCCCTGGCAGTCGCGAAGAATTCCTTCGGCGGTGTCGAGATGTTGAATGGACGTTCGCCACGCGCCTGCGAAATGTTGATGCAGCCCTCGCCCGGCCTCGAGGGTGCCTTGGACGGCCGGGTTCGCCAGGTCTTTGCCGTGACGGTCCATTTGCTTGAAGAAGTATTTCGTCCGGCTTGCGGAGGGTGCCTCGACTCCATAATGACCGGCGAGGAGCGCGAGGCCGAGTGCGATGAAGTTGGGCTCCCCCAGGCGCAGGGCGCGCAGCAGGAAGCGCGCTCCCATCTCGGCGCCCAAACCGACGTCGACGAAGCTCAGCACCATGGCGACGCTGCGGAGGTGGTCCATCAAGGCCAGCGTCTCTTCTGGAATGTCGGCGCGGTCGCGCCGCTTAAATCGCAGCGGATCAATCCCCAGCCTGCGGAAGCGAATCCTGACACGCAGCCACAGCAGGGAGGCGACTGTGCGGCCCGGCGTTCTTGGAACCGGCACCTTCTGCTTGGGCAGGTCCTCGCGAATCAACTCGCGGCCCTTGTCGATTCGCCCTGCCAAGAGGAACTGGCTTGCGGCTCGTCTTCGAAGCGCAATCCGTGCCTCGGGTTCAGCCGCCGTCGCTGCCTGCAGGTACACTTCCGCAGAGTCGATGCAGCGCCCTGCATTGCCGAGGGCTTCCCCCAGCTCGCTGAGCAGCTTCAGTCGCTGGGAATGTTCGTGTCCTGCCAGGGCAACCGCCTGCTTCAGAAGACGCGCAGCCCGGTCAAAGGCCAGTGCATCCGTGGCTTGCTTCGCAGCAATCACCGTGTACTCGAGGGCACGCTCCTGGTTCTGAGCGGCTTGGTGGTGCTGCGCGAGCACTTCGGGGTCCGCGTCACCCGCGAGCTCGAGCGCCGCCGCCAGACTTCGGTGGCACGCGCGGGTTCTTGGCGGTGTCATCGACGCCAGGACGGTCTCCCGGATGCGGTCGTGAAATGTCTCCACGAGTCGTGCACTCAGGGGCCCGGACACTCGGACCAGATGCTCGGTCACGAGGAGGTGCCAGGCCTCGGTCACCGAGCCGGCAGGCGCAGCAGCTGCGCGCGCGACCGTCTCGGGGATGGGGTGGCCGGCCACGGCCACGATTTGCAGGAGCTCGAGCGCCGTCTGAGGAAGCTGCTCGATGCGGGAGGTTAGGGCGCTCTGCACGTGCGGCCGCTCCCCAGGCTGTTGCAGCCCGGCGAACCGCGCAAGCTCCTGAAGGAGGAAAGGGTTTCCGCCCGCTTCCTGGGCCAGTTGACTGACGTCCAGGTCGCCTTGGGTCGACGGGAGCAGCTCGCGCATCAGCGCCGCCGCCGCGTCGGGCGCCAGCGGGCCAAGGTGTAGGCGCGCTTGCGCGCCGATGGGCTCCTCAGCCAGCAGCGCGAGGCATGGACTTCGCTCTTGGTCCTCGCTCCGGTAGGCGAGGATGAGCAGCATGACCGGTGCGTCCGGCGGTCGGAGGAGGTCTCGGAGCAATCCGGCAGTATCGAGGTCTCCCCACTGCAAGTCGTCGATGTGGATGATGAGCGTCTGCCGATCGCCGATGAGCGCGAGCAATTCCCGCAGCGCGGCGAAGGCCCGGCGTCGCATCTCGCGTTCGTCGGCGGCGGGAAAGCGCTCGCGTGCAACGCGTGCAGCCACGACCGGCACTCGCTCGAGGCCCGGGAAAAGACGCACCAAGGCCGGGACGTAGCGCGGCAGAACACCTTCCGCATCGACGGTGTCGAGGGCATTCAGCAGCCGCGACACATCGTCGATTAGGCTGTCGATTCCCTGGTAGGGGACCTGTTCCCGTTCGTAGCAGCGGCCGCGCAGAACCGTCGTTGTTTCACGTCGGTCCCGGTTGAGAAAATGTTCGATGAGGGACGTCTTTCCGACCCCGGAGGTGCCGTCGAGGAGGACCGTGACGCCTTCCCGGTCCACGACGACTCGGGTCAGACACGTTTCCAGTTGTTCGAGTTCCGCCTCGCGGCCAAAGAGAACGCTTCTTGGTCTCGTTGAGGCCAAGGGGAGTGACGCCTTTCCCCCTTCGAGGGCCAGGAGCTCCGCGGCTCCACCCCGTTGCCGGACGTCATTCGTGAGCAGCGCCATGCACAATGCGGACAATTCCGGCGAGACACGCTCCTCCACCTCGCGGGGCGTGGGGAGGTGCGAGCGTTGCGGCCTCGCCATCAACTCCTTCCGGCTGAATGGCACGCGCCCGGTCAGCGCCTGGTACAGCATGATGCCGACCGAGTACCAGTCGCTGGCAGCCGTCAACGGCTCCCCGCGCGCCTGCTCGGGTGACATGTACTCCGGCGTTCCAGCGCTCTCGATGCTTTCCCCGAGCTTGCTTGCCTCAATCTCCGTCGCCAGGCCGAAATCGAGCAGCACCACGCGCTGTTCGGGTGTGACGAGGACGTTGGAAGGTTTGACGTCCCGGTGCAGCGTGCGTGCCTGATGCAGCACGGAGAGCCCCGTCGCCAGTTGCACGAGCCCCTTCCGCAGTCGCTCTTCATCGAGCGCCAGTCCGGGCCGGACGTAATCGAGGAAGGTCTCGCCCGGGACGTACTCCATGGTGAAGTAGGTCTGGTCGCCTTCGACGAAAAGCTCGTAAAAGGCGACCAGGTTCTTGTGGCGCAAGTTCGACAGGGACCGAAACTCTCGCTTCAGGCGGTACGTCTGCTCCGGTCGAATCACCTGGAGGGTCTTGAGCGCGACGTCCTCGCCGCTGTGCAGGTCCCGCACCAGGTAGACAACGCCGAAGCCTCCGGCCCCCAGCTGCCTCAAAACGCGGAAGCGGGCCGAGTCGAATGGCATGCGCGTTACCGCCCGCCTTCCAGATTGGCACCCGGCCGCCCTGGCGCCGGTTCAGCGCGGAGACCCAGGGGTGCCAGAACGACGAGAAGACCCGTGACCACCTGTTGCCCCCCTGTCCCCCTGCGCCGGGGCGCCGGTCGAGCCCACGGGCTCGGCCCCCGTCCCCGCAGTGGCCAACGCCGGATTCATGCCACAGTTTCGGGAGTGGATTGAAGGCCACCGGCCCATGTCCTCCCGCGGGTAGCTTTGTTTAGGTGTGTGAACCCACCAGCACAGAAGCGCGTTTACGTAGCCATGCGTAAAGCCCCCTCGCCGCACCACCGTCAGGGGGCGGCTGCAGAGGCTTCCGAGGGGCTTCCGATCGCCGTTGCGGGTGCCGTCGCGGTTGGTGCTGTGGCGTCGATTTGGCTGAACCGCGCAAAGAGCTCCGCCCGGTTGTGGCACCCAAGCTTACGTGCCGCGCGATGAAGGAGGACGCCGACCGTCGAGGCGGAGATGCCCATCTCATAGGCAATGACCTTGTTGGAGACGCCGGTGGTGGCAAGCCCCACGGCCTGCCGTTCTCTGCAGCTTAGGCCGCTGGGCGCTTGGGCATTCAAGCCACTCTTTCGGGCCAGCACGTAGACTGCGCCATCCACCTCGTAGGTGTCGACGAGCGTCCAGCGCCCGGATGTCAGGCCGAGTCGGAGCGCCAAGGAGACATCCGCCCCCCGCAGCCCGACGGCTTCTGCCGCACGGTGTGGACCGTTGCCAACCGTCTGGCCCGACGCCGGAAGTCCCGGGGACAGCACGCGTCCGACCGCCTCCGGAGCCGCACCGGCCGCTGCCGACGTCGCCGGGTTCGGGCTGTCATTCGCCGCGCAACCACCGTGTCGCGCTTCGGTGCCCGAACCGGGCTGCTGCCGCAAACCAAGAACGCTCGGGGCCGGAGGCGCAGTCCGCTCCACCACCAAAGCGAGCGCGCGGAGGCCACCTTCGGGTCCCAAAGGATGGTTCCCATCGAGCGGCCTCCGCGGCCCGTGGCGCGGAAAGCCTCCCCCCATCTGCGCTCTACGCGTCATCGCGTGCGGGTAAAGCAACCGCAGTGCCAGCGATGACCACCCGAGGATTCAGGCCCTTACGTGACACCGGGGCAGGGCGGTTGCACATCAAGTGCACCGGGCTGCACCTCACGAGATGGCGAGGGCCTTTACTTCTTGGACTTGCGGGGGCGAGGGAGGCCGAACTTCTCCATGCGATTGACCAAGGTGCGCCGGGCGATGCCCAGCAGCTTCGCGGCGCGGGTCTGACTTCCACCGCAAGCCGCGAGGGCGTCGACAAGTTCCTGGTGTTGGTCCTTCGACGTGCCCGGTCCCGGTGCTGGCCTCGGTGGTGTTGACACAGCAGGGGCGGAACCCGGATTCGGTGGCGTTGACCCGGGAGCGGCGGAACCACTCGGTGAGAACACCGTCGTCCGCAGGCGGTCCACGCGGACGTCCTCCGGCCGGATGACGCCGTCGGCGCAGAAGACAACTGCCCGCTCGATGACGTTGCGAAGCTCCCGCACGTTGCCGGGCCATTCGTAACGGCGCAATTCCGCCTGGGCCTCGGGCGAGAGGACGGGGGTCCGTTTCAGGCCTTGGGCGCGGCCCGCTTTGGCAGCGAATGCCCGTGCCAGCTCGTCAATCTCGCTGGGACGTTCTCTCAGCGGCGGCACCTCCAACGGAAACTGTGCGAGTCGAAAGTAGAGGTCTCGCCGGAATGTGCCACGCTCAATTTCCGTTTCGAGATTCCTGTTGGTGCACGAGACGACGCGCAAATCCACGTGCCTTGGCCGGAGGCCGCCGACGCGAAGGAATTTCCCGTCCTCGAGCACGCCCAGCAGCTTCGCCTGGATGCCGAGCGACATCTCGCCAATCTCGTCGAGAAGCAGCGTGCCGCCATCGGCCATTTCCAGCAGCCCAGGCTTGGCCTTGACCGCTCCGGTGAAGATTCCCTTTTCGTGCCCGAAGAGCTCGGCCTCGAGCAGCGTTTCCGTCAGTGCGGCGCAGTTGAGCGCGACGAATGGGCCCTTTGCGCGGGGCGACTTTCGGTGCAGCTCGGCGGCGAGAACGCCCTTCCCCACGCCGGTCTCTCCGGTCAGTAGGACGCTGATGGAGCTTGCAGCGACGCGCTCGACGACGCGACGCAGGTTTTCCATGGTGCCGTCGAGCGGCGTCGGCGCCAGCGTCTCGCCAGCGCCGTCGCCCCGCACCGCGGTATTGGCCCGCTCGAGCAAGGCCGCGGCCCGGCGACCGTCCCTCGGGCTGCAGGCCACACCGACCGAGACCGACGGGGACAAGTCTTTCAGCGACGCCGAGAGGGCCGCGGCACGCTCCTCGGCGGCGTCCGGCGAAGTGTCCACCCACAGCAACTCGTGCTCGCCGGGCGCATACCTGGCCAGCACGTCGCCAGGTCGGACGGACCCAGCCAGCTTCTCCTCGACCGAGTTCCCCCGAGAGGCCGTATCGTGGACCCGGATGACGGCAAAGCTTGCCACGCCGCCCGCGGCGCGACCGCACTCGTCGTCGACGCGCGCCTCGAAGTAGTGATGTGTGTAAATCTGGACCGGCCGCGCCGGAGCGGGGGCGCGCTGGATGAAGAGCATCGTCCTGCCGAGCTCAATCATGTCGCCCGGATTGACCTCCACCGTCTCACCAGCCTTGAGCGAGCGGCCCCGGACCCAGGTCCCGTTCGCGCTCCCGAGGTCTTCGACGTACAAGCGCTCGCGCACGTGAAAGTTCAGGTGGTGCCGCGAAATGGCCTTGTCGCTGATACGGAACTCGACGCCCTCGGCCCGCCCGACGGTGACGCTTCCGCTCTCCGGTAGGAGGTGGATGAGATGCTGGTCATTCCAGAGCGCCAGGACGCGGAGCCGGTCCGAGGGCGGAAGGTTGCCTCCTCCTCGGTCCAGACTCTGCGTTTCTGACTTGAAGCTCATGCTCGAGGGCCTGGGGAGCGAAGGTCCAGAACCGTAGCGCAGGACCGAGACGGAGTCGCGCCGGCCTGCCCGCGCAGACAGCCCTCGGTCGCTGCTCCCGGATGCCAGTCTGTGTCCGTCGGCTGGCACGGCGCTCAGGGCCCCTGGCGGTTGAGGTCTTTGAGCAGTTGTTCGGCCTCGGCGTTGAGCGCTCTGGCCTGGGCGAGCGCCTTCTCATCGTGCTGACGAAGGCCCGTGACGAGAGACGTCCAGGCTCCCTCCTGCGTCGTCGAGTACTTCAGCAGGGAGTCGAGGAACTGCTGTTGTTCGGGACTCCACCGCTGGGGTCGCAAGAGGCGCTCCCGTGCTTTGCGCCACGGGACAAGCACCCGGTCCTGCACCTGAGCGGCAAATGCCTGGCTGCCGAGTGTGCCCTTCCGCATCTGCGCTAGCAGGTCGTTGAAAGTGTCGCTGACCCTGCCGGTGTCCGAGGAAAACCGTTCGAGGGTGGCGCCGAGGTCAGCTGGCTTGGGCAAGAGCATTAGTGCCGCCGCGACCAGACCGAGCACGCCTGCCGTCACGGCGACGGGCCGCAGCGGCGACGGCAGACGCGCCGGATTCAGCGGCCGCGCGAGAAGCGCGCCGGCACCGGCGCCGGCCAAAAGGCCACCGACGTGAGCAGCAGCGTCAATCTCCGCATGGCTGAGACCGAAGAGGAGGTTGTAGCCAATGAAGGCGCCCGCGACCCGACTCAGACGTAACAACTCGGGCGTGGGGATGGCTTTGCCTTCTCGAAGGAGAAATGCACCGAGCGCTCCGTAAACGCCGAAGACGGCGCCCGACGCGCCGGCACCAACTGCCTGCGGGTGGACGGCCAGACTAGCGAGGCTGCCGCACAAGCCCGCTGCGAGGTACAGGGCCAGGAAACGGACGTGCCCGTAGAGGCGTTCCACGATTGGGCCCGCGTCACCCAGCACCACCATGTTCATCAACAGATGGATGAGGCCAAAGTGGAGAAAGGTGCTTGTCAAAAGCCGCCAGGGCTCGCCACCGAGGGACGCCGGACCGTAGTCGGCTCCCCACGCCACCAGCGCACCGGCCTGGGGTGAGAAGGGCGCGACGCCACTCAGCACCATCACGCCATAGACGGCGACGTTGAGAAGGATGAGTCCTGGAACCACCCACAACCGTGGGGTGACCGCCCGGAGGGCGAGTTGAAACGCGACGCTGGGGTTGGCAGCGGCGGGCGCATTCTCCGTCGGGCTTTCTGGATGGGCCGAGGTGGCGTCGGCCTCGGGACCCGATGAGTGCGCCATAGGCGGTGGAGCCTCGGCGCGCAGGGCGTCCCGGACGCGGCGCTTGCGCCGGTCCCTGCGGTTGAGCCACCAGAAGCCAGCGGCCACGACTCCGGTCGCGATGGCAAAGGCGCCGTACGACGCAAGTTCTCCGTGGAGGAGGCCCTCCGCCAACTCCGGCGACTTGCGCGAGATGCCGAAGAGCACGATGGCCAGCACCAAAGGAAATTGAATGGCCGTTCGGCCGAGAAGCCTCTCCTTTGGATGAACCTCGCCGTCGAGATGTTCGACCACCAGGCCCTCGGTCGCTCCTGTTGGGTCGTTCTCATCGCTCATCGCGCGACCTCCCTGTCGACCGCGCGGGCTGCCGCAGGCGAGACGCGTTCGGGGGCGGAGGCGGGGCCCGGTTGTGGGACCCTGAACCCGTCGTTCCAAAGACGACGTCCCAGACGGGGGAGGTCACACCGTAGCGGGAATTCGCATCCTGGTGGTGGTGGCGCAGGTGGTAACGGCGCAGCCACCGACCCGGTCCGCGGGCAGAGCGAGCGTGGTGCACGCAGTAGTGCACCGAGAAGAGCGAGAGGTAACCGGCGAGCGTCCCCCCCATCGCCGGGATGGCACGCTCCGGTCCGAGAAGCAGGAGGTACGCACCCGCGAAGAGAAGGGCGATTGGCCAGCTGAAAAGAGGAGGCAGCACGAGGCGCCGCGGGTCGTTCGGGAAGTGGTGGTGGTAGCCGTGCAGGACAAAGCCCCACACTTGCCGGCGCCCGCTCGGCGCCCCGCGCAACAGCCCGTGGAAGACGAAGCGGTGCAAGAGGTACTCGAAGAGGGAAAACCCGACCCACCCGCAGATGAAGAATGGCGCACAACGACGCAGCCCGAGCGCACCCAGCGAGTGAATGGCAGTCCAAAGGAGAAGTGGCAGGAAGCAGACGGCTGGCGCGACGGGATGGGCCCGGCTCGCGGCTTCGAGAATCGGGTTCTCGAAAAGTCGAATCGACCGTGGCGTCCGCGGCCGGCCGGCGAGGGAGTTGGCCACCTCCACCGGGTGGGCGGCAGCTTCGAGGCATGCCCGGGTGAGGCGAATCATGGGGATGGCCGCCTTTGCAGTCGACGCCAGGACGTGGGCACGAGCAACTGAACCAGGGCGGTTTCCGGAGGGTCCCCGGGCGCGGTGACCCTCCAATACAGCCGGTGGGCGATTGCGAAGACGGCAGCAGCCAGCGGCACGGCGGTCACGACGTCGAGCAGCAGGTGTTGTTTCACCAGGAGCGTGGAAGCCGTGATGGCGCTGACCAGCGCAAGCGCCAGCAGGTCCACCGTCCGGTGCCTCGCCTGCCCCCAGACGGAAAACAACACAATCCACGAGATGGCGACATGAAGGCTGGGGAGCTTGTTGGCGCCCGGGAAGAAGTCGGCCGCGTACTCGGCCGCCAGCAGCTGCTCGGGCACACCCGTGCCGAGGACCGGCCGCGGGAAGGCGACCGGGACAAACAGGTAGACAGCGAAGGCACACAGGCTGGCGAGCAGGATGGCGAGTAGGCCGACGTTGAACCGATGCCAGTCCCGGAACAGCCAGAGCGCGACCAGCGGTAGCGCGTAGCAAGCCTCGTACGGCCAGATGAACGCCGGGACGAGGGGGATGGCGCGGTCCCACGCCGTGGTCAGGTCACGCGTCTGCAGCGTCGACGCGTAGCGCCCCACCAACTCGAAGGCGGCAATCCACAGCGCGTAGCCCACGAGCAGCGTCTTTCCGAAACGGAGTCGGGCCCGGGTCCGCTCGCCGGTGGCGCGTGGTGGCCGAATGCGAAGGCCGAAGAGCGTCACGGCCAGGACCAGGATGGCGCCGCAGGACAGCACCCCCTGAGAAACGAGCGCTTGCGGACAATCCTCGAAGAAGGCCCCCAGCACCGTGAGCTGCGTCGAGGCAAAGCCCGGCAGGGCGGAGATGAGCTGGGGACGTTGGCTCTGACCAAAATAGATGGGGTTCTGGAGCCAGCCCGGGTCGACATTCGTCGACAGGACGATGAGAAAAATCCCCTCGAGTTCCTGCCTTACCACCGCGCCAATGAGGAGACCGATGCCTCCATAGGTGAGGCCGCCGAGCAGAAGCCCCAGCGAGAGCAGCGCGGGCTGTCGCGGCGCGAGCCACGGCACAATCAGTGCCGTCTGCCAGCCGACGAGCAGGACGACGATGAGCCCAAGGACGGCCACCTTGGCCAGGAGCACCTCGACCGTCCGGTATCCGGCGAGCACGAGCCTTCTGTCCACTTCCCGCCGCCGTGACACGAGGTTGAAGGCGAGAAAGCAGGCAAGAAAGCAGACCGCAGCGTGCCCAAGGAAGACGAGCGACAGCTGCCGCTGATCCAGTGCGCGAACGCCGTCGTCGATGACCCCCAGGTCGAGAGGTGTGCCACCAGGGTTTGTCCCGTCAGCCAGGTCCTCGCGAAGTGCCGCGACGGTCACCCGGAGGGGCCGGGAGGTCGTGGTGAGCAGCACCACGGTATCGAAGAGTGCCGGAACAACGAAGATGAGGACCAAGGCGAAACGTCGACGGAAGACGTCACGGAAGAGCAGTGCTGCGGCGACGGCCACGCGGTTAAGGCTGTCAGCCATCGGCAACCTCCAGCTTCCCGTCGCGCAGCTCCAGCGCGACATCGAAGTGCCCCGGCTCGAGCAGCAAGTGGGTGATGAGGACGACCGCCTGAGCGCGGCGCTTGGCCTCCTCGGTCCACAAGATGAATTGGCGATAGGCGTCGCGGTCGAAGCCTGAGTAGGGTTCGTCCAGCAGGAGCACCGCCGGATCGCGCAGCAGCGCCACGGCCAGGTTGAGCTTCTGTCGGGTCCCGCCGCTCAGCGCCTCGACCGGCGTGCGGCGGTGACGTTCGAGACCAAACCGCTCAATCAACCTCTCGCCGCGCCTGCGCAGCTCCGCGCTCGGAAGGCGGTAGGCGGCGCCGAAGAGGCGAAAGTGCTCGTCCAGCGTCAATTGCCCGTACAGGAGCGGCTCCTGTGGGCAGTACCCAACGGACCCCTGGTGACGCACGCGCCCCCGGTCCGGAGCTTCGGCACCGGCGAGGATGCGCAGCAGCGTGCTCTTGCCAGCCCCGTTTTCGCCGAGCACCGCGACCAGGCCCCCAGGCCAAACCCGCAGGCTGGCACCGCGAAGCACCTGGTTCCGTCCGTAGCGCTTGTGGAGGTCTTCGGCGTCGAGCACGGCGGCCTCAGGCGTGCTCGAAGGAGACGGATTCATGGATTCCCCAGCCAGCGCCAGGGTGGCCTGGCTCGGAAATGCGCGTCAGGTAGCGGCGCTGGTGCGTGCGCCCGGCCGCTGCCTTCAGCAGCCAGCGGACCGGGGCCACCGGGAGACGGCTTCGGTCAATGGCGCCGCCCTCGTGCAAGACGCGTTCAGACGCAATGGTGCCACCGGCTGTCTCAATCTGGGCGAGCGCCAGGTCCTCTGAGGGGCTGAGGGGACCGGGCTCCGCAGGGGTCCCGAGGGCGGTCCAGCGGGCGAACTGGTCCCAGACGTCCCCGTCGGAGAAGCGCAATCGGGTCCAGACGACCGTCGAGCTCGAAAGATGCGCCCGACCCCAGTCGAGCGTCCGCAGACCGCGGCGAAGGGTCGGTTGTTCCACTCTGAGGTGGTCGACGTAGCCAGTCCCACCGACCGAGCCGCCGCCGAGCGCCGGCGGCAGCTCGAGTCGGGCCTGCGTGCGGCCCATGCAGACCCTCCACTCCAGCCCGGACCGCGCAGTGTCCGGCGGCACGAAGCCCCCGTTCAGAGGCGTCGACCGAAAGCGGAACTGGCCCACGGAGGTCTCGAGCGCGACGTCGAGCGGCTCGTCACTGGCGAGCGTGGTGCGATGGGACGCCGAGGGTCGCGCGGTATAGACCCGGCGGCGGCCGTCGGCGGGATAGGTCTCGAGCTCCGCGAAGCGCAACCGGCCCCCGAAGAGGTCGAAACTCGCCAGGTACAGCACGTACACGGAGCCGTCTGGAGCAACGAGGTCCGCGTAGAGCTTGTCGAAGACCATCCTCACCACCTCCCGACCTGGCGCCAGTGAAGGCCGAAGATGGCGAAGACCATCGCGCCGACGGTGGTGGCCGTTGCCAGCGCCAGCAGGTCGAGCGAGCCATGTGTGGCGGTTACCGTGGCACTCGCATCCAGGCGCATGAGCGACACCAGCGAGACGCCTGCCCCGATAGCAGCGAGCCACTGGCCGCGCGTCCAGGCGAGCAAACCGAGGCGTGGCTCGTCCCGCAGCTGCTCGATGCTCAGCCGGACGAGGAAATACCAGAGCCACACGAGGAACGTCGTCGCCCCGGCGGCGCCGTTCCGCAGGTTGAGGACGAGCGCCGCGCCGGCGGCGACGAGGCCCACCACCGTCCCGAGCAGCTGCACCGGGACGCGGGGCAGGGAGCCGACTTCAGGTCCAAGCAACCGCACCACCTTCGCGTCCGGATTCGTCCAGCGCACGCCGTGGGGCGCGGGTCGTCCGAAACAGCACCCGTAGGTGAGGCAGCCCACCCGCCCCAACGCAGTGCACACGCAGAGCAGTGGCATGAGGCGGTCGAGAACCGCGAGAGAAGAAATCCCGGTGCGAGCACCAAAGAAAGCGGTGAAAGCCGCCAGGCCGAGATACCCGCCCCAGGAGACGAATCCGACGGTGCGCAGCTCAGAAAGCCCGCGCCGTCGCAGAGCCGCCACGTTGTAAGCAACTGAGCCGAGTCGCGCGCCCACCGACATCGACAGCGCCAGACCGATGGAAACCCCGACGTACTGCCATGACGAGCACAACGTACCCAGCGTCACGCGCGCGAAGAGCGTGACCAGAAACGACCCGAACGCTACGAAGGCGCCGTAGGTTACCCACAGCGTGGGACCGACCCGGAAGAGAACCGTTCGATTGGCGAGGCGTTCCACGGCAGCGTGGAGCCGAGGCCAGCCCCGCGTCCAGGGCAGCTTCCAGGCGGTGCCGCGGCCCACCTGGTGGTAGCCCTGGCCGAAGCGTCTCCACAACGCGGGTCCCTCCAACGTCACCACGTAGGCCCAACAGGCGGTTGCCAGGAGGAGGGGGGCCAGAAGCCCGTGTCCCAGGGACCCCTTGGCACAGCCGAGCCCGGCGGCCGCCACGGTGAAGCCGACGTAGATGGGATGGCGGAGCCACGCGTAGGGCCCGCTCTTGACGAGGCGCATCGGAGGCAGGCTCGAAATGGGCAACCCACGGCCGGCGGCGCTGAACCAGACGTGGGCGGTCAACCACAAGGCAGCGCCCGCGGACAGAAGAACAAGCCCTGGCGTGCGCAGGCCATTGATGGCTGGCAGGTGAAGCAACGCATCCAGCCGTGTCCCCAGCGCCCACACCTGGACGGGCAAGGCGATGGTGAAAACCAACACGTAGCCGGCGACCACAGCGAACCGCCGGATGCCGAACCGGCCCGACGGCACCAAGGCGAGCGCCTGCAGTCTCACGACGTCACCTCGCCCCGCCCCGCTCCGGAGGCACAGAGCGTCTTCCACTCCGGCGTGTAACCGCAGTGCCAGTAGAGGAGCGGCCGGTCGTCGGGAGCGTTGGCGGCCACGTCGGCCTGCATTGCCTGCCAGGTCTTTCCCCCAAAAATGGGGTCCAGCCTGAGCCCGAGTTCCTGCTCCACCTGCAAGCAAAGACGCGGAACGCCAGGTCCGAAGTGGGCGAAGCGCTCGCGAGACGGAACGAAACTCGTCGGGTGAACCGGCGTGCGATGATTGGTGCCGAGGAAGCGCTCCGTCCATCGTGTCAGGGCCAGCGTCTGCAGCCGGATTCGGCCTGGGTGCACTTGCACGCCAATCACCCGGATGGGGGGACCGCCTGCAGCGCGAAGCACGTCCGCAGCCAGGAGAAACCCCGCGACCGTCGTGCCGGTGGCTGCCGTCACGAACACGGTGCGAGGCAAGGGTGCGCCTTGGGATTCGAGTTGCTCGACCATCTCGAGGAAACCGCACGCGTTGCCGATGACGCACGCCGGGTGGAAAGCGCCAGGCAGCGCAAGGAAGGGCTTCCGACCGGCGTGCCAGGCAGCTGCGTAGGCGCGCAAGACGACCGCCGCCGCCTCGGCCCTGCCGCACGTCAAGAGTTCGATGGAACCCAGGACGCCGGCGAAGATTCTCGCCCGCTCGCCCGGTGTGGCGGGCGGGTCGTTGACGATGAAGAGGCGCGTCCGAAGTCCGAAAGCTCCGGAGGCCTGCAACAGGTCGAACGCCAAGTTGGTCACGTTTCCGGCCACCGCCAGCAGCTCGCCATGAGCATTGGTGCGTACGTGCCCGAGCAGGTGACTCAGCTTTCGCGTCTTCGCGCCCCCACGGCCGAAGCCGCTGAGGTCGTCTCGCTTGACGAGCAGGTCGCACCGGCCGCGTCGGGTGACTCGCTGGATGGGCGTCGGCCATGACCCAAGGTTCACCCTCGGAGCGTTCCGCAGTCGCTCCGCCAACTCGCCCCCGCGCCAGGAGTGCCGGGCCCAGGACAGACTGTTCTCGGACCGGGGCGCCTCAAACACTGTTGCTGCGCTTTGCACGTTGCCAATCGCCTTTCGTGTCCTGCGGCTCACCCATCCACAACAGAGCCCTCCGCTTCTTCGCCCTGCCGTCGGGCGCCGCTCGAGGCTCGACGTCAAGTCTGGCGACCCACCTGCCGAAACGGCCACGACAAACGCGTTTACGCGGAGCGCTGTGAATGAAGTCTCGCCACGAGCAGCGGGACCGACCGCAAGCGGAGAGGGGAGGTTGTGCGGACTGCCGCGACTTTCAAGCGGACGGTCGGCGCTTTGGTGGAGCGGCCTCCACAAAGCGCCTAGTTCGGAGCGCGGCCCAGTTGCCGCAGGTGCTGAACGTGCGAGGCCAGCGCCAAGCGCACCGTCGGGAACTCGCGGCACCGCACGCCGTGGCGGGCGGCGACTTCCCGCACGATGTGCCGCAAGCGAGGGTAATGGATGCTGCAGACTTCAGGGAACAGGTGGTGCTCCACTTGAAAGTTGAGACCGCCCAAGTACCAGGTGAGCAGCCGGTTGGCGCAGGCAAAGTCCGCTGTGGTGTTCACCTGGTGGAGGGCAAAAGCCTCCAGTCGGCCGCTCCCGGGCGGCACCGGCATCTCGACCGGGGTGACTGCGTGCGCCAGCTGAAAGGTCACTCCCAGCACCAAGCCGAACGTCAGGTAGACGGTCAGCCAGCCGATGAGAAACATCCACCAGGCCGGACGGAGCACCCAGGCGGGGAGGACCACCGAGTAGAAGAGCACCAGCATCCGCCCGCCGACGAGGCCCGCCCACGCCGTCCACCGGTGGCGTAGCGTCAAGTAGGGGCCGAGTCGCCGGCGGGCGAAGTAGACGAAGTCCTTCGCGAGGAACCAGTGGATGGCCGCGAGGGCGTAGAGCCCGAACGCATAGAAGCGCTGGTAGCGGTGGTACGGTTTCCAGCGCGTCGACGCAGCCATTCGGACGAGCGGGTCCAGGTCGATGTCCATGTCGACGCCGTCGACGTTCGTATAGGTGTGGTGAACGACGTTGTGGGTGAATTTCCAAATGTGTCCGTTCGCCCCCGCCACGTCGAACGCCAGCCCCAGGAGACGATTGACCCACGGACGGTTCGAGTAGGCGCCGTGCAGAGCGTCATGACCAATGGCCATCCCGAGGCTGGCCAGGCCCAGACCCAAGAAGACACAGCTGCACCAACGGGCCGACCAAGGGACACCGCTCGCGAGGATTGAGCCGTACGCTGCAGCGACCCCGCTGACCAGGACGATGGTCTTGAGCACCATCGCCCGATTCGCCTTCGGCGAGATGCCCTGCGCTTGGAACCAATCGAGGACCGCCTGTCTCACGTCCACTCCGAACGAAGAACTGCTCGTCGGCCCGAATTTCACAGAACGTGTTCGGACGACAACGGCCGGCTCTCGGACGAAGAGAAGGCTCATGGCTCAGGCCCTGCTCGGATTCAGGACGGTCAAGGCTCCCGCTGAGGTGCTGTCCGGCCACTCAACGTTCGAAGGAACACATGGTGAGGCTCTCGGACGAGGCTGAGTGGTGCTCGCGGAGGCAGGCGCCGCAGCAGAAGACTGGCTGCCGCCGTCCCTGAACGCTGGCTGACAGGGGCCGGAAGCGAACAACAGCGGAACAACCAAAATCAGCAGCGGCTCAAAGCCAACCCATCGGACGCCTCGAACACCCTTGACCGGACTCACCTTGCCCCCCCCGGAGTTGGGGACCGGCTTGAAAGACACTCAAGCCCGGCTCCTTCACCCCTGGAGCAAGAAATAGAAGTCATTCGGACCGCACCGCCAGCCGGAACGCGCTTACGCGAGTGTTTGTAAAGGTTTCCACCACAGTCGTGGCGCGCCAGCCTGATTCCAGAAACACTCTGCTCTTCGCCAGACGGACCGAGAATCAGCGGCAATGGCCGCTGGGGTCCTCGTTGCCGCCTGGTCGGTGGAGGCCGCGAAAAATCTGGCCGACGGCCGTCCCGGCCAGCGACGCCCGCCATGTTACGGTGGTCGCTCCTTGAACCATCGCGCACTGTCCCTCGCCCTCCTTTTCCTCGCTCCCACCACTTTCGCAGCCAGCCCCGGGCCCCTGCCTCTGCCGCCGAATGCGCCCATCCCCTCCTCTCGGGATGAGGCCTACCCGGGCACGCTGCTCCTCACCCTCGACGCCACGGACGTCAGCCGGCGCATCGTCGCCGTGCACGAGGAGGTCCCGGTCACCGGCGGGAAGGAACTCATCCTCATGTATCCGCGCTGGCTGCCCGGGACGCACGCGCCGGAGGGCACCATCGAACGGCTGGCCGGGCTGGTGGTGACAGCCGCCGGCACGCGGCTGGCGTGGGCGCGCGACACGGCGGATGTCTTCGCTTTCCACGTGCCGGTGCCGGCTGGCGTCAACCGCGTCTCGGTGGACTTCACCTACCTCTCTCCGGTGAGCCATGGGGTGGGCCCCACCGAGGTCTCGTCGCTGCAGCTGGCCCTGGACTGGAACTCAGTGGTGCTTTACCCGGCCGGGTACTTCACCCGGGACATTCCGGTGGAGGCCTCCATCCGCGTGCCCGAGGGCTGGACGGTGGCCACCGCCCTGGAGGTGGCCGCGGTGGAGGCCGGGCGCACCCGCTTTAAGGTGGTGTCCGTGGACACGCTGGTGGACTCGCCGCTGCGCGCCGCCCGCTATGCCCGCGCCTACGACTTGGCGCCCTCGGACCGCGTGCCGGTGACGCTGAACTTGATGGCGGACCGCGCCGACCTGCTTGCCGTCAAGCCGGACCTCATCGAGTTGCACCGGGCCCTGGTGCAGCAGGCCTACCGCCTCTTCGGGGGCCGTCACTACGACCACTACAACTTCCTGCTGCAACTGAGTGACGACATCGGCTGGGACACCACGCTGGAACACCACCGCTCGGCCGAGTACGGCGAGCCCATTGCCGACTTCACCGACTGGGACAAGACGGCGGGCTACCGCGACGTCATCGCCCACGAGTACGTGCATTCCTGGGACGGCAAGTTCCGGCGCCCGGCCGACCTCTGGACGCCGGACTTCCACACCCCCATGCGCGACTCAATGTTGTGGGTGTACGAGGGCGGCACCCAGTACTGGGGGACGGTACTGACGGCCCGCGCCGGCCTGTGGACGCGCCAGCAGGCGCTCGAGGCGCTGGCGATGAGCGTGGCCGCGCTGCAGCTGATGCCAGGCCGGAGCTGGCGCTCGGTCCAGGACACCACCAACGACGAAATCATCAGCCCCCGCCGCCCCCAGTCCTGGCCCAACTGGCAGCGCTTCGAGGATTACTACCCGGAAGGGGCGCTCATCTGGCTCGACGTCGACACCCTCATCCGCGAGAAGACGCGAGGCAAGCGCTCGCTCGATGACTTCGCCACTGCCTTCTTCGGCATCGAGGAGGGCAGCTACGTCCCCGTCACCTACACCTTCGAGGACGTCGTCACGGCCTTGAACGCCGTGCTGCCGTACGACTGGGCCAGCTTTCTCCGCAGCCGCCTGGACGGGCATGGCCCCGGTGCGCCTATCGACGGGCTGCGCCGCGGCGGCTACCGGCTGGTCTTCACCGAGGAGCCGAGCGACTACTGGAAATCCGTGGAAGCCACCCGGACCAAAAGCGTCGACCACCGCTATTCCCTCGGCCTGGTGGTGGACAAGGATGCCACCGTCAGTTTTGTCAGCTGGGACGGCCCGGCCTTCAAGGCCGGGCTGACGTCGGGGGCACAACTGCTCGCCGTTGATGGGCTGGCCTACGACGCGGAGCGACTCCACAGCGCCATCGCGCGCGCGAAAACCGGGACCGAGCCAGTGGAGCTGCTGGTGCGGGTGGGAGAGCGCTTCCGCACCGTCCGCGTCGACTACCACGGCGGCTTGCGCTACCCACACCTCGAGCGCGACCCGGCGCAGAAGCCCCTCCTGGACGACATCCTCGCGCCCAGAAAGTAGGGCCAGACGCTGCGGGCATTGGGTCCCGCGGCTGCCCTCAGGGCGTCGACGCCGAAATGCCCAGCCTGGCCAGGACGGCGCGGACGGTGGCGCTTTGCCCGTCGGGGTCAATGGCACGTTCCAGGGCGCGGCGCCCAAGCTGGCGGGAGAAGAGCTCCTCCCGCGCCTCCGGAGACAGGTCCCACCAGGCTGGCAGTGGCACCAGGCGCCCCTCCCGGTCGCGCTCGCGGTAGGGGGTGACTGCGGCTTCGAGGAGGGACTCTTGCTCGCGTTGGCTCGTCACAGCCCGTTCTCCAGGGAGATGCCCTTTCGGGCGAGGCACGTCGCGAGCTGTTTGCGCGCGCGGACGATGTTTTGAAGGAACGTGTTGAGGGTCATCCCCAGCTGTGAGGCAAGCACTGCATCCGCAGAAAGGCCTGCGCGCAGCCGGGCCGCAAACGCCTGGGCCGGCTTTTTCGCCAGCCGTTCCAGACAGCCGAGGATGGCTTTCCTCAGCGCGGGGTCCGGGGGCGGCTCCGGGTCTACACTGGGCTCAGGAAGTCCCTCCGGAGGCAACAGCCTCTCGTGCCCCAGGCGTCGCGCCTCGGCCCGGGCCAGGTTCCGCGCCAGGCCGAGGGCGAAGCGCAATGAGGCATTCTCGCCGGTGAGCTCGCGCCGGCGGTCCCGCGAGAGAAGCCACATCCGCAGCAACGCCTCTTGCACCACCGCCTCCACGTCCACGGCTCGGGCGAAGGGTCGCAGCGCGCGCCGGAGGGGAAGCTCGACGCCCCCCATCCAGCGCGCAAAGGCCATGCGGTCTCCAGCCCTGGCTTGCAGAAACGTGGAGTCGAGCGCGGTCATGGGCCGTGGACGCCGGGCTCCGTTCCTGGCGGCAGGTGGACTCCCAGGCTGCCGCCGCTCCAGGACAGCGTGAGGGGCTGTCCTTCGGGCCAGGCCTGACCGTCCTCCAAGCGCAACGCCAGCCGGACGATGAGTCCGGCCGCGTGCGGCCCGGGCGGGCTGCTCTTCTCCAGAAGGACGCGGGCGCGGAGGCGTGCCGGCCGGTTCTCCAGCGACGGAACTTCCACGTCGACGTCCACCGTAGGAAGCTTGAAGCCGTCCGTCGGGACCTCGAACTCCAGCACCAGTTCCTGGCCTAGACGTGCCACCACCGTCGCCTGCACAGACGGCCGAAGCGTAGGCGCGGCCAAGCGGACCTTCGGGGCCTGGGCCTTCAAGTGCCGACGCGTCATCCCCACGACGTCTTCCGACACGCCGGACGACACGCCACGCGTGGCACCCATCATGATTGCCGGGGCGCCCAGGAAGAACCCTTTAGGAGGGACAAGGCCCGCTCCCTCGGCGGAGACACCCCGCGGCAGCTCCACCGCCAGGCGTTCCCGGCGGCGGGGCGCGCGCGGGTCGACGGACGTTTCCTCCGCGATGGCCACCAGGCTGGTGCGGCGACTCGTCAGCTGGTGGCGCAGGCCCAGGGCTTCAATGCGCGCGTCCAGCGCCCCGGCGTCCCCGTCGGCGGCGACTTCAAACTCCGCGTCGGCGATGGCCTCGCGACCAAACAGGGCACCGAGGGGCAGGGGGGTGGCGCGCAGCCCGCCCGCGGCGTCCGTCGTTGCCGCCCTCGCTGGTACCGTCAGCTGCCAGCTCCAGCCCGCGCTGGAGCCGGCGAGCGTTCCCCGGACTTCGACGGAGCCGCCCTCCTGCTGAAGCTCGACGGCCAGAAGCAGCGGCTGGCCGGCCAGGACGTCCCGCGGTCGTGCCGGCGTCGTGGCGCGGATGGCCGTCCCCGAGACGCTGACCTCGGTCAGCACCGGTCGGTCCGTCGCGGCGCGTAGGCGGCGCGCCGCCTCGATGGCCGCCGCTTCGTCGCCGGCGAGCAGCTCCACCCCGCGTCCGCCACGTGCCAGGCTCTGGGTCAGCGCCCGGTTCGGAGCGGAGCCAATGCCCACCGTGTGCAGTCGCACACCGGCCGGCAGCGAGCGAGCCAGTTCAGCCAGGAGTTCCTTCTCGAAGCCGATGTAGCCGTCGCTGACCAGCACCACCTGGTGCTGCGCGTCCGGACGCAGGGGCGACAGCGCCTCCCGCAGGGCCGTGCCCATCTCGGTGCCGCCGCCCGCCCGCAGGGAGGCGATGGCCTGCAGACACCGATTGAGCGACCGCGGCGTCGCCTGCTCCAGTCCCGGCGTCAGCCGTTGGGGGGTGTTCGCGAAGGCCATCACCTCGAACCGGTCGGCAGGGGCGAGGCCCTCGAGCAAGTCGCACACCACCCGCTTGGCGTATTCCAGAGGGGCCCCCGCCATCGAGCCGCTCGCGTCGATGAGCACGGTGAGGTCCCGCCGCTGCACGGCGTCGGGCGCAGTGGGCGGCGTCACCGTCAGCAGGGCATACCGCCCCGCGTCCGAGCCGTTTCCCCGTCCCTCCACGACGCGGACGCCGACGACGCCCGACGCAGCCGGCCACTGCACCACAAGGTCCTGGTCGAGCCGTGCGCCCTCGGCCAGGCGCACGAGGACGGCCTCCCCTTGCAGCAGTGTCTCGAGGCGGTGGCTGGGGGAGACGAGGCGGTCCGGGCCGAGGAGGGCGTCCGCAATGGTCAGTTCCAGCGCCAGCCGGGTGGGGATGTCCCCACCCGCGTCGCGGTCCACGTCGAGCCGTTCGGCGTCCGTCACCCGACCCAGGGCGCCCTGGTAGCGGGGGCTGACCACCGTCGGGAAGCGGTATTCCCAGACGGGGCTGGCAGCGTCTGTGCCGCACAGGAACGCCAGCGGCTGCAGGACGTCGATTTCGACCGTGACTTCGGTGCGCGGAGGCAGGTTTCCAAGCCGCTGCTGGAAGGTGTCCGTGCGGTCCTCCTCCAGAAGCCCGGCAGTCCGGCCCGCGTAAAGCGCTTCCCGGTAGGCCGCCGCCGCCTTCTCCCGCGGTTGCACTTCCCCGCGGATGACTCGTTCCCCCAGGCGAATGGTGTACGCGAGGACCGCTCCGTCGGCGGGTAGGGGCAGCGTGTAGATGACTTCGAGGGACTCTGCATGGGGGTTGGCAAACGTCTGCACCAGCCGAGAGCTGGCAAGTCCGCCCTCCGCCCGGGCGTGCAGCTGTGCGGACTGTAGCGGGTAGGCGCGCCCATCCACGGAGACCAGGGTGGGGCAGCGCGGCGCTTCTTCGGCGGGAACGGCAAGGCTGGGCACTGGCATGGCGAGCATCCTCTGGTGGGGTACGGCGTCCAGAAGCCCATGTCTTCGGGGGGCCTTCTTGTGACAGCATTTCGGAAGGACCGCTCGTGATGGGCCCTCGCCCCTGCCCCGGGCAGGAAGCGCACGAGCGTGTGGTTTTGGACGGTTACAACCTTCGGGTAGCCCCGGAGGCCACCCGAGCGCGTCAGACTCTCGCCCACCAGCGACTGGAGGACCCCATGGCAGCCCTTCACTTTCCAGGCGAATCCCCAGCATACCGGGCCGCCCGCACGGCGTTGCTGAAGACCGAGGAGGACTTGCGCCGGCAGGTGGAGGCGGTGGCCGCCGCGCGGCGACGTCTGCCGCTGGGGGGGCCGGTCCCCGAGGACTACGTCTTCGAGGAGGGGCCCCGCGACTACAACGACCGCGCGCCCACGCGCACGGTGCGGCTGTCGCAACTGTTCACGCCCGGCAAGGACACCCTCGTCGTCTACAGCTTCATGTTCAGCCAGGACATGGACCACGCCTGTCCCATGTGCAGCAGCTTCCTCGACGGGCTGGACGGCAATGCCCGCCACCTGGAACAGCGGGTGAATCTCGCCGTGGTGGCGAAGTCTCCCATCGAGCGCCTTCGTGACTTCGCGCGCGCCCGGCCCTGGCGCAACCTGCGCCTGCTGTCCTCGCAGAAGAACGCCTTCAACCGCGACTATCACGGGGACGCAGAGGACGGCTCTCAGAACAGCGTCATCCACACCTTCGTGAAGCGCGACGGGCGCGTCCACCACTTCTACAGCTCCGAGTTGGCCTTCGCGCCCAGCGACCCCGGGCAGAACCCGCGGCACATCGACCTGATGTGGCCGCTGTGGAATGTCCTCGACCTGACCCCCGAGGGCCGGGGGGCGGACTGGTACCCGAAGCTGTCGTGAGGGGACGGCAGCGGCGCCGGGCGGGTGAGACAGTCGGGGCACAGCTCGCACCGCCACCCCGGTGCAGCCGCCGCTACCGCCCCCATGTCGGTGTAGCCCGCGCCGCAACAGGTTTTCCCCTCGCCGCCGCGCAACCCGCGGCAGCTTCAGGCATCGGCCCTGCGGCCCAGTCCTTGCGATGCACCTCCTGCGTAGTTTGATGGGAGGACGTCATGTTGAACGACTGGAAGAAGCTGGGTTGGATGTCGGTGATGTCGCTTGCTCTGTTTGCGCTGGCCGGGTGTAACCGGGCGATCGCCGAGAGCCGGACGGAGGACCAGGCGCGCCCCGCCGCCGTGCAGGCGGCCCAGGCGGACCAGCAGCCCACCTCGGACGGCGAGGCCGACAATGGGCCGGGGTGTGCGGAGTCCCTGCTCGACTCCACGCCGCAGGATTAACTGACCCCGCACCGCTGCGCCCGCACGGCCCGAAAGGCTGTGCGGGCGCAGCCATTTGTGCTGTCGCCAGCGTCCGACGCCGCGCGCTGGGCCACGCCCACCGAAGAGGGAGATGTCGTACCTGGGACCTGTGGCCTGCGCGCACTGAGGGCCCCGGCTGCCCCCGCGCGCGCTGGTGCCCTGTCGCACATGCCCCCCGGTGCAGCCGCGGCTACTCGCCGCATGTAGGAGGTGCGCGCGGCGCAACCGGTTTTCCCGTTGGTGCCGCGCAACCCGCGGCAATCTCACGTATCGCCGGCTGGCACCGTCCTTGCGATGCACCTGCCGCGTGGTTCAACGGGAGGACGCCATGAACGACTGGAAGAAGCTGGGTTGGATGTCAGTGATGTCGGTTGCCCTGTTTGCCCTGGCCGGCTGCGCGAAGGCCAATGCCGAAGGCCAGGCGGTGGCCGAGGCCGCGACCGCCGCCGTCGAGGTCGCCTCGGCGGACACGCAGCCCACCGCGGATGCGGATGCGGACAACGGCCCGGGCTGTGCGGAGTCCGCGCTGGACGCATTCGGCCGGTAGTAGCCAGCGCCTGCAGTGTTGCGCCCGCCCGACTTGGGGAATTCCCCAAGGCCTGGGGCGGGCGCACTCGTTTGTGGGTCCGCCTTTTCGTTGCGCTAACCCGCGCGCCGGCGAAGCAGCGTCTCGATGCCCGCTGCGGCGATGGCGTGGTAGCGGCTGCGGTAGCGCTGGAAGCAGGCCTCGGCCCGCGCCCGTGTGTCCTCCCGGGCCAGCAGCGCCGCGTAGAGGGGCTTCAGGTACTTCATCCGACCCACTTCGCCCAGGAAAGCCTCGGTGCGTGCCAGTGCCGGGGCGTGTCCGGCGGACAGCGCAGGGACGAGCCAGGCGACCAGGACGTCCGGGTTGCGGGAGGCGGTGAGCTTGTAGGCCGCGTCCAGCGCCTCCACCGTGGCGCGGGGCGTCGGCCGCGGCAGCCGCCCCAGGTACACCTGCCACTCGAGCGGCCGGAAGGTACGGGCCTCGGCGGCCTCCGGCAGCTGCAGGCCGAACGACTTCAGCGCGGCCAGCCTGGCGCTGGCCAGTGACGGGGCGCCAGCAGGCACCCCCTCTCCGTCCACCCAGGCCGGGACGTCCACCCGGGCGAAGGCCTCCGGGAGCTCCGCCTGCAGGAAGTCGAGAAACTCCTGGGTGGTGAGACTCTGGAAGGCGAAGCGGTGCAGGTAGCGCCGGAGGAAGGCATCGAAGGGGACGGCGCCCACTGCGTCCTCCAGCGCGCGAAGGAAGAGGTAGCCCTTCTCGTAGGGCACCTGGCTGTAGGCGTCGTCCGGGTCGACGCCCTGAAGGTGCGTGCGCAGCCGGGTGAGGGCCGGCCGGCTGCGGAAGCCGGCCACCGCGTCGTCCAGGGACTGGCGCCCCACGGCCGCGTGCAGGGCCACGGCCTCCGGGCCTTCCAGCACCGACAGCAACCGGCGCTCGACGAAGACGGTGAAGCCCTCGTTCAGCCAGAAGTCCTCGGCTGAGGCATTGGAGACGAGGTTGCCCGTCCAGCTGTGCGCGAGCTCGTGCGCCAGCACGTTGACGAGGCTTCGGTCGCCGGCGAGGACGGTGGGGGTGAGGAAGGTGAGGGTGGGGTTCTCCATGCCGCCGTAGGGGAAGGAGGGCGGCAGGACGAGGACGTCGAAGCGTCCCCACACGTACGGGCCGAGCAGCTGCTCCGCCTGGGTGAGCATCCCGTCCACCCCGGCAAACTCCCACGCCGCGGCGTCGAGGACCTCGGGCTCGGCCCACACGCGGCTGCGTGGCCCGAGGTCCCGGCTCTGCAGCGCGCCGACCGCGAAGGCGAAGAGGTACGGCGGAATGGGGTGCTGCATGGCCCAGCGTCCGGTGGCCTCGGCGCCCGCTTCCGTCCGGTCCACCGAACTCGCGGCCATCAGCGTCTGCAGTTCCGCCGGGGCGGTGACGGCCGCCTCATAGGTGAGGCGGAAGCGCGGACTGTCCTGCAGCGGCACCACCGAGCGCGCGTGAATGGCCTGGCACTGGCTGTAGAGGAAGGGCGAGCGCTGCGAGGTGGTCTGCGCCTCGCTCAGCCACTGGAGCGCGCTGGCCCCTTCGCCGGTGCGGTAGTGCACCACGCAGTGGGCCCCATCCGCCGGAAGCTGGATGTGCAGGCACGTGCCCAGGACCGCGTCGGCGGGGCCGAGCGTAAAGGCCAGCGCGGCGCCGGCCGGGGTGGTGACGGCGTCCACCTCCAGCCCGCGGGTGTCCAGGTCCACCGCCGTCCCGCCGCGGTCAAAGCGCAGCTCGGCGGTGCCCATCAGGCGCCGGCCGGGGAAGTCCACCCGGGCCGTCCAGCGCAGGTGCTGCTGTCGAGGCTGGGCCTCGTCTGCCCAAGAGTGCGGGTCGCGTCGGGCCACTAGCTTCCCTCCCCGGGTGGGTGCGCCCGCACCGGGATGCCGGCCTGCTGCATCAGCCGCAGCGCGTTGGTAGTGCGCACGACGCCCTCGCGCAGCTGGTAGTCGAAGCGCATTTGCCCATCCTCGACATGGTCCTGGAAGTGCACCGCCCGCAGCCTGCCGGGGTGCTCCGTCTCCAGCCGGGCCAGGGCCAGGTCATGGGTGGTGACGGCGCCCAGCGCGCGGGCCTCGAGGAGAAGCCGCAGCACTTCCCGCGAGGCGACGCGGCGCTCGCCGGAGTTGGTGCCGAGGAGAATCTCATCCAGTAGCACCAGCGCGTGCCCCGGTGCGGCCGCCGCCGCCTCCAGCACCGCCTTCAGCCGCAGCACCTCGGCGTGGAAGAAGGAGACGCCCGCCGACAGGGAGTCCTGCACCCGCATGCTGGTCACCACCTGCAGCGGACCCACGTTCAGCTGTTCCGCCGCCACCGGACCGCCGGCCAGGGCCAGCACCGCGTTCACGCCCATGGCGCGCAGCAGGGTGGACTTACCGGACATGTTGGAGCCGGTGACGAGGAGGAGGAAGCCCTCGTGCGGTAGCTCCACGTCATTGGGGACGGCCTTCTGCAGCAGCGGGTGCCACAGCCCGGTGGCGGACAGGTGGGCCGGCCCCGTGTCCACCGTGGGAAAGTGGAATTCCGGATGGTCCGCCGTCACGTTGCCGAGACAGCAGAGGGCTTCCACCTGGGCCAGCGCCTCCAGCCAGCCGCGGACGAGGCCACCGTTGGACTGGCGCCAGTCCTCCAGCCGGGTGAGGACGTGCACGTCCCACAGCGTCAGCAAGTGCACCACCGGGTGCAGCTGGTTTCTGCGCGCCTCGGCCAGCCCGAGGAGACGGGCGAACTGGCGCATACGCGCACTCACCGGCGCTCCCGGCGGGGAGAGGCCCGAGGTCAGCCGGGTCAGCAGCGGCGAGTGAAAGTGCACCTTCTCCAGCCGGCGGAAGGACCGGCCCAGCGTGGCGCCCCCGGCTTCGGCCAGGGCGAGGCTGCCCCAGGCCTCGGCCAGGCTGCGCCGGGTGAGGCCCACCACGGCCAGCTGCGCGGCCACCGCCAGCCACGGGACGAGGCGCGGCACGACGCCGAAGGAGGCCAGGACGGCGGTCGTCAGGGTGATGGCGGGCAGGGCCCAGGCCAAAGGGCGGGCCCAGCCGAGGTGCCCGAGCCGGGGTGGGCCCTCGGCCCAGGCAAGAAAGGCCCGAGGACTCGGCCGACCGGCCGCCGCCAGACGCCCGGCCACCGCCAGGTCCCGCCGGACGTCCGGCAGCAGGGCCAGCTCCCGTGCCGCGTCTTGTCTCTCCTGGACGTCCGGCGCCGGGGCGGACGCCCGCAGCCATGCGGCGAGCAGCTCCTCACCCGCGCCGGTGGCCGTCTCGTCCAGCCACTGGAAGAGGGAGCCCGGGCCGAAGACGTCCAAGTCCGAGGTGTACATGTGGTGCGCGTCCACGAAGCGCTCGCCCTTGGAGAGGAGCGCCGTGGGCCAGGTGCCGTCCAGGCGCGCCAGCGCACGTTGGTGCCAGTCCGCCTCGGCGCGGGCCCGCCGCTCGCGCGCGAGCAGCCGCGCATGGTTGATGGCGAGCAGGGCGTAGGCCAGCGCGCATGCGGCGGCACCGCCCCAGGCAGCCGCCGGCGCCCGCTCGAAGATGGCCAGGCCGGTGAGGACGGCCGCCCCGAGGAAGGTGGCGGCGCGCCCGTTGGCCACGCGGGCCATGCGCCGGTCGAGGGCCTCGGCGAGCGCCCGCCTCGAGGCGACCTCGGCGGCGTGTGCTTCGGCCACCGAAGGCGTCGAGGCGCTGAGGAGGGACGTGGAAGGCGCCACGGCTCCTCCCAACCTGACACGGCGACGGCCCAGTGGCGCCCAAAAAATCTCGCCGGGCCGCGTTAACGGCTACGGCCTAGGCCTCTGCGGCCGCCAGCCGGCGCAGCGCCTTCTGGTCGCGGATGCACAGCACCCGGCCGACGTTGCCGAGGATGCCCTCGCGCTTCAACTCGTTGACGAGCGTCGAGACGAAGGAGCGCGAGGCGCCCACCAGGTCGGCCAGGTCTTGCTGGGTAATCCCGCGCAAGTCCGTCTCCCCGGCGTGCGCGCACCGCTCGCCGTGGGCCTCGGCCACGCTGAGGAGGGTCTCCGCCAGCCGCGCCGGCACTTCTTTGAAGGTGAGCCCGAGGACGCGGGCGCGCAGGCCGCGGACCTGTTCGGCATAGGCCCGCACCAACTCGACACCCAGGGCCGGCTCGGCTTCCAGCTGCGCCCGCAGCGTCCGGCCCTCCAGCGCCGACAGCCCCACCTCGCCCCCGGCGACGGCCATCTCATCCGCTGTGGAACCCTCCGGACGGAAGACGTCGCCGAAGACGTCGCCCGGCCGGAGGATGGCGAAGACGGCGGCCCGCCCATTGCGTCCGAGGTGCATCAGGCGCACCCGCCCCGTCTTGACGAAGTACGCCGTCTGCAGCGGCTCGCCCGGCCGGTAGATGACGGCCTGGTGGGGAAATGTCTGCACCGCCCCCTCCAGCAGCGGGGCGGGACGGCCTGCCTCCGGCCGGCGGGAGGACACCAACATTCCCGAAGGAGTGGAGGGAGACACCACGTTGGAACCCAGCGGTTGAGTCAGCATGCGAACACTCGCTTCCAAGGGGTATGCCACCACACCCGGGTCGCAACTTCGAGGGGTTGACGCAGAGTTTGCGCAATTACCTCATCCAGGGTTGTAACGTTTTGTACAAACTGAACGTTTCGTTCAATTCTGCGGGGACAGTGTCACTGCCCTGACAGCGTCTCTCAGGAGACGGTCTTCAGGCGGCGAGCAAACGTTTCTTGGAGTTCGTACTTGGCCAGCTTGCGCTCGAGGGTTGGGCGGCTGATGCCCAACATCTGGCAGGCCTTGCCCTTGTGCCCGCGGGTCTGCGTCAGCGCGCGCGAGATGAGGAGGCGCTCGGCCTCGGCCAGCGTGGGCAGCGCGCCCTCCGCCGGCCAGTCTGCGGAAGGCGCAGAGGCGCGGGGCGCGGGCTCGAGCGGCGGCAGGTGCTCGGCCAACAGCACGTCCGCCGGGGCCAGCACCACGGCGCGGGTGAGGACGTTTTCCAGTTCCCGAATGTTGCCCCGCCAGGGGAGGGCCTGCAGGTGTTCTAGGACTTCGGGCGGCACTCGGTTGACGCGCTGGTGCACCTTCTCGTTAATCCGTTCCAGCAGCGCCTGCACCAGCGCCGGGATGTCGTCCGGGCGCTCCCGCAATGGCGGGACGTGCAGAGTGATGACTTTCAGCCGCTGGTGGAGGTCCTCCCGGAAGCGGCCGGCGAGGACTTCCGTCTCAAGGTCCCGGTGGGTGGCGGCCATGACGCGCGCCCCCAGCGGCAGGCGCTTCACACCGCCCACCCGCTCGAATTCCCGCTCCTGCAGCACGCGCAGCAGCTTCGCCTGCAGCGGCAGGGACAGGTCACCAATCTCGTCGAGAAAGATGGTGCCTTCCTCGGCCAGCTCGAACTTCCCCGGCTTCAGGGCCACCGCGCCGGTGAAGGCCCCCCGCTCGTGCCCGAAGAGCTCCGACTCGAGCAGCGTGTCCACAATCGCCGAGCAGTTGATGCCGACGAAGGGCCGGGGCTCGTCGTAGCTGTAGTTGTGGATGACCCGGGCAATCAGTTCCTTGCCGGTCCCGGATTCGCCGGTGATGAGCACCGAGGCCCGCGTCGCCGCGGCGACCCGTCCAATCTCCTTCACCAGCGCCTGCATGACGGGCGTCCGGCCGACGATGTCACCCAGACGCGCCGCCGCCGGCACGCCGGCCGCCGCCGCCAGCGCCCGGCGGGACAGCTGCCGGACCTGCAGCGCCCGCTCCACCACCAGGTCCAGGACGCCGGGGTCCGGGAAGGGCTTGTGCACGTAGTCGAAGGCTCCCAGCTTCATCGCCCGGATGGTGGACTCCATGTCGTGGTAGGCGGTGACGAGGATGATGGGCGCGTCCCCACAGCGCTCGCGCATCTCCTCGATGAGGTCCAGCCCGCTCCGGTCGGGCAACATCATGTCCAGGATGACCAGGGAGGGAGAGCTCGCGCTCGCCGCCCGGAGGCCCGCCTCGGCGGTGGTGGCGGTGACGACGTGGAAGCGCGGCTCCCCCTGGCGCTCCACCTCCTCGAAGTGCAGCGTCAGCGTCTCGAGCAGCGACACGTCGTCGTCGACGATGAGCAGGGTGTCGCTGGGGCGGGGGGGAGACATGGGGAAGGGGAGGGACGCGTTAGCCAGGGGCAAACGCCAGGGTGAAGAGGGTGCCAGGCTTTTCGTCCGTGTGCACCTCGGCCCCACCCTCCTGGTGCAGCAGGACTTGGCGAAGCGCGGCCAGGGACAGCCCGGCGCCCCGGGCCAGCCTGGACCCAAACGGGTCAAAGGCCTGGGCCTGCTCCTCGGCTGACAGCGTGGCGGCCGGGTCGCGCACCGTCAGCAGCGCCCCGCCGCCGGGCCGGGGGCGGAGCTGCACCTCGACTGCCGAGCCTTCGGGGAGGGCGGCGGCGACGTTGAGGAGGAGCTGCGAGAGCACCGGGCCGGTGCGGTGGGCGTCGGCCCGCACCGGCGGAAGGCCCTCCGGGGCGTCCACCTGCACCGCCTGCTGGCGGCCCCGCAGCTCGAAGGAGATGGCCTCGACGGCCTGGACCACCAGTTCGCGCAACCCCACCGTCTCCACCGTCGCCGGCCGGTCCCGGGCGTACTCGGCCAGCATGGTGAGCAACCGCTCGAGGGTGCGGATTTCCCGCTCGGCGATGGTGAGCCGCCGCTGGTCGCGCGCCGACAGGTCCGGGTTTCTGGCCAGCGTCTGCACCGAGAGCTTCACGCTGGACAGCGGGTTGCGCAATTCATGGCTGAGGGCCGACGACAGACGCGAGAGCTGGACCGGCGGCGCCTGGTGCAGCACGGCATCGAGGTCCAGCACCCAGGCGTGGCGCAGGCCATCGGCCGACAGCAGCGACAGCCGCACCCAGCCTCCGCCCTCCGCGCTCCCCACCCGGAGGAAGTCCACCCCACCGCCCTGCAGCGCCAGCGCGTCCAGCCGGCGGGCCCGGCCCTCTTCCACGTCGAGCGCGGCCGAAAGCGCCTCCCCGGGCACCAGCCGGCCCACCCGCTCTAGCAGCGGGCAGCGGCCGCGCACCTCGACCAGGCGCAAGTTCTCGCCCCAGCTGAGACGTGCCAAGGCGTCGGGCAGGGGGATGTCCATGGCGGGTGCTGGGCCCGAAAGGTTACGCTGGACGGGCTGGCCCGCGCACCCGAATGGACGGACGGCTCCTCTTCAAGAACTGCACGCTGCTCGAGGGCGAACGCCTCGCGCAGGGGCGCGTGGTGGTGGTGGAAGGCAACCGGGTGACGCAGGTGGGCCCGGACGCCGACACCCCGGCGCTGCCCGGCGACTGGGCGGTGGATGCCCGCGGCCGCCTTCTCGTCCCGGGCCGCGTCGACGCCCACGCCCGCCTCACCGCCCCCGCCCTCTCCCACGCCCGCTGGACGGCCTCCGAGGTGGAAGCCCTCACCGCGGCGTCGCTCGCGCGGGCCCTCGCCTCCGGCGTCACCTGCGTCTTCGAGCATCTGGCCTCGGTGGAGCACCCTGCCGAGGCCTTGACCACCCAGGCCCTGACCGCCGAGCGGCTGGGCATCCGCCTTTTGGCCGCGCACGCCACCGGGGGCGACGGCTGGGAGGCACCGCTGGCGGCCAACGTGGACTTCGTCCGGGCCTGGGCCACCCACCCACTGGTGCGCGGCGCGGTGGGCCTCTCGCGCCTCGCGGACGCGCCCGAGGCCATGCTGGCCCGGCTGGCCGGCGCCAGCGCGGACGCCTCGGCGGTGGTGCACCTGGCCCTGGCAGAAACCGACGAGGACCTAGTCCTCAACTTTCACCGCTACGGCGTGCGCAGCGTGGAGCGGCTAGCGCGCCACGGGCTGCTCGGTCCGCGGACGGTGACGGCCCACGCCCGGTGCGTGGACGCGCACGAGGCGCGGGTGCTGGCCGAACGCGGGGCGCTGGTGGCCTGGTGCCCGCTGCGCGACCTCCTCTCCGAGGGGCACGGCTTCGAGGCGCTGTGGATTCCCGAGCACCGGGTGGCGCTCGGCACCTCCGGCCTGGGCAGTCTGCCGCAACAGTGGGACGCTGCCCTGGCCCTGGGCCACAGGGCGGGCCGGCTGGGCCGGCTGTGGGCCGAGGAAATGGTGCCAGGGCTCCTCCTCGGCGGCGCGGCGGACCTGGTGGGGGACCTCTACGGCGCAAAGGCGGGCCACGTCGCCGCGGGGGGCCTGGCGGACCTCGTCCTTCTCGACCTGCTACCCGCAGAGGACGCCTGGACGGCTGACGTTGCGGCCGAGGTGGCCCGGGCCAGCGTGTTGTGGACGGTGGTGGAGGGGCGGGTGGTGCTGCGCGACGGGCAGCTGCTCGGCGCCGACGCCCTGGAACTCGAGCGCGAGGCGGTGGCGGTCCGGCGTGCACGGCGCTGAGCGCACCGTGCGCGCACGCCTCCGCCGGGCGGCCGAGCGGCGGGCACCCCTGCGCGCCGGCGGACGCACCACCGCCTACCGGCTGGTGCACGGGCGCGCGGACGGCTTCGAGGGCGCCACGGTGGACGTCTTCGCGGATGTCCTGGTGCTGGCCCTGTACGCCGACGTCGAGGTGGGGCCCCTCCTCGAGGCCCTCGTCGCCGAGTGTGCCCCCCGGGCGGTGTACGTGAAGCGCCGCCCGAAGGCGGCCAGCCGGCTGGCCCCGGAGGCGCTGCGCGCGCGGGCCCCGTCTGCCCCGGTGCATGGCGTCCCGGTGGAAGCGGTGGACGTGCGGGAGGAGGGTCTCGTCTTCCGCATTCGCCCGGCCGAGGGGCTGGCGGTGGGGCTGTACCTCGACATGCGCGACACGCGCGCCTTCGTCCGGGCGCACGCGCGGGGCACCAGCCTGCTCAACTGCTTCGCCTACACCGGTGGCTTCGCCGTGGCGGCCCTGGCGGGCGGTGCCACGGCCGCGGCGAACGTGGATTTGAGTAAGCGCGCCCTGGCCTGGGCCGCGGAAAACGCTGCACTGAATGGCCAGGTGGCCGAGGCCCTGGCCGGGGACGTCTTCGCGTGGCTGCGCCGGCTGGCCCGCGCCGGACGTACCTTCTCCTCGGTGGTGCTGGACCCCCCTGCCTTCGCGCGTGGCCCGTCGGGGCCGTTTTCCGTCGCCCGGGACATGCCGGCGCTGGTGGCCCAGGCTGCCGCGGTGGTGGCGCCCGGGGGGATGCTGGTCGCCTGCTGCAACCAGCACAGCCTCTCCGCGCAGCGCTTCGGCGCCCTGGTGCACAACGGGCTGGCCTCCGCCGGGCGCGCCGGCCAACCCCTGGCCACCCTCGGGCCGTCCAGCGTGGACTTCCCCGCCGTCCCCGGCGAGCGGGCGGGACTCAAGGTGGCGGTGCTGCGGCTTGACGGCAATGCGCTAGCCTCGACGACGTGAGCGCGCCCGACTCGCCAGCGCCTGCCCGCTTCGGCAAGTACACGCTGCTCGACCGCCTCGCGGTGGGGGGCATGGCCGAGATTTTTCTCGCCCGCCAGGCCGGCATGGAGGGCTTCGAGAAGATGGTGGTCATCAAGCGCATCCTCCCGAGCCTCACCCGGGTGGAGGGCTTCGTCACCATGTTCCTCAACGAGGCCCGGCTTGCCTCGCAGCTCACCCACCCCAACATCGTCCAAATCCACGAATTGGGCCGCATCGGAGATAACTACTTCATCGCCATGGAATACCTCTTCGGCCGCGACATGGCGCGGATCATTCCGAAGGCCGCCGCGATGGGCATTCCCTTCCCACACGTCTATGCGCTGCGCATCGCGGCCTCGGTGTGCGAGGGCCTCTACTACGCCCACCAGAAGGCGGATGCCTGGGGCAACCCGCTGCACATTGTCCACCGCGACGTGACGCCGGAAAACGTCTTCGTCTCCTTCGACGGCATGGTGAAGGTGCTGGACTTCGGCATCGCCAAGGCGCGCGGTCAGGTGGGCCAGACGCAGGCCGGAGAGATTAAGGGGAAGCTTGCCTACATGAGCCCGGAGCAGTGCCTCGGGCAGCCGCTCGACCAGCGCAGTGACATCTCCTCCCTCGGCGTCGTCCTCTACGAGTGGCTGACTGGCTACCGCCTCTTCACCGGGGACTCGGAGGTGGCCGTCCTCAAGTCCATCACCGACGGGAAGATTTACGGGCCCTCCTACTTCAAGCCGGACATTCCGCCGGCGGTGGAGCAAGTCGTCATGCGCGCCCTGGAGAAGGCCCGCGACAAGCGCTACGCCTCCGCCTGGGACATGCAGCGGGACCTGGAACGGGTCATGGGGCAATTCCCGTTCCGCCCCTCCAGCATCCATCTGTCCAATTTCCTGAAGCAGCTGTTTGCCGGCGAGTTGGAGGAGGAGCGCGCCCGGCTGGCGCGGCGGCTGGACGGGCCGGTCGACCCCGAGGGCGTGCCGGCCATGGACGCAGCTCCGCTGGAGGTGACGCTGTCCGAGTCCGAGCGCCGGGCGCTCGAGACGGTGGCCGAGCGGCATGGACTGGGCACCGAGGAGCTGGCGCGCGACGTGCTTCGCGACTGGCTCAAGTACCGGTAGATGCCGCGCATGAAGCTGACGCTGGAGTACGACGGGACGGCCTACGTCGGCTGGCAGCGCCAACTCAACGGCCTGTCCGTGCAGGAGGTGGTGGAGCGCGCGCTGGGCGAGCTTCTCGGCGCAGCCGTCGCCACCGAGGCGGCCGGGCGCACCGACGCCGGCGTGCATGCGCTGGGGCAGGTGGTGGCCTTCGACGCGCCGCGGGCACTTCCCTTGACGGCCTACCTCCGGGGCCTCTCGGCGCTGCTTCCCCCAGACGTCTCGGTGGTGGAGGCGGACGAGGTGGCGGAAGAGTTCGACCCGCGGCGCGACAGCCTCGGCAAGCGCTACCGCTACCTCATCTCCAACCGGCCGGTGCGCTCGCCGCTGCGCCGGCGCACGCACTGGGAATTGTTCGCCCCGCTGGACGTCGCCGCCATGGACGAGGCCGCCCGTCCGCTGCTGGGCACCCACGACTTCGCGGCCTTCCGTGCCGCCAACTGCGAGGCCCCGACGACGCTGCGGACGCTGCGCGAGCTGTCCATCCTCTCTTCCCTGGACCTCATCCAGTTCGAGGTGGAGGGCACGGCCTTCCTCAAGCACATGGTGCGCAACCTGGTCGGCACCCTGGTGGAGGTGGGGCGCGGCCGCCGGCCCGTCACCTGGGTGGCGGAGGTGCTGGCCTCCCGCGACCGCTCGCGAGCCGGCCCCACCGCGCCGCCGCAGGGCCTGGTGCTGGTGGAAGTCCGGTACCAGTGAAGGCGAAAGGCCCCGGGGTGCAGGGGCATGGCACGTTGCGCGTGCCCGCCCTCAGCGGAAGGAGACGGCCTTGGCCTTGGCCAGAACGTCGAAGTACTCGGAGATTTCCGGCAGCGGCACCGGGGCGTAGCGGCCGGTGAGTATGTCCCGAATCTCGGAGATGGAGCGGTTGCCGTCGACCAGATTCATCGCCTCGTACGCCAGGACTTCGCCGTCGTCGCGGTGGGAAAGCTTCCCGACGTCGAGAGCGCCCAAGTAGCTGAAGTAGTAGACGTCGAGGGGCCCCACGACGTCGCGGCTCCGCACGGGGACACGCAAGTCGCCTTTGCCGGCCACCGGCCCCGCCGGAAGTCGGCGGTCGAGCCGGCCAATTTCCTCGCGGGCAGCCGCCGCGACCGACGGCCAGAGGGTGGCGACGGTGCCGAGCGCCTCCGCCGCTTCGCGGACTGCCTCTCGCTGGAGGAGGGGCGCGTCCGGGCCCTCTGCAGCCAGCGCTCGCGCGATTCGCTCCCCGCCGGCGGCTTGCACGCAGCGGAGCAGCGTCGGAGCCTCGGAGTCCGGCAGGGCGGCGAGCGTCCAGACAATTCCGGCGCCCATGTAGGCGACGCGGCCGAGCTTCGTCGCGTCCAGGTTTTCCGGCTGGTCCTTCTGCGTGTGAATGGTCACGTCCGGCCAGTCGTGGAAGTAAACCATCGGCACCCGGAAGCCTCCGGCCTGGAACACCTGGTGGTCGCTCCCCATCTCCACCTTTCGGACGTCACCGACGAAGGCCTCACGTGAGCCGCCGGGCCAGGTCAGACCGTCGTAGCCGCTGCCTCCGCGCTCGGCGTAGCGGGAGGAGGCGCGCACCACGTGGTCGAACCAGGCCCGGGCGATTTCATTGGCCGCGTGCGGCAACGTTTCGACGGTGCGCGACAGGTGGAAGGTTCCATGGGTGGCCGAGAGAAGACCTCCCACCATATCCATGTGGACGCCCCCCACCATTTGGCGGACGAGCTCGGGGTGCCGGATGAGGTACGCCTGGGAGCCGCTGATTTCCGGCAGCCACAGGAAGCGGATGGTGCGGCGCGGCCGCGTCAGCGTCTGGAGGCGAATCGCCGTGGCCAGCCCACGCGCAACCTCGAGGATGGCGGCACTTCCCGAGGCGTTGTCATTGGCACCGGCGGACTCGTGGCAGAGGTGTGCGGTGACCACCACCTCGCCTGCGGCAGGGTCTGAGCCCGGAATAGTGGCGACGACGACGTCGTACGTGCCCGGAGCCATCCTCGTGCGCACCTGCGCGTGAAGCCGAACCTTCTCACCCGCAGAGAGGCGTGCGCGCAACTCCTCGGCTTGCCGCTTGGACACCATGAAGGCGAAGCGGTTGTTTGGCTGGTATGGGTCGAGGTGCCCCCAGCGGATGAGGTCGCGGTCGTCTCCAGACCAGGCGGTGACCTGGTTTGGAGCAGCCGAGACGATGCCGGCAGCGCCGCGTTCCACGCAGGCGGCCTGGTGAACGGCAGGCAGAGAACCGTCGGCGAGGACGAGCTTGCCGCGTACGTCCTTCCCCGCATAGGCCATGGCGTCGATTCCCTTCCCGACGTCCACCAGCTCCGCCGTGACGTCGGCCTCCTGGCTGTAGTCGGCGAGCGCGACTGCCAGCTCGGGGAAGGCCGCAATCGGCCGCTTCTGCGGAGACACCTCCTCGAGCGTGGCGAAGGTGGCCTTCCAGCCCGGGTAGCTCCGGAAGTGCGCATAGCGCGTGACGCCGTCGGCGGGGAAGCTCTCGATGGCGACGTTGGAGAGTCCCGCGGCAAGCGCCTTCTGGCGGACATAGTCAGCGGCGGCCGCGTAGCCCGCAGTCCCCTGGACCCGATGGAAACGCGCGAGTTCCCGCACCGTCTGCAGAGCGGCGGTGCCGTCCACCTGCGCGTGGAGGGCAGCAGGGACCTCGTCCGGCCAGAAAGGAATCGCGCGTTCCTGCGCCGCGGCCCGAGAGGCGAGCGCGCACCCGAAGAGGAGCATTGTCTTCCACACCGTCAGCCTCCGTCCCCGGGACATGTGGCGTTGTACAACTCCTGGGGCGTCAATGCCCGGTGAAGCCGCACGCCCCCGAGTCGGCTAGGGCGACGTCGGAGCGGACGCGGCGGCGTCAGCCGTCCCTGCGCAGATGCCACTCCCACACGGTGCCGTCTTCCGGGTGCTCGATGGGGCCGATGCACTCGAAGTGGAGGTTGCGGAGGATTCGCGTCGACGCGCTTCCCTGGGGCAGGGTGTGGGCCGTGACCAGCACGTCCTGGTCGGCCCGGCGGGCGACCTCCACCAGAGCCCGCGCCATGGCGGTGGCAAACCCGCGCCCCTCATGGGGCGGAAAGGTGAAGTAGGCAATCTCGACCCGATTGGCAGCGGGGGGAGCGGTGAAGGCGCACCCGCCGACGGCTTCCGTCCCACGGACGGCCAGGTAGCCAATCCACGGCGGGACGTAGCCGACGCGCCGGTAGAGCGAGGCCGTCGACGTCAGGACCTCCAGGCCGACCGACGGCACCACCACGCCGGACTCCGAGGGGGAGCCGTCTTCCTGCACCACCACTAGGCGGAGAGATTCGGAGGAGGGCACGGTGCTGCCCCTTTTTCCCACATCCCCCAACAGTCGTCTCGCTCCCATTGCCTCGACAGTACGGCGGTCGCCCGAGGGATTGGCCGCGAAACCGCATGACCGCGGCGGAGCGCGAGGGGGGCGCGCGCCAAGACGGCGCAAGCCCTTGGGGGCCGCCCGGCGTTACTTCGCGGCCGGCGGCTGCACGGGCAAGTCCATGTTGTGCATGACGAGAATCGACCAGGACTCGCCCTGCTTCGTCATGACCACATTCGCCAGTCCCTGGCGCAGCGGAATCGGCACGCCGCTCGGGTCGGTGGCTCCCGTCATCTCCCAGAGGACGTCCACGGCGGCGACATCGGGCTTGATGAAGCGGACGGTCTTGACGGAGGCCGTCAGATGACTGGCCTTGAAGAAAGTCTGGAAAGGGCCGGCGTGGAACTGCCCGATGGACACGCGCCCGGAAGCGCCCATCCCCTTCACGTTTGTGAAGTCCGCGGTTTCCGCGAAGACGAGGGAGAACGCATGAGCATCATGCTGGTTCCAGGCGGTGGTGAAGCGCGTCACGACGGTGCGAATGGCCTCGCCATCGCTCGAGGCAGCGGGGCTTTGCGCCGACGCGGGAAGGACGGTGCATGCCGCGACGGCGATGGACAGCCGCCAGTGTCTTGTCATGCCAGAGGCCTTAGCACGCCCGGGGTGGTGCGACGCCGCGAGGGCTAAGACCGCCGGGGACAGGGTTTCCCCCTCAGCGCCGAAGCAATGCGGCCACCTCCTCGGCGCACCCGTAAGCCAGCGTGTAACCGGCCCCACCGTGGCCGTAGTTGTGGATGACGCGCCCTGTGCGCTCCAGCCGCACCGAGGGGCGGTAGGGGCGCAGCCCGGCCCTCTCCGAAAGCACGGGCCCGTGCCGCAGCCCCGAAGCGCGGGCGCGCGCCAGGATGAGCTCCCGCAGCACCGGGTCGGGCAGAAGGGACTGCGTGTCCGGGCAGGGCAGGGCGCACCCACCGAGGACGACGGCCCGCCGCCGGGGGATGCTGTACAGCAGGGCCGACTCGTCTCGCTCGTCGCCGAGGGAGACGGACATGTCGAGTTCCCCCGGCTCCACCAGCAGCACCTGGCCGTACACCGCCTGCAGCGAGGCGTCGCCGGTGAGTGCCCGCGCGCCGAGGCCAGTGCAATTCACCACGGCTTCGCCGGCCACCGCGTCAAGGGACGTCACCTTGCGCTTCTGGACGGGCCGTTGCAGTTGCCCTTCCAGCCACCCGAGAAACAGCTCGGGCTCCACCCGGGGCGCCCGGAAGCGCCAGGCCGCGCAGCCGAGCGGGGAGGCAGGCACCAGGGTGAGGTCCGGCACACTCCGCGCCCACCAGGGCGTGTCCGCGCCGTCGGCCGCTTCGTAGACGGTGAGGACGTCGACGCCTGCCTCGGGCATGGCGGAGGCTAGGACCTGCAGCCGCTCGCGCGAGCGCCGCGCCCAGCCATTCACCCGGTCCGGGGGGTCGGCCCGGAAGGGAAACCACAGCGCTCCGGCGACGAAGGACGTCGTGGCCTCCCCCCGCCCCGCGGCCACCACCTGCACCGTGTGGCCGCCGGCCTGCACTTCCACGGCGGTGGTGAGGCCGATGACGCCGGCGCCGACGACGGTGACGTCCACGGCGTAGCCTTCTGGCACGAGTCCGCCCTGCACGTCTCCACTTCCCCGGGGGCGCCGGGAGGGCCCCCCCGCGGGTGCGCTAGGCGCGGGCGGGCTTGGCGAAGCGGAGCTCGCCCTTGCCCGCCTCCACCCGCACCGCGTCGCCCGGGATGTATTCGCCCGAGAGGACTTTTAGGGCCAGCGGGTCCTGCACGTACTTCTGGATGGCCCGCTTGAGCGGCCGTGCCCCGTACACCGGGTCATACCCATGCTCGCCGAGGAAGGCCTTGGCCCCGTCCGTCACGTCCAGCGTCAGCTTCCGGTCTTCGAGCAGCTTCTTCAGTCGGCCCAGCTGGATGTCCACAATGTGGTGCAAGTCACTCTTCTTCAGCGCCTCGAAGATGACGACCTCGTCCACGCGGTTGAGGAACTCCGGCCGGAAGTGGGCGCGCAAAGCATCCATCACCCGCTCGCGGGCAGCCTCGTCGAGCGCTTTGCCCTCCAGCGCCACCAGCCCCTGGCTGCCCAGGTTGGACGTCATGATGAGCACGGTGTTCTTGAAGTCGACGGTGCGCCCCTGGCTGTCGGTGAGGCGACCGTCGTCGAGGATTTGCAGCAGGACGTTGAAGACGTCCGGGTGGGCCTTCTCAATCTCGTCCAGCAACACCACCGCGTAGGGCCGCCGGCGGACGGCCTCGGTCAGTTGCCCACCCTCGTCGTAGCCGACGTACCCCGGCGGCGCGCCCACCAGGCGGGAGACGGCGTGCTTCTCCATGTACTCGGACATGTCCAGCCGGATGAGGGCGTTCTCGTCGTCGAAGAGGAACTCCGCCAGCGCCTTGGCCGTCTCCGTCTTCCCCACGCCGGTGGGGCCGAGGAAGATGAAGGAGCCGATGGGGCGGTTGGGGTCCTGCAGCCCGCTGCGGGCACGCCGGATGGCGTTGCTCACCGCTTCCAGGGCCAGTCGCTGCCCCACCACCCGCTTCTCCAGGCGCTCCTCCATGTGGATGAGCTTCTGGACCTCGCCCTCCATCAGCCGGGAGACCGGGATGTGCGTCCACTTCGCCACCACCTGGGCGATGTCCTCGGCGTCCACTTCCTCCTTGAGGAACTTCTGCTTCTTCTGCAGCTCGGCCAGCTTCTTGTTCTGTTCCTCCAGCTCCCGCTCGAGGGCGGGGATGGTGCCGAACTTCAGCTCGGCGGCCCGGTTGAGGTCCGACTGGCGCTCCGCCGCCGCCTGTTCCGTGCGCGCCTTGTCCAGCTTCTCCTTGGCGGTGCGGATTTTGGCGATGGCGCCCTTCTCCGCTTCCCAGTGGGCCTTCAGCGAGCCGAACGTCTCGCGCAAGTCCGCAAGCTCCTTCTCCAGCGCCGCCAGGCGCTCCCGGGCGTAGGCGTCCGACTCCTTCTTCAGCCCCTCGCGCTCAATCTCCAGCTGCGTCATCCGCCGGCGGATGTCGTCGATGGGCGTGGGCATGGAGTCAATCTCGATGCGCAGCCGGCTGGCCGCCTCGTCCACCAGGTCAATCGCTTTGTCGGGGAGGAAGCGGTCGGCGATGTAGCGGTTGGACAGGGTGGCCGCGGCCACCAGGGCGGCGTCCTGGATGCGCACCCCGTGGTGGACTTCGTAGCGTTCCTTCAGCCCGCGCAGGATGCTGATGGTGTCCTGCACCGTGGGCTCGCCCACCAGGACGGGCTGGAAGCGGCGCTCCAGGGCCGCGTCCTTCTCGATGTACTTGCGGTACTCGTCCAGGGTGGTGGCGCCGATGCAGTGCAGCTCTCCGCGGGCCAGCGCGGGCTTCAACATGTTGCCCGCGTCCATGGCCCCCTCGGCCTTGCCGGCCCCCACCAGGGTGTGCAACTCGTCGATGAAGATGATGAGCTGCCCCTCGGAAGAGGCCACCTCGTGCAGCACGGCCTTCAGCCGCTCCTCGAATTCGCCGCGGAACTTCGCCCCGGCCACCATGGCGCCCAAGTCCAGCGCCACCAGGCGCTTGTCCTTGAGGCCCTCCGGGACGTCCCCGTCGACCATCCGGCGCGCCAGGCCCTCGACGATGGCCGTCTTGCCCACGCCCGGCTCGCCGATGAGGACGGGGTTGTTCTTGGTGCGGCGGCTCAGCACCTGGATGACGCGCCGAATCTCCTCGTCGCGGCCGATGACGGGGTCGAGCTTGCCGGCCCGCGCGTCGGCGGTGAGGTCGCGGCCGTACTTCTCCAGCGCCTGGTAGGTGTCCTCCGCCTCCTGCGAGGTGACGCGCCTGCCGCCGCGCAGCTCCTTCAGCACGGAGAGGACGCGGGGGTGGGTAATGCCGGAGGCCTTGAGGACCTCGCCCACCGGGCCCTTGTCAGAAATGGCGGCCAGCAGCAGGTGCTCGCTCGAGACGTACTGGTCCTTCAGCGCCTTGGCCTCGTCCTCGGCCTTGTCGAACAGCTTGAGCAGCCGCTGGGAGAGGTTGGCCCCCTCGCCGCCGGACACCTTGGCAAGCTTGCCGAGGGCCTCCTGCAGCCGGTCGCGGAGTAGCTGCGGCTCGGAGCCCACCCGCTGGACGATGGCCGGCACCAGGCCCTGCTCCTGGTCGAGCAGCGCCAGGGCCAGGTGCTCCGGCTCGTACTGCGGGTTGCCGGCGCGACGGGCCAGGGCCTGGCCAGCCTGGATGGCCTCCTGCGCCTTGACGGTGAACTGGTCGATTCGCATGGGCCCCAACCTAAGACTTTGCGTGCGCTTGGCAAGGCGCCCGGTCGGCGCGTAGAAGCTGTTGAACACTCCCCCGTGCTCGCACCCCGAATTGACGCCCATGGTGGCTACCTCCTCCGGGCCGAGGGCCTGGCGGGCGTGTCGCTGCAGGGGCTCGGCCGCGCCGCACTCGAGGCGGACGGACAGTCGCCCGCAGCGGCCGCGCTCCTGGTGTCCGTCGACACCGGGCGGAAGCTGTTTCGCCTGGCCTATGACGGGCCCCACACCTACGGCCCGGCCGGGGCGCAGTGGTACCGCGAGCACCAGTCCCTCGCCGCCTCCCTCTCCTCCGCCTTCGGGGCGACGGTGCACGCCTACGCCTTCGACCCGGACCGCTTCGAGGCGGTGACGGCCTACGGCGCGGGCGCGCCGGTGGGGGGCGAGACCCTGGTGTACGAGGAGCGCGACCTCGAGGTGGAGGAGCTCTCCGACGAGGAGTTCGAGGCGCTGCGGGACAGCTGGCCGATGGGCCGCCTGGCGCGCGTTCTGGGCCTCAGCCGGGAGGAGCTGCTGCGGCTGCCGTATGTGCCTGGGACGCTGCTCTCCCTGGAAGGGCCCGAGGTCGACCTTGCGTCCCTGCTGCCGCAGGCCACGCCGCCCCCCGGCTGACGCGTCGAGGTCGCCCCGGGGGAAGTGGAAATCCGCTGATGGGGGCAGGTGGCGAGCGACTAAGGTTGGGCGATGCGTGCAGCGGTGACCGCCTTCTGTGCCTGGCTGGAACTGACGCCCTTCAGCCGGCAGCTCCAGACGCGCGAGTGGGTGGTGCCGGCGGTGCAGACGGTGCACCTGTTGGCCATCGCCGCGGTGATGGGCGCCATGTTGCTGTTCAACCTCCGCCTGCTCGGCCTGCGCGGCACCGACGCGCCCCTGGCGCGCGTCTCGCGCCGTTTCTTGCCGGTCATCTGGGCCTCGGTGCTGGTGCTGCTGGTCAGTGGCGCGGTGATGATTGCCGCCGAGCCGGCGCGCTCACTCCTCAGCCCCGCCTTCCAGCTGAAGATGGTGCTGCTGCTCGCCGCGCTCGCCCTCACCGCGGCCACCGGGCGGCCGCTGCGCCACAGCCCCGATTACTGGGGTACAAGCCGATTGCGCGGCCGGGTGGCCCGCGTCTTCGGCACGGCCTCCATCGGGCTGTGGGTCGCCATCCTCTGCGCTGGCCGGTGGATTGCGTACATGGGTGTCCGTTGAGGGACGCCCAGACGGGGTGCGGCCGGTGACCAGCTTCCTCGAGTGGCTCTACGCGACGGGCTGGGCCAACGCCATCCGCGAGAACGAGGTCGCCTTCCCCTGGATTGAGTGCGTCCACGTGCTGGCCATCACGCTGGTGGTGGGCTCCATCAGCGTCGTCGACCTGCGCCTCCTCGGCGTTGCCTGGCGTGACCGGCCCGTCCAGCGCGTCCTCCGGGACGTCCTCCCCCTCACCTGGGCCGCGTTCGCCATGGCGGTCGCCTCGGGGTTTCTTATGTTTGCCTCGAACGCACCGGCCTATGCCCGCAACCCCTACCTTCAGGCCAAGATGGCGCTGCTCGTGCTCGCCGGTCTGAACATGGCGTCCTTCCACTGGTGGGCGCGGCGCAGCCTGCAGACGTGGGGGAACACCCCACGGCCGCCCTGGCGCGCCCGGCTGGCCGGAGCCATCTCCTTGCTGTGCTGGCTGGGCGTCGTCGCCGTCGCCCGCTGGATTGGCTTCACCATGCTGGCACATTGAGAGTTCCCGCACGGCTTGCCACGCTGGAGCGCCAGTGGTGTCCTTCTCGGGCCGCCCCGGCGGGTGGCTGCTGGGTACCTGAGGCCCTTTCCGAAGGAAGGAGGCGAGATGGCCAAACCCTTTGTCTCCCGCGGCTTCGTCGGCAAGCGGCGCGCTCCGGGGCTCACCGGCCGTGTTCCTCCCGGCCAGTATGTGACGACGGATTTCCCGGTGCTGTCGGCGGGACCGACACCCAGGACGCCGCTCGAGCGCTGGAGCTTCTCTGCGAGGGCGTCGTCTTGCGGGTGGTGAAGACGGACGAGGCCGTCTAGCTTGATGCGCGCGGGGCCGTTTGCGTGAAGCGCCGACTGGAGGTGTAGGGCTGGGCTTGCCGGCCTATTCTCCCTCGCCTCGGCCGCGGCGTTCGCGGCCGGTTCGCCGGCCGTTGGAGGAAGCAATGCCCTACGTGAACATCAGAATCACCCGGGAAGGCGTCACCACCGCACAGAAGGCGGAGCTGATTCGGCTCGTGACTGAACTGCTCCGCGACAAGTTGGGAAAGAATCCGGCCACCACCGTGGTGGTCATCGATGAGGTCGACACCGACAACTGGGGAATTGGCGGAGAGACGGTGACGGTCCATCGGGAACGGGCCAGCCAGAAGGCTGCGCCCCATCGAGCGACCTGAGTCGCGAGGCTCTTCCTTCTCCTCCGCCATTCTCCATCAGATTTGAGCCGACGTCAGCCAGCGCCCGTTCTGCACGGTCCCGTCGAACTGGTGGGTGGTCTTGAACTTCTCCCAGCTGCCATCCCGGGCCGCGGCCGCCGTCCGGGCGAGCAGCCTGTCGCGGTCCGCATCGGACATCGGGTGGAAATCCACCGCCATGGACAGTGCCTGCTCGAGGATTCCCACACTGTCGCAGCCGGTAATCGTCACGGCGACGCCTGGCACGCTCATCGCGTACCGCAGGCATTCTTCGGCCTTCGCTGCGCCGGACTCCAGAATCAGCCCAGCGCCCATGGGCTTCATGCCCAGCACGGCGGTGCCGTCCCGAAGGGCGACCGGGAGGACGTTACCTTCGAAGCTGCGGTAGTGCGCGTCGAGGACGTTGATGGGCATCTGCACGCTGTCGAAGCGAAAGCCGTGCTGCCGCGCGACCTCGAGCATGAGCAGGTGAATGTCCGGGTCCTTGTGCCCGGTGAATCCGATGAATCGCAGCTTGCCGGCCTTGCGTGCCGCAACCAGCGCCTCGATGGTGCCACCGGGTGCGAAGCAGCGCTCCGGGTCGTCGGGTCGGATGACCTCGTGGATTTGCACCAGGTCGACGACGTCGACCCCGAGTCGCCTCATCGATTGCTCGAGCTGCTCGCGCGCCGACGCCGCCGTGCGGCCGTCCAGCTTGGTCATCAGGAAGGCCTTCTGGCGGTAACCGTCGCGCAGCGCCTTCCCCATCCGTCGCTCGCTCTCGCCACCGTTATAGTCCCAGCAGTTGTCGAGGAAGTTCATTCCATGGTCGAGCGCCAGACGGACGAGGTGGATGCTCTCCTGCTCGCTGGGAATCCCGAGGTGGTAGCCGCCGAGGCCGACGATGCTGACGCGCTCGCCCGTGCGCCCCAGTTCCCGCCGAGGGACTTGCGCCCCGGCGGGGACCTTGTACGCGCCCTCGGGAAGCTTCCCCGCTGGGGCACCTCCGGCCTGCTGCTGGGCGCTGGTCGTCGTGGCAACCAGCGCACTTCCCACGGCAGCCTGAAGGAAACGTCTCCGTGTCAGCATGCGTCCTCCTCGAGAAACCTGTCCCCCCCCCGGCAGCCGCCCCGGGGGTTTCCAAGGTGCCTTTCGCTTTGCACCAACTCAGGGTCACGATGGCACCCATGAGGAGTCGTTAGTGTACGAGAAGACGCTGCTCGCCGGCTCGGCCGACATCCTTTTCAGTTCGCACCTGGCTAACGTGGGCTTACTGACTGAGTGCGAAGGCGTCCAGAATGCTGTTCTGTTCTGAACACGGCATCCCGATGAGTGAGCTCCGGTGCCGGCCGTGCAGTCATTGATGAGTGGCACGACCGCCACGCCGTTCCTCGACCTGGCCAGCGTTGTCTCACGGCTCGCCCGGACGTCCGGGCGGCTCGACAAGGCGCAGCTGGTGGCGGACTTTCTCCGGAAGCTCCACCGCGAAGAGGTTGCCCCGGCCGTCCTTTTTCTGACCGGAAACACCTTCGCGGAGTCGGACCATCGGGTGCTGAACGTGGGGTTCGCCACCCTGCAGAGCGCCCTGGCCCTGGCCGAAGCGGCACCCCCTTCGGCCCCGTCGCTGGCCCTGGTGGAGGTGCACGAACAGCTTCAAGCAATTGCGGAGGTGCACGGCGTCGACGCCAAGCGCAGGCGGCAAGCGCTGCTGGGCGCGCTGGTCGCTCGTGCCACGCCGGAGGAGCGCGAGGTGTTGATGCGCAGTCTTTCCGGCGAGATGCGCATCGGCCTGAACGAGGGCGGCATGCTGGACGCCATCGCGGAAGCTGCGCGAATTCCCGCCCCACTTGTCCGGACCGCTCAGATGTTCCTCGGAGACCTGGGCCGAATTGCGGAAGTGGCGCTCTTCGAGGGGGTGGATGCCATTCGTGCCGTGAGTTTGCGGCTGCTCTCTCCCATCAAGCCGATGCTGGCGGAGGTAGCAGAGAGCCCAGAGGCTGCGCTCGCCGAGCACGGAGGCACGACGGCTGCCGAGTACAAACTGGACGGGGCCCGGGTGCAGATTCACCGCCTCGAGGACGAGGTGCGCATCTTTAGCCGTCGCTTGAGCGACGTCACCGCGAGCCTTCCGGAGATTGTCGAGCTGGTTCGTGCCCTGCCGTCCCGGGCCTTCGTCGTTGAGGGGGAGGTCCTCGCGGTCGATGGGCACGGGAGACCGCTTCCATTTCAAGAGCTGATGCGCCGGTTCCGGCGCATCCATGACATCGAAGCGCACCGCGAGAGCATCCCACTCGAGCTTCGCCTCTTCGACGTGCTCCATTTGGACGGCGCCATGCTGATGGACTTGGCCTACCAGGAGCGCTTCACCAGCCTGGAGCGGCTGGTTCCCCCGAAGCTGCGCGTCGAGCGGAGGGTCGTGACGTCGAGGGAGGAACTCGCCACCTTCCTGTCGCAGGCCCTCCAGGCGGGCCACGAGGGCCTGATGGCCAAGCGGCTGGGGGCGCCCTACACGGCCGGAAAGCGCGGGAAGAACTGGCTGAAGCTGAAGCCCGCCGACACCCTCGACGTCGTGGTTCTCGCCGCGGAGTGGGGCCATGGCCGGCGGCGAGGCGTCCTGAGTAACTACTGGCTCGGCGTCCGGGACGGAGACAGCTGGCAGATGATTGGCAAGACATTCAAGGGGTTGACGGATGCCGAACGCCTGCAGCTGATGCAGCAGCTGCTCGCCATCAAGGTTTCGGAGGAGCCCGGCGTCGTCCATGTGAAGCCCGAGCTGGTCGTCGAGGTCGCCTACAACGACGTGCAGAAGAGCCCCACCTACAGCTCTGGCTTTGCGCTCCGGTTCGCGCGCGTGGTGCGCATTCGCAGCGACAAGGGGCCGCTGGAGGCGGACACCTACCAACGGCTGGAGGCGCTCTACGAAAAACAGTTTGAACGCAAAGGGCGAGTCCGTGGTGGCCCTTGAGCGATGAAGAACTTCGCACAGCGGGAAACCTGCCGCCTCGCCGGGCTCAACCTGCCGTCGTTTCACTGGCGGGCTACCAGCAGTTCCTTGCGAGACTCGGTGGCAGGACCGGACGGTTTTCACCGCCAATTCCGCATGTTGCATCACGCAGGGGGCTATGGTGAGCCATGGTGATGCCTGACGTCGTCTTCGTCCTTGCGGGCGCACTGGTCCTCGTGCTCGCGCTGCTCGGGTGGCGTCGCGGGCGACGCCTGCGGGTGCTCTTCGACGCGGTGCGGGATTTGGACTTCACCACTCTCACCGCGTACCGCCACGGCCGCCTCGAGGAGGTCCCGCTCGCGGAGCGTGCGATGACCCAGAGACAAGGCGGGGTGGCTGTCACCGTCGCGGTGCTGAGCGCCAAGGAGAGCCAGGCGCTCTTCGGCACCAACCTTGCCCGAAGGGGGATCCAGCCGGTGTGGCTCGAGGTGAAGAACGAGGAGGACGCGCCGATCTGGCTCCTCGCGGCGAGTCTCGACCCAGATTATTTCTCCGCCCGCGAGGCGGCGTACGTGCGTCACACCCTGTTTGCCCGGTCAAGCAAGCGTCTTAGCTCAGCGCCCGCACGTTGCCTTTGAGGTTGTCGGTACGGACAGGGGGCTGATGACAGCCCAGCGGCCGCCGCCAGGTTCTAGAGCACGAGGTTGCGCCGACAGCGCTCGGCCGAGGGGAACCCCGCACGAAGGCTGCAAGGAGGCGAAGGGTAAGGCCGGCGAAAATCTTGCCCCTGAGCTGAATCATCAATGGTTTCGGGACGAACCGAGTTTTTTGGCGAGCCACAGCCTTCATTCACTGCGGTCCTAACTTCGCCCTCCACTTTGGAGCCTGCGCGGCGTGGCCCCTACCGGGTTCGAATTTCTCCCATGCTCCGTACATCGCGACCAGCGCCTCGAGGCACTTCTTGTGTTCCACGCCCTTGGCTTTGGAGAGTAGGCGCTCCGCTTCGAGGAGTTCCGGCTCGGCCTGGGGGTAGCGCTTTTCGCCCATAAGCGCACGGCCAAGAGCCACCCGCGCGGCGCCCATGTCTCGGCTGTCCTCAAGTTTCAGGCTCCCGTAGCCCGTCGCCACCTCCCGGGCGAGCTTCTCGGACTCGTCGTAGCGACCCTGGTCGTAGTACACGTTGGAGAGGGTGTTCAGGGACAAGAGCAATTCCGGATTCTTTGGCCCGAGGACTCTTCGCTGGACCTCCACAGTCTCGTTCAGGAGCTTCTCGGCATCGCGATAGTGCCCTTGTTGGTCGTACACGTCGGCGAGGAGGTTCATGGAGCTGAGCGTGTCGGGGTGCTCGGGCCCCAGGACGTTTCGCTGGACCTTCAAAATCTCAGGGAGGAGCTTTACAGCATCGCTGAAGCGTCCCTGTTGCACGTACACGTCGACAAGGTTGCTCATTGCCTGGAGCGTCCGCGGGTGCTCGGGCCCCAGGACTCTTCGCTTCACCACCAAACTCTCCTGGTAGAGCTTCTCGGCCTCGCCGTAGCGACCTTGGAACTGGCACACGGCGCCGAGATTGTTCATGGAATCGAGTGTCGTCGGGTCGTCGGGCCCCAGAACTCTTCGCCTGGCCTCAAGAGTCTCGCGGAGGATTTTCTCGGCGTCGTCGTAGCGACCCTGTTGGACGTACACGGTTGCGAGGTCGTTCATGGAGCTGAGCGTATCGGGGTGTTCGGGCCCGAGGACTCTTCGTTCCGCCTCCAAAGTCTCGCGGGTGAGCTTCTCGGCCTCCTCGTAACGACCCTGGGACTCGTACACGGAGGCAAGGCTGTTCATGGACTTGAGCGTGTCCGGGTGGTCGGGCCCCAGGACTCGTCGCTCGGTCTCCGAAGTCTCCTGTTGCAGCTTCTCGGCCTCGCTTGAGCGCCCCTGTCGCAGGTACACGAGGCCCAGACTGTTCATGGACCTGAGCGTGTCCGGGTGCTCCGGCCCGAATGCACGTGTTCGCAGCTCGATTCCGCGCTTGGCGTGTTGCTCCGCCCGCCCATACAGACCGAGGCTGAGGTAAGTCCGCCCGAGCGTGTACTCCAGGCTGCCAGCAATTTTCGGCTCACTGCCCATGTCCCGATCGAGGGTCTTCCCGGCGCGATCGAGAATCTGCTCGTCGAGGAGGTGCAGGGCCGTCTGCGTCGGGTTCACCCCGACGAGCGCCTCGTCGAGCGAGGCCAGCGCCACCGCGACCCTTTCCTCCGGTGCGCCCCGACCTCGGCGCGCTTCGGCGACCTGCTCGTGCAGGTCCTTCAAGAGCGCGTTCCCCAGTGCCTCCGGCTTCACGCTGCTGAGCATGTTCGCGAGAAACGCCGAGACTTTGTCCGAGGCCTCTCGCTCGCGGTTGGCCCGGTCCCGCTCGAGAGCGGTCCGCCGCGCCTGAATTGCCATGGTCGCCGCGAATGCCAACAGGAGCGCGGCCAGCCCGGCGGCCACCCCCACGCCCGCCCGGTGGCGCTTGATGTACTTCCCGAAGCGGTACGCTGCACTGGGCGGCCGTGCCACGACCGGCTCGTGGCGGAGGTGCCGCCCGATGTCCTGGGCAAGCTCAGACGGCGTGCCATAGCGGCGATCCCGTTCCTTCTCCAGCGCCTTCATGGTGATGGCGTCGAGGTCTCCCTCGAGCTGGCGCCGGAGTGCTCCAGAATCCGTATTTCGGTTTGTCGCGGCTTCCGCTGCCTCGTCCCCCAAAGTGCTCAGCTTGGTGCTGGGCCGGGGCGGCTCCACCTCTCTCAACTTTCGGCGCAGCTCCTCGTAGCTGGAGGAGCGGAGCTCCCTCGGGCCAAAAGGGAGCTCCCCGGTGAGGAGCTGGTAGAGGAGGACGCCCAGCGAGTAGACGTCCGTCCGCGTGTCCACGTCCTGCGCGGTGAGGTCCGCCTGCTCCGGGCTCATGTATTCGGGCGTGCCGATGATGGCGCCCAGCTCAGTGAAGAGCGTCTTCTCCGTGAGCCGGTAGCCGGTGGCCTTCGCAATCCCGAAGTCGATGATTTTGACTTGAGCCTTGCCGTCCGCCAGCGAGACGAGAATGTTCGACGGCTTCAAGTCCCGATGGATGATGGCCTTCTGGTGAGCGTGCTGGACGCCCTCACAGACCTCGGTGAAGAGCTCGAGCCTCGCGGTGGTGGACAGCTTGTGCGTGTCACAGTGCTCGGTAATGGGGACGCCCGCCACGTACTCCATGACGAAGTAGGGCCGGCCCTCGGGCGTACTCCCGCCGTCGAAAACCTTGGCGATGGCGGGGTGGTCCATGAGGGCCAGGGCCTGGCGCTCGGACTCGAAGCGGGCCACCACCTGCTTGGTGTCCATGCCCGCCTTGATGAGTTTGAGGGCCACCCGGCGCCGGGGATCGAGTTGCTCGGCAAGCCACACCTCGCCCATGCCACCCTCGCCAATGAGCTTGACGAGTCGGTAGGGGCCGATTCGCCTTCCCGTGTCCGGCTCGGGCGCATCATCGGAGCTGGCTTTGGGCGGCAGCGCGAGGGTGTCCTCCATTCCCGAGCTCTCAAACTTTGAGTCGCCGGACATGCTCTCCCCTCTCGCGCCGCTGAGGGACAGAAAGCTACCTCTTTTCCAGTTTCCGAGACCTGACCTGCTTGGTCGACTCTGGAATCTTTCCCCACTTGGGAGAACTGGCCACACTTCACCCATAGTAGAAGACCCGCCAGCGCCCACCGTCACCAACTTGGGACAGCCTGGCGAAGAGCCAAGTTCTCGCATCGCCGGACGTGGCACCGGGCCGAAGCCCGTGGGATTGTTCACTTTGGCACGAGTTTGTCGAGGGTCCGCCATGTCGATACTGTCGCCCTGCTCGTCACAGCCGTCCGCCCATGCTGAGGATGGAGTCTCGGCGCGGCTTGCCGGTCCACTCCAGCCGCTCGCCTCCCTCGCGTACAACCTCTGGTGGTCATGGCAGCCGGGTGGGAGCGAGCTCTTCGCTGCAGTCGACGAGCAGCGCTGGAATGCTTCCGGCTACAACCCGGTGAAGCTGCTGCGGGACGTCCCAGCTTCGCGCCTAGCTGCCGTCTCGAGGGACGTAGAGTTCGTGGCGCGCTCCCAAGCCTTGGCGGGGGCGCTCGTCGAGGAACTCCGAAAGCCATGGGCCGAGGATACCGGACCCACCCCGCAGAAGCCGGTGGCTTTCCTCTGCGCTGAGTTCGGGCTCCACGCGTCGCTCCCCATCTACTCGGGAGGCCTCGGGGTGCTCGCCGGGGACGTGCTGAAGGAGGCATCCGACCGCGGCCTCCCCATGGTCGGGCTGGGCCTCTTCTACCGGCGGGGCTTCTTCCACCAGCGGCTGGACCGCTCCGGCTGGCAGAACGAGTCGTGGATTGAGTCGAATCCCGAGGAGCTGCCCATGCGCCTCGAGGTCGACGCGCAGGGCAACCCGCGCCTCGTGCACATCACCCTGCGCGGCCACGCGGTTCACGCGCAAGTCTGGCACGTCCAAGTCGGACGCGTTCCGCTCTTCTTGCTCGACACCAACGTGGTCCAGAACGCACCAGTCGACCGCTGGATCACCTCGACGCTCTACATCGGTGACCGCGCATTCCGTGTGATGCAGTACGCGGTGCTGGCCATCGGTGGCCTGCGCGCGCTGCGCATGCTGGGCATCACGCCGTCGACGGTGCACCTCAACGAGGGCCACGCGGCGCTTGCCTCTCTCGAGCTGGCACGTGAGGCGGTGGCCGCGGGCGCAGACTTCGAGAGAGCCATCGCCGCCGTGCGGGAACGGGTCGTCTTCACGACCCACACACCGGTGCCTGCGGGCAACGAGCATTACGAGGCGCAGGAGCTTCTCGACCTCCTCGGTCACCTTCCCGCCGAGCTGGGAATTGACGCGCAGCGCCTACTCGCGCTGGGCCGGCCGCACCCGACTGATGCGTCCCAACCCTTCGGGGTCAGCGAGCTGGCGCTCCGGACCAGCCGCCGGGCTAATGCGGTCAGCGCTCGCCACGAGGAGGTCGCGCGGCAGATGTGGCAGTCCCTCTGGCCGGGCGTCGCCTTCGAGAACCTCCCCATCACCCACGTCACAAACGGGGTCCACCTGCCAACCTGGATGGCACCCGAGTTCCGGGAGTTGCTTCGCCGCCACCTTCCCGCGGGCTGGATGGAGGGGGACGCACGTGCGTGGGCGGCGGTGGACGGGATTCCGGATGCCGAAATCTGGGCGGCAAGACGGGCGCTGCGGGCGCGACTGGTGGACTATGTGAGAACGAAGAGCATCGCCGACCGGCTGGCCCGCGGAGAACCCATCAGCTACGTCGAGGGCGCGGCGCGGACGTTCGAGCCCAGCGTGCTGACGCTCGGTTTTGCGCGCCGCGTGGCCGCCTACAAGCGACTGCAGCTGCTGGTCCGCGATCCGGACCGAGCGCTGGCGTTGCTGCGCGGGCCGCGACGTCTGCAGCTGGTCATCGCGGGAAAGGCCCACCCTTCCGACGAAGGCGCTAAGCGCTTGGTTCAGCGGATTTTCGGGCTGAAGGGTGGCGAGGGGGCGTCGTCGCACGTGGTGTTTCTCGAGGACTATGACCTCGCTGTGGCGCACGAGCTCGTCTCGGGCTGCGACGTCTGGCTCAACCTGCCTCGCTCCCCGCTGGAGGCCAGCGGCACGAGCGGGATGAAGGTGGCGCTCAACGGCGGGCTCAACCTGAGCGTCCTCGACGGCTGGTGGTGTGAGGGGTATGAGCCTCAGACGGGCTGGGCCCTCCCCGCCCACCCAGACCTCGGCGAGGAGGCCCAGGACGCGCAGGACGCGGACGCGCTCTACGGGCTCCTCGAGCGGGAAGTGGTCCCCTGTTTCTATGGGCAAAGCGAGGGGGAAGTGCCCTGCGCGTGGGTGACGCGGATTAGGGCGTCGTTGCGCAAGGTGGGTACGACTTTCACCACCCGGCGGATGCTCGGGGAGTACATCGAACGCGTCTACCGTGCATGAGATGTGACAGGCAGTCGTCGCCTTTGAAGCGGGCGTCTGCCGTGGCGTGACGATGCGGCCCCCGGAGGTCGCGGCGCATGGGTCGGGCCTCGAAACGCGCCCGCCCTCCTTCGCGCCACGTCTCGAGCTCTGCGCACTCCGTCGACTGGGAGGCAAATACGCAGAGCTCGACGCTCTCCCGTGCTTGAGGGCGGCCCCGCATCCCCATACAAGCCCCCCCCGGGGCCACCAGCGCGAGAGGCCCTCTGGCTTGCAGCCGGTACTCCGGGAGGCTTGGACGATGGCTAGACCAGCACCGAGGACACGGCCGCCGAGGCAGAGTACCCGCTGGGTGTACCGCTTCGACGAGTTCGACCGGGTGACGCGACGCGAGAGGACGCGGGATGCCGTCCGTGCGTTGCTCGGCGGCAAGGGAGCAAACTTGGCCGAGATGACCGGACTGGGGTTGCCCGTCCCTCCCGGCTTCACCCTCACCACGGACGCTTGTCGTGCCTTCCTGACCGCGGGCGAGTGGCCGAAGAGACTTTGGGAGGAGGAGGTCTCTGCGCTGCACGAGTTGGAGCGTCGCACGGGGAAGCGCTTCGGCGACACGGCCAACCCGTTGCTCGTCTCCTGCCGCTCCGGGGCGAAGTTCTCCATGCCGGGAATGATGGACACCGTGCTGAACATCGGCCTCAACGACGAGACGGTGGTTGGTCTGGCGAGCCTCACCCGTGACCCGCGCTTCGCCTGGGACGCCTATCGCCGCCTGGTGCAGATGTACGGGTCGGTCGTGCTCGGCGTTCGGGACGAGCGCTTCGAGGAGGTCCTCGGTGACTTTCGAAAGAGGCGGCGCGTGCAGAACGACGCCGAGCTCTCGGCACAAGACCTCCAGCACATCACGACTCGATTTCGCACCATCGTCCGCACCGAGGCCGGCCGGGAGTTTCCCGCCGACCCGTTCGAGCAGCTCCGGCTCGCCACCGAAGCCGTCTTCCGCTCCTGGAAGGGCAAGCGCGCCCAGGACTACCGCAAGGCAGCGGGCATCCCCGATGACCTCGGAACGGCGGTGAACATCGTCGTGATGGTCTTCGGAAACATGGGGCTGGACTCGGCCACGGGGGTGGCCACCACCCGGAACGTCTCCAGCGGAGAGAACGAGCTCGAAGGCGATTACCTCACCAACGCTCAGGGCGAGGATGTCGTCGCGGGAACCCGGACCACCAAGCCCATCGCGGGGCTGCGCGAGGAGATGCCGTCAGCCTTCCGGGAGCTCGTACGGATTTCCCGGCTCCTCGAGCGTCACTACCGCGAAGTCCAGGACATCGAATTCACCATCGAGCGCGGAAAGCTGTGGATGCTGCAGACGCGCGACGCCAAGCGCACCGCGCGGGCGGCAGTGCGTATCGCCGTGGAGCTGGCCCGCGCGCGGCTCATTACCCGCGCCGAGGCGGTGCAGCGGGTCGAACCCGGCCAGGTCGACCTCTTTCTCCATCCACAGTTTGACCTCGACGCGATGCGCGCCGCCCGCGCCGACGGGCGGCTGGTCGCCTCTGGGCTCAACGTCTCTCCTGGAGCGGCCACCGGACAGCTCGCCTTCGACGCTGACACGGCCGAGCGCTGGGCGCAGGAGAAGCGCGAGGTCATCCTTATCCGCGCCGAAACCAAGCCGGATGACGTCCACGGCCTGCTCGCCGCCCGGGGAGTACTCACCAGCCGCGGCGGTCGCACGAGCCATGCCGCGCTGGTGGCGCGGCAGTTCGGAAAGCCTGCCGTGGTGGGCGTGCTGGCGCTGGAGATTGACGCTGAACGTCGCGTCGCGGAGGTCAAGCGGTCGCCGGTAAAGCTCAAGGAAGGCGACTTGGTTTCCATCGACGGGACGACGGGCGAGGTGTTCGTCGGCACGCTGCCGACAGTCGTCGCGTCGCTCGATGACCCCTTCCTCCTCGAGCTTCTCGGCTGGGCGGACCGCATTCGCACGCTGAAGGTGTGGGCCAACGCCGACTACCCACGCGACGCCGAGCGCGCCCGCGCCCTGGGCGCAGAGGGGATTGGCCTCTGCCGCACCGAGCACATGTTCTTCGAGACAGACCGGCTGCCGCTGGTCCAGAAGCTCATTTTGTCCCGGAGCGCGGAGCAGCGCTCGCCCCTTCTCGCCCAGCTCCTTCCCATGCAGCGGAGCGACTTCGAGGGGCTCTTCCGGGCGATGGGCGGGAAACCGGTGGTCATCCGGCTCATCGATCCGCCGCTCCACGAGTTCCTGCCAGCGCACGACGAGCTGGTGCGCGCCGTTGCCGAGCTGGAGACGCGGGTCCGTCTCAAAGATGGGGAGGCCGCCGAGCTGGAGAAGGAGCTCCGCTCCAAACGCACCCTGCTCACCGCGGTGGGGGCGTTGCGCGAGCAGAACCCGATGCTCGGGCTGCGTGGCGTGCGACTCGGCATTCATATGCCAGAGCTCGTGACCATGCAGGTGCGGGCCATTTTCGAAGCGGCGTGCAATTGCCAGCAGGACGGCGTCCGGGTCCTCCCGAAAATCATGATTCCCCTCGTCGCCCATAGCACCGAGTTGAAGATTGAGCAGGGAATGCTCGAGACTGCTGCACGCCAGGTGATGGCCGAACGCGGGCAGAAGGTGAGCTACCAGTTCGGGACGATGGTTGAGGTCCCGCGGGCAGCACTCACCGCGGACCAAGTCGCCGTCTATGCACAGTTCTTCTCCTTCGGGACAAATGACCTCACCCAAACCACCTTCGGCATCTCGCGCGACGACGCCGAGACGGGCTTCCTGCTCGAGTACCTGCAGAAAGGCGTCTTCGCCGAAAACCCGTTCGCCACCCTCGACGAGCGCGGAGTGGGGCAGCTCATGGCGATGGCGGTGAAGCTCGGACGCGCCACCCGGCCTAAGATGGAGATAGGCATCTGCGGCGAGCACGGAGGAGACCCGAAGAGCATCGCCCTCTGCCACCGGCTCGGGTTGAGCTACGTCTCTTGCTCACCTTTCCGCGTGCCCGCGGCGCGGCTCGCCGCGGCGCACGCCGCCCTTGCACCGAGGAAGGACGACGCTGGGCGGATTGGCCCCGCTGCCCGCGGCCCCACCCGGTAAGACACTGACGGAACGGTCAGCGCCCCGCGGCCGAGTCATCGAACGCAGAACTCCCTGGGCTCCCAGCGCCAGCGGAACGTCGTTCGACGTGGTGCCATGCCGACGAAGATGTGGCCGGGGGGAGGCCGGGCGTAGGCTCCTGCTCGAACTCAGGCACCTCAACCACGACAACCCTGTGCCCCTCCCCCTCAAGGGTCGAGACGCCAACGCGAAACCCCGGGGAAGCGCGCCGAGGGGGGAGCATGTCCGGCGGCGGGAAGCGGCCTCGCTAAGGGGCGGAGATAGCCGGCGGGGCAGCCACGGGCAGCATCAGCCGGCTTGCATGGGCGCCGTCGTGGAAGAGGCGAATGTGGGCCGTCCGCGCGTCCTTCAGCGTCTCGTACCCCATGCGCCCGCCGCTGTTGTAATTCTTTTGGTAGTTGGGCGAGTTGAGGGGCGCTACGGTGAGACGGAGCCGCGCTCCGGCCGGAATCCGCCGCGCCGTCCAGAGAAACTCGAACGGAATCTCGACCACCTCCTCGGGCTTGAGGAACTCCTGCTGGAAAGGGCTGTGGCGGAAGCGCGCGCGCCGGATGTCCTCGCCCAGGTGCACCGCCGAGGCGTCGGGAAACACCACCAAGAGCTGTGCCCAGAGGTCGAAGTCGGGGGCGTCGGCCTGGACGAAGAGGGTGAGGCGAATGTGGCCTGCCACCTCCGTGTCCCTCTCAAAGGGTTCGGAATGGAAGTTGAGGGCGCGCTTTTGGAATGCGCGGAATTGGCTCGTGAGGTCCTCGGCACGAGCGTTCTTGGCCACCTCCAATTCCGGAAGCTCCCGCGGGTCGCTGACGAGCATCGCCGGAGGCTCGGCTGATGGTGCCTTCGGTAGCAGCCGCCCGGAATGGAAGACGTCCTCGGGCGTGCCTTCTGGGGCCGACAGGAAGAAGGTTTCCTCCTTGCCCGAGGACGCGGCCTCGAGGCTGGCGGCGTAGCGCCACTCGTCTGCGCCCATCATGAAATACGAAACGCGGTTGCGGAGGAGGGCGGGCTGCGGCCCGCGCCCCAGCACCCAGTCGTAGAAGTCCGCGTGGAGCTTCGTCATGTCCAAGACTGCGGCGTCGGCCACGGCGAGTCCGTCGGTTTCCTTGCTCGGCTTCTGGGTGCCGCCGTGGTTCCACGGACCGATGACGAAGAAATGGCGGCGCACCGCTGCGGCCGGCGCGTGGGCCACGTAACCGCGGTAGTAGCGAAGCGTGCCCGGCTGGTCGTCGTCGAAGAAGCCCGTCACGGTGAGGATGGGGAAGTCCATCCGGGCGTAGTCCTGGGCTTTGGGTTCTGCCGCGAGGTTGAAAGCCTCGTCGCCCACGTGGTCTAGCCACATCTTGAAGAAGGACAGCCTCTTTCCGCGCGCGTCCTGCATCCACCAGTCGTCGGCGGCGATGCCCATGGCCTCGTCCAATTCGGAGAAGGGCCGCTGGGCGGCGTAGTGCTCGAGCATCTTCCCCATCCAGTACGAGGGGTTTGCAGCGAAGCCGTTGTTGAGCTGGCGTCCGGAGACGAGTCCCAGAATGACGGTTGTCCACGCTTGGGGAATGCCGTTGGTGTTGGGGATGTCCCAGCCCGGGTAAATCGGCACGTAGGGGGCGATGGCGGTGAGGTGCGGGGGGTGCTGCACGGCGATGCGCCACTGCGTCATGCCCACGTAGGAGCCGCCGAAGGTGAAGACGTGGCCGTCGCTCCAGGGCTGGGACGCAATCCACTCGACGACGTCGTACCCGTCACGCCCCACTTGGAGCCCGATGTTGTCGCTCTTTACGCCCCCTGAGCGCCCGCGTCCACGCACCAGCACTTGGACGAAGACATAGCCCCGCTTGGCGAAGCCCGCGGCCTCCCCCCGGGAGCCGCCCCGGCGCTCGTCGTCGATGTCGTACTGGGTGAGGGTGAGGACGGCGGGCGCCTTCCCTTGGAGGTGGGAGGGCTTGGTAATCCACGCCTCGAGCTCGACGCCATCCCGCATGGGCACCATCCGGCTCATGGCAATGTCGTAGCCGGGTCCAAACTCCTCGGGCTTCGCCCACGCCAGCCCCGAAACGACGACGACGAGGCATGCCCAAGCCTCCACGGACTTGTTCCGCATCCAAAGCCCTCCCTCAGGGTGGACAAGAGTCCTAGCAAAGCCTCGCGACGGCGCGGCAAACCAAAAACCCGAGGCGCCTCGTACCGCGGGTTGGGCCAAGGTGCCTCCCCCATTCTCCTGGGACACGTGAGAACATGCCTCAGCGCCCCATGCCGCGTCTCTTCCCGCGCCGCACCTTTCTGTCCCTGTTGGGGATCGCGTCCACGGCCTCCCTGTGGCGTGGTGCCGTGCGTGCCGCGCCTGCCAAGGCGACCGGCTGGCCCGGCTACCGCGAGGCGGTGGTCATCGATTCGCTCGGCGGCCCAGGTGTCTATGGCAGCGACGACTTCGCGCCCCTCAGCGCCGGCGCCCTCTCGGACGTCCGCGCCTCCGGCCTCACGGCCGTAAATCTCACCGTCAGCGGCGTGGGCAGCTACGCGGTCGACTACGACAGAACCATCCGCAACTTGGCCTACTGGAGTGCGCAAGTGGCGGCGCACCCCGACGTCCTTCTAGAAGTCCGCACGGCGGCCAACGTCGTCGCCGCCAAACGCAGCGGCCAGCTGGGACTCATTTACGGCTTTCAGGACACGACGCCCTTGGGCGAGGACTTGGAGCGCGTGGACACTTTCTGGAACCTTGGCATCCGGATTTTTCAGCTCACGTATAACCGCCGCAACCTCGTCGGCGACGGCTGCATGGAGCCGGGTAACGCGGGCCTCTCCGAGTTCGGGCGAAAGCTTATCGCCCGGCTGAATGCCCGCCGGGCGCTGGTGGACCTGTCCCATGCCGGCGAGCGCACCACCCTGGAGGCAATCGACGCCTCAAGGCAGCCGGTGGCCATCTCGCACACCGGCTGTGCCGCCGTCGCGCCACACCCTCGCAACAAGACGGACGCCGAGTTGCGCAAGCTGGCAGAGCGTGGCGGCTACGTGGGTATCTACCTCATGCCATACCTGCGCACCCAAGGACAGCCCATGGCCGAGGATGTCCTCCGCCACCTCCAGCACGCCTTGGACGTCTGTGGGGAAGACCACGTGGGCGTCGGGACGGACGGCTCCATTTCGCCCGTGGCGGTGACGCCGGAATTCCAGAGGAAGTTTGCCGACGAAGTGAAGGAGCGCAAGAAGTTGGGCATTGCGGCGCCCGGCGAGGACGCGAATGTCTACACCTTCGTTCCGGATCTCAATGTGGCAAACCGCTTCGAGCGTCTGGCGGAGCTCTTGAGCGCGCGCCAGTACTCCAGCTTGCAAATCGCCAAGGTGCTCGGGGGAAACTTCCTGCGCCTTTTGCGCGAGGTGTGGGGGGCCTGAGCTTGCGGCTCGCGCTGGGCCGCTGGCCCTCCCGACCCGGACCACTATGGAGCGGGGTGGTCGTGGCGGATCCGTGGCGGACACTTCGCACGCCTCAGAAACCCGCAGCAAGTTCAACGATTTGGAAGCGGGGAGTTCGGGACTTGAACCCGTGACTTCCGGCGTCAAAGGCTGTTGTTCCAGGTTCAAGCGTTGCCGGTCTCTCGGAGGGGGAAATCCTGCCTGTTCGTCGTCCTGGTCGCCTCGGCAGCCGACGCAATATGCATCCTGTCCACGAACGCAACGCGGTCGGCGGAGGGTGAGACTCTAGGACTGCTTATTCGACCGCTCGAATCGAAGAGCACATGGCCGATGGGGAATTCGAGGCGGCTACGAACTCCGTCGAATCGTACGACAGCCATGCAGTCTCCGTCAGGTGCCCAGTCGGCGTCCTCGATCTGGGTTGCGAGTTCGCGCGGTGTCCCTCCCATGGCCGCGACTCGGGCGAGCGTGCCCGACCCTCGGGCGAAGCCATCCGACTTGGGACGAAGGAAGAGCGCGAGCTCGCCCGAAGACGAGACCGACAGCAATTGAGCGTCTCCAAAGCCGAGCGGTCGAAACTCCGGTGAATCGACCGTCATCGTGTAGACTTGGGGGGGCCTCCGGCCCATGCAGCGCTGAAGTGGACCGTTCGCCCATCGGCCGCAAACCACGCCGACAGGTCTCGTCCGAAACGTACCGCCACTGACAAGCGTTTGACTGGCGAGCCGGAAATGAGTTCGCCTTCGGCTCCGGAGACCGACGTTGGGGGAAAGCATGAACCGATGGAAACGCGCTGTGCTCCTCGCGGCCGCGGTCTTGTCGCTCGCAGGCCCGCTGCGCGCCGAGGAACAGGCCACAGGAACGGTCAACCCTCCGCCCAAGCCGGGCGCCTGGGCCGCCATTGCCAAGCTTCCCGACTGGAGCGGGGTGTGGACGCCCTACATCTCCGACCAGGACAAGCGCATCAGGACCGACCCGGTGCCCTGGCAGCCGAAGGTGGCCGAGCAGATTGCCGCCATGGTGGCGGAGGAGAAGGCCGGGCGGCCGAAGGGGCTCTTCATCGACTGCCTCCCGGAGGGCATGCCCACCTGGATGCTCATCACCCACAATGCCTTCGAGTTCCTCTTCACGCCGGGACGAGTCACCATCCTCGGGGAGATGGACGGGAACCGCCTGCGGCGCATCTACACCGACGGGCGCCCCCACCCAGCAGACCCGGACCCGACGTTTCACGGCCACTCCATCGGCCACTGGGAAGGCGACACCCTGGTGGTGGACACCATCGGGGTGCTGCCCCAGGCCTACCTGGCCGTCAGCGAGGCGGTCGGCATTCCCAACAACGGCGACCTGCACGTCATCGAGCGCATCCACCTGGCTGCAGCCGATGTCCTGCACGACGACCTGGAGATTATTGCGCCCCACGTGCTGACCGCGCCCTGGAAGACGACGCGCATTTACTTTCGCCAGCGCGCGCGCAAGTACGACATTGTGGAAGGCGTCTGCCTGCAGGGCAGCTTCGCCGAGCGCAAGGACGACAAGGGCAATGCCGTGTTCGTGCCCATTCCCCATGCGGACGGCAATCCCGTCCCGCAGGCCAAATAGGAGTCAACCGATGAAGCGGTTTCCTCGCAGGCTGGTGGTGCTGGCCGCCCTCACGGCGCTCGTGCTGCCCGCCTTTGCCCACCACTCCTTCGCCATGTTCGACTTCACCAAGACGGTGACCATCACCGGCACGGTGAAGGAGTTTCAGTGGACCAACCCGCACGTCGTGCTGTGGGTGAACACCGAGGGGAAGGACCCGAAGACTCCCGACCTGTGGACGCTGGAGATGACCAGCCCCGGGAACCTCACCCGCACCGGCTGGAACCGCAAGGCGCTCAACCCGGGCGACAAGGTGGTGGTGGAGCTGAACCCTCTGCGCAACGGCAACCTGGGAGGGGCACTGGTGAAAGTCACCCTCACCGCCACCGGTCAGGTCTTCAGCACCAACCTGCGCGACATGGAGAAGCCCGGGCTGAAGTGAGCGTCTAATGGGGGTTGCAGTCCGGAGGGGACCGCGGCCCGTGCGGCGCAAGACCAGAAGCGAGCACGACTCTTTCAAGGGGAAACGCCATGTCAGCTCTTCAAGCGCTGTTCGGATTCGCCGCCTGGACCCTGCTCCTGGTGGTCCTCGTGTTTCTTCAGCGGGGTGTCCGAGTGGCCCTGGGGACGCGCATCAATCATTGGCCACGGGGCGCCAAGCCCATGGACGACCCATCGCTATTCCTCCGGATGGAGGACGCCCATGCCAATTGCCTCGAAAGTCTGCCGGTGTTTGGGGCCATTGTGCTGGTGGCCTTTGCCACCGGGCGGCTTGTTGCCATTGACGGGTTGGCCCCGGTTGTCCTCTATGCGCGGATGGGACAGACGCTGGCGCACCTCTCTGGCGTTGGCCCGTGGCAGGTTCTCGTTCGAGCAGCGTTCTTCTGCGTCCAGCTGCTCCTCTTCGTCTGGATGATGGCGAAGCTGGTGACGTGAGTTCGGGACGCGCGCCGCCGCATTGCGGCCCTCGCGCTGGGAGGCTTCCAGGACTCAGGCCGGTGTCGCGGGCGGCGGCGGAGGCATGTCCCGAGGCACCCGGCGGGAAGCGTGGCGCCGCGCGTACCAGGCGAGAAACACCAGGACGCCCATGTTGCCGACCAGGAGCAACGCGCGGCTGAGGCGCGGGCTGCGCACCAGCTCGAAGACTTCCGCCGGGAGGAAGAGCGCGGTGATGACCACCACCAGCCAGGGGCCCCAGGCGTGTCCTTCCTTCAGCGCCCACGCCTCGAGCCAGCACACCGCTCCGTCGAGCTCGAGCGCCAACGCGGACCAGCGCAGCCAGCGCGGCGTCGTCAATTTGCTGATCAGCTCGGCCGCATGCAGTGCCCAAGCGCTCGTGACGTGCTCGTGCACGCGGGCGGCGTGCTCCTGCAACTTGGGTCCGAAGCCGAAGGCCAGGGCCCCGCCGATGACGATGCCGGAGGCGATGGCGAGGGCGCCCTTCAGCAGCTTGTAGCCGATGATGAGGCGCAGGCCCGTCTGGTCCGCGCCGTGGTGCTTTGAGGCTGGTGCAGGCTCGCTCACGGGGACTTGGCGTCCTCGCGGGCCACCCACTCCTTCACCCTGGCCGAGCGGAAGTACTGACTCAGCAGGAGGAACGGCCCCACCACCAGCACCGTCCGCAGGATGGTGAAGAGGAAGATGGCCGGCCCAAGCATGCGCCGCACTTCCTCCGCGCTGGTGCCGGACAGCCCGTCGGGCAATGCCAGGCCCTGCCGCATGACCTCCGCCGTGCCCTGGTCCAGCACGGTGTCCTGGGCGCCGTTGATGGTGCGCAGCGCGGCGGCCGCCACCAGCCCCCAGACGAGGATGCGCCGCACGCCCTCGCGCGGAAACCCCGCCGGCCGCAGCAGCCGGGTGGAGGCGACGAAGGTCAAGGAACAGGCCAGCGCCAGGGCAAACAGCACCACCATGCGCGGCTCGCGCATGTGCTCCAGTGCGAGCAGCCGGGAGGCCCACAGCCGCTCGGCCAGGGCCGGGTCCGCCGAGGACTTGAAGATTGGCTGGGCCTGTTTCAACTCGTCCAGACGCACCAGCGAGAAGCCGTCCCAGGACGAGAAGAGGCCGCACAGGCCTGCCAGCACCACGGTGAGCAGGGAGGCCAGGCGCAGGCGGCCCGGCAACGCGCCGGCCTCACCGCTCAAGGCGGGGCGTTCCCAAGAAACTTCAGGCGCAGGTCCGTCAACAGGGCGGAGAAGAGGCGCTCCTCCTCGGGGGAGAGATTGCCCCGCGTCTTCTCCTTGAGGAGCGCGAGCAAGTCCAGACTCTGGCGGGCGAGCACCTCGTCCCGCTGGACGAAGCCCGTCTCGGGGTGGGGCTGGGCGCCCATGTGGATGAGGGCCGAGCTGGCCAGCCCGAGCAGGAAGGTGGTGAAGTCGATGGGGCCGGTCCCCGCGGGGCCGTGCATGACGAAGCTTTCCCCGCGCCGTTCACTCACGCCCTCGTCCCCTCGTCAGTCTTCCTCGTCGTCGTCCGGGTCGGAGCTCATCCGGGTTTCGACGGTGAGGGTCTCCTCGGCCAGGTCGGGGAGCGACTTCAGGTGCTTCTCCCACACCTTCTCGTCGAGGAGGCCGGAGTCCCGGTAACGGGCGGCGGTGCGCTTATCGAACAGCTTGGGGTCCAGAGTGTCGGCCATTTTGGGGTGAAGCCTCGTGCAGTCCTTGCCGGGAGTACCCCGGGCGCGGGACTTTTAGCGCACGGGCCCCCGGCGTCAACTGGCGGGGGCCCCTGCCCATGTTTCCCCCTGGCCTCTACGCCCTGGCTGACGACACGGCCCGCCCCGAAATGCCCGTGCTGGCGCAAATCCAGGCACTGCTCTCGGGCGGGGTGCGCGTGCTGCAGCTGCGGCTGAAGCGCACCCAGGGTGCGGCCGCAGTGGCCCTCGCCCGACAGGCGGTGGCGCAGGCCCGCGCCGCCCGGGCCCTGCTTCTCATCAATGACAGGGTGGACTGGGCGCTGCTGTCCCATGCCGATGGCGTCCATGTGGGCGAGGAGGACCTCCGGCCGGAGGAGGCCCGCCAGCTGTTGGGCCCGCAGGCGCTGGTGGGGGTGACGGTGCGCAGCGCCGAGGAGGCGCAGGCGGCCCGGGCCGCCGGGGCGGACTACGTCGGCCTCGGCCCCATCTTCCCCCCGAGAAGTAAGCAGGTGGAGGCGCCCCTCCTCGGCCTTGCGGGGCTGGCCCGGGTGGTGGTCGCAAGTCCGCTGCCGGTGGTGGCCATCGGCGGCATTGGGCTTGCGTCCATGCGCGGCGTGGCCCGGGCCGGGGCCCACGGGGCCGCGGTGGTGTCGGACTTGCTCGGCGCCGAGGACATTGCCGGGCGGGCGCGCCTACTGCAGGAAGAATTCCTGCGCGGCGTCCAGGAACGAGGCATACCGGACGCGTGAGACCGCACGGCATTGCGCTGCGTCGCCCCGTGGTGGGCATTACCCCGGACGTGGAGGCCGAAGGGGACGTCTCCCGCTACGTCGTCAAGACGGCCTACGCGGATGCCGTGCTGCGCGCCGGGGGCCTGCCTCTGGTGCTTCCGCTCAGCAGCGAAGCGTCCGTGGTGGAAGCCTACCTGGACCGGGTGGCCGGCGTGGTGGTGACGGGCGGGGCCTTCGACATCCCGCCGGAGGCCTACGGGCAGGCCCCGAAAGAGGGGCTCGGCCCGCTCAAGCCCGGCCGCACGGCCTTCGAGACGCTGGTGCTGCAGACGGCGCTGCGGCGCAAGTTGCCCATACTGGCCATCTGCGGCGGCATGCAGCTGCTCAACGTCGTCCTCGGCGGGGAGCTCTACCAGGACTTGCGCCGCGAGCTTCCTGGCGCCAAGGAGCACGAGCAGCGCACGGACCGGACGCAGCCCAGCCACCCGGTGGAGGTGCGCGAGGGCTCGACGCTGGCCGACGTGCTGGGCCGCGGACAGCTGATGGTGAATTCCACGCACCACCAGGCCGTCTCCCGCCTGGCGCCGACGCTGCGGGTGGGCGCCTCCTCCCCGGACGGGGTGGTGGAAGCCATCGAATCCACGGAGCACCCCTTCGCCGTGGGCGTCCAGTGGCACCCGGAGCTGCTGCTGCAAAGCATGCCGCTGCAGCTCGGGCTGTACCGGGCGCTCGTCCAGAAGGCCCGTGAGACGCGCCGCTAGTCCCCCGGCCGTCCTGGTGGCGGCGGGCCTGGAGCCGACCGGCCGCATGGGGCTGTTGGCGGACGTCCAGGCGGTGTCCGCCGCGGGCGGCGTCCCGCTGGGACTGGCCACCGTCCTGACCGCCCAAGGCCGCCACTTCCGCAGCGTCCGCGTCCGTGCGCCGCTGCTGGCGGCGCAGTTGGACGCGGCGTTGGCCTGGAAGCGCCCCGCCGGCGTGAAGCTGGGCGTGGTGCCTGACGCGCGGACACTGGCCGTGCTGTGGCCGCGCCTCGTCCGCCTCGGCGTCCCGCTGGTGGTGGACCCGGTGGTGCGCACCTCGCGCGGCGAGCGCCTGTCCGCTTTACGTCCGCAGGACTACGTTGCCCTGGCCGGTCCCCGCGTGTGGCTGACGCCGAATTTGGCCGAGCTGGCCTGGCTGTGCGGCGGGCCGTCCATCCCCGCCTCCGTCCAGGCGGTGAAGGAAATGGCCGCTACCTTGTGCGCGGCAGGCTTCGCGGCCGTGGTGGTGAAAGGGGGCCACCTGGCCGGGCCGCCGGTGGACGTGCTGGTGCAGCCAAGGCGCGTGCTGCAGTGGACGGGCCCGCGGTTGGCGCGTCGCCCGACGCAGCGGGGCACCGGTTGCCGGTTTGCCTCCACGCTGGCCACCGGGCTGGCCCGGGGACTGGAGGCCCCGGCCGCGGTGGCGCTGGCCCGGGGCGCGGTGCGGCGCTACCTGCAGGGACTAGCCTTCAGGGCTCCCGGGCGCGGCTCTCGAAGCGGGTGAATTCGGAGAGGAAGACGAGGTCGATGGTGCCGGTCGGCCCGTTGCGCTGCTTGGCAATAATCAGCTCCACCGGTACCGCGCCGCGGGAGCCGTAGCCACCCGGGTCCGTGTCCTCCTCGTCGTCGCGGTGGATGAACATGACGACGTCAGCGTCCTGTTCAATGGCGCCCGACTCGCGCAGGTCCGACAGCATGGGCCGGCCGCCCTTGCGTTCCTCCACCTTCCGGTTGAGCTGGCTCAGCGCGAGGATGGGGCAGTCCAGCTCCTTGGCCAGTGCCTTAAGGGAGCGGGAGATTTCCGAGACTTCCAGCTGCCGGCTCTCCACCCGGCCCTTCTGGTGCATCAGCTGCAGGTAGTCCACCACCAGGAGGCCGAGCTGCGCATTCTTCTGCTTCAGCCGGCGGGCCTTGGCCCGCAGGTCGAAGGGGGACAGGGCCCCGGTGTCGTCGATGTACAGGGGGGCATTGAAGAGGCTTCCCGCCACCTCCTGGAATTTCTCCTCGTCGTGCGCGGTGAGACGTCCTCCGCGCAGGCGCTTCATGTCCACCCGGGCGGAGGCAGCCAGAAGCCGCATCAGCAGCTGGTCGGCGGGCATCTCCAGGGAGAAAATTCCCACCGGCACCGACTCCTTCAGGGCGACGTGCAGGGCAATATTCATCGCCAGCGACGTCTTGCCGACGCCCGGCCGGGCGGCCAGCACCAGCAGCTCGCCCTTGTGAAAGCCGGTCAGCTGCATGTCCAGGTCGAGGAAGCCGGTGGACAGCCCGGTGACGCCGCTGGCCGACAGCTTCATCCGGTCCAGCAGGTCCAGGGTGCGCTCCATCAGCTCGCGCACCGGCTTCAGGTCCCCCTCGCGCTTGCGTTCCGCGAGGAGGAAGACGCGGCGCTCGGCCTCGTCCAGGATGGCGTCGAGCTCGCCCGAGTCCTGGCTGGCCAGCTCCTGGATTTCCCGGCCCGCCTCGGCCAGCCGGCGACGCACCGCCTGGTCCTTGACGATGTTGGCGTAGGTGACGGCGCTGGAGGGCACCGGCACCACCTGGTCCAGGGACATGAGGTAGGCCGGACCGCCGACGGCCTGCAGCTGGCCCCGCCGCTTCAGCTCCTCGCTGAGGGTGAGGTGGTCCACCGGACGTTGGGTGGAGTCGAGCCCCAACATGGCGGAGAAGATGTGGACGTGGCCCGGGCTTGCGAAGTCGTCCGGGTGCACCACTTCCGCCACCGCCGCCACCACCGTGTTGTCGGTGAGGATGGCGCCCAGCACGGCCCGCTCGGCGGCCAGGTCCTGCAATGGCCGCCGTAACTCCGAAGTCTCCAGCCGCCCCACCGCCATTGCTGGACTCTCGCTCCTCATACTTCAGGGAACCATCCGCGGTTCCCCTGACAACCCCCCGGAACCGGCCGGGGCCCGCGCCTTACACCTGCCTCAGGCCTGCGGCGAGACCTCGACATGAATGGTGGAGGTGACTTCCCGGTGCAGGCGGATTTCCACGGCGTGCTTCCCCGTCGTCTTGATGGGCTCGGCCAGGTGGATGGACCGGCGGTCCACCTTCAGCCCCTGCGCGGCCAGGGCCTCGGCGATGTCCAGCGAGGTGACGCTGCCGAAGAGCTTGTCCTGCTCGCCCACCTTACGGCTGATGCGCACCACCACTGCCTCCAGCTTCTGGGCTTGCGTCTGGGCGGCGCCCCGCAGCTTCGCCTGCTGGGCGGCGATGACTTCGCGGTCGTGGGCCAACTGCCGCACGTTGGACTCGTTGGCCAGCACGGCCAGCTTGCGGGGAAGCAGGTAGTTGCGCCCGAAGCCCGGCTTCACGGAGACGAGGTCCCCGGACTTGCCCAGGTTGGGGACGTCCTCGCGGAGGATGACTTTCATCGGCATGGCTTGCTCCCTACCCCACCAGCGCGTTGTACGGGATGAGCGCGATGCCACGGGCGCGCTTGATGGCGGTCGCCACCTGGCGCTGGTGCTTGGCGCAGTTGCCGGAGATGCGGCGGGGAATAATCTTCCCGCGCTCGGTCACGAAGTACTTGAGCGCCGCCTGGTCCTTGTAGTCCGGCTTGCTCTTCTCGGTGCAGAAGCGGCACACCTTCTTGCGCCCGAAGCCGCCGCGGGTGCCCCGGCGCTCGTCGTCGCCGGCTCCATTGCCGCCGCCCCCACCGCCGCCGAAGCCGCCGCCCACACCACCGCCGTAGCCGCCGCCCCCACCACCGCCGCCGTAGCCGCCGCCCCCACCGCCGCCGTAGCCGCCGCCGCCACCCCCACCGCCGCCGTAGCCACCCCCGCCGCCGCCGT